>DATBGZ010000029.1:0-22846 GCA_036557785.1 Micromonosporaceae bacterium
GATCTCCCACGCCCGCGGCGGCAGGTTCATGTCCTTGGCCGCGTCCACGATCGCCTTGGTGTTGGCCAACTGCTCGTGATCGGGGCTGAACTGCTGCTGCGCCCCACTGACCGCGACCGGATGCAGATCCTGATCCGAGGGTGCCGAACCGGGCTGGGCCGGGCTGGACTGGGCCGGGCTGGACTGGGCCGGGCCGGTGGCGGCCTGCACGGCCTGGTCGGCCTGGGCCACCGCCGCCGACGGCGGGCTGGTCGTGGCGGCATGGTGCCCCGCGGCGGACATCGCCGCGGCCGGACCGCCGACGATACCCGCGAGCGCGAACGCGCCACCGGCGATGATCGTATGCAGACGCGACAGCTTGCGTGTCATCACAAAGACTCCCTCACAGGTCATCGGAGGACCGGGGGCCACACCCGCCACGGCGGCGGGGCGCACACAACCGATCCGAGACTCGACACCGACCGCGCCATACCGTCACCGTGCGTGACGGGGGGCCGGGCGTCGCTCACCCTGCGTGCTTTCCGGGTGCGTCATGTCCAACCACGCCGGGCCGCCGACCTATCCCCACCCAGCCCGGACCAGCCCGACCAACCCGCAGCCCGCTCAACCACGCCAATCCACCAACGGCAGCGTCCCAGACCAGAGCCAACCACCCAGATCTGAGACGCGCAGGAGGTGCCCCGGTCAGCCGGACTCGGCGCGCGCGATCATCCGGGCGGCGAGGGCCGCGTTGCGGGCGGCGAACGTACGCCAGTCGGCCGGCGTGGACTCGACCCGAGCCGTGGCGGCCTTCTCGCCGCATGCCCGTTGGCTCCACGACCGGACCCGGCCCTGCCGAAGCTGGAAGCTGACCAGCACGCCATCGCACCATCCGTCGATGTCGGCCTCGCCGCCCGGTGTCGTGACCTTCTGCTCCGCGACGACCCAGTCCAGAGCTGCCAGCTCCTCCTGGATCCGGGCCGCCAGCTCGAACGCGAGCGCACCCGCGGCCGCGTCACGCCGCTCGGTCAGCGCCGCCCGGACGCGCTGTGCCGCGGCGGGATCCCGGTCCAGCACCGACGCCACCTGGGCGTGCAGGCCGGCCCGCGACCCGGGCTGCACGCCACGGACGCGGGCCATGTCCCGGTCGAAGCCACCGAGCCCGTCGCCCGCGTACGCCACCGCCAGCGCCCGCCGCAACCCGGAGACCGCCAAGCGGACCTTGTCCCCGCCGAGGTAGGGCCCGAAGACGCGGCCGGGGCCGGCCGGATCGTGCCGGACCTCGAGAGCGCGGCCGAGTCTGATGTAGACAGTCGACTCGACCCCGACCGCCCGGTTCCACGGCGGGCAGGAGTGCTCGAGCAGGTTGCGCTCCAGCCAGGCCGCCTCGTGGTGGCTGTCGCAGGCGACGGCCTCGACGCGGGCCACGCGCGGAACCATGCGACGCAGGTGCTGCCGGTCGCGCAGGTCACCCCAGTACGAGGCGACGCGCCGCCGCAGCTCCACTGCCCGTCCTATGTAGAGGGCGCGCCCGCGCTCGTCGCGGAACCGGTACACCCCAGGCACGGCGGGAAGGGCGCGCACCGCTGGCGGAGGCGTACCCACGCCGACCAGCGTCCCACGCCGGCGATGCCGCGGCCACGGCTCTACTCAGGCAGGAGCGGGTGCAGGATGACGTTCTCGTCGCGGCCGGGACCGACCCCGACCACGCTCACCCGGGCGCCGGAGAGCTCCTCGATCCGCTCGAGGTAGCGGCGGGCGTTGTCGGGGAGTTCGTCGACGGTCCGGCACTTGGAGATGTCCTCCCACCACCCGGGCAGGTCCTCATAGACCGGCTTGGCGTGGTGGATGGCGGTCTGTGTCATCGGCATCTCATCGACAACGCGCCCGTCCACGTCGTACGCCACGCAGATCGGAACCCGCTCCAGTCCAGATAGGACATCGAGCTTTGTCACCACGAGATCGGTGATCCCGTTGACCCGCACCGCGTACCGGGCGACCACGGCGTCGAACCAGCCGCAGCGGCGCGCCCGACCGGTCGTGGTGCCGAACTCGGCACCGATCTTGCTCAGATGTGCCCCATTGTCGTCGAAGAGCTCGGTGGGGAACGGGCCCGAGCCGACCCGGGTTGTATACGCCTTCGCCACGCCGATGACCTGCGTGATCCGCGTTGGCGGGACCCCAGCGCCGACGCATGCACCGCCGGCGGTCGGGTTCGAGGAGGTCACGAACGGGTAGGTGCCGTGGTCCACGTCGAGCAGGGTCGCCTGCGCGCCCTCCAGCAGCACGATCTCGCCCCGCTCCAAGGCCCGCGAGAGCTCCAGCCTGGTGTCCTTGATGTACGGCGCCAGCCGCTCGCCGTACGCCAGATACTCCTCGACCACCGCGCCCACGTCGATCGCCTTGCGGTTGTAGACCTTGACCAGCATCTGGTTCTTCTCCCGCAGCACGAGCTCGAGCTTCTGCCGCAGGATGCCCGGATCGAGCAGGTCCTGGACGCGGATGCCGACACGGGCCACCTTGTCGCCGTACGCGGGACCGATGCCACGACCGGTCGTGCCGATCCGGGCCGAGCCGAGGTACCGCTCGACAACCCGGTCCAGGGCACGGTGGTGCGGCATGATCAGATGCGCGTCGGCCGAGATCATCAAGGCATCGCAGGAGATGCCCCGCCCGCTCAGGCCGTCGATCTCGGCGAGCAGGACCTTCGGGTCCACCACAACGCCATTGCCGATCACCGGCACGCAACCCGGGGTGAGCACGCCCGAGGGCAACAGGTGCAGGGCGAACTTGCGTGCATCGGGGAGCACCACCGTGTGCCCGGCGTTGTTGCCGCCCTGGTAGCGCACGACGTACTGGACCCGCTCACCGAGCAGGTCCGTAACCTTGCCCTTGCCCTCGTCCCCCCACTGGGCCCCGATGAGCACGATCGCTGGCATGGCCGCCTCCGCGCACTTGCTGACTGGCTGTCGGGGATGGGCGTCGGTCCTCGGCTCCCGGGATGTCAGGCTAACAAAACGAACCGCCGGAAGGAGTGATCGTGGCGCCGGTACAGATCCTGACACTCCGGGATCCCGACCACCACGGATGTGGCGCCAGTGACGCCTGCGGCTGCGGCACCGCCGGCCGTGAACGCTCAGGCCGCGAGGCCGGGCCCGAACGCTCAGGCCGCGAGGCCGGGCCCGCGCGGGTGTCCGTGCTCGCCTGTGCCGAGGCGCTGCGGGCCGGGGGCGCCACGGCCGAGCCGGTCACCGCTGAGAGCGACGCCGAGATCGACCAGGTGGTCAAGCGGGTGATCGCGGGCGAGGCCCGGCTCGTCGTGGCCGCGGCGAGCGACGCCGAGGTGCGGGCCGTGGTACGCCGGATGGTCCGGGCGCTCGCCCCCGCGCCGTCGCGCCGCCCCGACGACCTGCCCGCCAACCGGACCAGCTATGACGCGCCGCCGGTGGCGGTGCTGCCGTTGGCGCCCGCGGCGCCGCCGTTGTGTGCCGCACTCGGTCTGCCGACGACGCCGGCCGATGTCGCCATGGCGACACTGGGCGGCCGGACGCGCCGCTGGGATCTGCTGCGCACCCAAGCGGGATCGGTCACGCTGCACGCGGTGCTCTTCGGTGGTTTCGACGGAAGTTCGCCGGTACCGCTGCGGGCGCGCATCGAGGTCGACGACATCGTCCTCTCCGACGGGAACGAGACCCTCCTCGCCGCCGCGGCCGGCAACGCGGGCACCTGCGACCTCGCGGGTCTGCCGCTGATCTCGGCCGCGCTCGGTGACGATGGGTTGGTCGAAGTGGCGGTGGCGGTCCCGCTCTTGCGGCGGCGCCTGGTGCGGTCGGCGGATGTACGGGTCGAGGTCCGCCGGGCCCGCGGGCGAGCCATGAGCATCACGCCGAGCCAGGGTGCAATCAAGTCTGTCGATGATGGATCGGTCGGACCGATCACCCACAAGCGGTCGTGGTGGACCGAACCGGGCGGGTGGGCCACCTACGTGCTGTAGTGCGCTGACTGCCCCCCGTATGCGACGCTAGCCGCACGGTAGGGGGTGACCAGGCAATGGATGAGCGGGAAGACGAGCAGGTACCACGCTATCCCGAGCACTCGCCCTGGAGCGCGCCGCCGCTCCGCCGCACGCCGGAGCCCGGCCTGGACGCACCCCGGGAGGCCGAGAGCCCGAACCCGCCCCCGACGCCGTCCGGGCCCGCCGTGGCCGCCACGAGGCAGGGTGCGCCACTGGGCGGGATCTACCACCGGGTGGCCGCCCCGGTCGAGCCGCCATCCACTGTGGACCCCCGCTTCGACGATGTGGTCGTGATCGATGCCGACGCGCCACCGGAGCACCAGCCGTACCCGGAGGTCGACGTTGGCCTGCAGTACGCCGTCCCCACCGCGGACGCGTTGACCGCCCGCCGGGTCGTGCGCCCACGCGACTGGGTGGCCAGCACGGGTGTGCGGGCGGCGGCCCACCGCGGCACGTTCGGGCTGGTCCGGCTGCGCCCAGGCCGTCGCGAGGTCGAGGAGCGCGAGGACCTCACCGCGGTCCGGCGCTCCTTCGGCGGACTGCGTCAGGTGACTGTGGTCAATCCCAAGGGCGGCGCGGGCAAGACGGTCGCGACGCTCATGCTCGGGATGACCCTGGGACAGGCGCGGGGCGGCTTCGTGCTCGCCTGGGACAACAACGAGACCCAGGGCACGTTGGGGATGCGGGCGCAGACCGACGTGCACGGCTGGACCGTACGGGATCTGCTGCGCGACCTGCACCGCTTCCACGGACCCGGTGGTCGGGTGGGGGAGCTCGCCGCGTACGTGCGGCCGCAGGAGGGCGCATCCTTCGATGTCCTCGCCTCGGACGAGGCGGCCACGGCGGGCGAGATGCTGACCGCGGCCGCGTTCCGCGACATCCGGGAGGTCGTGGGGCGCTTCTACAAACTTCTCCTCGTCGATACGGGCAACAATGCCCGCGCGGAGAACTGGCAGGCGGCGATCGACGCCACCGACCAGCTCGTGGTCACCATGTCCGCCCGCAATGACTCGGCCGAGACGGCGGCGCGGCTGCTCGACCATTTGGAGCAGACCGGCCGTCGGGAGCTGGTCCGGCGCGCCGTGGCGGTGGTGACCCTGCCGCCGCACCGTGCCGACGTCGACATCGCGACGATCGAGGACCACTTCGAGCTGCGCTGCCGGGCCGTGCTCCGGGCCCCGTACGACCGGCACCTCGACTCGGGCTCCCCGGTCGACTACACCGCCCTGTCGCCGGAGAGCCGCCGAGCATGGCTGCGCATCGCCGCTGCCGTCGCCGACGGCCTGTAGCGTGCGCCGGGCCGGTCGGCCCACGGCGTCAACCCGCGAGTGCGTCGGCCGCGGCCGGGTCGCTGTCGCGCAGGAATTGCGCACACCGCGCCGCCTCGTCGGCTTCACCGATGGCATCCGCGGCCCGGGCGAGTGTGTGCAGGCAGCGCAGGAAGCCCCGATTGGGCTCGTGGCTCCACGGGATCGGGCCGTGCCCTTTCCACCCGTTGCGCCGCAACTGGTCCAGGCCACGGTGGTATCCGGTGCGCGCGAACGCGTACGCCAGCACGAACTTCCGATCGGCGAGCGCCTGCTCCGCCAGCGTCGCCCAGGCGGCGCTGGAGGCCGGGTAGCGGGCCGCGTACTCCTCGGGTGACAGACCGCCGACGGGCGGCATGGCGTCGGCGGGCAGCAGGGTCGCCGGTGTTTCGGGCAGCAGGTTCTGCATCCAGCCATTCAATCGCGAACGGCGCCCTCGGTTCGACTGGTAGCGCACACTGCGTGGTGCAATGGCGGGCGTGCCGACAAGTCCCCCGCTCGAGCCCTCCGCTGACCGTCGGCTGGCCCTCGCCGCGACACTCCCGCCGCCGCCGCGAGGAGCGGGGCGACCGTGGACACGCGACGCGAGCCCACTCGAGATCGAGACCCGGGCCGAACTCGACCTCCACCTCGCCGATGGCAGCCTGCGCGGGCTGACGCTGCTCGGGCTCCACCTCGACCTCGACCCGCCCGACCTGAGCGCCGTCGACGTCCACGATGCCCTGTTCGTGGGATGCCGGTTCGTCGACAACGAGGCCTCGGCGGACGTGGTGCGACGGGGCGGCAGCGTCGTGCCGGTGCTGGCGGGCGTTCCCTACCCCACCACGCCGTCGCGGCTCTACACCGCCGACGACCTCGTCGCCGGGTTTGACACGGGCGGCTTCGAGGCCACGTACGACACCGTGGTGTTCCGGCACTTCACGAGCCACGGCGGGCCGGTGCCCGACGTCCGGGAGGCGCTGGCCCAACGGCTGCACGACGCGGGCATCGACCGGGCGCTCGCCACGCTGCAGCTGAGCACCCCGCGGCCGCGCATCGTCGGGATCATGGGCGGACACGCGGTGCCACGCGGGGCGCCGGCGTACCGGCTCGCGGCCGATCTCGCCTACGAACTGGCGCGGGCGGGTCGCGTCGTCGCCACGGGCGGCGGTCCGGGCGTGATGGAGGCCGCGAACCTCGGCGCCTACCTGGCGGGCGGTGACCGTACGGAGGCCGACCTCGTCGACGCGATCGACCGGCTCGCCGGTGCACCCGACTTCCACCACCCGGAGGGCTACACGCGCGTCGCCGTGGAGGTGCGCAAGGCGCACCATACCGACGAGCCGAGGGCGGGCGGGCTCTCGGTACCGACGTGGCTCTATGGGCACGAGCCGGCGAACCTCTTCGCGGGGGCGATCGCCAAGTATTTCTCCAATGCCCTTCGGGAGGACACCCTGCTGCACCTGGCCGGTGGTGGCGTCGTCTTCGCCCCCGGCTGGGCCGGCACGGTGCAGGAGATCTTCCAGGCCGCCACGAAGGCGTTCTACCGCACGGAAGGCGAACCGGCGCCGCTGGTCTTCCTCGACCGGTCCTACTGGACCCGGACGGTCCCGGTCCCGGCGCTGCTCGAACCGCTGCTCGCGGCCGCACCGCAGGGTGACCTGCGACGCCTGATCCTGGTCACGGACGAGGTTGCGCAGGCGGTAACGGTGCTGACCGGCGGATGATCGGTGGGTGCACGGGCTTCGTGGGTACGAGTGGGTCGACACGCTGGAGGCGTACTGCTTCACCGCCATCGTAGGCATCGGCATCGATGATGCGATACGACGCCTCGGCGGTGATCCGGCCCATGCCACGCGACCGCGGACCTTCGACGAGTGCTTCTGGCCGGCCGACGGCCCGCAGTTGGCGCAGGTCGGGGCCGTCGACGGCGGGCTGCTCGTGGCGGAGCACAACGGGTGGCGCGCCGAGGAGGTGGTCGGCCCGCTGTCCCAAGGGGCACGCATCGCATGCTTCTTCCGCAACGTGCAGGCGGTGATGCGCTTCGTCTACGCCGTCGACGGACGCATCGTCTGCGAGTTCGACCCGTTGCTGGACCCCGGGCCTCGCAACAGCATCGCCCGGCACAGCCTCGCCGATGCGCTGCAGGGCCTGCCGTTCGGCCTGTTCGGGGCCGAGTCGTCGGCGCTGACCCTGGTGGAGCGGTTGACCAGCGTACGCGTCGCGCCCTCCTGGCTCGACACTCCACAGCGCTGTGTCGTGCTGCCGCCGCTGCCCGCCGACTGTTGAGCGGGTCGCCTCAGCGGTAGCGTGGCGATCATGTGCACGGTGCTGCTGCGCCTGGCGCCGGGTTCGGCGTGGCCGTTGCTGGTGGCAGCGGTACGGGACGAGTTCCTCGACCGGTCCTGGGACCCGCCCGCCGCGCACTGGCCGACGCATCCGTCCCTTGTGGGCGGTCGTGACCGTACGGCTGGGGGTACCTGGCTCGCCGTGGACCCGGCGCCCAGTGGTCGCGGCTCGCCGGCCGTGGCCGCCGTGCTCAACGGAGTACGGCTACCCCCGCCCCCGTCGGGAACCCGCCCGTCGCGCGGCAGCCTGCCCCTGGCCGCCGTGGCCGGAACGCTCCCGCCGACCTTCGAGGGGTACGACGGGTTCCATCTGCTGCTCGGTACCGCGTCCACAGTGGAGGTCTGGAGCTGGGACGGCGTCTCCGTCGTCCACCATCGGCTCGCTGCCGGCGACCACATCATCGTCAACGACGGCGTCGGGGCGGTCTCGGATCCGCTCGTGCCCCACTTCGCCCCGCTGCTCGCGGCGCTCCCCGACCCGCCGCTGGCCGCCGCAACGACCGAGGCCGCGTGGGGACCCTGGGTCGACCTCCTCCGTGGGGACGGCCTGGCCCTCGACGACCCCCGGGCTCTACTCATCCGCCACGAGTTCGACGGCACACAGCCCGACCTCGCGGGGCGGGTCTACGGATCCGGGTCGCTCGCACTGGTCGGCATCGCCGCCGACCGGGTTCGCTACGACTTCACCGCCACCCCGCTCACTCCCCACTGGGCCCCCGTCCTCCCCGCCCCCGCCCCGACCCCGCTCCACCTGTGTTGATCTAGGGCTGCGGACCGTGGTTTGATCTTCGACCACGTTCCGTAGCCCTAGATCAATCCCGCGCGGTGGTCGGTGAGCGCGTCGGCGATGGCGGCGCGGATGGTGCGGACCACGCCGGATTGCGCGCGATAGATGTCGAAGTCCGTGAAATAGCGAACCCTCCAATGGCGAGTCGACAGGAAGTTGTGTCGTGCGCGGTCCTCCCGCAACCGGCGTCGGTCGAGGTGGGACGAGCCGTCGTACTCCGCGCAGACCCGCAGGCGAGCATCGGCGAGGTCGAGGAAGTAGCGCGGCCAATCGCCGGAGTCCCAGACGGGGAGCTGGGGCTCGAAGCTGACCAGCCCCGCGTCCCGCAGGATGAGCCGCAGGTGGGTCTCCTGGGCGCACTGTGAGCGCCCATCCGCCAGCGGGACCAGTTCCAGTGCTCGCCGGTAGCCCTTGAGGCCGTGGTGGAGCCGGACTTCGGCCGCCAGGTCGTCGGCGGTGCATGCGCCGCACGAGAGCGCGGCGTCGAGCACGGACAGCGCCTGTGCCCGGGGCAGCGCCCGGGCCAGGTCGATGGCCGTACGGGCTCCACCCGTGCATACGACGCCCGCGACCTCGACCGGGTCACGGATGGGCACGACTGACTGGTGCACGGCGATGCCCCGTCGCTGGGGGAACGGCTCGCCCGCAGGCACCACCAGATGGATCACGTCCGAGTCGGTGATGCCGAACCCCAGCAGTGCCGCGGCCGAGTGGAACCCGATAACGGCACGCGGTGAGGCGACGGCAATCGTGGCCCGACACCGGTCGAGGAGATCTGTCGGCGCGGACCCCAGGAGATAGTAACCGCGGTACGGACGGGCGACGCCCTGGTTGTGGGACGTGCGCCAGCCAGCCGCGCTCTTCGTCAGCGGCAGTTGCGCCGTCCGGGCCACGGTTGCCCGGCCCTGAAGAGTTCCTGGGTACTGCTGTGCTTCGCGGTACAGGTCCACGCGATGACACTGGAGGTCACGATGGCGAACCGCCACTCACGCGTGGCGATCTGTGGATAACTGGCGGGCCTGTGGATAACCCCTGCCGTTGATCTAGGGCTACGGAACGTGGTCGGAGATCAAACCACGGTCCGCAGCCCTAGATCAACAGGGCTACAGGAATCAACAGGGCTACAGCGGGGGTCAGGCGAGATGGGTGCCGGCGCAGCGGAGGTCCTCGCAGCCGCGCACGACTCGCTGGGCCATGCTCGCCTCGGCGAGCTTGCCCCAGGTACGCGGGTCGTAGGCCTTCTTGTCACCGACCTCGCCGTCGACCTTCAGTACTCCGTCGAAGTTGCGGAACATGTGCCCCGCCGCGGGTCGCGTGAACGCGTACTGCGTATCTGTGTCGATATTCATCTTCACCACGCCGTACTCCACCGCGGCGTGGATCTCCTCGAGCAGCGACCCGGAGCCGCCGTGGAAGACGAGGTTGAACGGCTTGGCCAGCCCGTACTTGGCTCCAACCGCGTCCTGGATCTCCTTGAGGATCTCGGGGCGTAGCTTGACGTTGCCCGGCTTGTAGACCCCGTGCACATTGCCGAAGGTGAAGGCGGCGATGTAGAGCCCCTTCTCGCCGAGACCCAGCGCCGCAGCGGTGGCCAGCGCATCGTCCACGGTGGAGTAGAGCTTCTCGTCGATCGCGCCGACGATGCCGTCCTCCTCGCCCCCGACCACGCCCACCTCGATCTCGAGGATCACCTTGGCGGCCGCCGCCTCGGCCAGCAGCTCCGAGGCGACCGAGAGGTTCTCCGCCAACGGCACGGCTGAGCCGTCCCACATGTGCGACTGGAACAGGGGCTCGTCGCCCCGCGCGACCCGCTCCTTGGAGATGGCGAGCAGCGGGCGTACGAACCCGTCGAGCTTGTCCTTCGGGCAGTGATCGGTGTGCAGAGCGACGTTCACCGGGTACTTCTTCGCGACCTCGTGCGCGAACGCGGCGAAGGCGATCGACCCGGTCGCCATGTCCTTGACCGTCGCCCCGGACAGGTACTCGGCGCCACCCGTCGATATCTGGATGATGCCGTCGCTGGCGGCGTCCGCGAACCCGCGCAGTGCCGCGTTGAGGGTCTGGGAGGAGGTGACGTTGATGGACGGGTACGCGAACCCTCCCGCCTTGGCACGGGAGATCATCTCGGCGTAGATCTCTGCGGTCGCGATGGGCATCGTGCGGGCTCCCTGGTCTGTGTGGCCGTACGGCTGCGCAACCCGTACGGGATTGGCCGTCCGGACCGCGCTGTCCCCGCGCGCAGTATCCCGCAGTGGCGGCCGCTGCCGTCACCCACCCCCGCGCACACGTCGGGCCGAAGTACCCGGCGCTGGCCCGGCCGAGCCACTAACGTGGAGGCACGATGGTCCCAGCCAGTCGTGGGGAGGGTGCACCCATGAGCGTTCCCGATGACCGGACGGCCGAGGACCACCTCGTGCCGGAGGAGCGTGACCCCGAGGCGTCCCCGGAGGACGTCGCGGAGCAGGCGACACCGGCCGACCCCGGCGAGGGCGCCGAGCCGGAGATCCATGTCAATGTCGAGGCCAGCGAGTGGGACGCCATCGAGCAGGCCCGGGTGGTTGAGCTGGAAGACGACTACCGGGAACCGTAGTTACCCACGGGTGCACCCGGGCGGCTGGGTCGCGGTGGGCGAGAATCGACGCGACCGCTGCGGTTCGGGGTTGGCACCATGGTGCGGTGCTGCTGACGCTGACCACGACCCATGTGCCCGCCACTGATCTGGGTTACCTGCTGGTCAAGCACCCCGCTCGGGTGCACGCCTTCGACGTACCCACCGGCACCGCGTACGTCTGCTTCCCGGAGGCGTCCGCGCAGCGATGCACTGCGGCCCTGATCCTCGACGTCGACCCGAACCGGCTCGGGGGAGGGCCCGGCCGCGGGCAGCCGTCGGGTTTCTCGCTTGGCCGCTACGTCAACGACCGCCCGTACGCCGCGTCGAGCCTGCTCGCCGCAGCGCTCAACCGAGCCTTCCGCAGCGCGATGCGGGGCGAGTCGCGCGACCGACCTGAGCTCGCGGCCACGGCGATCGACCTGACCGTAAGGATTCCGGCGTTGCGCTGCCGGGGCGGGGTAGAGCTGGCCATCCGGCTGCTGGAACCCCTGGGCTGGCGTGTCGCGGCGAGCGCCGCGCCGCTGGATCCCGCCTTTCCCCAGTGGGGTGAGTCCCGTTACCTCGACCTGTCCATGACCGGCATGCTGCGGGTCGCGGACGCGCTCAACCAGCTCTATGTCCTGCTGCCCGTCTTCGATGACGCGAAACACTACTGGGTGAGCTCCGACGAGGTGGACAAGTTGCTGCGCGCGGGCACCGGATGGCTCGCGGCGCACCCGGAACGCGATCTGATCAGCCGGCGCTACCTCGCGCACAGCCAAGCCCTGGCCTGGGCCGCGTCGCAGCGCATCGAGGCGCTACGGGCAGCGGAGGCTGAGCCGGATCCGGGCACTGTGGAGGGTCGCGACCCGGCGGCCGCGGCGGACGAGGAGGCAGACCTGCCGCAGGACGCGCGGGTGCCGCTGGCCCGCCAGCGCCGGCGCGCCGTCCTCGCCGAACTGGAGCGATCGGGTGCCGCGAGCGTGCTCGACCTCGGCTGCGGGCCGGGGGCCCTGCTGTCGGATGTGATGCGGGACAAGCGCTTCACGCGGATCGTCGGCGTGGACATCAGCACGCAGGCCCTGGCCGCGGCACAGAAACGGCTGCGGCTGGACCGGGCGCCGGAGCGCCAGCGCGACCGGGTGAGCCTGCTCCAGTCGGCGCTCACGTACGCCGACGACCGGCTCGTCGGCTTCGACGCGGCAGTACTCATGGAGGTCGTGGAGCACGTTGATCCGCCACGCCTCGCCAGCCTGGCGGCCGCGGTGTTCGGCCACGCCGGGCCGTCCACTGTGGTCATCACGACACCGAACAAGGAGTACAACGTGCGCTACCGACTGACCGCGGCGATGCGGCACCACGACCACCGGTTCGAGTGGAACCGGGCCGAGTTCGGGCCGTGGTGCGCCGAGGTTGCGAGCCGGTACGGATACGAGGTGCGCGTGACCGGGGTAGGCGAGCCGGACCCTGAGCTCGGCTGCCCGACCCAGCTCGCGACCTTCACCCGGGCGGGTGCGCGATGACGGAGCTGGTCATCCCCGAGGTGTCGCTCGTGGTGCTGGTCGGCATCACGGGCTCGGGCAAGTCCACCTTCGCCCGAACCCACTTCGCGCCCACCCAGGTGCTCTCCTCGGACACGTTCCGGGCCATGGTGGCCGACGACGAGAACGACCAGTCGGCCTCGCCCGCGGCCTTCGACGCGCTGCACCATGTCGCCGGGCTGCGCCTGCGCGCGGGCCGGCTCACCATCGTCGACGCCACGAACGTGCAGCCATACTCCCGGGCAGCCCTGATCCGGGTCGCCCGCGAGCATGACGTACTGCCGGTGGCGATCGTGCTCGACGTCAGCGTCGAGGAGTGCTGGCGGCGTACGCAGCAGCGGCCGGAACGGGACTTCGGTCGGGCAGTGGTCGCCCGCCAGCACCGCGAGCTGCGCCGCGACCTGGCGAGCCTGGCCAGGGAGGGCTTCCGCGTCGTCCATGTCCTGCACGGTCCCGAGGAGGTCGCGGCAGCGACGATCAGCCTGGAGCGGCTGCACAACGACCGGCGGGATCTGGCCGGTCCCTTCGACATCGTCGGCGACGTGCACGGATGCCGCGAGGAGCTGGAGCGGCTGCTGCAGCGCCTCGGCTACGAGATCGTCCGCGACCCGCAGGGGCGGGCCTGCGACGCGCGCCATCCGCAGGCACGCAGCGCCATCTTCCTCGGCGACCTGGTCGACCGTGGGCCGGACGTGCCCGGCGTGCTGCGCCTGGCGATGGGCATGGTCGCGGCCGGCAACGCCCTGGCCGTGGCGGGCAACCACGAGGCGAAGCTGCTGCGCGCCCTGGCCGGCAGAAGGGTCACGGTCTCGCATGGCCTGGGCGAGTCGCTGGCCCAGCTCGACGCCTGCGACCAGACCTTCCGTGCCGACGTGGTGCGCTTTCTGGATCGGCTGGTCGCTCACTATGTCCTCGACGGCGGGCGCCTGGTGGTCGCCCATGCCGGGCTCAAGGAGGCCTACCACGGGCGAGCGTCCGGGCGAGTGCGGTCGTTCGCGCTCTACGGGCAGACCACCGGGGAGACAGACGATTCCCCGGCGCCAGGAGCATCGCAGCGAGCGGCAGCCGCGAGCGCGAGGAGCGAGCGCCAGCGAGCCCCGCAGTCGCGAGCAAACGCGGCTGCGAGCGAGGAGCGCACGCTCGGCGCCGGAACAAAGGAGCACAGCCTGCCGGTGCGTTACCCGTGGGCCACGGAGTACCGCGGTGCCGCGACCGTCGTGTATGGACACACGCCGACGCCGAAGCCGGAGTGGGTGAACAACACGATCTGCATCGACACGGGTGCCGTCTTCGGTGGTTCGTTGACGGCGCTGCGCTACCCGAGCCGGGAACTGGTGAGCGTGCCCGCCGCCCGGGTCTACTACGAGCCGAGCCGACCCCTCGCCGAGCCGGCGGCCGCGCTGCCCAGCGAGGTCGGTGCGTTGCTGCGCGTCGCGGACGTCACGGGGCGCCGGTGGATAGACACCGGTTACGGCCGAGTAGCAGTCGCGGCGGAGAACGCCGCCGCGGCCCTGGAGGTCATGGGCCGCTTCGCGATCGACCCGGCCGATCTCTACTGGCTGCCCCCGACGATGGCCCCGTGTTCCACGTCCACGATGGAGGGTTATCGAGTACCCGGTGGAGGCCTTCGAGGACTACCGCCGGGCCGGCGTGGACCGCGTCGTCTGCGAGGCCAAGCACATGGGCTCACGAGCGGTCGCCCTGGTCCGCCGGGAGGCGGGTGGGGTCCTCTACACACGCACCGGTCGCCCGTTCTTCCCGGATCCGACGCTCAACGTGGCGGTGCTGGACCGGCTGCGCGCGGCGGTGACCTCGTGCCACCTCTTCGACGAGCTGGACGCCGACTGGATCCTGCTCGACGCGGAACTGCTGCCGTGGTCGGCCAAGGCTCAGGAACTCGTCAAGGACCAGTACGCGAGCGTGGCCGCGGCGGCGCGAGCGGCGCTGCCCGCGACGCTGGCGGTGCTCGCCGCCGCCGAGGCGCGCGGACTGAGCGTGGGTGATCTGGCCGACCGTACGGCCGCCCGGCTGGCCCGGGCGGAGGCGTTCGCTACGGCGTACGGGCGCTACTGCTGGCCGACCGAGGGCCTGGCCGGCATCCAGGTAGCGCCCTTCGCGGTGCTGGCCAGCGGATCCGGCCAGGGCGGCCGCCACCACCGGTCGAAGGACCGTGGCTGGCACCTCGGCCTCGTCGATCGCCTCGCCGCCGCCGACCCCGGCATCATCGGCCACACCGAGCGCCGCGTCGTGGACCTCGCCGACGACGCCCAGGTCGAGCAGGCGAGCGCCTGGTGGCTCGACCTCACCGCGGCCGGCGGCGAGGGCATGGTGGTCAAGCCGTACGGCGGCGTCTCGGAGGATCGGCTGGTGCAGCCGGGGATCAAGTGCCGGGGCCGGGAGTACCTACGGATCATCTATGGCCCGGACTACACGGAACCCGCGAACCTGGACCGGCTGCGCCAGCGGGGCCTGCACCGCAAGCGTGCCCTCGCCCTCCGGGAGCACGCGCTCGGGCTCGCCGCGCTCGACCGGGTCGCCGCCGCCGAGCCGCTCTGGCGCGTGCACGAAGCGGTCTTCGCGATCCTGGCCTGCGAGTCCGAGCCGGTGGACCCGCGGCTGTAGCGGGGCCGTCTGCTCCGAGGGCCAAGAAATGCCCGGTACGCTGCTGGCCGTGGAGATCCTCAGCAGCGGCCCGCTCGACTTCATCAACCCCGCCTACCTCGTCCCCACCGTGGGACTCGTGGGCGTCCTGGCGATCATCTTCGCCGAGACCGGGCTGCTCGTGGGCTTCTTCTTTCCTGGCGACTCCCTGCTCTTCCTCGCCGGCGTCGCGGCTTCACCGTTCGTGAACCAGATCCCGGGTCTGGAGCAGATGCAGCGATTCAACCTCGCGGCGCTGCTCATCGGTACCCCCGTCTGTGCCATCGCGGGCGCGCAGCTCGGTCACCTGCTCGGCGCCCGCTACGGCCCCCGGATGTTCGACCGGCCAAACTCCCGACTTTTCAAGCGCGCGTATGTGGAGAAAGCCGAGTACTACTTCGCGAAATTCGGACCGGCGAAGGCCGTCATTCTCGCCCGGTTCATTCCGGTGGTACGGACTTTCCTGAATCCCGTCGCCGGTCTTCTGGAGATGCCGGCCCGGCGTTTCTTCATCTACAACGCGATCGGCGCAGTCATCTGGACGGACGGGATCCTGCTGCTGGGGTACGGGCTGGCGAAGAAACTGAGCGGCGTTCCGAATATCGACAAGTATATCTTGCCGGCGGTCGCCCTGATCGTGCTCGTCTCGGTCAGCCCCATCGCGGTCGAGCTCTACCGCGGCCGGCGGGCCCGACGCGTGGGAGAGCCGGCCGAGGCCTCCGACGACGGTGACGTGGGACGCCACCGGGCATAGCTCAGATCAGCTCACCGGACGCCGGGATAACCCCGGGCGTCGGCGGCGCCAGCTCCCACGGGCATTCGGGGATGGAGCGCCCCGCGAGGCCGCCGGTGAGCAGCAGGGCCCGGTAGGTCAGCCGGGCGGCCTCGTCAAGGTTGCTCGCTCGGCGGTGCGCCATCGCCACATCCGAGCCAAGGACCGAGCATCCGTGATGGGCGAGGATGACGCAGTTGGTGCCGTCGGCGACCGCGGCCGCCGCAGCCTGGGCAAGTCGCGCCGTACCGGGCGGATGGAACGGCACCCGCGCCACGCGGCGAAGGTAGTAGGCGTGGTCAGTGGTGATGAGCCGAACCGATTCGCCGAGCGCGTCGAGCAGGATCGCCACTTGTGGGTGCAGATGGATCACAGCGTTGACGTCGGGCCGGGCCCGGTAGGTCGCCAGGTGCAGCGCGACCTCGGTGCTGGGCGCGGTACCGGATGCCACCGATCGTGGGCGGCGACGAGAGATGGGGATCTCGACAAAGTCCTTCGGCGTCAACCGGTCCAGCCAACTGCCCGCACCGGTGACCCAACACCTGGCGGCGCCGGGCAAGCGGGCGGAGAGGTTGCCGCCACTACCCACGACGAGGCCGGCGGCGACCGCGGCGCGACCCACGACGCAGAGTTGCTCGACGAGCGACTGCGAACCATCAGCCACTGTGGTGTCCCATCGCCACACGTCCCCTGCGCAAACGACAGTCGGCGCGCCCTCCTGGGCGCGCCGACCGCGTACGGGATGTTCAGATGCGCCGGACCGGGCAGGAGTCGGGCGTATCGATGTAGGACTCGTCAGCTCCGGTCAGTGAAGCCCGGTCGGACGAGCAGGACCGCCTGCGCCGAGGCTCAGCGGCCAGCGCGCTTGGTGGCGCGCTTGCGCGGCGGCGTGAGAAGGTCCGCGACCTGCTGGATCGCGGCCGGCACCAGCCGGTAGTAGGCCCACACACCGCGCTTCTCCCGCTCCAGCAAGCCGGACTCGGTGAGGATACGCAGGTGGTGGCTCACGGTCGGCTGCGACAGACCGATCGGAGCGGTCAGGTCGCAGACGCACGCCTCACCTTCAGGCGAAGCCTGGATGAGGCTGAGCAGACGCAGTCGCGCCGGGTCCGCCAGGGCCTTGAGGACCCCGGCGAGCGCGTTCGCGTCGTGCTTGTCGTAGATCTCGCCGTTGAGCGGCGAGGACTGAGGGAGAATCTGTTCGGCCAGCGCAGTACGCACGTGTTACATCCTTCCACCGCTACCATCGATTCGGCCACATATCCGTGGAAGTCGAACCGACACTTTTTCATGACTGAAGGGTCAGGCCGGTAGGCCCAGATCGGTGAGACTGAACGCCGACCGGAACTCCAGTCCAGCCGCTCGAACCGCCGCGCCCGCGC
Source organism: Micromonosporaceae bacterium (assembly GCA_036557785.1). GTDB lineage: Bacteria > Actinomycetota > Actinomycetes > Mycobacteriales > Micromonosporaceae > DATBGZ01. The sequence continues at coordinate 17,341 of DATBGZ010000029.1, forward strand.
CTCGATCGACCACCACCGCGGTTCCCACCACGTCCGCCCCCGCGTCCCGTAACGCCCCGACGGCAGTTAGCACGCTACCACCGGTCGTCGACGCGTCCTCCACGGCAACCACCCGACGCCCCGCCACGTCCGGACCTTCGATCCGCCGCTGCAGGCCATGGGCCTTTCCCTCCTTACGGACCACGAATGCGTCCAGCGCCCTGCCGCGCTGGCCCGCCTCGTGCAGCATTGCCACGGCCACCGGGTCCGCACCCAACGTGAGCCCCCCGACCGCGTCGAACTGCCATCCGTCGACAAGGTCGAGCATGACCTTGCCGATCAGCGGCGCTCCGGCGTGGTGCAGGGACAGCCGACGCAGGTCGACGTAGTAGTCCGCTTCTGCCCCCGACGACAGCGTGACCCGACCCCACACGATCGCGAGGTCATGGATGAGTTTACGCAGGTCGTCGCGCTCCGACATGCCGATTAGCCTATCTTGCCTGGTCGGGAATCCGGATCAAGCCTTGCTGTGAGTTTCCTGGCGTCGTAGACCCGACGCTCAGCGTCGCCTCAGACAGCGGTCCGGGTCCCCTGTGGCGTGGCTCGGCACGAGGATCGGGCCCTGGGATCAGCCCTCCTCGCGTCCGATCCGTCCACGGGTGTCCCGCGCCACCCGCTGCAGTACCGGACGCGGCAGATGGCGCAGCCCGAAGACCGCGACTTTGTATTTCCAGTTCGGCACGCTCACCACCGTGCCCCGACGCAGGTCCCGCAGCGCGTCCGCGACCAGGCGGTCCGCGTCGAGCCACAGGAAGTTCGGCGTCTTGGACATGTTGATGCCCGCACGAGTATGGAACTCCGTACGAACATAGCCCGGGCACAGCGCCATGACGTGTACCCCGAAAGGGGCCACCGAAAGGGCGACAGATTCGGTGAAGTTGGTCACCCACGCCTTCGAGGCCGGGTATGTCGATCCGGGCATGGCGGCACCGAAACCCGATACCGACGAGACATTGACGATGCTCCCGGAACCGCGACCGACCATCACCGGTAGCACAGCGTGTGTCAACCGCATCACAGCGTGCACATTGAGCTGTAACAGCGCCGTCTCCGCCTCGTGTGTCGAGCGCAGGAATGCTGTGTTGAGAGTCCGCCCAGCATTGTTGACAAGCAGGTCCATCGGACGATCGGGATCCACTAACCTGGCGGCCACGAGATCCTGGCCCGGTGCAGTGGCCAGGTCCGCCGGCAGCGGTTCGACGGGCACGCCGTGCTCGTCGAACAGGCTCTGCGCCGCGGCGAGGAGCCGATCCCGGTCACGCGCGACGATCGTCAGGGCGTACCCCTCGGCCGCGAGCCGCCGGGCGAAGGCGGCACCGATGCCCGAGGTGGCTCCGGTGACCAGAGCACTGCGATGGGGTTGGTTCACGGGTACCTCACAGGGGTCACCGACGGAAGTGTTCCATTCTTGCCTGTCGCGGTCCTCCTGTCCCCGCCCGCGTCCGCGGATCAGGGAACTCACGGGATGGCCTGCTCGGACCAGAGGATGCGGGTACGGAAGTACTCCCGGGACGCGGGAAGGACCAGCAGTGCCGCGACCGCGAGATAGCCGAGCGACTCCAGATCGGTCAGGCCGCCGCCCAGACCAACCAGCCAGCTCGGCATGGCATCGGCGAACGCCTGGCCCACCGCGTCGGTCAGCAGCGCATCGGCATGCCCCGAGGCCACCGACCAGTTCACGCTGCGACCGAACGCCGTCAGTGACGTGCGCACCAGCGCGCAGCCCAGGCCCCCGCCCGCCACGACAAGGGCACCGACGCGGGCCGCTTCGCTGCGGCGCAGCACGCCCCAGGCCAACGCCACGCTGACCACGGCCAGCGCGAGCGCCCCAGATCCGCTCGCGAGCAGGGCGGTACGGATCGCCCGGGCAACGTCGGCGGCGTCGACCGGGCTCACACCGAAGTGGACCGCCCGCTCACGAAAGTCGTCGACCACCCCGCCCGCCGCGGCGAGCAGGGCCAGCGCGGCGAGCAGACCGACGGCGCCACTGGCGTAGAGCAGCACCCCCGCCAGGGTCACCGTCGCCGGTCGCCGCCGCGGGATGATCAGCGGATCGTCAGGCTGTGTCGGATCGGAGATCCCGCCATACATTGCCCCATTATGGGATGAAATGCACGACTCTTGGCGTCATGGCGACGGGGGACCGGGCGGAGCGGCGGGAGGGGGCGGCGGAGCCATGGGGTTCTGCGGCGTCGCGGGCGGCGGCACCTGGGGGAACCCGCCGCCGCCGCTGTAACCCGCGGGCGGAACCCAGACCTCCTGCTCCTTGCGGAAGAAGTCGTTCGAGGCCGGCACCGCGAGCAGGATGATGACCAGGATCAGCGCGAGCACGACCACCACGGTCAGGGCGTTGCTCAGGTAGTACTGCCAGTCCGGGGTGTTCTGGCGCACCAGGTCGAGCAGGTCCTTGGACGCCTGGGCGTTGGTGTTCCCGTTGCTGGACGCGCTGTTCAGCAATGACGGCGCCAGGGCCGCGGCGAGCGAGCCGCAGCCGAGGCAGGCTACACCGAGGCCCCCGATGACCCACGTGACCACCCGCGCCGGCTGACTGCCCCGGCGGACGAAGACCGCGAGCACGGCGAGCCCGATGATGATCGCCAGGGCGACCACGATCTCGAAAGCACCACCGACGATGTTCGCGCTCGAGTTGTTCAGTTCGGGGTGGTCCTTGTAGAACTGGTCCAGCGCCGCGCTCAACTTCTCGTTGGGCAGGAAGGCGAGCGCCCGGGCCACGATCTCGGCCGCCACGATGATCCACATGAGGGCGACCGCGAAGCTGACCACGCCGGGTCGGCGCTTCGCGGGGGGCGGCTGCGGGACGGTGTAGGCCATGTCCGGTCCTTCCATGCGGGGGCGTTTCGCGCCAGGTCGCGACTCGTGCGGCGAACACGCTACCCGTCGCGGCCAACGATGATCCTCCGGGCGGTCACGGCATCGCCCGCCTCACCGGTCCAGAGCTCGCCGTCCGTTCCGGGGCCAGGGCTGGCTACCGGGACGCCCGGGGTCCGGGCACATGCGGGCTGACGGGGAGCGCGGCCGGCCCACCGGGTGCGTTCGGGGCACGCAAGCGCCGGGGCTGGCGCACGAGCCCGCCCTCGCACCACTCGTGGTACTCGAACAGCTCCGGTACCGCGAGCAGCATCCGCGTGTTGTGGGCCCACAGAACCAGCAGCTCGTCGCCCTGCTCCTCGGCCTTCTCCACGAGGCGGCGCAGGCGGCGCTTCGGGTGGGCGCGGAACTTCGTGCGGATGGCGTCGGCCGCGTAGATGTAGAGGCAGTGCAGCGCGAAACGACGGGCCGGGCACGTCCGATCCAGCGCAAGCTCCATGAGCGTGTTGACCAAGGGGTCACCGGCGACCAACAGGTCCCACTCGGTGGGCATGGACTGCGCGATCACCGCGTCTGGGTGGTACGCCCATGCGCGAAGCTCCGCGGGCGACGGGTCGACCGGGTTCGCAAAACCCCGGAACGCCGCAGGATGCACGCTCACGCCCTCCAGCTCCCGTCCCACTCGGGCCCGACCGATCGGCTGGGCAGGTCAGTTCTGTCCGTTCCGGCGCCGAGCGTCGCTCCTCGTTGGCCGCCATGCTGCTGTTGCCGGATTCTGCGCGTCAGTCTAGGAAAGTGCGGCGATATTCGCGAGGGTCGCGTCGAGTCGGGGAATGATCACTCCACATCACACAGTTGAGCGGCGTAGACTCAACTCCGCTTCCGGCCCTGGCGGGCCCGCCCGACCCGGGAACGCACCGGTCCTTTCGAGCAACAGAGGTGCATACGAACGATGAACGCCGAGCGTCTGACGACCAAGAGTCGGGAGGTCATCACCTCCGCAGTCGCCTTCGCCGCCAAGGGCGGCCATGCCACGGTCGAGCCGTGGCACCTCCTGCTGGCGCTGCTGGACACGGGAGGCTCCACGGCCACGGCGCTGCTGCGGGCGGTCGGGGCGAACCCGGCCGAGGTACGCCGAGCAGCGGCCCGGGCGGTGGAGAGCCTCCCGAGTGCGTCCGGCCCCAGCGTCGCTGAGCCGACGCTGTCCCGGGAGTTCGTCAACACGCTCAGCGCGGCCGAGCAGATCGCCCGGCCCCTCGGCGACGAGTACGTCTCGACCGATCACATCCTCGCCGGGCTCGCCCGCGTCGGCGGCGCGGTCGCCCAGCAACTGCGACAGGCCGGGGCGACGGAGGAGAGCCTGGTCGCGGCGTTCCCGACCGTACGCGGCGGCAACCGGCGCATCACCACCGCCGATCCCGAGCAGACCTACCAGGCGCTGGAGAAGTACGGCGTGGACCTCACCACGCGGGCCCGGGACGGCAAGATCGACCCGGTCATCGGCCGGGACTCGGAGATCCGACGGGTCATCCAGGTCCTGTCCCGGCGGACGAAGAACAACCCCGTGCTCATCGGCGAGCCCGGCGTCGGCAAGACCGCCATCGTCGAGGGCCTCGCCCAGCGCATCGTCGCCGGTGACGTGCCGGAGAGCCTGCGCGGCAAGCGCCTGGTCGGGCTGGATCTGGCCGCGATGGTGGCCGGGGCGCAGTACCGCGGGCAGTTCGAGGAGCGCCTCAAGAGCGTGCTCGAGGAGATCCAGGCGAGCAACGGCCAGATCATTACCTTCCTCGATGAGTTGCACACCGTCGTGGGTGCCGGCAAGGGCGAGGGCTCGATGGACGCCGGCAACATGCTCAAGCCGATGCTGGCCCGCGGCGAGCTGCACTGCGTCGGCGCAACCACGCTGGACGAATATCGCGAGCACATCGAGAAGGACGCGGCCCTGGAGCGGCGGTTCCAGCCGGTATTCGTGGGTGAGCCGACCGTCGCTGACACGGTCGGCATCCTGCGCGGCCTCAAGGAGCGCTACGAGGTGCACCACGGCGTGCGGATCACCGACTCGGCGCTGGTCGCCGCGGCGACCATGTCCGACCGGTACATCTCCGACCGGTTCTGCCGGACAAGGCGATCGACCTGGTCGATGAGGCGGCGTCGCGGCTGCGCATGGAGATCGACTCGCGTCCGGTCGAGGTGGACGAGGTGGAGCGGGCGGTGCGCCGGCTGGAGATCGAGGAGATGGCGCTGGCCAAGGAGCCCGATCCGGCCTCAGCGCAGCGGCTGGCCGCGCTGCGCAAGGAGCTCGCCGACCGGCGCGAGCAGCTCGCCGCGCTGGGCGACCGCTGGCGTACCGAGAAGGACCACATCGCCCGGATCTCCGCGGTGAAGGAGCAGCTGGACCAGTTGCGCCGGGAGGCCGAGCGGGCCGAACGGGATCTGGAGCTCGAGCGCGCCTCGGAACTGCGCTACGGGCGCATCCCGGAGCTGGAGCGCAAGCTCGCCACCGCGGAGCAGGAGCTGCTCGCGTTGCAGCACGACGGGGCGATGCTCAAGGAGGAGGTCGGCCCGGACGACATCGCCGCGGTGGTGGCGGCGTGGACCGGCATTCCGGCCGGTCGCCTGCTCGAGGGGGAGACGGCGA
>DATBGZ010000030.1:0-120776 GCA_036557785.1 Micromonosporaceae bacterium
TGAGCGTCGACGACCTGCGCGGCCAGTCCCGCTCCCGGGTCCTCGTCAACGCCCGCCAGGTCGCCATGTACCTGTGCCGCGAGCTCACCGACATGTCCCTGCCCCGCATCGGTCACGCCTTCGGCGGCCGCGACCACACCATGGTCATGCACGCCGATCGCAAGATCCGCCAGTTAATGCCCGAACAGCCCGCCCTGTTCAACCAGATCACCGAACTTCTACGGGCGCTCGGGGTGCGCCGATGAGCGTGGTCGATGGAGTTCGTCAGAGCCCGCCTGCGGTCATGCCCGTCGAGGCCCCGGCGCCCGACTGGACGTCCGGCATCTCGTCGACGGCAAGCTGATGACGCTCGTCGAGGTGGCCGTATGAGCGCCAGGCGTGTCGCCCGGTCTGGCTCGCTGGCTTGTTCATCGATATGCGCGCGACGACGGTCGAGGAGTACGACCAGTTCGTGCTTCAGCGCGGTCCCCTGGAAGTGGTGTCGCGTTCATCGCGGCGCGTCGCGTGCGGTCGCGGCGGGCGCCGTGAGGATCGCGGCGTTGTGCAGAATGAGGGGTTTCCACTCGGGCGCGCCGTGGCGGCCGTGCTTCGGGTCGACGCCGATGAACACGCGTCCCCCGACGCGGACCCGGAAGTGCCGGGTGTCCCAGTCGACAGCGGCGCGTTGGCGGATCCGGCCAGGCACGTGCCAGGTCTGGCTCTTGTAGTCGACGATACTGGAATGGCCGTGGATCTGCCCGTAGGGAACCATTCCGCCCCGGCTGTAGTAGTCCATCCATGACTCATGCAGCTCGGTGCCGGCCTCTGCCCACAGTGGACCGGCACCGACCTGTTCCGGTGTTTCCGGGCCACGCCAGATGACGGGCGGGTGGTCGTTGAGCCGCCAAACGGCGGTGCTGGCAGTCATCGGTTCGCCGATGGACTGCCAGGCGCCGACGGTCAGCCCGGCATGGGTGAGCAGGTACTCGTCGCCGCCGTCGGTGGCGACGGCGGTGGCGACGTTCATTTGACCCTTGTCCCACCAGCGGCTCAGTGTCGTGACGCCGTCAGCGTCGAGAGGCTCGGGCCAGAACATGCTCTGGCCGGGTAGGTATTGGGCTTCGTGGTTGCCGGCCAACTGCACCCACTGCTGTGGCTGACGGTCCAGAATCTGGTCGACGAGGTAAAGGACGCCGATGCTGTCGGGGCCGCGGTCGACCAGGTCACCGACCTGCACGACCACCACACCGTCGGGAAGCGTCAGCGGGTCGCCATGGGCGCCGACCGACCGCAGCGCCCAGTTGAGTTGGTCGAGATGACCGCCGATATCGCCGATGACGACAACTCTGGGCATACCGGCCTCCCTCAAACCCTGGTCTACACGCCGGCAACCCTACCCGCGCACCGCGGTTAGAGTTCCGAGTCGCCCACCGGGAGCCAGCCTGACGCCGGGCGAATCCTGGCCAGTGACGAGGTCACATCATCGGGGTAACGGGGCCGAACCGATGCCAGAAGTCGACAAACACCCATGGGTCGTTACGATCGAACCGGTCGTCTGGGAACGCGTTACCCGGTTCGGGCTCGACCACCTCGAAACCGTCGTCATCCTCGGTCTCTTCGAGCTCAACATGGACGAGATAAGGCGCGATTTGCTCGCTGTCGCAGCCGAGCGCACTCGCGATGGCCTCGTCGTTGCCGCGTTAGATGGCCCGCAGCCGCCTGGCCAGTCGTCCTCACCGAGACCGCACGGAGCAATTCAGCTACGTCATCACCGTCTTCTTCGGTGTGCCCCCGTGCTCACGAACCTTAATCCGTGGGAACAAGGGTACGGAACTCTGTTAGTAGGGCTGTGCACACAAGATCATCGATCCTGCGCTACCTTGCCTGTTCGTTTACGGGTGGAACCGGACGTGGCTGTGGTCGCTGTCGCGTGGCCAGGTGCCGGGCGGTTCCGCCGGACAGCAGGGCGGCGGTGCCGGGGTGCGGGCAGGCCAGCGGGCGTCTTCGCCGAGGACCGGGATGCGGTGCGACGGCAAGGTTCGTCGAGACTATCGGCTGACGATGGCTGCGATCTCGTCGGGGTGCTCGGTCGGAATGCTGTGATGCGTAGCGTGGGCTAACTCGACGACCTCGAGCTGGCCGAGACACGCCTCGGCCGCTGCTCGTATCCGCTTGGGTTGATGCGCCCGGCTCTGCTTCGCCAATACCAGCGTGACCGGCAGGTCGAGGCGCCGCAGGTCGGCCGGCTTCGGCCGTTTCGGAAGAACGAGCTTCGGGCTCGGGCGACCCACCCGCTGGGTCGTGACGGTGCGCCACAGCGGGTCGAGGCCGACGGGGCCGGTCTCCCAGTCGAGCAGCCGGCCGAACCGACGTGCATTGGGTCGGAGCATGAACGGCAATGTATGCATCAAGTAGGTGACAGAGAAGCCGCGGAAGCACGTTGTCGGGTCGAGCAGAACGAGCCGCGCTACCGGATCCGGGTGGGCCATCGCACCGTTGAGGGCGACCCAACCACCGTAGGAGTGACCGACCACAGTGGCTTTTCCGCCAGCGAGATGGAGGCCATCGAGGATGTCGCCGAACCAGGCGGCCAGGTCGTTCGGTGTCCGGGCGGGCCGGGTCTCCGTGAAGTTCTCGGTCATCTCCACGGCGCACACGCGGTGTCTGGTGCTGAGTCGGCTGGTCACGGCCCACCAAGCTGTGGCGGTCGCTCCGCCACCGGACAGCAGCACCACGGCCCCCGCCGACGGTGGCCCGGTCAGATACACCCGGGTCGTGCCGAATCGGTGAGGCACGTCGAGGTCGGTCCTGTCGGCAGGCCACCGGCTCAGCAGTGACGCGTAGGCGCGTGCGAAGTCGTCGCTCATCCTCCACTACTACCATCTCGATAGACGAGATAGTCGCTGAACGAGAGATTAACCTGATAAAATGCCGCCGACCAGCCGCCACCGATTCGCCGCAGATGCAGTTGGTGCACCTGCTCCGCTCCGTGACGATGGACCTCGACGTGCTCGGCGCAAGATTCGCGAGCACACATGGCCTGCACACCACGGATGTGCGCAGCCGCGCACAGGGCGACTGATGCGCCGTACGACTGAACCAGTCACGGGCCGAGAAGGGCCAGCGGGATGGCCGCGATATCGTCGCGGCGGCGGTAGGCGTGTTCTCCGGCATAGATGACGATGGCGTCGATCAGATCCTGACCGATCCGGTCGCGTAGCCAGTGCAGGTGCTTGGTGTCGGCGTCCTCTACGCGGTCGGCCAGCTTCACTTCGATGCCGAGCACTCGGCCGTCCGCGTGCTGGATGATCAGGTCTACCTCGTGGTCGTTGTTGCGGGTGCGCAGGTGACCCACCCGGGCTTCGGCGGCTCCGGCGTAGGTGTGGATGCTGAGCGCTGCGAGGTGTTCGAAGAGCGCGCCGAGGATGGTTCCCTCGGACAGGTCCGTGCTGCCTTGCTCGGCACGTAGCAGCGCGGCGTCGTCGAGGCCGAGCAGTCGGGCGGCCAGCGCCGGGTCGGCCAGGTAGTGCTTGGGGGACTGGCCGAGCCGGTCCAGATGGTTGTGGCTGGGGATCCACGGCGGTATCGCATCGAGCAACCACAAAGACGACAGCGCGTCGCGGTAGGCAAGCGTCGTCTCCTTGGCCGGCTTGTTCGCCAGCCCGGCGGTCGCCGCGTCGAGGATCTTCGAATAGGCCGTCGTCGTCGATGTCGCAGCCGCGTAAGCGGCAAGCCACGCCCGCAGCACGGCTGGCCTACGCACCGGGTAACCCTGCTCGGGAAACTCCCGCTGTACGACGTTGTCCAGGTACGCGTCCAACTCCGCCCGACGCACCCGAGGCGACAGTCTGCGGATGGCAGGGAATCCCGACGCCACGATCTCCTCGACGTAGTCCGTCAGCCGGAGCTTGGCGGCCCCGCCGACGTCACGGTTCCCGCTGAGGAGTGCGGCCAAGCTCACGGTCGGCGTCTCGATGCCCCGCTCGGCAACGCTCAGTGGACGCATCCGCATCGGCACGATCCGCCCGGCTCCCGAATGGACCACCGAACCGCGCGGTGCCGAACTGCCCGCGACGATGAAATGGCCGGGCGGGGAGCCGGCATCGACGGCGTGCCGTACGTGGTCCCACACCTCGGGCAGGCGCTGCCACTCGTCCACTAACACCGGGCCGGACAGGCGGGTCAGGACCGACGGGTCAGCCGTGACGATCTCTCGCTGAGCGGCGAGGCTGAGATCGATGACCGATGCGGCCCGCTGCAGTGCCGTCGCGGTCTTGCCGACGCCCTTCGGGCCATGGATCGACAAGGCGCGAAGTTGCGGCTGAAGCTCGTCCAGCGTGTCGTCCAGGATGCGGCGTCGATACTCGACCACCCGGGTACTCTACCAAACGCCGAGCTTCTAGTCTTCCAATCGCAGGAAGTCTAGTCTGCCAATCGCCGGACCCGCTCGGGTGAGGTTACCTGTGTCTGGCAGGCGGATCGGCTTGGGGCGACTCGTCGAGTCTGGACTCGCCAGCGAGCTGCTTCGGTTCCTGGTCGCGAGCCTGGGACCGCCACCAATCCAAGATCATGACAGACACGCGGACACCGCCCGTTGGTGCTCCCCCGGCGTCATGGGCACCGTCTCCGGCTCCCGAAGCCTGACCGACCTCGTTCGGCGTTAGTGGCCATGCCGTCTCAGCGATCGTCGCCAGCCGGAGATATCGACGGACGGCTCTGCGCCCGGGGTGCGTTCATGAGTACGCAAGGCGGTTCGCGTGCTCCCACCTAAGTGGAGCCGAGGGGACTCGAACCCCTGACCCCCACACTGCCAGTGTGGTGCGCTACCAACTGCGCCACGGCCCCGCGACCCACCTCGCGGCGGGCACTCGCGCAATCTTACACAGCCCCCCACCCGCCAATGCACCGACATTCCACCAGCGCCCCGCAACGCCAGACCGTACGGCGTGAACAACGGCAGAGGTCAGTTGAGGGTGGGGTCGGGCGGGTACATGGCGATGGCGGCGTGCATGCCGCCCTGGCGACGCAGCACTGTCGCCCAGAGGTCGTCCGGGCGCTCGGTGAAGGCGTCGCCGGGCAGGGCGGCGAAGGTGAGCCATGAGCCGGTCGCGATCTCGTCCTCGAGCTGACCGGGGGCCCAGCCCGCGTACCCGGCGAAGACCCGCACGTCCAGCAACTGCTCCCGGATGATGTCGGGATCCCGGGTCAGGTCGAGGGTGCCGAGGGTGCCCTGCACGCGCGAGAAGCCAGCCAGCTCGGCCGTCGCGGTACGGAGCCGGGCGAGGCAGATGGCGGCCTCCGGCTGCACCGGCCCGCCCTCGAAGACCACCGACGGTTCGCTCGCGACACCGCCCCATCCGCCGAGCACCTCATGGACGGGCACTTCGGTGGCGCGGTTGAGCACGACGCCGAGAGCGCCGCCGTTCTCGTGCGCCACGAGCAGCACGACCGTACGGTCGAAGTTCGGGTCACGCAGCACCGGAGTCGCGACGAGCAGTTGCCCGACCAACGACTCCATCGGCCGTCCCTTCGTCAGTCCGGGCACCCGTTCCGGCTCACCCGCATCCCGGGGCAACATCATGCAACGCACCATAGCCCGCGTGAAGCCTCCCGGTTAGAGTCTGCCCGTGACCGTGCATGCCGACATCGGCGTCGTTGGGGGATCCGGGCTCTACGAACTACTCGACGGGGCATCCGAGCACACCATCGAAACGCCGTACGATTTGCCCTCAGACCCGCTGACCGTCGCCGAGGTCGGTGGCCGGTCGGTCGCCTTCCTCCCCCGCCATGGCCGCGACCACCGCTACCCTCCGCACCGCGTTCCGTACCGGGCCAACCTCTGGGCCCTGCGCGAGTTGGGCGTGCGGCAGATCCTTGCCCCCTGCGCGGTGGGCGGATTGCTGCCGGAGCTGGGCCCCGGTTCGTTGGTCCTGCCCGATCAGCTCGTCGACCGTACGTCGGGTCGGGTGCAGACCTTCTACAACAACGGCGCTGTGCACATCACCTTCGCGGACCCGTACTGCCCGACCGGCCGGGCCGTGGTTCGCACCGTTGCGCAGGAGTCTGGAATCGCGATCGTCGATGGCGGCACGATGGTGGTTGTCGAGGGCCCGCGCTTCTCGACCCGAGCCGAGTCGCGCTGGTACGCCAGCCTCGGCGGCACGCTCGTCAACATGACCGGCCACCCCGAGGCGGTTCTCGCCCGGGAACTCGGCCTGTGCTACACGGCGATCGCGCTCGTCACCGACTACGACGCCGGAGTGGCCGGCCAGCGTCCGGTGACCCAGGAGGAGGTCTTCCGGGTCTTCGGCGAGAACACCGTACGGTTGCGGGCTCTCCTGCTCGACGCCGCGGCCGCGCTCCCGCTGGATGCCGACTGCCCGTGTCGCCATGCGCTCGACGGCATCGACATCGCCGCCGTCCAGCCGGTCTGACACGGCTCCGCAGGCGAATAGCAGAACTCCCCGACCTCCGTGCGAGCACGGCGGTCGGGGAGCACGGGTGGAGGTGCCGGGAATCGAACCCGGGTCCTCCGGCGCTTTGTCAGGGCTTCTCCGAGCGCAGCTCACTGTGCCTTTCTCGGCCCCACCAATCACGTGAGCGAGTTGGTGTGACGGGCCCAGTCGCGAGTGATCTCGCCGCACCAGCCCCGCGACGGAGCTAGATTGGCCAGCCCATTAGCTGACGCCGGGTCCTGGGCCATGGGCTCTCCCAGTCCGACGGCCTGCTACTCGCCTCAGGCGGCGAGAGCGAGGCTAGCGCGATTAACCTTGGCGCTTATTGGTTTCCGACGATCGATTCTCGAGACGACGTCGGCTTCCTCGGCTCGCTTCCCCTGTCTCCGCGTCCGCAGTCGAAACCTGTCACCCCCTCGCGTGCGCCGGGCTGGTCCCGGGCACCAGATCAGCCTAACGCCAGCGGCAACCCGGTTCATTCCGACCACGCCGGGCCGCCTCCGAACCCCGGGCCCGCCCCCAATAAGTCACTTTCAGGGCACCCGCAGCGCCGCCCGCGCCCTGAAAGTCACTTTTTGGGGGGCCGAGGAAGCCGGGAGGCGGCGAGTGCCCACCAAAGGTCGCGGGAGAGGACTACTCCATGCCCTTGCGGCGGCGACCCATGGCGCGGGAGATCTCCCGGTCGGCATCTCGCTGGGCGAGGGTCTGGCGCTTGTCGTACGCCTTCTTGCCGCGTGCGAGCCCGAGTTCGACCTTGGCCCAGCCGTCGGCGAAGTACATCGACAGCGGCACCAGCGTCAGGCCGCTCTCGCGCGTCTTGCCGATGAGCCGGCGGATCTCGTCGCGGTGCAACAGCAGCTTGCGGGTGCGCCGCGGCTCGTGGTTGGTCCACGTCCCCTGCGCGTACTCCGGGATGTGCAGGCCGTAGAGGTAGATCTCGCCGTCCTTCTCCTGGGCGAAGGAGTCCACAAGGGACGCCCGGCCGGCCCGCAGCGACTTCACCTCGGTGCCCATGAGCTGGATGCCGCACTCATAGGTGTCCTCGATGGAGTAGTCGTGCCGCGCCTTCCGGTTGGAGGCGATCACCTTGCGACCCTTCTCGCGAGGCATGCCAGCAACCTCCTTCCGCCCGACAACCCGCCCACGAACGCCGAGAGAACCGAGCGCCCCGACAACGCCCCACATGCTATCTCGCGATCTTGGGGATATCCACGTGATTGGAGATCATTCCACGTCGATAAGCCCAAGATCGCGGAAAGGGAGCGGCGGGAGCGCGCAGAAGGCGGGCAGGGGTCAGCGGCGCTTGCGGATGCCCCGGCCGACCACCGAGATGAGCCGCTCGATCTCGGAGCCGAATGGCGAGTCGTGCACCAGGTAGGTCCAGGTGGCGCTGGGCCGGATGAGCTTGGACTGCTCCGGCTGCCAGTCTTCGTCTGCCGAGATCGTCTCAAATGTGTCGATGGTGCGCCGCTCGATCTCGGGGACCAGCTCGGTGAACGCCGGTACGGCCGAACGGTGGAACTCGTCGAGCGGGTCCACCCGGGCCAGGGAACGCAGGTGCACGCCCTCACGCACCTCGGAGAGCATCGCCAGGTGCTCGGCCCAGAGGCGGTCGATGTGATAGAGGGCGATGGCCCGGGACACCCGGTCGAGCAGATCGGGGTCCATCTCCTCGCACTTCTCCGGGAAGTGGTCCCAGAGCATGTCCGAGGTGACATTGGTGGTGAGTACCCGCTCACGGCGCTCGGCCAACGCCTTGCGCTGCTGCTCGATCACGACGCTGTACCGCCACGTGTTGCGGTGGATCTCGTAGTTCACGCCCTCGGCGACACGCTGCGCGTGCCCGACGGCCCAGTCCACCTGCTCGTCCTCGACCAGGCCCTCCGCACCGTGCTCGATGCTCATGCGCGGTGAGGGCGGGATCTCGGAGCCGGCGTTGCGTACGACCAGCTCGTCCTCGAGGCTCGAGAAGAAGACCGAACCACCCGGGTCGCCCTGGCGCCCCGCGCGGCCCCGCAACTGGTCGTCAACCCGGCTGCTCTCGTGCTGGCCGGCGCCGATAACGTAGAGCCCGCCGAGGTCGGCGACCCGCTCCCAGTCGGCCTGGTCACTACCGCCGAGCCGGATGTCGACGCCCCGGCCCGCCATCTGGGTCGAGACCGTGACGGCGCCGTAGGTGCCGGCCTCCGCGATGATCGCGGCCTCCTCGGCGTCGTTCTTCGCGTTGAGCACCACGCACGGCACACCGGCCTGCTTGAGCTGTTCGGCGAGTTCCTCCGAGGCCTTGACGTCGAGGGTGCCGATGAGGACGGGCCGGCCCTCCTCGTGGCACTGCCTGATCAGGTCGACCATCGCCTCGTCGCGTTCGGCCCGGGTCGCGTAGATGCGCAGCGGCTCGTCCTCGCGGATGCACGGCGTGTTGGGCGGAATGACCGCCACCTCGAGCTTGAAGTACTCGCGGAGCTGGTCGCCGACGTGCACGGCCGTCGCGGTCATCCCGCACAACGTCGGGTAGAGCCCCACGTACGCCTGGATGGTGATGGTGTTGAGCACCTCACCCTCGGCACTGGGGTCGAGCCCCTCCTTCGCCTCGACCGCGGCATGCAGGCCGTCTGGCCAGCGACGCCGTTGCGCCACCCGGCCCCGCATCTCATCGACCAGCTCGACCGTGCCGTTGCGGACGATGTAGTCCACGTCGCGGCTGAGCAGGAAGTGGGCATAGAGCGCCACGTTCACCGCAGCGAGGTCAGCGAGGTGCTCGTCGTCATAGAGGTTGATGCCGCCGAGCTTCGCCTCCACCGTCTTGAGGCCCTTGTTGGTCAGCGAGATCGTGCGCCCGTCCTCGGCGATCTCGTAGTCGCGCCGGGCAACCAGCCCCCGCACCACCGAGTCGGCGGCGTGCACCGGATCCTGCTCGGCCACCACCGCGCCGGCCAGCACCATCGGCACCTTCGCCTCGTCGATGAGGATCGAGTCGGCCTCGTCCACGATCGCCGTGGCGAGCTCTGGCTGCACCCGGTCGGCGACGTCGGTGACGAGCTGGTCGCGTAGGTAGTCGAAACCAGCCTCGTTGATCGAGACATAGGTGACGTCGCGGTCGTACGCCTCGGAACGCTCATCGTGGCTGCTCGCCTCGGTGACCCAGCCCACGCTCAGGCCGAGCCGCTCGTAGACCGGGGCCATCCATTCGGCGTCCCGGCGGGCGAGGTAGTCGTTGACGGTGATCACGTGCACCGGTCCGTTGCCGAGTCGCACATGCCCGTAAGCCGCGATCGCGGCCGCCAACGTCTTGCCCTCGCCGGTGGCCATCTCGGCCACGTGCCCGTCGAGCATCGACAGCACGCCCACCAACTGCACGTCGTACGGTCGCTCGCCCAGGGCCCGCCGCGCCGCCTCCCGGCCCACGGCAGAGATGTCGACGAGGTCCTCTGCCTGCTCGGCCTGCTCGATCAGCTCCTCGTCGGAGATGCCCTCGAGGTCGGGTTCGAATGCCTCGACCAGCGGCAGCAGATCCATATAGCGGCGCAGGCTCACCGTGGTCCCGGGGCGCTCCAGGAACCGGCGGGCTCTGTTCTTCATTCGCTGTGCCAGGCTCACAGCGCGCAACGGTACCGGATGCGGACGATCACCGGCCGACGGCGGCCATAGAGATCAACCGCCGAGCGTCAGGCGCAGTCGCGGCAGACTTCGGAGCCGTCCGCCGCCACCATCCTTCGGTTGCGGTGGTGCACGAGGAAGCAGCGTGAGCAGCGGAACTCGTCGGCGCGCATCGGCACAACGGCGACGCTCAGCTCCTCCTCGGCGAGATCCACGCCCGGTAGGTCGAAGGCGTCCAGGGCGTCCTCGTCGATGTCGACGAAGGCATTGGGCGAGGTCCGCCGAGCCTTCAGCTCCTCGATGCTGTCGGCGTCGACGTCGGTGATGTTGCCGCGCGGCGCGTCGTAGTCAGTGGTGGTCGCCATGGGTGTCAGCTCCCCGAGTTGGTCTTGTTGGAGTAACGAACGCACCGCGTGACGGGTATGTTCCGCTGCGCGACAACAATCTGTCGGAAGTTCGCCTGGTGTCCGTATTCGTCGCATCGCGGGAGCGGGATTGGGCGCTGAACCGGCCGCACGCCGTGGCCGGTTCGGCGACGGTGGTCTGGAGAGGGCCCGGCACGACGCCGGCCCGCCGCACCGAACCGAACGAGCGGACGGGGGACTGCATGCTTACCGTGACCGAGAACGCCGCGACAGCCATCCGGGACATCACCTCGCAGGATGTGGTGCCTGACGGCTCCGGCCTTCGCATCTCCGCCGATGAGGGCGGCACCGCGCTGACCCTCAGCCTCGTGGCGAAGCCCTTCGACGGCGACCAGGTCGTCAGCTCGGCTGGCGCCCGGCTCTTTCTGGACCGCCTGGCCGCCCAGTTGCTCGACGACAAGGAACTGGACGTCACGGTCGACCCGAGCGGCGACGTGCAGTTCGCGGTCGGCGACCAGTTCGACTACGGGGTCAGCGAAGACTTCTGACCGACGCGGCTCGCGCGAGAGGGCCGGCGCCACCATTGGCGCCGGCCCTCTCGTCTGCTCGGCCTACCGGCCACCGTGCGGTGGCTGCTTTCCGGTGCCCGGGTACTGGCCGGGCTGACCCCGGGTCGGGAACTCCTCCTCGTTGGGGGGCGGTTGACCTGTGGTCGACTCACGGTACGGACCCGCGTGCGGGGTCTGCCCCGCGTACGGCGGCTGTGGCCGTCCCTGGCGCGACTCCCGCGGTTTGCCGGCGGCCTCATCCGTCGGTTCCGTGCGAGCTTGCCCAGTGCGAGCCTGGCCGGCCCGCGCCGTACGCATCGGCTCGGCTCGCTCCGTCGGCCGTTGGGTCGGCTCCGGTGTCGCCGGGGCCGGCCGGGGACGGCGGCGCAGGAACATGCCGAGCAGCGCGACGATCAGCGCGAGCACACCGAGGCTGCCCAGCACCCACGGCCAGACCCGGCCCACGGCCTTGTACGTGCTGCGCTGGTCGGCCGCGTAGCGACCCGCCGCGGCGACGGAGTCGTCGGTGAACCGCGTGCTCACGTTGTAGACCGGCAGCGTCGCCAGCGTCGCGCCGCCCGGGCCGGCGATGGTGCCGGTGCGGATCTCCTGCCGGGAGACATCGACGATCGCGCCCGTGGTCGGCTCCACCCAGTACGTGGTGCTGGCCTGGTAGTCGTAGGTGACCGGCTCCTGGTCGGGCAGACCGGGCAGGGCCTGGGTCAGCGTCGTGCGCTGGTCCGCCGAGAGCGGCAGCGACGGCGTGATCCCCTGGAGTTGCGCCCGGGTCAGGCTCGACGGCAGGGTCGACAGCACCGCTTGGTCGCGGATCGGCGCCGGGGCCGTGTCCTGCTGGTAGACGTACGTGTTCACCCCGCCGCGCGACTCCTCCCGGACGAAGTGGATGGGCGAGGTCGTCTGCGTGTCGGCGATCCAGCCGGAGTAGTCCTGCTTCTTCGCCCCGATCGGGAATCCCACGGCCAGGCCCTGGTGGGCCGTGGCGGTCCAGTCCTGCGGCGCGTTGGTCGCCGGCTCGAGGGAGCGCCGGTTCACCGCATAGGTGGTCGACGTGGTGCCGAGCTGGGTAGTGCCGGTGGCCAGGCTCCGCTCATCCAGCACGCGCGCGTTGCTGCCGTTGGTGTCCACCACGCGGACGGTGCGCTGCCCCGTGACCGGGACATTGCTGACGATCGCGCTGCCGAAGTCGCCGGCCTGCAGCGCCTGCGCATTGACCAGGCTGTTCGCCGTACCGCTGTACTGCCGCACGGCGTTGAAGTCGGACGGCAGTTGCTTTCGTCCGTTGGCGGTCGCCGCGAGGATCGCCGCCACCGCGATCGCGAGCAGACCGAGCAGCGCGAGCGGGATCGGCCAGAGTGGACGCTTGCGGGCGGCTCGCTTCTGAGTGGGCCGCTCAGTCGCTGGGCGGGGCCGCTCAGTCGCCGGGCCCGGCCGCGGCTGCCCTGCCCGGCCGCGGGCGGTCTCCTCCGCCCCGCGTGGCTCGTTCATCCGCTGGCCAGCGGTCTGATCCTGCCTGTCCCGGGCGGCGTGCCTGCCCTCGCTCGGCGCCTCCCGCTGCGGGTCACCGGACCCGGTCGGGCTCTCCTGCGGCCTGCCTGGAAACTCTTCCCCCGAAGCATGCATGTGTCCCCCCGACGGACGTACCTGCTGGGTTAAGCCCAAGCTATCCGGGTTGCGACCCCTGGGTCTGGGTTTCGGATATTTGCCCGATTTCGTGGAGGGTGATCAGGCGGGTCAGACGTACCGCGTCGAGCATCCGTCGGTCGTGGGTGACCAGCAGCAGCGTGCCCGGGTAGCTCGCCAGGGCCGATTCCAACTGCTCGATGGCCGGCAGGTCGAGATGGTTCGTCGGCTCGTCCAGGACGAGCAGGTTCACGCCCTTGGCCTGCAACAGCGCCAGGGCCGCCCGCGTGCGTTCTCCCGCCGACAGCGTCGCGGCGGGGCGAAGCACGTGCTCCGAGCGCAACCCGAACTTCGCGAGCAGGGTGCGCACGTCGGCCGGGGCACTGTCCGGCGCGGCGTGGCGGAACGCATCGACGAGCGGGTCCGTGCCGTGGAACAGCGCACGCGCCTGGTCGACCTCACCGACCACGACTCCCGGGCCCAGATAGCGGTGCCCGGCCTCGAGCGGGATGCGCCCCAGCAGGGCGGCCAGCAGCGTGGACTTGCCCGAGCCGTTGGCCCCGACGATGCCGACCCGGTCCGCCCAGTCGATCTGCAGGCTCACCGGCCCGAGCACGAACGGCGTCGCACCGGGCTCCGGCGCCTCGCCGGCGGGCGGTCGCCGTACGACCGCGTCGCGCAAGATCGCCACGACCGCGCCGGCCCGCGGAGCCGAGGCGATCGTCATGCGCAGCTCCCACTCCTTGCGCGGCTCGTCGACCACCTCCAACCGCTCGATCAACCGGTCCGTGGCGCGCGCCTTCGCGGCCTGCTTCTCGCTGGTCTCCGCGTGGAAGTGGCGCACCGATTTGTCGTTGTCGCTCGCCTTGCGCCGGGCGTTGCGCACGCCCTTCTCGGCCCAGGCCCGTTGCGTGCGGGCCCGCTCGGCCAGGCGCGCCTTCGTCTGGGCGTACTCCTCATAGGAGCGTCGCGCGTGCACGCGGGACAGCGCACGTTCGTCCAAATAGGACAGATAGCCGCCGCCATAGTGGTTGACCTGCTGCTGGGCCAGGTCCAGCTCGACGACCGAGGTGACCGTGCGGGCGAGGAACTCCCGATCGTGGCTGACCAGCACGGTCGGCGCGTGCAGATCCGCCACGAACTGCTCCAGCCTGGTCAGCCCGGACAGGTCCAGGTCGTTGGTGGGCTCGTCGAGCAGGTAGACGTCGTAGCGCGACAGCAGCAGGGCCGCGAGCGACGCCCGAGCAGCCTGCCCGCCCGAGAGGGCCGTCATGGGCCGGTCGATCCAGGCACCGCCGGCCGCCCCGGTCAGCCCCAGGTCGGCCAGGACCGCGTCGATGCGGTCGGGCAGGTCCGCGCCGCCGAGCGCAAGCCAGCGCTCCAGCGCGGCCGCGTACGCGTCCTGGGCATGGACCCCACCCTGGGACCCGCCCTCGGCCAGTGCCTGGGCAGCCGAGTCCATGTGCCGCGTCGCGTCCGCGACCCCGGTACGCCGCGCGAGGTACTCCCCGACGGTCTCGCCCGGGCCGGGCAGCGGCGGCACAGCCGGGCCGGCCGGCACGGTCTCCTGGGGCAGGTAACCGACCGTGCCGGTGGGCGGGTTGAGGGTCACGGTCCCCGCGTCGGGCGGCCGCTGCCCGGCGAGGATGCGCAGCACCGTCGACTTGCCTGCCCCGTTCGCCCCGACCAGGCCGATGACGTCGCCGGGGCCGACCACCAGGTCAAGGTCGCTGAAGAGGACCCGGTCGCCGTGTGCGGCCTGCAGGCCGCGGGCGACAAGGGTGGCGCTCACGCCGACAACCGTACTGGTTGGGGCTGAGGAGGGGCACCTTACTAACGCTGAGCGTCATGCAAGGGCACCCTGCTAACCCTGGACGTCGTTTAACATCGATCACACTGACGCTCAGCGATCACTCAGCGGCCTCGCTATAACGTTCCTCAATGCGCGTGAAGATGATCCTCCCAGCGCTGACCGAGGCGACCCGTCCCTACTCCCGCGATGGCGTGCCGAAGGCGACCGGACGGTATCGCCGGCCGATCAAGTACTCCCTCTTCCCACCGCTGGGGCTGGCGACGCTCGCGGCCTACCTGCCGCCGGACACCGAGGTCACGATTCACGACGAACATGTGCAGCCGCTGCGACTGGACGAGGACCCGCCACCGGACCTCGTGGTGATTCAGGTCTATATCACCTCCGCCCGGCGCTCGTACGAGATCGCCGACCACTACCGGGCGCGTGGCTCGTGCGTGGCCCTCGGCGGCCTGCACGTGACCTCGCTGCCCGACGAGGCGGCCCGGCACGCGGACGTCATCTTCCTGGGCCCGGGCGAGCAGACCTGGCCCGAGTTCGTGGCGGACTTCGACCTCGCGGCGTGGCGCCGCTCGCGGAGCGTGCCATGCACCCGGTACGTCTCCACGGCCGGCCGTACCCTGGCTGGCCTTCCGCCGGTGCGCCGGGATCTCATCCAGCGTCGTCTCTACCTTGTCCCGAACTCGATCGTGGTCTCCCGCGGCTGCCCGCACCACTGCGACTTCTGCTACAAGGACGGTTTCTTCGAGGGCGGCAAGGGCTTCTACACCCAGGCCGTGGACGACGCACTCGCCGAGATCGACCGGCTGCCGGGCCGCCACCTCTACTTCCTCGACGACCACCTCTTCGGCAACCGGCGCTTCGCCGCGGACCTCTTCGACGGGATGGCCGGGGGTGGCCGGCTGTGGCAGGCGGCCGGAACCGTGGACTCGGTGCTCGCCCCGGATCTGCTGGAGCAGGCGGTAGGGGCCGGCCTGCGCAGCCTCTTCGTTGGATTCGAGACCGTCAATGCAGCGAACCTCGCCGCCCAGCGCAAGCGGCAGAATATCGGGCGCGACTACGCGGCGGTCGTGCGACGGCTGCACGACGCCGGCGTCATGGTCAACGCCAGCTTCGTCTTCGGGATGGACGACGACGGCCCCGACGTCTTCGACCGCACCGTGGCGTGGGCCGTCGAGCAGGGCATCGAGACCGCGACCTTCCACATCATGACCCCGTACCCGGGCACGGCCCTGTACGCGCGCATGGCATCGGCGGGGCGCATCCGGCACCAGGACTGGGACCGCTACGACACCCGGCACGTGGTCTTCTCGCCACAGAGCATGACTGCCGGCCAGCTCGAGGCCGGCTACTGGCGCGCCTACCGGGACTTCTACCGCTGGCCGGCCATCTGGCGCGGCGCCGCCACGAAGAGCCCCGGCGACCGACTGCGCCACCTCGCCTACGCGGGCGGATGGAAGAAGTTCGAGCCGTTGTGGGATCTCGCGATCCGCTCCCGACAGGTGCTGCGAGGACTGCCCATGCTCGAGCGCACGCTGGCTGCGTTCGGTTCCCGGCCGTCCACACGCGACACCACACCCGGGCACGTGCCGGCGTCCATGGCCCCGCCCGCGGCGGACGAACGACCTGACCTGCAACGCCGCCCTCCCGATCGGGTCACGGTGGCATGACCGGCAGGGCGGACCTTCAACCTCACTGACTTCCCCGAATCGGCATTGAAGCCATTCGACATTGTCGCTGTTCATCCCGACGAGTTCCTGCTGGCGTAGGCCGGATCGGCCGATGACGTGTGCAGCCTCAGCGGGATCGGCGGCGGCCGGCACCGTTGCGGGTCTTGGGTGGCGCGGTCGATCCCCGCACGATGAGGCTCGGCGGGAGCAGCACGGTCCGAGGCGGGCGCTGCGGCATCCGTAGATCCTCCAGCAGCATCCGGGCCGCCTCGGCCCCGAGCTCGTAGTGCGGGATGCGTGCCGTGGTCAGCGGCGGGTTCAGCTTGTCCACAAAGGGCATGTCGTTGAAGCCGACCACACTGACGTCGTCCGGACAGGACACGCCGCGTGCGGCCAGCTCGTTGTAGCAGCCGACCGCCAGCAGGTCATTACCGGCCAGCACCGCGGTGAAGTCCACGCCGGCGTCGAGCAGGCTGGCGATGCCGACGGCGCCCGCCGCCTCGGTCCAGGACTGGCAGATCACGGTACGCTCGGCGCCCGACGGCAGCCCATGGTCGGTCAGGGCTTGGCGGAACGCGCGCAGCCGGTTGACGCCGGTAGAGAGACCCTGCGGGCCAGCCAGGTGCACGATGCGGCTATGGCCCAGCTCCACCAGATGCCGCATGGCTTGCGCGACACCCGCCGCGTCATCCGCGGTGACGGAGGAGATGTCTGACCGAGCGGTCCTGCGGTTGACCAGGACCAGCGGGGAGCCCTGGCTGACGAGCTGGTCCAGCAGCGGATGAGCCAGCCGCGCGGTGGCGAAGATGAAGCCCTCGACGCTGCGCCCGCGCATGGACTCCACCGCGGCGGCCTCGCGTACCGGGTCGTTGTCGGTGTTGACGATCCAGGCGTTGTAGCCGATCGAGCCGAGGACATCCTCGATGCCCCGGGCGATCGGCGGGAACAGCGGGTTGGTCAGATCGGGAATGACCAGGCCGATGCTGGACGACCGGGCGGTCTTCAAGCTCCGCGCGATCGGGTTGGGCCGGTAACCCAGGGACTGGGCCACCCGTTCGACCCGGTCGGCCGTCTCGCCGTTGACCAGGTGGCGGGTGGCCGGGTTGAGAGCCCTCGACGCGGTGGCCCGGTGCACACCGGCCCTGTCGGCGACGTCCTGCAGGGTTGGCTGGCGCACCACCGCATGGTAGTTGTGCGCCGACCCGACCGGGTGGGAGCGGTACTCGCGGCGCCGGGAGCTCACGCCGGCTCCTTCGCGTGTTCCCAGCGCAGCCGGCTCAGCACACCGAAGACCCCCAGCGGCAGTGCCATCGCGGCGCCGGCCGCGAAGATGAGGCTGAACCTGCCCCGGTCTGCCAAAGCGCCTCCGAGCGTCGCCGCCGCCGAGCTTCCGGCGAAGAGCGCGCCGGCGAACAGGCTCACCGCGGTAAATCCGGCCCGCGGCACCACCTCGGTCGCCCAGGTCTGCAGCGTCGAGTGCATCGCCGCCCAGGAAAGGCCGAGCAGCGTGGCGACCACCACGACGGCCGGCGGGCGCACCGAGGCCGCGGCGATCGTGCAGCCGAGCACGGCGCAAGTGGCGCCGGCCGCGATCAGGCGCGCCGCACCCACCCGGTAGGTCAGCCGGCCGACCACCGGCGCGAAGACCAGCACGGCCACTCCGTAGACCGCGGTCGTCCCGGCGGCCACCGAGGTGGGGCTGCCGGAGCTTGCGGCGGCGGCCGGGAGGAAGGTCAGCGCGCCGAGCAGTACGGCGCCCTCGGCGGCGGCGAGCACCAGAAGGATCCGGGCCGGGGTACTGCGCCAGACCTCGAGCAGCGGTAGCAGCAGACCGATGTCCTCGCGGGTGGTCAGCTCAGGCAACCCGGGAAGTGCCAGCCAGAGCAGCACTGTGGCGCCGCCGGTGACCAGGAAGGCGTAGCGCCATCCGAGACCTGCCGCGAGCAGGCCCGCTCCGGCGGTCGACACGGCGGTGCCCAGCGCGACGCCGGTCATCAGCCGGGTGACCTCACGGTGTCGCAGGGTGGGCGCGGCGGTGGATCCCACGTAGTACAGCGCCGCCGGGATCGCCGCGCCGTAGCTGGCGCCGGCCAGTAACCGGCTCAGGGTCAGGGACACTGCGCCGGTGGACAGCGCGGTCGCCGTGGTGGTCAGGGCCGCGGCCAGACTGGTCCACCGTAGGAGTCGGACCACCCCGATCCGAGCCCCGATCAGTCCCCATACCGGCTGCATCAGGCCATAGGCGAGGAAGTAGGTGCCGGCGGCCTGGGCCACCGTCGCCAGCGGCAGGCCAAGGTCGCGCGCCATGGTCAGGATCATCGGCGGCATAGCGAATCGATCCAATGTGGACACCAACGCGATCAGTTGGAGCAGGCGCCCCCGGCGCGATGGCGCGATGGCGGGGACGGGCCGGGTCATCTGCGGGGCAGGAATCGCTCGTCCAGCAGACCGGAGCCAGGTGCGACCAATGTGGACAGATCCGGCCCGCCATCACCGTAGACGTGGCGCAGCCGGCACAGGGTGGCCAGGGCATCCTGATCACATCGGCCGTCACCGATGAGTCCCTCGGCAGGGTCGGCAAGGGTGGCCAGATACCGACCTGTTCCGGCGGGATCGAGTCCGAGCCGCCGCACCGTCTCGGCAGCGGCGAGTTCGGCGAGCTCGCCACGCAGGATCGCCGTGCTGGTCGAGACGACGACCCCGGTGAGCCTGCCGATCAGGTCCGTCGCCCGGGCCAGGGTCGCGCGGCTGGTGGCCAGCACGGTGCCCAGGTAGGGACCGAGGGTGCAGGCCCGGGTGATCCGGGGGCATCCGGCCGCTTCGGCCCGCAGGTCGTTGCCGGCGTTGAGCACCGTCATCTGGCACTGGCCAGCCGACAAGGCGCTCGCGCGCTTGGGCGTGGTGCCCAACGCTCGCACGGTGTAGTCCACACCCCTCGCGAGACCGAGCCGGGCCAGCAACTCATAGGCCACGAAAGCGAACCCCGAGGTCGGTACGTCGACCGCGAGCACACCACCCCGCATGCGCGTCGCGCTGTCGATGCCGGGCGCGCCGAACAAGGACAGGCCCAGCCCCCGGTCGACGGCCGCCAGGATGGTCACGTCGAGTTGACGGCGCAGTGGGTTGTCCGCCGACGCCCGATAGGCCAACACGTTGTCCGGACTGGTCAGCACCGCGTCGAGCCGACCGTCGGCCAGATCGGCGAACTGTTGGCTGGACGAGGTGGCAGGGACTTCGTCGATGTGCAGACCGGCACGGCTCAACGCGCCACCGCTCGCGGCGACCCCGAGCACGACCGATGGACTGAACACACCCAGCCGCACCGACGCTACGCCCGACCCGGCGTCCGGCGTGGGGACCTTCGCGCTGGTGGTCATGTCGCCCTCCTGCCGCGAGCATAGCCACAATCGGTTGCGGTATCGGCACCCAGAGGGTGGCCCGGAACGGGCCTCTGACCGCACCCTTGACACGCGCTGACTGTGCTCGGATGATACGTGCAATCGATTGCGTCACCCTCACGACACATTCGCGCTCCCAGGAGGGCCCATGGTTGGCCTGTTAACCCCTAGACCCACCCGTCGCTGGACCGCGATCCTGTTCGCTGGCGCGGCAGCGACCATCCTCACCGGCTGTGGCAAGCCGGCCAGCACGAACCCGCCAGCCCCGAGCGCACCACTGAACATCGGCATCTCCTTACCGCTCACCGGCGACTTCTCTCAACCGGGCGGCGAGGCGCAGCGCGGCTACAAGGTCTGGCAGAAGATGGTCAACGACAAGGGCGGACTGCTCGGTCGCCAGGTCAATCTGACCATCGTCGACGACGCCAGCAACCAGGACGTCGTGGTCTCGGACTACACCCGGTTGATCACGCAGAACAAGGTGGACCTGTTGCTGGGCACCTTCTCCTCATTGCTGAACTTCCCGGCATCCCAGGTGGCCGAGCGCAACAAGATGCTCTATGTCGAGCCGGCCGGTGGCGCGCCCAAGATGTTCAGCCAGAACTTCCACTACCTGTTCTTCGCCCAACAGGCGACCGCTCCGCACCAGGCTGACGGCCTGGTCTCCTGGATCGCCTCGCTGCCGCCCGACCAACGGCCCAAGACCGCGGCGTACCCGACCCAGGACGACCCGTTCGCGTCACCGGTCATCGAGAGCATGCAGAAGGGCCTCGAGGGGCTGGGCGTGCAGACCGTCTACACGACCGTCTACCCGCCGGAGACGACCAACTTCCAGCCCATCGCCAGCGCGATCGCCGCTAAGCAGCCTGACCTCATCGCCCAGGGTGCGGTGTTCGAGGACGGGGTCGGCCTGATCCGCTCGCTCAAGCAGATCGGCTACTCACCCAAGATCATGTTCCAGACCTCGGCGCCGAGCAACGCCGGCCAGTACAGCGACGGCATCGGCCTGGCCAACACGGAGGGCATCTTCTACTGCGTCAGCTGGGACCAGAACGCCAAGACGCCGTTGAACGCGGAGTTCCTGGCCACCTACAAGCAGCTGTACAGCAACGCTGACCCGGCCGAGGACGCGGCTGACGCGTTCGCGACGGCACAGGTGCTGCAGGCGGCCACCGAGGCCGTCGGCAAGATCGACCAGACCGCCCTGGCCGACTGGTTGCACGCGAACACCGTGCAGACCATCCTGGGTCCATTGAAGTGGGACGCCACCGGCGCGCCGCAGTCCGACTTCCTGCTCGCCCAGTGGCAGGGCGGCAAAGTCGAGATCGTCGGCCCCGCCGACTCGGCCACCACAACGCATATCGTCAACCCGAAACCTGGCTGGCACTGAGAACGGCGGGGGAGCGGCCCCGCCCGGCCGCTCCCCCCCGCAGCACCACTTCACGACACGGCACCACGAGGCACGGAGGCGCCGACTGTGACGCAGCTCGTTCAGGCGATGGTTCTGGGACTGTTGATCGGCGGCGTTTACGCCCTGCTCGCCTCTGGCCTGACCCTGATCTTCGGGGTAATGCGGATCATCAACGTCGCCCAGGGCGCGTTCCTGGTCCTGGTCGCCATGGTGACCTGGTGGATCTGGCGCCATTACGGACTCGATCCGATCCTCGCGTCAGTGCTCACCACACCGCTGATGTTCGGCCTGGGCTGGCTGCTCTACCGCGGTGTGTTCGTCCGGATCTCCGCCGCGCCGCCCTCGATGTCGGTGCTGCTGACGTTCGGTCTGGCGCTGACCATCGAAGGCATTCTCAACGTCACGGTTGGTAACAAGTTCCGTTCGGTGACGCCTCGGTACTTCGACGAGTCGTTCCGGATCGGCTCTATCGTCCTGCCCAAGCCACAGGTGTACGGATTCCTGGCCGCGCTCGCCGTGCTGGCGCTGCTGTATCTGATGCTGACCCGCACCTGGACGGGGCGAGCGATCCGCGCCACCGCCGAGAACCCCACCGGGGCGGCCCTGGTCGGGGTGAGTGCGACCGGGACCGCCGCACTGGCCTTCGCGGTCGGCGCGGCGACCGCGGGCGTGGGCGGGTCGATCATGTCAGTGCTCTATACGTTCTTTCCGGCCTCCCACTACGACTGGATCTCGCGCCTGCTGGGCATCATCGTGCTCGGCGGCCTGGGCAGCCTGCCCGGTGCGCTGGTCGGCGCGGCGGCGCTGGGGATGGCGGAGACGCTGACCTCAGCCTACGGATTCCCGCGCTGGTCGACTCTGGTGTTCTACCTGGTCATCGTGGTGGTGCTGCTGGTCCGTCCGCAGGGCCTGTTCGGCGTACGACTGCGTGAGGACGTGACGGCGTGAGCGTCGACGCCGCCGTGGCGCCCATCCGTCGACGCTGGCTGGGCAACCGGCAACTGGTCGTGGCCATCCCGCTCTCGGCGTTGGTGCTCTATCCGGTGATCCGCCCCTACGACGTGTACGAGCACCTGGTGATGTCGCTGGCCCTGTTGCTGGCCATCCAGGCGGTCAGCTGGAACATCATCTCCGGCTACGCCGGATACGTCTCCTTGGGCCACAGCGTGTTCCTCGGTCTGGGCTGCTACACCGCCGGCATTCTCAGCGAGCGGACCGGGCTCAACCCGTTTCTGGCCGCGCCCGTGGGCGGTGTGGCCGCCGTCGTGGTCGCGCTGCTGGCCGGCTCAGTCGTGCTGCGCACCCGTGGTCACGCATTCGTCATCATCACCATCGCGCTGCTGTTCGCCACCGAGGTGGTGGCCACCAACTGGACCTCGCTGACCAACGGCTCCAACGGGATGTGGCTACCGATACCGTTCTGGTCCAACGACTTCCAGTACCTGCCCTTCTACGTCTTCTTCCTGTTGGTGCTCTTCGTCACGCTCGGCTTCTCGGCCGCGGTCAGGCGCACCAAGTTCGGCACCGGGCTGGTCGCCATCCGCGAAGACGAGGGCAAGGCGGCCGCGATCGGCGTGAACACCACGAGGTACAAGAACCTCGCCTTCTGCGCCAGCGCGTTCTTCAGTGGCGTGGCCGGCGCCGGATACGCCTACCTGTTGGGATACATCAACCCGACGGGCTCGTTCGCCATTCTGGCCAGCGTGATGGTCGTTCTCGCCGCTCTGATCGGCGGGCGTGGCACGTTGTGGGGCCCGGTGCTCGGCGCCTTCATCGTGGAGTTCGGCAACGAGGCGGCCACCCGGTATGGCAGCAACGGCGGCGCCAACGGGCGCGTGCTGGTGTTCGGGGTGGCCCTGGTCCTGGTGGTGCTGTTCCTCCCGGCGGGGTTGCTGCCCACCGTCGCGTCGTGGTGGCGACGCCGCCATCCCACCGCGGTCCGCTACACGGATCAGGCCGCGGCGCTCAGTGACGGCCACATTGAGGTCCGGATGCGCGCGTCGTCCGCGTCGACGGCCGACACCACCCGTGGCCCGACGACGTTGCTGGAGGTCCGCGGTGCCACCAAACGCTTCGGTGGACTAGTCGCGGTCGACAACGCCGACCTGTCCGTAGCCCGAGGCAGCACCACCGGGTTGATCGGCCCGAACGGTTCCGGAAAGACCACGCTGTTCAACCTGGTCACCGGCGGCATGCGCGCTGACGCCGGCGAGATCTGGTTGGACCAGCGTCGCATCGACAGAATGCCTCCGTGGTCTCGCGGGCATCTCGGGCTGGGGCGTACGTTCCAGGTCACCCGCTTGTTCCGTGGCATGACCGTGCTGGCCAACGTGGTCGCGCCGTTGCCGGATGCGCGCTGGCGCACCATGCTGGCCAGCGCGGTGCGCGGTCACGAGGCGGATCGGGCGCGGGAACTGCTCTCCTACCTCGGCCTGGTTGACTTCGCCGACGAGCCGGCCGGTTCGCTGTCCTACGGACAGCAGAAGCTGGTCGAGCTGGCTCAGGTGCTCATGATGGAGCCGCGGCTGATCCTGCTCGACGAGCCGGCCGGCGGAGTCAACCCGAGCATGGTCGCCAGGATGGGCCAGATCATCAAGGACCTCAACCAGCAGGGCATCACATTCCTGGTGGTCGAGCACAACATCCCGTTCGTGCTCGACCTGTGCGACCACGTGGTGGTCTTCTCGCGTGGCCGAGCTATCGCGCAGGGCACCCCGGCCATCATCCGCAACGACGCAGCCGTGCTCGACGCGTACCTCGGCGAGGACTGGGCAGCCTCGCCCGAACCGGCGGCCAGGGCCGTGCCGCGCTCGGGCGACAACTCACCGCAGCACACTGGGGCGCCGCCGGTCGCGTTCCTGGCTGGAGGTGACTGAGGTGCTGACGCTGACCGGTGTGGTAGCCGGATACGGTGGCGGCGGCAACGTGCTGCAAGGCGTGGACCTCAGCTGCCCGGCCGGCTCGATCACCTGCGTGGTCGGCCCCAACGGCGCGGGAAAGTCCACTGTGCTCAGAGTAATCAGTGGCCTGCTGCGCCCGCGTGGCGGTGCGGTGACCTTCGACGGGCACCCGATCGGTGGCATCGCTCCGGACGCCGTACTGCGGCTCGGCGTGGCCCACGTGCCGCAGTCGCACGCGCTCTTTCCGTCGATGACGGTCCGGGAGAACGTGCTCATGGGTGGCTTCCTGGTCCGCCGCGACCGCGCCCTGCTGCGCCGTCGCTACCAGGCCGTGGCCGACCTGGTTCCGCTGATCGGTCAGCGCCAGGGCGACCGCGCCGGCAATCTGTCCGGCGGCCAGCGCCGGATGGTCGAGATTGGACGGTGTCTGATGCTCGGCCCGCGCCTGATCATGCTCGATGAGCCGTCACTCGGGCTGGATCCACAGGGTTTGCGAGCGGTCGCCGGCCTGATCCGCCAACTCAACCAGGACGGCACAACGGTGCTGCTGGTCGAGCAGAACGTCCGGTTCGGCCTGGGCATCGCCAGTCGCGGCGTGGTGATGGACAGTGGGGTGGTACGGCTGGACGGGCCGGCAGAGGAGATCATGCGCCACCCCGAGATCGCCACTCTGTACCTGGGCGGCACTGCGTCGAAGCCAGCAGCCGCCGGCTGAGCTCTGGTCGGCTCGCCAACCGGTCAGGGTGTGGACATCACCGTGGCCGGATCGATACCCAGGTCGACCAGCACCCGGTGGGCGGTGTTGCGGCCAGGGCGGCCAGAGACCGAGCCGCCCGGATGGGTTGTCGATCCGGTGTAGTAGAGCCCGGCCAGCTCGCCACGGTGATCCAGCCAGCCCGGAATGACCGTGCCGTTGCCCAGGTCGAACTCGCCGCCGTGACACGAACCGCCGAGGTTGTGCGGGTTGCGCCGGGCCAAATGGGCCGGGGACTCGACGGCCGTCGCGAGCACCGAGGAGGTGTCGGCTCCCCGGACCCGCCGGCTGACCAGCTCCAGCAGATGCTCGGCGTACCCGGTTGCGGTCTGCTCATCCCATTCCCGCCCACCGGCCAGCCGGGACGGCGCTGTGGTGAGCAGCTTGAGGATCCCGCCACCGTTCGGGGCGCGGTTGGGATCGACCACTGTGGAATTGACGATCAGCAACCATGGGGCGTCCCGTTCGAGCAGTCCTTGAAAACACCCCTGAACCTGCCGGCTCAGGCCGGCCGGCGTGCCAAGCGCCCCGGCCACCGCGCGGTCCGGGCCCGGCGAGGTCGGGTAGGAGATATCCGCCCGCAGTGCGACGTGCACCGCGAACAGAGCGAGTCCGGGCCGCCAGCTTGCTGCCGCCCGTCGCAGGTCGGCCGGCTCGGCACCGTCCACCATGGACGCTGTCACGGCGAGGTGGGCCGAGGAGACCACCGCCCGTCGGGCGAGGTAGCGCCGGCCATCCTCGGTCAGCACGCCGGTGGCGCGGCCGGCGCTGGTCAGGATGCGTCGGACCGGCGAGGAGGTGAGCACGGTGGCGCCGTGGTCGGCCAACTGGGCCAGCAGGGCGGCCGGCAGCGCGCCCGAGCCGCCGATCGGGGTGGCCCAGCCGAAGCGCAGCCGTCCGCTTGTGATGGCGGCCGGCAGCGCGCCGGTGCCGGGCCGGTGCGGCGGCGTGATGGTGGCGAAGGCCAGCCAGGTCATCAACGCCCGGCTGATCGGGTGGTGAAAAGTGCGGTGCACGACATCCCAGGCGCTCGAGGAGCGCAGTTCCTGGTACTCCAGATCGGCCGGCTCGCCCGTCGGCGGGAGTCCAGCCGAGTACCGCGCATGCGCACCAGCCAATCCGCCGTGCCAGCGCGCCATCATCTCCCGAAGCGCGGCAGCATCCTCTGTGGACCATCGCGCCAACTGCTCGGCTGTGGCGTCCACATCCCGGGACACCACGACCGCGGAATCGTCGACCGGCATGACGAACGCCGGATCCGTGCACACGTAGCGCAGACCGTAGCGGGCCAACAGGCCCAGCTCGTCATCGCGGATGACCGGGTTGGACTGCAGCACGACGTGGGCGCTGGAACATGTGTCGTGCTGAAAGCCCGGCAGGGTCAGCTCCTCGGTAACCGTGTCACCGCCGACGATGTCACGAGCCTCCAGGACCAGTACCTCCAGGCCGGCCGCGGCCAGGTAACCGGCGCAGATCAGCGCGTTGTGACCGGCTCCGATCACGATGACATCGGCGTCTGCTCGGGGCGCGGCGGGACTGGTCACCGTACGCCCGAAGGGCTGAACGGGACCTGTCGAAGTCCGGCCGGAAACTGGTGGATGCGCCGCCAGCCGGTCTGGGTGACCGCCACCAGCTCGCCCGTCTGCACCCCGGCGGTCAGATCCGGGGTGCAGATGTTGGGCTGTACCACCAGGGTCATCCCGGGCCGCAGCGGCTCCGCGTGCAGGCCGTCGGGTCGCCGGCCGCCGCGCAGCACCGGCGGCAGGTAGCCTCCGCAGAGGCCGTGCACCAGATCGTCCACAATGGTCAGCCCAGCCTCGGTGACCAGATCGAGCACGGCCATCAGGTCGGCCGGGTGCGCGCCCGGGCGGATCAGCCCGAGCAGCTGGTCGCGCACCGCCTCGGCCACCGTGTGCAGCCGGGCGTAGAGCGGGCTCGGTTCAGCGCCGACCGTAGCCGTGCGCAGCAGCTGACCCGGGTAGTCCGGACCCCATCCGGCGCTGAGCTCGAAGACCAGCGCGTGCCCGGGAACCGCCCGCCGGTCGGTTGGCCACTGTCCCGGCACACACCGATCCGGCGCCGCCATGTCGGTCACGGACAGATAGCAGATGTGGTGCACGCCACCGCAGCGCCGATAGCTTGCCTCAGCGGCCGCTACCATCTCGCTCTCAGTCGCGCCCTGTCCGGCCGCCTCGAGCAGTGCGTGCCCGGCCTGGTCGGTCAGCGCAGCGGCGTAGTCGATCCAGGCAAGCTCCTCAGCCGACTTGGTCATCCGGATCCGCGTGTACGCGGTGTCCAGCGCAACCACCCGGGTGGCCCACGACCGGACCGCGTCGCGCAGCGCCGACGGCACAGGCCCCAGCAGACCCACCGGCCGGGCCGGACCGCCGCGAGCCAGTGCGCGCATCGTCTGTGTGGTCAGGTCGGCGTCCAGCGGTTCGGTCTCGTCGCCCGGTACCGCCTCGTCCAGGAACCGACGCGCCTGCGGCACGTGGTTCGGGAACCCGACCAGCAGACGGGCTGGTCCGCCGCGGTCCAGGATGGCCACCGCCTCGCGGGTCACCGGCCAGGTGGTGAGCCAGCCGATCGAACTGCCGAAGCGGTTCGCCCCGTACGCCAGCACGGTCTCGACTCCGGCGGCGAAGGCCGCGTCGCGCAGGTCGCCGCGACGGCGGAGCAGTTCGGCCTGACTGAACGGCGCCGGCGGTTTGGGTGCGATTGACACCACCTTATGGTCGGGTCAGAATGCACTCGATTGCAAGCGAATCGCGAATCCGGGTCACGTCGAGGGAGGCCGGGGATGGATGAGCGGGTCGCCTCGGCGATCTCACACTGGGCACCCCGGTTCACCACCAACGGTGTCGCGGTCGCGGACTTCGAGCGGGTGACCTCGGGGCTTTCCCGATGGGAGGACTGGTGCTCGGCCTGGTCCGCGGTGGCCGCCGAGCACGAGGAGCTCGGCGCACAGGCTCTGGCCGAAGGGCGCTCCCGCTCGGCCGGCGGCCACTACGCGCAGGCCGCGGTCTACTTCCACTTCGCCAAGTTCCTGTTCGTGCACGACATAGACCAGCTTCGACTCGCCCACGCCAACGCGGTACGTTGCCTGTCCACCGCGTTGCCGCATCTGGACCCGCCTGGCCAGCGGACTGAGATCCCCTACCAGGGCAGCCGACTGGTCGGCGTGCTTCGGTTGCCCCGCGGTGCCGGACCGCATCCGGTGGTGGTGCTGATTCCCGGTCTGGATTCGGCGAAGGAGGAGTTCCGTTCCACCGAGGCGCTGTTTCTCGAGCGCGGGCTGGCTACGTTCAGTGTGGACGGCCCGGGACAGGGCGAGGCCGAGTACGACCTGCCCATCACCGGCGATTGGGAAGTGCCCGGCGCGGCGATCCTGGACGCGGTCGGTGCCCTGCCGGGCGTCGACGCGGAACGGATCGGCCTGTGGGGCGTCAGCCTTGGTGGCTACTACGCACCCCGGGTGGCCAGTTGCGAGCCGCGGGTCAGGGCGTGCGTCGCCCTGGCCGGACCGTACGACTTCGGCGAATGCTGGGACGCCTTGCCTGAGCTGACCCGGGCCGCCTTCCAGGTGCGGTCCCGGTCAGCCGACCAGGAGCAGGCACGCGCCGCCGCCCACACATTGAGTCTGGCCGGGCGGGCCGGATCGATCCGATGCCCGCTGCTCGTGGTCACCGGTAAGCGGGATCGGCTCATCCCGTGGCAGCACGCCCGGCGGTTGGCGGATGAGGCTGGCGGGACGACCACGCTGTTGCTGCTGGAGGAAGGCAACCACGGCTGCATGAATGTGACCGCGCACCATCGACCACGCACCGCGGACTGGATGGCGGCGCAACTCGGGGTCACCGCGCCTTGACACCGTCGGCCCGAATCGTCTAGCGTCGGTTAGCAATCGATTGCACAGAAAGCAGAGTACATGACCGACGCACCACTGGCACCGAGCGACGTCGGCTGGATCGGCACCGGCCGGATGGGTGCGGCCATGGTGAACCGACTGGCCCGGGCCGGTTTGGACGTGACCGTCTGGAACCGGACCCGAAGCAAGGCGGAGGCGTTGACCACCAACGGCGTACGGGTGGCCGATCAGATCACCGACCTGGCGGATCGCGACGTGGTATTCACCATGGTCTCCGACTCAGCGGTCCTGGCCGAGGTATTGACCGGACCTGACGGTCTGTTCAGTCGCACCGACGCGGCTCCCTCGGTGGTCATCGACTGCTCCACCGTCTCCATGGAGACGTCCGCGCAGATGCGGGCCGCCGCCAACAATGGTGGCGTCGCCTTCCTCGCCGCGCCGGTCAGCGGCAACGGCAAGGTGGTAGCTTCCGGCAAGCTCAGCCTGGTGGTCTCCGGACCGGAGGCGGTCTTCGCCCGGGTCGCTCCGCTGCTGAACCGGATCGCACGGTCAGCTACGTACGTCGGTGATGGCGAAGTGGCGCGGCTGGTCAAGATCTGCCACAACCTGCTGCTCGGTGTGGTGACTCAGTCGCTGGCGGAGATCATCGTGCTGGCCGAGAAGGGCGGCGTGAGCCGGGCTGCCTTCCTGGAGTTTCTGAACAACAGCGTCATGGGCTCGACATTCAGTCGCTACAAGACACCGGCGTTTGTCAAGCTCGACTACACCCCGACGTTCACTCCGGTGCTGTTGCGTAAGGACTTCGATCTCGGCCTGGCGGCCGCGCAGACCCTCGGTGTACCGATGCCGGTGGCCGCGTTGACCGCACAACTGGTGCAGGGCACGATCAGCGCCGGCCGGGTTGACGAGGACTTCGCGGTCCTGCTGGACCAGCAGGCGGCCAGCGCGGGACTGGACCTCAAACCCGAAGCCGCCGACGTCGACGACGGACTGGGACCGGCCAGCTGAAGGAAGTGGCAGCGACAGTGACGGCCACCGTCAACGCGCTTGTGCCATCGCCCGGCAGGATGGGCGTGGACTTCGAGAAGAGAGTCGACTTTGGACGACTGCGAGAGTACCGGCTGCAATGCGCCCGACAGGCGCTCGCCGCCTCGGAGCTCGGCGCGCTGCTCGTCTTCGACATCAACAACATTCGCTACATCACGGCCACCATGATTGGCGAGTGGGCCCGCGACAAGATGGCCCGCTACGCGCTGCTGGCCCGGGACAGCGAGCCGGTGGTCTGGGACTTCGGTTCGGCCGCCCGCCACCACCAGATCTACGCGCCCTGGTTGGTTCCGGAGAACTCGCGAGCCGGCATGCTCGGGCTGCGCGGCTCCGTGGCTCCGGACGCGGGACTCTTCGAGCAGGCCGTCAGGGAGATCAAAGGACTGCTCATCGATGCCGGCGTCGCCGACATGCCTATCGGCATCGACGTGGCGGAGCCGCCGATGATCTTCGAGCTGCAGCGGCAGGGACTGGATGTCCGCGACGGCCAGCAGGTGATGCTGGACGCCCGCCTGATCAAGTCGGAGGACGAGATCGCGCTGCTGTCCACCGCCGCAGCCATGGTGGACGGCACCTACCAGACGATCGTGGAGGCGCTCAAGCCGGGCATCCGGGAGAACGAGGTCGTCGCGCTGGCCAACAAGCGCCTCTATGAGCTCGGCTCCGACGACGTGGAGGCGATCAACGCGGTCTCCGGCGAGCGGTGCAGCCCGCACCCGCACAACTTCACCGATCGCGTCATCCGTCCGGGCGACCAGGTCTATTTCGACATCATTCAATCATTTAACGGATACCGGACCTGCTACTACCGCACGTTCGCGGTTGGCCGAGCCACCTCCGCCCAGTACGACGCGTACACCCGCGCCCGGGAGTGGATCGACGCGGCGATCGACCTGGTCAAGCCCGGGGTGGGCACGGACGAGATCGCCCGGCTCTGGCCGGCGGCGCAGGATTTCGGCTTCGCCAACGAGATGGCCGCCTTCGGCCTCCAGTTTGGACACGGGCTGGGTCTGGCCCTGCACGAGCGGCCCATCATCAGCCGGCTCAACTCGCTGGAGCATCCGATCGAGCTCAAGGAGGGCATGGTCTTCGCGCTGGAGACATACTGTCCGGCGTCGGACGGCTACTCGGCGGCCCGGATCGAGGAAGAGGTCGTCGTTACCGCGGACGGCCCGCGTGTGATCACCCTCTTCCCGGCGGAGGAGCTGTTCGTCGCCAACCGCTACTGAGCTCGGACCAGCGACGCTGGCGGCTGGAGCCGGTCGACGGCCATCGGCCAGGTCATCGACGGCTGGAACGAGTCGCCATCCACTCACGTGGATCAAGGAACGCCGACGAGATCCTCCTCACGCCGTACGCCGTCAACCAACGTCAGACCCGGAACACTAGGCGGGCTTGGCGGCCCAGTAGCTTGGTGCGGCCTTGGTGGCCGCGGCCGCCTTGGCGTTCTCGAAGCCGGGCGCCATCGCGGCCGAGGTGCCCGCCAGGTACTGGTGATGGTCGATGCCGAGCAGTCGGATCCAACTCTGCTGACCAAAAGTCAGCGCGATGAAACAACCCAGCTCGACCAGCTCCGGCTCGGTGAAGTGCTCGTGCAGCCGTTGCCAGAACTCGTCATCCGTGTCCAGTCCCCAGGCGATCGCCTTGGCGTAGGCCAGAGCCGCTTTCTGCCGCTCGTCGTACTGCTCAGAGGTCTCGAAGTTGAGCAGCTCGTCGTACTTCTGCTCAAGTAGGCCCGCGGTGGTCGCCTTGATCGAGCGCTGGTTGCCGCAGAACTCGCACTGCACAGTCCGGGAGATGAAGACACGACACAGATCCTTGATCGAGTGGTCGCAAACTCCACTGTGGAACAGCGACTTCCAGGAGTCGGCGAAAGCCCAGAAGGCGTTGGGTGCGTGCGCCCGTACAGCCGAGCTCTCCGGCCGTGGGGTCCCTTCACGGGCACAGCGGTACATCTCCTCCCGCATGCGCTCGTCCATGTCCTCCAGTGGCACGTAGCTAATGCGCTGACCTGTCGACATCTCTCCTCCACGATGTGCTGATGAGTATTCCGATCTGCCCTGGCGCGGCTCACCCGTTCATTGCCGCGATGATCCGGTCCCGGCTTATCGGCAGGTCGCGGATCCGTAGGCCGAGCGCCCGCGTCACCGCGTTGCCGATCGCGGCGGCGGTTGGCCCCTGCGCGGCCTCGCCCGCCCCCACTGATGGTTGGTCGGGCCGCGAGACTACGTCGACCTCGACCCGGGGGACCTCGCTGAACCGCAGGATCGGGTAGCTCTCCCAGTCGACGCTGGTGATCCGGGTCCGGTCGAAGCGGACCCGCTCCTTCAGCGTCCAACTGGTCGCCTGGATCGCGCCACCCTCGATCTGGTTGCGCACGCCATCAGGGTTGATGACCCGGCCCACGTCGACCGCGATGGACAATCGGCGTACCCGGACGTCGTGCACGGCCTCGACCTCGGCCACGACCGCGCAGTACGCTCCGGTGCCCTTGTACCGGGCCAGGCCGATGCCCTGCCCGACAATGCCCTGCCCGGCACCGTCCGGGCCGACCCGACCGGGCCAGCCGGCACGCCGCGCCGCCGTGGTGATTACCTCGACCGCGCGCGGGTCACGCACGTGGGCCAGCCGGAACTCCAGCGGGTCGCGACCGGCCGCCAGCGCCAGTTCGTCCATAAAGGATTCGATAGCGAAGACGTTGAGGAAGGCGCCCAGGGACCGTAATGATGAGGTCCGCAGGCTGGTCCGGAGCAACCGGTGGCCGTGCACGCGGCGGACCGGAAACTCGTAAATGGGTACGGCGTTGCGAGCCAGCCCGGCGCCCCCGGCCAGCGGTGGGTCGGCTGGAGCCGCCGGCTCGATGCGGTTGCCGAGGTGGCCGGCGGCGAGCAGCCCGGGACGCCCTTCGAATCCGGGCCGGGCCAAGTGGCCCTGGCTGAAGATGTCGGCCGACCAACTGGCCACCGTCCCGGCCGGGTCCAGGTCAGCCGCCAGGTCGACCACCATCGCGGACCCGAACGGCGACCAGGCGAGCTCGTCCGCACGACTCCACTGTAGACGGACGGCGTGGCCGGGAACGGCACGGGCCAGGAGTACCGCGTCAAAGGCGGCATCATCGGCGCCGTTGTGCCCGTAGCACCCCGCCCCCTCCGCGTGCTCCACCCGGACCTGCTGTTCGGGCAGCCCCAGCACGGTGGCGATGGCGCTGCGCAACGCGAAAATGCCCTGACTGTGGCTGTACACCTCGACCGCTTCACCATCCCACCGGGCGATCCCGCAGCTGGGCGCCAACGAGGCGTGAGCGAGGAACGGTCGGCTGTAGCTGGCTCGAATCTGGCCGGGGGACCCAAGGGCCGGCTCGGTCTGGTCCACCACAAAGGAGTCCAGTGGGCCCGTCCGTAGATAGGCGGCCAGATCGTGCTCGACCGGCAGGCTCTCGACCTCGTGCCACCGTGCCGCCGCGCGTAAGGCCGCTGCGGCCCGCCCGGCCGCGGGCTCGTCCTCGGCCACCACGCCGAGGAAGTCACCGTCCCGGACCACCCGGACCACTCCGGGCAGCGCCCGCACCGCCGCGGTATCCACCTCGATCAGGGTTGCCGCCGGCGAGGGTGGTCGGACCACCCGGCCGGCGAGTTGCCCGGGCAGGACGCGGTCGTGGATGAACGCGGGCCGCCCGGCCACCTTGTCGGGCAGGTCGAGTCGCGGCACGTCGGTGCCGACCACCCGCTCGACCTCGGCGCCGGCCCGCGGTACGGTTTCCGGCCCGTGACCCGCCAACGGGTCCGCCGGCCGATCCAGGTCGACCCGGTCGGCGAGCTCCCAGTAAGTCGTGCTAGCCCGCGCCCGACGGTCACTGAAGACTCCACTGTGGACTGTGATGGTGGCGGGATCCAGACCCACTTCGGCGATCGCGGCGGCGACGAACAGCGCGCGCACCTGTGCGCAGACCTGTCGGAGCGCCGTGCCCGAGTCGGCGATCGACATGCTGCCAGCGGTAACCCCTTCGTTGGGGGAGTCCGCGGTGTTAGGGGGCAGCATCCGGATCTGCCCGAGATCGACCCCCAGTTCGTCGGCGGCGATCTGAGCCAGCGCGGTTCGGATGCCCTGGCCCAGCTCGACCTTGCCGACCGCGATGGTGATGGTCGCCGCCGGGGTGATGCGGACCCAGGTGGCGAGGCGCGGGTTGGCGGCCAGTCCCTTGGGCAACGCGGTGGTCGGGGCTGGGCTGGACATCGCGTCACGCCCCGGCCGCGGCGGCGCGCAGCACCGCGCGAACGATCCGACGGTGTGAACCGCACCGGCACAGGTTGCGATCCAGCGCCGCGATGACCGCGTCTTCATCCGGATGCGGATCCACGGCGAGCAGCGCGGCCGCGCTGATCAGCATCCCGGACACGCAGTAGCCGCATTGGGCCGCCTGCTCGGCGAGGAACGCGTCGCGCAGCCGGTTCGTGGTGGGGTCGCCGTCGAGCCCATCGACCGTGGTGATGTCATGCTCCGCGGCCGACCAGACCGGCATGTCACAGGAGGGGGCCGGGCGGCCATCGATCAGGATGAAGCAGGCTCCACACTGGCCCAGCCCGCAGCCGAACCGGGTACCGGTCAGCCCGAGCGTGCCACGTAACACGTCCAGCACCGTGGCCTGGCCGTCCGCTGTCAACTCGAGCGACCGCCCGTTGAGCCGCATCGTGAACGTGTCCAACGCTCCTCGCCCGTGAGCACAATCGATTGCACTAGCTTCGCCCATGCCGGGCGCCTCAGTCAACCCGTCCCGGCACACCCGGACCGACCCCCAGCGCACTTGATCTGTCGGGCGCCTGGCTGGACCCCGGCGACCGCACCAACGCCGTCCAAAGGCGGGCATGGGACGCGATGGTCACCGGCCACGAGCGATCACCGGGTGCGAGCGATCACCGGCTACGAGTGGTCACCGGCTACGAGTTGCTCATCGATGGCATGGCCTGCGCCCCAAGGGCGAGGCTCAGCTCTCGAGGCCCAGCTTGCGCAGGAGGCCGGCGCGGCGCTGCTCGAGCACCCCGATGAGCGCCTCCTGCTCCTCGGCTGCCGTGATCGCGGCGGCGTTCTCGGCGAGGTCCATCGGGCCGGAGTCGCGTCCGCCGAACTGACCGCGCAGTTGCGCCACCTCGGCGCGCAGGCCGGCGAGCTCCTCGTCGACCACGCGTAGCTCGTCCTGCAGCGCGTCCTTGGCCCTGACCTGGTCACCGGCCCCAACCTGGTCACCCGCAGCCCTATCCACCGGCGCCTCCGCTCCCCGATCGACCGCCTCGAGCCTGGCCCCCGGCCGCACACCCGGCTCACCCCGCAGTCCGTCACCGCGCGGCCCTCGCGTGACGCTACTCCCCCGACGGGTGGCCGGTCCCCGAAACTCCGCACACACCCGCCCCGCCCACCACCATGTGGAACATGGCTAGCGATGCCGCCGGTGGGCAGGAGCCCGCCTCCTGGGACGAGCTGATCGCCCGGTTGCTGCGGCTGCCGGAGACCAGGCGGCCGGTCTACCGGGTCGACATCAGCAAGCTTCTCTCCGCCCAGGCGCGAGACCTGCTCGTCGACGCGGCCCGCCGCGCCAGCGACCTTGGCGCCGCTGACATCGACACCAATCACCTGTTGTGGGCGGGGCTGCAGCGCCATGCGCTGCGCTCGCTCATCTACAAGGCGGGTGGCGATCCGGACGCCCTGCTCGCGCAGCTCAACCGCGAGAGCCGGCGCCCGGGTGGGGCGCCGCCGCGCCGGCCCGAGGAGGGTTTGACGCTCACGCCCGGAACCAAGCGCGCGCTGCTGCAGGCGCACCAGATCTCGCGCGGCGCGGGCTCCTCCTACATCGGGCCCGAGCACCTGCTCATGGCGCTGGCCAGCAACCCCGACTCGCCCGCGGGACGCATGCTCGGCCGTGCCCGCGTGGACGCGGACTCGCTGCAGCGGGCCAAGGAGGCCGGCGCGCCGAGCCCGGCCGGGCCGGGTGCGAAGGGCGCCACGGGGACGTCCGCCCTGGACCAGTACGGCCATGACCTGACCGCGATGGCCCGCGACGGCAAGCTCGAACCCGTGGTCGGGCGCGAGGAGGAGATCGAGCAGGCCGTGGAGGTGCTCTCCCGGCGGACCAAGAACAACCCGGTGCTGATCGGCGAGGCGGGCGTCGGCAAGACCGCGATCGTCGAGGGGATCGCGGAGCGGATCGTCGAGGGCGAGGTGCCCGCCACCCTGCAGGGCAAACGGGTGATCCAGCTCGACCTCGCCGGCCTGGTCGCCGGCACCCGCTACCGCGGTGACTTCGAGGAGCGCGTCAAGAAGGTGCTGGACGAGGTCCGCGCGCACAGCAGTGAGCTGGTCATATTCCTCGATGAGGTGCACACGCTCGTCGGCGCCGGGGCCGGGGGCTCGGATGGCGGGATGGACGCGAGCAACCTGCTCAAGCCCGCGCTCGCGCGCGGCGACGTGCACGTCATCGGAGCGACCACAGTGGACGAATACCGGCGGACCATCGAGAAGGACGGAGCCCTGGCCCGCCGGTTCCAGCCGATCCTCGTGCCCGAGCCCACCGTGGACGATACGGTGGCGATCCTGCGCGGGCTGCGCGACGGTTACGAGGCGCACCACCAGGTCCGCTTCACCGACGAGGCGCTGGTCGCGGCGGCCGAGATGTCAGACCGGTACATCGCCGACCGGTTCCTGCCGGACAAGGCGATCGACCTGGTCGACCTCGCCGGAGCGCGGGCCCGGCTGCGGGTGGGAACGCCGGAGGCGGGGCGGCGCGAGATCGAGCAGCGGCTCGACT
Organism: Micromonosporaceae bacterium; assembly: GCA_036557785.1. Classification (GTDB taxonomy): domain Bacteria; phylum Actinomycetota; class Actinomycetes; order Mycobacteriales; family Micromonosporaceae; genus DATBGZ01. The sequence goes on from DATBGZ010000030.1 coordinate 36,240, forward strand.
CCATGCTCCGGGACAAGGAACAGGCGGTCGCGGACGAGCAGTACGAACGGGCCACGGCGCTGCGCGACCAGATCTCCTCCGTACGGTCCCGTCTGGACCAGTCGAGCGACCGCGCCGGCGACGGCGTCCCGGTGGTGGGCGTGGCGGAGATCGCGGAGGTCGTCTCCCGAGCCACCGGCATTCCGGTCGCCCAGATCACCGAGGAGGAGCGCGATCGGCTGGTGAACCTGGAGGCGCATCTGCGCCGTCGGGTGATCGGCCAGGACGAGGCGGTCGGCGCGGTGGCCGAGGCCGTACGGCGTTCCCGAGCCGGGCTCTCGGACCCGAACCGGCCCGTGGGCAGCTTCCTGTTCCTCGGCCCGACCGGCGTCGGCAAGACCGAACTCGCCCGGGCCCTCGCGGAGAGCCTCTTCGGCGACGAGGACCGCATGGTACGGCTGGACATGTCCGAATATTCCGAGGGCCATACCGTCTCGCGGCTCGTCGGCGCGCCACCGGGGTACGTCGGCTACCAGGAGGCGGGGCAACTGACCGAGACCGTGCGACGGCGGCCCTACGCGGTGATCCTCCTCGACGAGATCGAGAAGGCTCACCCGGACGTGTTCAACATCCTGTTGCAGGTGCTCGAGGACGGCCGGCTCACCGACAGCCAGGGCCGGACCGTGTCGTTCCGCAACGCGGTGCTCATCATGACCAGCAACGTCGGCTCGGATGTCATCGGCCAGGGACGCCAGGTGATCGGCTTCGGCGGTGAGCTCACCGAGCCGGAGGCGGGCCTCTCCGACGCGCTGCTGCACGACCTGCGGGAGGTGTTCCGGCCGGAGTTCCTCAACCGCATCGACGCGATCATCACCTTCCGGCGACTCGAGCGCGACAGCCTGCGCCAGATCGTCGAGCTGCTGCTGGAGCAGACCCGCCGGCGCCTGCACGCTCAGGACGTCACGATCGAGTTCACCCCCGCCGCCATCGACTGGATCGCCGAGCGCGGCTACCAGCCGGAGTTCGGTGCCCGTCCGATGCGTCGGGAGATCCAGCGCGACGTGGACAACACGCTGTCGAACATGCTGCTCGCCGGCGAACTGCCACCGGGCTCGACGGCCACCGTGGACGCCGTCGGCGGCGACCTCACCGTCACCGTCGCGACCCCTGCCCCCGTCAAGCCCTGACGAGGCAGACCGGGAGCATCTCGGCTTTCGCGGGAGTCGGGCGTCAGACGTCGCTCGGGCGATCGTCGCCGCGGATGAAGCGGAACATGCGCTGACCCGGAACCAGCGGGCGCGACGCCCCGGCGAAGTGGTGTACCCCGACGCCGTTGGGGATCGACGGATCACTGAGCCAGACGCGTTCAAAGCCACCGGCCTCGAACCACTCGCAGGCCTTGACGAACATGTCCGGGTCCCGGCGGTGGCGGGTCCACACGACCGTCGCACCGGTGGCGCAGAGCTGCGGGCAGGTGGCGATGGTCGTCGCGATGTCCGCTGCCGCGATGTTGCCGAAGACTCCGCACAGCAGCACGAGGTCCGCGGGGACCATGCCGAGATAGACGTCGGTGAGGGCCGCGTCGGCGGCGATGACCTCGACCTGGGTCAGCCCGTAGTCCTGCGCGGCCCGCCGTGCGACCGTCGCGTTGTGCTCGTCCAACTCGACGAGCCGGGCGTGTACCTCATCGCGGCGCCGGTGCTCAGGCAGGACGCCGAGCAGGTCGCGCCCCTGCCCCGCACAGACGCTGATCACCCGCAGCGCGCCGGGGGGAGCGTCGTCCAGGGCGACGTGGATCCGCCGCTGTACGGACTCGAGACGCCGTTGCAGCGCAGAGCCGGGCTGGTCGTACTGGTCGTGCCACTCCCGCCAGTCCATCCGCGCAGAGTACGTCCCGGTCGGCGTGCCAGGTGGCGGCCGGTGCGGCGGTGCCCGCTAGGATCCGGTGCCGTTGGCCTGCCAAGGGTGTCCTGCGATGTACCGAGGGGTTCGAGATGGGTCTGTTCGAGCGCGTCAGGAAAGCCGGAGCCGAGGCCGCCCGGTCTCAGACCAGGCTGGACGTCGCGGAGCGCGTGACTCCGCGCAGCGCGCCGGAGCCCGGCGGCGAACAGGTCCGGCTGGCCGACACCGCGACGGTCCAGGGCTGGCTGCGGCAGATGGGCCCCGACGAGACCGTCCTGGTCCATCGGCACTGGGGCACGATCGCGGTACGCACGGGGCGGCGGCGTCCGGTCGGCGTCTATCTCAGTGACGGCGCCAACGCCTGGTTCGCCGTACCCCCGGGAGCCGACGACGACCATCTGCTCGACCCGGTTCAAGTGGAGCAGATCGTGCTGGAGGCGATGCGCTCTCCCGACCGCCCGGCCTGGCCACGCTGGGTCGAGCTCTCCTAACCACACGGCACACCGTCCACTGGGGACGCTGGTCAGCCGATCGTCAACCTGACCCCGCGGCATCCTCGGCGGGGCCGAAGATCACGAACACGGTGAAGTCCTCGACGATATCGACGAAGCGATGCTCTTCGCCGGCGGCCACGAACGCCACGTCGCCGGGGCCCATCGCCATGCGTCCGGTCGGTGTCCACAAGCTCGCCCGCCCACCCGTGCACACGTAGATCTCGTCCTCCGTGTGTGGCCGCTGCGGGTCGGTCCCCCCGGCCGGAAGCGAGTAGGTGCCCGCGGACAGAGCCGGTACCCGCAACTGCTCGACCCAGTGGCTGGACGTGGTCGGGGTGTGGCGTCCCGCGCCGTCGAGAGCATGCACGTGGGGAATGGTACGGGCCGGGGTGCTCCCCGGCGTGCCACGGATGGGGCGCGAGCCCGGGTGTGCCGAGCGCGACAGGAAGCGGCCGGCAACGGTGAGTAGGCTCGCCGGTGTGGCGCGGGCGGGGCAGAGCCGTGGACGGCCCAGCGTGCTGTTGACGCCGGGATGGGTAGCGACGCACTTCGGCGTGCTCGTGCTCGTCACCGGTTTCCTCGCCCTGGGCTGGTGGCAGATCACCCGGGCCGCGGCGGGCAACCTGCTCTCGTTCGGCTACGCCGTGGAGTGGCCGGTCTTCGCCGCGTTCGTGGTGTGGGTCTGGATCGTCGAGATGCGCAAGGCGGCGGGCGAGCCGGAGCCGACCGACGACGCCATGGCGGCGGTCGAGCCGGCGCCGGCCACGCCCGCACGGCGCCGCCCGCGCAACGAGGCCGCCTACGACGACGCCGACGACCCGCAACTCGCCGCCTACAACCACTACCTGGCCTGGCTCAACGCGCACCCGCACGCCACGCCGGCCGACTACCCCGGCATGACCGCAAAGGAGATTGACGCGTGAACGCCTCGCTGATCCGGTACCGGGTGATGGCCTACGTGACCGGTGTGCTGCTGCTGGTGCTGGTGCTGGTGGCGATGCCGCTGAAGTACGTGTGGGGCCAGCCCACCCTCGTGGCGGTGGTGGGAACGACCCATGGCTTCATGTACATGGTTTATCTCGTGACCGCCTTCGATCTGGCGGTGCGTGCCAAGTGGTCGTTCCCCCGCACCATCCTGCTGCTGCTGGCCGGGACCGTCCCGGTGCTCTCGTTCGTCGCCGAGCGGAAGGCAACCGGCTGGGTCCGCGCCCGTGCGGTGCCGGCACAGGCGTAGTCCGGACGGCGGAGCCCACCCATACGGGTCCGGTTTGCCGAACCGCCTGAACGGTCCCGGCGCACGCGACAACGATGAGCCTCATGCCTCGGATCGTTGTCCGCGCACGGACTCTCGGCGCCCGTACCCTGTCCGCGGCCTTGGTCGCGGCGCTCGTCGGGCTGGGGTTGGTCGGTTGCAGCGCCCACCCCGGCGCCATCTCACCACTGGACCAGAGCGCCGCAGCCGCCGCGCCGGCGCAGCAGGCGGCCTCCCTCGCCATCACCCCGGGCAGTGGCGCGGCGCAGCAACCGATCTCCACCGAGATCGGGGTGAACCTCGCCAACGCTGATCTTGTGCACGTACGGCTGGTCCGTTCCGGCACGACGCAGGAACTGCCGGGACGGCTGCGGGCCGACGGCAGCGCGTGGGTGCCCGATGCCCCGCTCGCGTACAGCGCCAGCTACGAGGCGACCGTGAGCGCGAAGTCCGCGGACGGCCGCGACCTGGCGCAGACCACGAGCTTCACCACGATGCCGGCACCGCGCTCGAGCGTGGACACAGGCCTCTACGCCTTTGACGGGCAGACGGTCGGCGTGGCGATGCCGATCGTGGTGCAGTTCGGCCACGACATCCCCGCCGACGCACGGGCAGAGGTGCAGAAGCGGTTGTTCGTCACCACCGACCCGCAGCAGCCCGGCGTCTGGTCCTGGGCCAGCCCGCGCGAGATCCTCTACCGCGCTCCGAACTATTGGAAGCCGGGCACGAAGATCAACGTACGGTCGGCACTGAAGGGCGTGCCGATGGGCAACGGGCAGTTCGGTGACGCCGATCGCGAGGCCACGGTGACGGTGGGCGACAAGGTATTCATGTACGTCGACAACAAGGCCAAGCAGATGCAGGTCTACCTCAACGACAAGCTCGCCCGGACCATGCCGGTGAGCCTCGGCAAGCCCAGCACCCCGTCGTCGTCAGGCTTCATGGTGACCATGAGCCACGAGCCCACCACCGTGTTCGACACCCGCGGCGAGCCCAACGGCGGGTACGTCATCAACATCCAGTGGGCGATGCGGTTGACCTGGGGCGGCGAGTTCGTCCACTCCGCGCCGTGGTCGGTCGGATCGCAGGGGCACACCAACGTGTCGCACGGCTGCGTGAACCTCTCGCCGACGAACGCGAAGTGGCTCTTCGACCTGTCCCACGTCGGCGACCCGATCATCGTCAAGGGCACCGAGCGGACCCTGGCCCACGGCAACGGCTGGACCGCCTGGGACCTGCCGTGGTCGCAGTACATCACCGGCTCGGCGCTGCCGGTGCCGCCGGAGCTCGCCAACGCGTCGGCCGTGGACAACGTCACCGGGGCCCCGCCCGCCGCGCCGGCCCCGGCGCCAGCAACCAGCCAGACGTCGGCCGCACCCGCGGCCCGCCCGACCAACTGACCCTGTGTTAGCAGGGGCACCTTGCCATCTCCTAGGTGATGGCAAGGTGCCCTTGCTCACCCGTGGGCAACCTTGCCTGGGCGAGCAAGGATAGGCCCCATGCGTACGCTTCGTCCCTTCCGGGCCCTCCGTCGGACACCGCGGCCGGGGCGGGTGGTGGCCGCCGGCTGCGTCATCGCGGCGTTGGGCCTGGCGGCCGGGGCATGCAGCGGTGGAGCGGCGTGGCGCGCCCCCGGTGAGACCTCCGATCCGCCGAAGGTCACGATCGTCGCCCCAGTCGACGGTGCGCAGGACGTGGTGACCTCCACGGAGCTGGAGTTCACCTTGCAGGGCACCTCGACCGCCGACGTGACGCTCGCCGACGCGAACGGCAACACGATCGCCGGCGCGATGCGCGAGGACGGATCGTCCTGGCTACCGGACAAGCAGCTCAAGTACGCGACGAAGTACACGGCCACGATCAAGGCGACCAAGTCCGACGGCAGCTCCGCCCAGGCGGCGACGACCTTCACCACCATGGGACAGCCCGCGCAGACCGCCCGGGTCCAAAGCTTCAACGGCGACAACATCACCTACGGCGTCGGGATGCCGATCATCATCCGCTTCGGCGTGGACGTGCCCGAGAGCCAGCGCGCGGCGATCCAGCGCCGGCTCTTCGTCACCTCAAGTCCAGCGCAGGAGGGGGCCTGGAACTGGATCTCCAGCAGCTACCACAACCCGGGCAGCGAGATCCACTACCGGCCGAAGGAGTACTGGCAGCCGGGCACGAAGGTCCACGCCCGCATCGCGCTCGGCGGGATGCCCTGGGGAGTGCAGGGCGTCTATGGCCGCAACGACCTCACGCTCGACTTCACCATCGGCGACGCGCAGATCATCACCATCGACAACGCGACCAAGCAGATGACGTTCACGGTGAACGGGGACGTGGTCAAGACGTTCCCGGTCAGTCTCGGCAAGCCGAGCACCCCGTCCGTGAGCGGCACGATGTTGATCATGAGCCGGAATCCCACGTACCACTTCGACACGCGTCGTGAGGACGGCCTGGGCGGTTACGTCGTCGACGTCAAGTTCGCCGAGCAACTGACGACCAGCGGCCAGTTCATCCACGCGGCACCCTGGTCGGTGGCGCAGCAGGGGCACACGAACATCTCGCACGGGTGCGTCAACATCTCGACCGCCAACGCCCAGTGGGTCTACGACACCGTGACGGTCGGCACCCCGGTGGTCGTGCGGGGCACCGAGGAGAAGCTCGTGTGGGGCGACGGGTTCACCGACTGGGACATCCCGTGGACCGAGTACGTCAAGGGCAGCGCGATCCCGTACGGTCCCCCGACGGCCGCCGCGACGGCCTCGGCGACGGCGTAGGGCCACCCCTGGTCGCGAAACCCGGTGGTCGGGCCGGCATGGCTGGTCGGTATCATGGTCGGGCGCTGTTGCGCGTGATGGTGCCTGTAGCTCAGCTGGCAGAGCGCCGGGTTGTGGTCCCGGATGTCGCCGGTTCAAATCCGGTCAGGCACCCCAATGATGGTTCGCTCCTGTCCGCCTCAGGCCCCGGTGGGGCGCCGCGCCGTGATCTCGGCGGCGATCGCCTTGGCGGCCTCGACGTCCGGCCCCGGTGGCGGGACGAAGACGGTACGCCGGTAGTACTCCAACTCGCGGATGCTCTCCTGGATGTCGGCGAGCGCACGGTGCGCCAGACCCTTGGCGGGCTGGCCGAAGTACGCCCGGGGGTACCAGCGCCGGCACAGCTCCTTGATCGAGGACACGTCGATCATCCGGTAGTGCAGGTACTGGTCGAAGAGCGGCATCTGCCGGGCCAGGAAGCCACGGTCGGTCGCGATCGAGTTCCCGCACAGCGGAGCCGTCCGCGGCTCCGCGATGTAGATCTTGATGTAGTCCATGATCATCTGCTCGGCCTGGTCCACGGTGACCGTCGATGCACGGACCGCGTCGGTGAGCCCGGACTTGTCGTGCATCTCGCGCACGACCTCGACCATCGACTCCAGTGCCGCGTCGTCGGCATGGATGACCACGTCGACACCCGTGCCGAGCACGGTGAGGTCCGAGTCGGTCACCAGCGCAGCGACCTCGATGAGGATGTCGCGGTCGACATCCAGACCCGTCATCTCGCAGTCGACCCACACCAGGTGATCGTTCACGCGCTGCCCCTTCGCCGCCGTCTCGCAGGCTCCACCCTAGACGCCGTGCCCCGGCGCGACCCGTTACCGTGAGGCAGTCCGGCCGTGGCCGCCGCCCCCAATGCGCTGTCGAGAGACGTTAAGACGAAAGGAGTTCGCATTGAGCAGCGACGCGCCGCGCTCGGACGGGCCCATGGCCTGGCCACCGCGGTGGCTGGCTCCCGTCGCCGGCCTCGCCGCATCGGCGGCCGCACTGGTCTTCGTTCTCGTGCACGTACGGCTGGAGAACGGGTTTTTCGACCTCATGGTCTACCGCAGCGCGGTGCGGTGGTGGGCGGACGGCCACCCGCTCTACGACTACTCGCAGCCGGACCCGTTCCAGGGCCAACTCGGCTTCACCTACCCACCCGTCGGCGCGTTCCTCCTGCGGCCGCTCGCCTACGCCTCGAAGCCGGCCGCGATCTGGGGCTACATCGTGGTGAGCGTGGTGTGCCTGGCCCTGACGGTCTGGTGGCTCACCCGGGCCGTGGCCCGGCGACACGGATGGTCGCGACTGGCGCTGTTCGCGATCGCGCTGCCCATGACCGCGGGCGTGGGCGCGGTCTGGATCGGCTTCGACTTCGGCCAGATCAACCCGCTGCTCTGGGCGCTGATCGTTCTCGACCTGGCCGTGCTCGCCCCCCGCCGCAGCCGGTTCCTCGGGGTCGGGATCGGCCTGGCCACGGCGATCAAGCTGATCCCGGGGCTGTTCATCGTCTACCTTCTGTTGACCAGACGCTGGCGCGCCACGGTTGTCGCCACCGCCACGACGGCGCTGGCGACCCTGCTCGCCCACGTCGCGGCACCCCACGACTCGACGCGGTTCTGGACCAGCACGATCTGGGACGGGGAGGGCGTCGGGCACCTGTGGTACTTCACCAACCAGTCGATCAGCGGCGTGCTCGCCCGCGTCTACCAGCCCGACCCGTACCCGCGATGGCTGTGGATCGCGCTCAGCGCCCCGGTCGCGATCTACGGCCTCTGGCGTGCCCGCCGGGCCGCGCTCGCGGGCGATGAGCTCACCGGCATGGCCCTGGCCGGCATCGTGGCGAGCCTGATCAGCCCGGTCACCTGGGTGCACCACATCTTCTGGTGGGTCCCCGCGCTGCTCGCGATCGCCGACACCGGGCTGGCCCCCGGCAAGCCGGCGGTGCGTTCGGGGCTGCGTCACCCGATCGCGCTCGCGGTCGTGGCGCTGGTGACCTACCCGGTGGTCGCCATCAGCTTCGTGTCGCACGCGGCGACGGGCCTGGCCAACCTGGTCTTCGCCAACTGGCTCGTGTGGCTCATGCTGCTGCTGCTCGTCACCGTCCCCATCGATGCCGATCGCGGCACCGCCGACCAGGAGCTGCTCGACCGCGCCGCGCTCACCCGCGCCGAGGCCCGGGCGGCCCGCCGGAACAAGCACTTCCTGGCGCCGTCCACGTAGGACAGACCTCAGGTCGCGGTGTCGACGTACGGGGATGGCGAGCGTACGGCCGCGACCAGCTCGCCCGCCACGGGCTCGTCGCGCCAGTGGCGCGACGGCTCCGCTTCCGCCCGCCAGCGACGTGGCGGTACGCGTGGTCGGCTGCCCTCGTCGGGCACCGGTGTCCGTACCGGAAGCTCGTCGCTGAGGTCCAGCAACCGGTGATGCTGGTCGATCCACGGTCGACGCAGCACGAGCACGGCCACCCCCGCAACCGTGCCGAGCGCCCCGGCGAGGAACAGGACCGCGGTCGCCGCACCCCAGGACGCTGGGACGAACCCGACCGTGATGTCCGCGGTGAGACCCGCCGCGTTGTCCCACCGGCGCACCACGAGCGTCACCGGATCGGACGTCGGCACGTCCAGGGCGACCGTGACGAGCCGACCGCCGACCGGGGCAGTCCCGGGCTGGGGCTCGGCGGTCTCCCAGGGCGGCGGCCCGGGCGGTGCCCCGCCGGGCCGGTCGTCGGACTCGACGGGCTGGTCACCGGTGGCCCACCCGACGCTCGTCACCTCGCTGTGTGCGATGCCGGACAGGTAGCGCATGGCGTCGCCGGCGGGTGCGAGCGCGACGACGACCACATCGGCGGGAGTGAGCGATTCGGACCGTACGGTGATGGTCAACCGGCCGTCGCCGAGTTCGCGGCCGGCGCCGTGCCGGGCCAGCACCCCCGAGATGTCCGGCACCACGATCGCGTACCCGTCCGTGTGCACCGGGGCCAGCGTCGCGGTGAACGCCGCCGCTCCCCCGTCGACCGTCGAGGAGGATCGCAGGCTGCCGATCGCCCACGCCGCGATGCCGCCCGCGAGGGCGAGCACCCCACTCGCGACCAGGATGAGGCCAGCCAGCACCCGCAGCAGAACCCTCATGATCACCCCCACGTCGGCGAAGCCCTGGACGCCGTAACGCGCCCGGGGCCTCGGAGCAAGGGGTGTTACCCAGCTAACGACCTGTCGACGAGTTGGATCTCACCGAAAACTGTCAGTTGCTTACCGCCAGATCGGTCGCGACGATCCCGTTCGTGGTCTCGTCCAGGCGCAGCGTGAACGTGAAGCGCCAGGTTCCGGCTGAGGGCAGGGTGATCTGTCCGATCGCGTGATCAGGGGTGATCGGCAGGATCGCGGCCTGCACGCCCTCCACGCCCTGAGCCTGATTCGACGCGGTGACGTTCCACTCCACGACGGTCTGGGGACGACCGTCCGACGTCGTGGCGTAGAGGTGAATGTCGTTGGCGCCGATCCGGGCCGGCGAGAGGTCGACGCTGAGCACGAACTTCCCGCCCGGGTCGATCAGGGTCGCGCTCTGCAGGCCCGGCGCGCTCGTCGCGGCGGAGCGGCCCGGCGTGAGCTGGACCAGCACCGAGGTGACGCCGATGACGGTCAGCGCCACGATGGCCTCGATCAGCACCAGCCGGCGCAGTCTGCTCGCCGGCCCGCGCGGCGCCACCCGCGTCGCGGGGCCCGGATCGGCCTCCGGTGCCTCATCGCTGGTCTCGTCGTTGGTCTCCTCGGGCTCGGCCTGCGCGGCTCGGTCAGCGTCCGCCTCCGTGTGGGGCGGCAGGCTGCCTCCCGCTGGGGTGAAGGCCGCGACCATCCGGCGGGAGAAGGCAGCGACAGCCAGCACCACGCCGACGAGTCCGACCTTCGCCAGCAGCAGCCATCCGTATGCCGTGGCGATCAGGGCGTGGATGCTGCCGAACTGGAGCAGCGCCTGGGCCAGCCCGGTGAGCAGCAGGGCGGAGACGGCGTACCCGGCCCAGCGGGACCAGATCGGCACGATCGCGCTCAGCTCGGTGGCGTTCGCCCGGGGCAGCAGGAACAGCACGAGCATGGCGAGACCGCCGAGCCAGATGCTCATCGAGGCGATGTGGATCATGTCGGCGGCAACGCTCACGGTCGGGACCGCCGTGGCGGTGGGGTGGCCGGAGATCGACCAGGTGGCCGCGCCGACCACGCCCAGCACGGCGAGCAGCGCCCGGTCCGCGCGCGTGCCCCGGCCCCGGGCGACGGCCCGGACCAGGATGACGGAAGCGGCGAGGACGCCGAGGCGGGTCGTGTGCGCGGCCCCGTACTGGCTGGAGAGCACCTCCCGGACGTCGTCGCCGGTGATCCCACTGAGCGTGCCCGAGACGTACGGGACGTCCAGCGCCATCTCAAACAGCGTGCCGAGAGCCGCCAGCCCGGCGCCGAGGTAGGCCACCTTCAGCGGGCCGCCCCGGTCCAGTCGCCTGGGCCAGAGCAGGGTCAGCACCAGCGCCGAGCCGACGAGCAGGATGAGCCCGAGGTACCCGGCCCCACGGGCGACCGGCAGCAGGCCCTGCACGACTCCCGGCGCCCCGACGTTCGAGCCCACGTCGCTGGGTGGCCCGCCCGGCGAGACCTCTTTGTACGAGAAGCTGAACGCGCCCCCCACGGGGTGGCTGTCGGCCGAGATGACCCGGAAGCTGACCAGGTAGGTGCCGATCTGGGTCACGTCCCCGAGCGGGATGATCAACTGGTCGCCGGACTGCCGGGCCTCGTTACGGTCCACGCGCTTGCCGTCGGGCGCGATCACCTTGATCTTGCCCGCGACGGGGTTCACGTTCTCGGTGAAGGTCAGCACCACCTGCTTCGGCGCATCCTGGAGGACGTCGTTGGCCTGCGGGCTGCTCGTGACCAGAGCCGCGTGTGCGCTGGCCGGCGTGGCCGGCCCGGCGAGCAGCGCGAGCAGCCCGACAACCACGCCGAGCACTGCCTGGACGCCGCGGCGACGCCAGGCCGTACGGATCACGGCGGGCTGGCCTCTGCCCGACTTCCTGGGCCCGGTGCTGCTGTCCGTACGCACGCTCCTCAGGTTCGCCGCCCGCGCCCACGGCGATGGTCCGGGCGTCGCCGATTCTGCTCTGTCCACCCTGCCCGTACGGCTCGACGGGGCTACGGGTTCAAGGTCATCCGAGACGACCGTGCGGCAGGCCCCGATGTCCGCGGGGAGATCGTGGCGACCAGGGCGGAGCGCACGGCGGCCGCCGAGCGGCGTCTCGCGGCCGGGGCGTGGTCTCGAGGTCACCCGGCCATCATGCACCCCGCCGCGCTCAGATTGGCTGTGGCCACCTCGCCCGGAGGTGAGGCAGTGAGATCTCTAATCCCGTGCATAAATCCGCCGGGCGCAAGCGGCCTCGGTACGGTATGGCCGGATGACGACGAACACCAAGCGCTGGCCCGTCAACCCGCCGTCCGGCGACGACCAGCCCGGCAGCGGCAGGCCGGATCCAACAGGAGCCGCCGGTCGCTTGGCCGCCGCACGGGCGGCCGCCCACCCGCCGCGGCGTTGGCGGCGCGGGCCCGGACCCGACGCGCTGCGCTACTCCCCCATCCTGTGGGTGAGTCTCATCACGCTCACCATCATCGGCTTGTCGGGCTACATCCTCTGGTACGAGGCACGGATGCCCGCCCCGCACACGCTGGCCACCCCGGCCGGCGTCAGCGATGACGGCGGGGCGAAGGCAGGGATCACGGTCGCGGGCAGTGGCCGGGCGACCGTCGAGGTGTACTACGACCCGATGTGCACGCAGTGCCGAACCGTCGACCGGCAGACGCGGCCCATGCTGGACCAGCTCGTGGCGCAGAACCGCATCCGGCTCGTCTGGCACCCGCTCGGCCTCCTCGATGGCCGCACGGACCCCGCGGGGTACTCGACCCGTGCCGCCAACGCCCTCGCCTGCGCCGCCGACGACGGCAAGCTGCGCCAGTACGCCGACGTGCTCTTCGCCAACCAGCCCGCCGCCGGCAGCGCCGGGCTCTCCGACGACCAGCTCATCGACGTCGCTGGACAGGCCCTGCTCATCCGACCGTCGTTCGCGGCTTGTGTGCGCGATCAGCACTACCGGGAATGGGTCGAGGCGGGAGATGCGGCGGCTGCCGCACGCGGGGTCGTCAATTCCCCCGCAATCTTCGTCAATGGCCGGCGCCTGGCTCAGCCCACGTCCGCGGCCATCCTCGCCGCCCTCGGCTGACCCGACCGCGCGGTGCAGACCACGCTGTAGGGTGCGGGCATGACGACTCCCGCCGAACCGGTCCGTCTGAGCCCCGGCGACCCAGCGCCCGCGTTCACTCTCAGTACTGACGACGGCGGGACGCTGCGCTTGGCGGATCTGAAGGGCAAGCGGGTCATCCTCTATGCCTACCCGGCCGCTCTGACGCCCGGCTGCACGACGCAGGCGTGCGACTTCCGCGACTCATTGCAGTCCCTCGCGGCGCGCGGCCTGACGGTCGTGGGCATTTCCCCCGATCCGCCCGCGAAACTCGCCTCATTCCGGGCTCGTGAGCACCTCAACTTTCCGCTGGTCTCGGACCCGGACCGCGGCGTGCTGACCGCCTACGGCGCGTACGGTGCCAAGACGAACTACGGCCGCACCGTAACCGGCGTCATTCGATCGACCTTCGTGATCGGCCCTGATGGACGCATCGAGAACGCCTTCTACAACGTCAAGGCCACCGGCCACGTCGCCAAGCTGCGCCGCGATCTCGGCCTCGACTGAGGCGGGCGGCCGTGCGGGCCCACGTGCGCAGAGCCCGTAGACTTCGTGGCGCGCGGGAGTGGCGGAATGGCAGACGCGACGGGCTTAGGTCCCGTTGCCCTCGGGCATAGGGGTTCGAATCCCCTCTCCCGCACCACTGGCAGGTGGTCCGCGTTGTTGGTGGCGTATCGGGGATTCACAGCAAACACCCAGTATGCGGCGCCGGCAGTCCCTGTCCGGCGCGCAGCACGAATCGGCGTTACGATGGCGTTCGCCGCTTGGAGGTCGACCTCGGTGAGGTTGGACCCGTATTCGTTTCCCTGACCGTGTGCCGATGCTCAGCCTCGAAGCGCGCAGTCGAATCCCGGTACGCGAAGGGAAAGACCGGTGGTGTATCCGCGCGCGACACTGCGACACGATTCTCCCTTACCGTATCTGTGCCGAGACTAAGTTTCGATGCACCACGACCAGTCCGAATTCGTTGCGCCGGCGAGCAGGGAACGAACGCTCGACGGGAGAACGAGTGAATTCACGAAGCCCGGTGGTTCGTATCCAGCGGCCGCGGGCCAGGATCGGACGTTGGGCGCCGGAGGGATCAAATTTATCGAATACCTGCGTTCGGCCATCCGTGCGGCTGGATATGCCACGCCGACGCAGCTCGCCCGTGATGCCGAGCTCGACCCATCGGTCGTGCTCCGCTGGCTCGGCGGAAGCCAACGACCGACCGTGCGGTCGCTGGAGCGGGTGGCGCCGCTGCTCGGCCGCAGCACCGCCGAGATGGTGCGTGCCGCCTATCCCGACCGCCTCGGCGGCGACGGGACGGCCGAAACACCGATGCACGAACTCGCCTACGTCGTCGATCATGTGCTCTCCAGCGACTCCCCGATTCCGGAGAGCGACCGCGCCGCGCTCGAGCATGTGCTCCGGCGTGTGCTCGAGCCGTACCAGAAGGATCTGATGCACCGCCGCGGCCGGAGGCGGGCCTCCATCCACGAGGCTCGACCCGCCACTGACGGTTAGTTGACCGCGCATCATCTGATCCGGCAGCACTGGCTGCCCACACCGTTGTCCGAGCGCGACGATCTACCAAGCCGCCGTCACTGGCCATCGCGGGCATCCGCCCAGATGGTTGGTAGACAAGGGATCGGCGATGATTGAGCGTTGGTGGGTCACTCGTTGGCTCGATGCCCATTGGCGTCGATGGGACGGAGGGAGCCGGTCGTGGGCCCACGTGATCGATCGGCTCGCGGTCGGGAGCTGATCACCCTGACCCCGTTCCTGCTCGGCGCGATCCTCGTGGCGCTCGCCAGCACGGTGGTGGTCGTCGCCGCCTGGCACGCGGCTGCGGGCCCGCCCCAGCCGGCGGCGGGCACCAGTTCGGCGGCCCAAGCGAACCTGATCGTCGCGGTGGGCTTCGCCGCAGCCGCATGGGCATCGGTGTTCTTCGCCGTCAGCCGGGACATGATCCTGCGTCGCATCGACGAACTCGGCGAGCGGATCGACCGCAACACCCTCGACCTCGCCGACGAGCTCGCGAGGACGGCATCCGATATCGCCATGCAGGCGGAGGAGACGGGCGTGTTCCGCGGCATGGAGATCGAGGCTGGACGCGACGGCCCGGCGCCGCCCCAACGCTCGGGCGGCGGTCGCGTGCTGCCGCGTCCGACCGAGGGCGTTCACGACCGCCCGGAGCGGCCGTTCCGGGTGCAGTAGCGTACGCATGTCGTGACCCTTGGGTACGGTCGGTGCATGACGCCCGAGGCGAGCGGCGACGCGGCTGAGCCGATGGTCGGGTTCGGCGGCAAGCAGGCGTGGCTCGCGGTCCGCGGCGATGAGCCACAACTGGTCGGCGCGCTGCTCGGCCTGCAGGATCTCGGTCCGGTGACGTGGCGTACCGGGATCGACCTCGCCTACTTCACCGACGACCGGGTGATGCTCACTCCGCCGCTGCCCGGCGCGGGGGACACCGCCTGGGTGCTCGCCGTGGGACGGTGGTTCGCCCGGCCCGACTCCACTGTGGACGTCCAGGGCCTGTCCGCGGCGCTGGACACCGAGGTCCAGTACTTCGCCACCGACCGTTCGTTGCAGCGGCACCGATGGCAGCGGGCTCGCGGCGGTACGCTGCTGCGCTCCTTCGACCATCTGGGGCGCGAAGGTGAGCTGCTCGACTGGCGTGGTGAGCCGGACGCCGCCGAACGCGAGGCCGGACTTCCGCCGACCATCGACGACCAGACGGACATCCTGGTCGAGGAGGCCGACGTGCTGCGGGTGGCGGCCGCGTGGAGCATCGACCCGACCACGCTCGACGGGCACCCGGCCCCTGGCCCGTTGCGTGCCGCAGCGGCAGACTGACGCGGGCGGTCCCCGGCCGCTTTTTGCGTCTACTGTGGAGCGTCCGGCCGGCCGGGGCCCGGCGCTCAGCCGGTGCGGCGGTTGGCCCAGTTGCGCTGCACGTGAGCAGGGCCGTGGCCTCCGGTCACCTTGCCCCGCGCGCCGGGGAGCTGAGCGAGGCTCTTGCCGCGCCCCTTGGCCCGGCGCTCGGCGCGGTTCATCGGCACCTCAGCGTCGTCGATGCCGGCGTCCGGTACCTCGGCCGGCGCCTGCTTGGCCGCGGCAACCTTGGCCGTCTTGGCCCCGGTCGTCTTGGCCGCCGCTGACTCGGCTCCAGTCGCCTTGGCTCCTGCTGCCTTGGCCGCTGTCGCCTTGGCCGCTGCGGCCTTCGTCGGCGCGGCGCTCTTGACGGGCGCTTTGGCCGTGGTCGAGGCGGCTGGCTTGGCGCCAGCATTGGTGTTCTTGGTCGCCATCGTGGTCCTCCTGGCGTACGGATCGGCGGAATCTTTGCGTGCGGCGCGCTCAGGAGGTCATGGCCTCAACCTAGCAGTCCCGGCGGCGCGCCGGGACGGCTGCCACGCACCCGCCGTCGAGGTACCGGCCACGGGACGCGGAGTGGACGACGTGCAGATATGGGGTAGGAATGATGAGTGGCGCCGGCCTGACGCCGATGTCACCGAGCCAACACGCAACGCAGTGCCGACCTGTCCCGGGAACGAGGAGCGCATGGTGCCTGATCCACAGGACCTCTACCAGCTCGTCGACGACGTGCCTGACCTGGGCCGGCCGGTGCTGATCCAGGCCCTGTCCGGGTTCGTCGACGCGGGTTCGGCGAGTCGGCTCGCGCGCGAGCACCTGTTGTCGTCGCTGCCAGGGCGGGTGATCGCCACTTTCGACATCGATGCACTGCTCGACTACCGATCCCGTCGCCCAGTGATGATCTTTGTTGAGGACCACTGGGAGAGCTACGAGGAGCCGACGCTCGCGCTGCACATCCTGAACGACGGGGCGAACACGCCTTTTCTCCTGCTCGCCGGGCCGGAGCCGGATCTGTACTGGGAGCGGTTCACCGGCGCCGTGATCGGCCTCGTGGAGCGGCTCGGCGTACGGCTGACGGTGGGCTTCAATGCCATCCCGATGGCGGTTCCGCACACCCGACCGACCGGGATCACTGCCCACGCCACGCGTCGTGACCTGATCGCCGGGTACGAGCCGTGGCTGCGCCGGGTGCAGGTGCCGGGCGGTGCCGGCCATCTGCTCGAGTTCCGGCTGGGGCAGGCGAAGCGCGACGCGGTCGGGTTCGCCGTGCATGTGCCCCACTACCTGGCTCAAAGCGAGTACCCGGCAGCGGCGGAGAAGCTGCTCACGGCCGTCTCCAAGACGACCGGGCTGATGCTGCCCACCGAGGACCTGCGCCGCGCCGCCGATCTGGCCCGGGCCGAGATCGACCAGCAGATCGCCCAGGCGGAAGAGGCCGCGTCCGTGGTGCGTTCGCTCGAGGCCCAGTACGACGCCTTTGTCCGCGGCCAGCAGGCCGACAGCCTGCTCGCCGAGGTCAATGGGCCACTGCCGACCGCCGAGGAGCTCGGCGCCGAACTGGAGCGCTTCCTGGCCGAGCAGACCCGCCCCGGCGACCCGCCCGCGCCCAGTTAATCGTGCGGCGCTAGCACGGGCAGGTCGGTGACGCCGGCGTCGCCGCGCAGCGATGCGTCGAGCAGTTCCACGGTGTGCAGGGTCGGCACCGGCGGCCCGCCATCGCCGTCGAGTGCGGTTCGAATCTGCAGCAGACAGCCTGGGTTGCCCGCGACCACCACCTGGGCCCCGGTCGCCCGGATCGCCGCCGCCTTGCGAGCACCGAGCGCAGTCGCCGGGCGGGGTGCCAGCAGGTTGTAGACACCGGCCGAGCCGCAGCAGACGTCCGCCTCCGAGGTCGGGATCGGGACGAGCCGCAGGCCAGGGATGCCACGCAGCAACTCCCGGGGCTCGGAACGCACGTTCTGGCCGTGCGCGAGGTGGCAGGCGTCGTGGTAGGCGACGGTCAGCGGCAATGGCTGGCGTGGCGCCGTCGGCGGCTCGGCGGCGAGCACCTCCGTGACATCCCTGACCTTCGCCGCGAACGAGGCGGCGCGCGGGCCCCAGACCGGGTCGTGAGCCAGCAGGTGGGCGTACTCCTTCATCGCCGAGCCGCAGCCGGCGACATCCGTGACCACGACCTGCACCCCGGCCCGGTCGAACGCCGCCACGGTGCGCCGTGCCTGCCGCCGAGCCTGCGCGGCACGCCCGGTGTGGCTGGCGAGTGCTCCGCAGCACGACTGCCCTCGGGGCACCACGACCTCGTACCCCTCCGCCTGCAGCACCCGAGCCGTCGCGGCGCTGACGTGCGAGAAGAACGCCGACTGCACACATCCGGTGAGCAGCCCCACGACCGCCCGCGGTGCGCCGGGCGTCAGGGCCGCAAGCCGGCTCGGTAGGCGGACCCGTGGCCGCACGGGCGGGGCGAGGCGGGCCATCGCGGCCACAGTGGACGGTGCGATCCGGACCGCCAGCCGGTCCAGCCGCAGGCGAGCAGCGAGGCGCAACGGTCCACGCAGGACGGTGAGCCGGCGAGGGTACGGAAACAGGGCGAAGATGGCCGCGCGACGCAACCGGTCGGGCAGCCCACGGGCCGGCTCCACCAGCACCCGGGCCTGCGTGATGATCTGGTCGTAGGCGACGCCGGAGGGGCAGGCGGGCACGCAGGCCAGGCAGCCCAGGCAGTTGTCGAGGTGCCGCAGCACGGGTCCCCCGGCCGGCGCGCCGTCGAGCAGTTGCCGGATCAGGTGGATCCGCCCGCGCGGCGAGTCCATCTCCTCGCCCTCGAGCTGGTAGGTCGGGCAGGCAGGCAGGCAAAATCCACAGTGGACACACGCGTCGGTGAGGCTGCGCAGCGCAGCCGTGTCCTCGCTCATCACAGACCCCCCACGAAGCGACCGGACGCGAACCGGCCGGCCGGATCGAACTGGGCCTTGAGCCGCCGCATGAGCTGTAGTCCCGGTACCGGACCCCACATGTCGACGGCGGCCCTGGTCTGCGCCGGTGCGGTGACGACCACGCAACTGCCACCGGTACGGGGCAGGAGCGCCCGCACGCCGCGCAGCGCCGCCTGCAGCGATGCCACCGCCACGGTCGCGGGTAGGCCGGCGTGCAGCACACCGGTTCCGGCCGATCCCCGTACGGTCACCGCGTCCCCGAGGTGCTCGAGCAGCACGCCGATGGCCCTCGGTTGCGCGCTGACCGGGACCGACACGCGCAGGCCCACGTCGCCCGGTCCGAAGGGATAGGCACCCCACCACGGCGGCGGCGCGTCGACGACCACGGTGCCGGTGACGTCTGCCTGCGAGGCGAGCGCCGAACGCAGCGACTCGGCCCGCGCGACGACCCCGGCCCGCGACCCCTCCACCAGAACCGCGATGGTGCCCGCGCCACGCGCCCAGTCCAGCTCGATCGCGGCGGGCACCACCGACGGCGACTCCGCGGCGGCGACCAAGGGCACGATGTCGGCCACTGTCAACAGTGGTGCCACGACCCAGGCCCACGCCGCCGGCAGCGGGTGCAACCGGAACGTCGCCTGTGTGATCACGCCGACCGTGCCGTACGACCCGCAGAGCAGCCGGCCCAGGTCGTACCCGGCGACGTTCTTCACCACCCGCCCCCCGGAGTGCGCGACGACGCCGTCCGCCCGCACGAACTCCACTCCGATGAGCACGTCGCGCGCCGCGCCGTGGCGCAGTCGCAGTGGCCCGGCCTCACCCGTCGCGAGCACGCCGCCAACGGTCGCATCGACGAAGCCCGACTCGACCGCGAGCCGCTGACCGGCCAGCGCGAGCGTCGCCTGGAGACTTCGCAGCGGGGTGCCCGACCGTACCGTCACCACGCGGTCGCCCGGCTCGTGGCCCACCACCCCCACCAGCCCCGTCGTCTCGAGGGCGACGTCCACAGTGGACAGGGAGCCGCCCCAGGCGGCCTTCGTGGTGGCCCCGCGGATGACGGCCGTACGGCCGGAACCGCCCAGCTCGCGCAGGGTCTCCGCCACGCCGGCCGCGTCCTGCGGCCGGAGCACCTCGGCCACGGCCGGGCTCACCACACCTGCACACCGGGCGGGTACCCGGGCGCGTCAGCCGACCGTGGCCGCGGCGGCTCGCCGCACAGGCGTGGTGTCGGGAAGACCTTGCCCGGATTGGCGAGGCCGGGCGGGTCGAATGCGCAGCGCAGCAACTGCATCGTGGTGAGGTCGTCCGAGGAGAACATCCGGGGCATCTTGTCCATCTTGTCCACTCCGACCCCGTGCTCGCCCGTGATCGAACCGCCGTGGGTCAGGCAGAGGTCCAGGATCGCGCCGGAGACCACCTCGGCGGCGTCGAGCTCCCCCGGCACGGTCTCGTCATAGAGCACGAGCGGGTGCAGGTTGCCGTCGCCGGCGTGGAAGACGTTCGCGACCCGGATCCCGGCCCGGTCCGCCAGCTCTGAGATGTCGGCGAGGACCTCGGCGAGAGCGGTCCGCGGGATCACGCCGTCCTGGACGATGTAGTTGCGGCTGATCCGGCCCATAGCGGCGAAGGCGGACTTGCGCCCCTTCCAGATCTCGGCGCGTTCGGCCTCATCCACCGCGACCCGGATCTCGCTGGCACCGTTCTCCTCGCACACCCGCCGTACGGTCTGCTCCTCCTCGACCACCTCGACCGCGGGCCCGTCGAGCTCGACGATGAGAACCGCGCCGGCACCCTCCGGGTAACGACAGGCGACGGCCTGTTCCGCGGCGCCGATCGCCAGCGCGTCCATCATCTCGATGGCCGCCGGCGTCAGGCCCGCGGCGATGATCGCGCTCGTGGCCGCGCCGGCCTGGGCCATCGAGGCGAACCCGGCGAGCAATGTCGTCACCTGCTCGGGGCGCCGCATCAGCCGCACCACGACCTTCGTGACGATGCCGAGCGTGCCCTCCGAGCCGACCACCATGCCGGCCACGTCATAGCCGGGCGTCTCGGCCGCGAGTCCCGAGCCGACCCAGACCAGCTCGCCCTGCGACGTACACAGCTCGAGCCCGGTCACGTGGTGCACGGTGAAGCCGTACTTGACGCACTTCGCCCCACCCGAGTTCTCGGCCACGTTGCCGCCGATCGAGCAGACCGCCTGGCTTGACGGATCGGGGGCGTAGAACCAGCCGTCCTCCGCGACGGCACGGCTGATCGCGAGGTTGACCACGCCCGGCTCCACCACGGCCCGACCGTTGACGAGGTCCACCTGCAGGATCTCGCGCATCCGGCTGGTCACGATCAACACGCCGTCGGCGTGGGGCAACGCGCCGCCGGAGAGCCCGGTGCCGGAGCCCCGAGCGACCCATGGCACGCCCGCGTCACGACACGCGAGGACGACTTTTCGTACCTGCTCTGCTGATTCCGGCAGTACGACCAGTGCCGGTACGGTCCGGTAATGTGCCAGCCCGTCGCATTCGTAGGTCCGTCGAGCCGCCTCGTCTGTCACGACGGCGGCCGCGCCGAGCTGGGTACGTAGCCGCTGTGCCAGTGCGGGAACGGGCGCGCGGGGTGTGGGCGGGACCTGGGGATCGGTCGCCGCTCGCATGAGACCGATCCTGCCGTCCGGGTTGGTCCCCGACAACCCAAAGACAGCGCGTGCTCCCACAACTACGGTGCGCGCCTGGCGCTCGCGAGCGTCGATCGCTCTCACGATCGGGTACTGGGCCACGGTCGTCCTCGCCGTAGCGGCGACGGCAGTGACGACGGCACTGGCCACGTCAGCGTCGGTCGTCGACACCGAACCCGGTGACACCCTGGCCGCTCTGACCGGCCTGCTGCCGAGCCTGATCGCGGTCGTCGCCATCGTCGTCGGGATCACGCGCAACGAGCCGACGCGCCGCTGGCCCTGGCTGCTCGTCGCGCTCACCATCGGCGCGTGGTCCATCGGCGGCGACGTCTATGCGGACCTCGTACGACATCCGGCCCTGACGGACGAGCTCACCATGCTGGGGGCGGTCGACCTGCTCTATGCGGTCGGGTTCGTCACGCTCGCGGCGGCGCTGCTGCGGTTGCGCCGCTCCTCCCGTAACGGGCTGGCACCGGCGGGTGTGCTCGACACCCTCACCGTGACCCTGATCCTGCTGCTCCTGGTCTGGGTGACGGTGATCAGCCCGGACGGCCCCGGGCCCTGGGCGCTGGGGGACCCGACCGTGGCCGTGTACCTCCTGGGTGACGCGTTGATCGTCGCCACAGCGGTCCGGCTGGTCATCGTCGGCCCGCCGACGCCTGCCGTGCTGGCACTCGTCGGCGCTGCCGCGGCGAGGTTCGTCGCGGATCTGGCCCATGGCCTCACCGCGTCCGGCACGACGGGTTCGCTCGGGATCCTGGAGGTCATCGGCAGCGGGCTCGCGGCCGGCTGCCTCGGTTGGGCCGCACTGGACCCGTCGATGACTCGCCTCACCGAGTCCGAGACCGAACCGGCGCGCCGACCGAGTCTGCGGCGGTTCTGGGTCTTCGCGCTGCCCGCCCTCGTCGTGCCGGTGATCCTCTTCGCCCAGGCCGTCGCCGGCAGAGTCCACGACGGCATGGTGCTCGCGGTACTCGGCGCGGCGCTCACGCTCGTCGCGCTCGCCCGGGTCGCCGCCACCGGGGAGAGCCAGAGCCGCTCGCTCGCGTACCGGGCTCGCACGGACACGCTCACCGGCCTGGCCAACCGGATCCACCTGATGGAATGCCTCGCCGACACCGGCGGCCCACGGTGGTCGGCCGTCGTGCTCGTCGACCTCGACGAGTTCCGGCAGCTCAACGACGAGCAGGGGCCTTCGGTCGGTGACGAGGTGCTCGCCACGCTCGCCGGTCGCCTCCGCCGCCTCGGCGGGCCGGAGGACCTGGTGGCGCGCTTCGGCGGTGACGAGTTCGCGATCCTGGTCGCTGCCGCGGATCGCGACATCGCCGCGCTCACCACCGAGGTGGTCGCGGCGACCGGCGCACCGGTCCTGATCGGCCGCCACCGGTTGCCCGTCAGCGCCTGCGTCGGCATCGCGGTGCGCCCGGAGTCGGGCTCGAGCACGACCGGCTCGGGTCCGGGCCCTGCCGCCGGCGAGGAGATGCTGCGCCGTGCCGGCCTCGCGCTGCGCGCCGCCAAGGCGGCCGGACCGGGCGAGTGGTGCCGGTACGACTCGGACCGGCACGGGCAGCTCATCGAGCGGATCAGGCTGCGGGAGTCGCTGCACCGCGCGGTCGACGAAGGTTCCTTCCAGCTCTCGTACCAACCGATCGTGGAGATCGCGACGGACGCCACCGTGGGCTTCGAGGCGCTGGTCCGGTGGACCCACCCGACGCGGGGCATCATCCAGCCATCGGAGTTCATCTCGGTAGCCGAGGAGGCCGGCCTCATCGAGCCGATCGGCGACCTCGTGCTGCGCACGGCGGTCACCGAGGCGGCCGGCTGGTCCTCCACGGCCGAGGTCTACATCAGCGTCAACGTCTCGCCGTTGCAGCTGCGCGGGCCGGGCTTCGCCGACCGGGTCGAGGAGGTGCTGCTCTCGTCCGGTCACCCCGCGCACCGCCTCGTGCTGGAGCTGACGGAGAGCGTGGTGACCACGCCGGCCGAACACGTGTGGGTGGAGCTCGCGGCGCTGCGTGACATGGGCGTGCGACTCGCGCTCGACGACTTCGGCACTGGGTTCTCCTCGCTGAGCTACCTCGAACAGACCCCGATCGGCGTGATCAAGATGGACAAGTCCTTTGTGGACTCTCTGGTCCCGTCGGACCGTCAGCGCCGGGTGGTCGCGGGCATCCTCGCGATGGCCCACGACATCGGCCTCGAGGTGGTCGCCGAGGGAGTCGAGACGACGGCCGAGCGCGACCTGCTCGCCGAGCTCGGCTGCCGGTTCGGCCAGGGCTACCTCTACGCGCCGCCACTCTCGAGCACCGAGGTCGTTCGTTGGCTCACCCACCCGGCCATGCGGTCGACCGGCGGGGCCGCCGCGGGTACGGTGCACGAGGATCCGGACCACGAGGAGGAGCAGATCGATGCCGGATGCTGACCTGCTGGCCCGGGTGCGCCGGATCTGCCTGGCCCTGCCCGAGGTGACCGAGCGGCTCAGCCATGGCGCCCCGACCTGGTTCGTGCGCGATAAGTCGACGTTTGTCAACCTCTGGCGCGACGGCCACCATGACCTGGAGTTCCCGCACCTCACGGTCGCGGCGCCCCCGGGTGCCCAGCAGGCCTTGATCGCGGGCGAGCCCGACCGATTCTTCCGCCCGCCCTACGTCGGGCATCGTGGTTGGGTTGGTCTGCGGCTGGACCGGCCCGTGGATTGGGCTGAGGTTGCCGAGCTCTGCGAGGACGCCTACCGTACGGTCGCGCCGGCCACTCTCGTCCGCATCCTGGACGCCCGCTCGGGTCAGGACCGCAGGTCGTAGCCGCGGAAGGCAGGGCGTCGGTCTTTGTCGGGAACGAGGACGTTGATCGCCCAACTCACGACAGAGACGATGACCGCGCCCCAGAGCGCGCTCCAGAAGCCGTGCACGGCGAATGGCAGGTGCAGCGACCGGGCCAGCCACCCGACGAAGATGAAGAGCAGTGCGTTGACCACCAACGCGATGAGCCAGAACGTGCCGACGTAGAGCAGGCAGCCCAGCACCTTGATCACCGGCTTGAGGACCGTGTTCACGAGGCCGAAGATCACCGCGACGGCGAAGAGCGTCAGTGCGCTGACCCAGCCGCTGGAACCGGAGACGCTGATCCCGGGAAGCGCGGTGGCGACCCACAGCCCCACGGCCGTCGCCACGGTGCGCACCAGAAATCGCAGAACCTCGTTGAGCACCGGGACACCCAAACCGAACGGAATTCGCACAGATCGCACCGACCCATTGTGGCCGCCACGGCCCCGGCGTGCCATGGTGATCAACCTCGCCCCGCACCCGCCGTGTCCACGCCGGCCGGAAGCTGCAGGTGAGGGCCCATGAGTCACAGCAATGACTCAGCGCACGCTCAGCGTCGACTGGACCTGACGGGGAACCATGGCGTAACCGGATGCGTTATGAGGGTTGCAAGGGTGATCATGCGGTCGCTCATTGTAGCGCCCATCACGAAGTTGTGACCGTTTTTCCAGGTCGGAACGGAATCCGGGGTGGGGGGCGTCTGTTGTGTCAGGGGTACCTGCCGGGGGCGGCAGCTACAACGTCCACGCCGAAGACGAGGGGCGCGGACCAAAGACGGAGGGTGGCGACGTGGAGCGGATGAAGACGGTACTGCGCACGGACGAGGTGGCCGAGGAGCGCGACCTGGTCGGTGTGTACCTGCACGAGATCTCCAAGACCCCCCTGCTCGATGCCGCGCAGGAGGTAGACCTGGCCAAGGCCATCGAGGCTGGGCTCTACGCTGAGCGGCTGCTCGACACCGAGGACCAGCCTGAGGGCGCGACGATGCCCAAGGGCGTGACCGACGACGAACTGCGCCGGCTGGTGGCCGAGGGTGAGGACGCGAAGGACCGCTTCATCCGCGCCAACCTGCGGCTGGTCGTCTCGATCGCGCGCCGGTATGTACGGTCCGGAATGCCCATGCTCGACCTGATCCAGGAGGGCAACACGGGTCTGGTCCGCGCGGTCGAGAAGTTCGACTACGTGCGGGGGTACAAGTTCTCGACCTACGCCACGTGGTGGATCCGGCAGGCGATCAGCCGGGCCATCGCGCAGCAGGAGCGCACGGTGCGGCTGCCGGTGCACCTCGTCGAGGACGTGAATCGGATGCGCAACGTGGCGCGGCAGCTTACCCGTGAGTACGGGACCGAGCCCGAGCCCGAGCAGATCGCGGTGGCCATGGACGTTCCCCCGGACCGGGTGCGCGAGCTCATGCGCTGGTCGCAGGACACCGTGTCGCTCGACACCCCGGTGGGCGACGACGGCGACACGAACCTCGGCGACCTGGTGGCGGACACCGACGCTCCGTCGCCGGAGGATGTCGTGCTCGCCGGGATGGAGCGGACCCGCATCGAGGGGCTGCTCAACCACCTCGACGACCGGTCGGCCGGCATCATGCGGGCCCGGTACGGCCTCGAGGACGGCCGGGAGCACTCGCTGACCGAGGTCGCGACGCGGTTCTCACTCTCGCGCGAGCGCATCCGTCAGCTGGAGATCCAGGCGCTGGGCCGGCTGCGTGAGCTGGCCCGGGCGGAGGGCCTGCGGGCCGCATAAGCACTGCAAGCTCCGACACGAAGGGGGGCCGGCGCAATGACGCGCCGGCCCCCCTTCGTCTGTATGTCGGCCTACCCGAAGCGGCCCGCGATGTAGTCCTCGGTGCGCTTCTCCCTGGGGTTGGTGAAGATCCTCGGCGTGTCGTCGTACTCGACGAGGCGCCCATAGCGGACCCCGCTCGGGTCCACGTCCGCGGTGAAGAAGGCCGTACGGTTGCTGACCCGCGCCGCCTGCTGCATGTTGTGGGTGACGATCACGATGGTGTATTCGAACGCCAACTCGTACATCAGGTCTTCGATCTTCGACGTGGCGATGGGGTCCAGTGCCGAGCATGGCTCGTCCATGAGGATCACCTCGGGCCGCACCGCGATGGTGCGGGCGATGCACAGCCGCTGCTGCTGCCCGCCGGACAGGGCCAGGCCGCTGGTCTTGAGCTTGTCCTTCACCTCGTCCCAGAGCGCGGCCCCCCGCAGCGCCTGCTCGACCATGGCGTCCATGTTGCCCTTGATCTTGTTGATCCGAAGGCCGTAGGCGACGTTGTCATAGATGGACTTCGGGAACGGGTTGGGCTTCTGGAACACCATGCCGATGCGTCGGCGGACCTGGATCGGGTCCACGTCGCGCGCGTAGATGTCCGTGCCGTGGAACGTCACCTCGCCCTCGACGCGGGCGCCGGGGATGAGGTCGTTCATCCGGTTCAGCGAGCGCAGGATCGTGGACTTGCCGCAGCCCGAAGGGCCGATCAGCGCGGTGATCTGGTTCTTCGCGACCGCCATCGTGGTGCCGCGGACCGCCTCGTAGTCGCCATAGAAGACGCTCACGTTCTGCATATCGAGCACGATCGGCCCTGCCGTGGGCGCCTCGCCGCGATTGCTGATGGGACCGCCTGCCCGCCTCAGGTCGACGGTCACACGCTCGGTCGAGTGGGTCATGGATCAGCGCTCCTTAATGGCAAAGCGAGCTGCGAGGAACCGGCCTAACGCGGTCAGGATGAACACGATGGCAACGAGGGTCAGCGCGGCGCCCCAGGCCCGGTCGTTGGCCGGAGCGTACGGCTGCTGCGCGTTCGAGAAGATCTGGGCGGGCAACGACGTGTTCGCGCCGAATAGGCTCCAGTTCGGTCGGTAGATGAGCCCGATCACCAGGTAGATCGGGGCGGTCTCCCCGGCGGCACGGGCGATGGCCAACAGTGCCCCGCTGGTGATGCCCGAGGCGGAGGCGGGCAGCACGACCGACACGATCGTGCGCCAGCGGCGAGCACCGAGCGCGAGGCTCGCCTGTCGCAGCTCCTCCGGCACGAGGTTCAACATCTCCTCGCTCGTGCGGATGATGACGGGCAGCATCAGACTGCCGAGTGCGAGGGCGGCGGCCAGCCCGTTCTGTTCGTGGGTGAGCAGGACCACGCTGATGTAGATGAACAGACCCATCATGATCGATGGCACGCCGGTCATGACGTCGGCCATGGTTCTGATCAGCCGGCCGAGCGGTCGCTGTTTTCCGTACTCCGCCAAATAGATGGCCCCGAGGACGCCGAGCGGAATCGCCATCACCGAGGCAAAGCCGACCGTCACGATGGTGCCGACGATCGCCGGTCCCATGCCGCCGCCGATTGTCGTGGGCTGATGAGGGATGCGATCGGTGAGGAAGCTCCAGCTCATCGCCCCCCCGCCCTTGCGGATGAGGTAGTACACCACGAACCCGATAGGCACGGCCGCGACCGCGACCGACAGCCAGATAGCGGTCCTGGCTACGAGATCGGTGAGTCTGCGTCCGCGGGAGAGCGTCGCCCGGCGCAGATCGTCCGGGACGCTTGTCGAGAGCGGCGCAATCCCTGATGTGGTCGTCATGCCGTCGCCCCCTTCATGCGCACCTCGGCTCGCCGAACGATGAACCGCGCAGCGTAGTTGACGATGAGGGTCAACGCGAACAGGACCACGCCACAACCGATCAGCGCCTCGCGCCCGGGGTACGAACCGGGGTCGCCAAAGTTCAGGACGATGACGGCCGGCAGTGCGTGCCCACCGTCGAACAGGTTGGGTGTTACGTGTACCGCCGCCCCGATCGTCAGCGCGACCGCGATCGTCTCGCCCATCGCGCGCCCGAGACCGAGGATGACGGCGCCGACCATACCGCCAAAGCTGTGCGGGAACACGGCAGCCCTGATCATCTCCCAGCGGGTCGCACCGAGCGACAGAGCCGCATGTTTGTCTGCTGTGGGAACCGTGGCGAACACCTCTCGGGTCACCGAGGTGATGATCGGCACGATCATGATCGCCACGATGATCCCCGCGGTCATGAAGCTTCGCCCCGACGAGACCGGCTCGCCGAAGAGCTTGCCGAGGATGGGCACGCGACCGACCGTCTTGTGCACCCCGTCATACGCATGGAAGAGAGCCGGCGCCACCACCAGAATGCCGAGCAGGCCGAAGACTACCGAGGGGACGGCGGCGAGCAGGTCGATGATCGTCGTGACGCTGGAGCGGACCCGCTTGGGTGCCAACTCCGTGATGAACAGGGCGATGCCGATGGAGACGGGCACGGCAACGACCAAGGCGATCAGGGAGACGACCACCGTGCCGTAGGTGAACGCGAGGGTTCCGAACTGTGCCTTGGCCGGACCGTCGCCATCCGGGTCGTTGGGCACCCAGGTGGTGCTCGTAAAGAAACTCAGGCCCTGGTAGCGGAACGCCGGCCAGGCCTGAGTCACGGTTGTGATGAAGATCAGGGCAAGGATCGCCAGCACCAGAATGCCCGCGATAAGGGCAGCTGTGGAGAAGGTGCGGTCGGCGATGGCCCCGCGCCCTCGTCGGTGCAGAGCGGGGCTCTGCCGCTCATTCAATGTCATGTATCGCTCCTGTACGGCTTCGCGCCGCCGGGGTTCGGGAAGCGGTCCCGACCCCGGCGGCGCTCAGCGGCGATCCTTCGTGTGGAGCCTAGCTTTGGACAGCGTTGATCTGGGTGAGAGCCTTCTGTACCAGGTCGTCCGGCAGCTTGGCGAAGTTGACACCGGCGGCGAGTGCCTGGGCGTCGGTGAGCAGGAAGGTGGCGTAGCCCTTGACCAGGGCGGCCTTGGCGGCGTCACCGTAGGTCTTCCGGACCAGGATGTAGGTCGGCGCGGTGATCGGGTAGACACCCGCACCCGTCGCGTCGATCGGGTCGAAGGACAGGTCAGCGGGGACGCTGCCACCGGCGACCGCCTTGGTCGCGCCGTCGAGCGTCGGAGCCACGAACTCGCCGTTCTTGTTCTTGATCGAGGCGAACGTCAGGCCAGCGGCGACCGCGTCGGAGTAGTCGACGTAGCCGATCGCGCCGTCGCTCTGCTTGATGATCTGAGCGACACCAGTGTTCTGCGCGCCTGCCTGAGTGTCGGCGGGCCAGGCCACACTGTCACCCCGCCCGAGCGTCCAGCCGGAGCCGCCTGCGGCGGTCAGGTACTCGGTGAACCGGTTAGTGGTGCCCGAGCCGTCGGAGCGGTGCGCCACGACGATCGGCTTGTCCGGCAGCGTGACGCCCGGGTTGTCCTGCGCGATGGCCGGGTCGTTCCAGTTCTTGATGGCGCGGCCGAAGATGCTGCCGAGCGTGGTTCCGCTCAGCTTGAGGCCGGTGACCCCGGAGAGGTTGTAGGAGACCGTGATCGGCGCCGACGCCAGCGGGATGTAGTAGAAGGAATCCGCAGCGATGCCGTCGGAGTCCTTCACGAGGCTGTCGGTACCGGCGAAGTCGGTCAGGTTGGAGCCGAACTCCGTCTTGCCAGTGCCCGAGCCCTTGGAGGCGTAGGTCACGTCCGCGTTCGTGGCTTTGGCCAGGAACGCGTCGATGGCCGCCTGCTCGAAGTTGTTCTGGAAGCTGGAGCCGGAGCCAGCGATGGAGCCGCTGAGGCTGGCGTATGGGTCAGTGCTGCCCGACGGGCCCGGGTTGTTGTTGTCGGACGAGCAGCCCGCGAGCGCTAGCGCAGCAATCGCGATGCCAGCAATACTGGATACAGCGGTGCGCGTGAGCACAGAACGGTTCACGACTGGAGTGCCTCTCTCGTATTGGGAGTAGGTCTGCTTGACGATCTGGAAGTTAAGAGCCGCAAGTAGCCGCTTCCCGGGCGCAAAATGAACGATGAGTGAACAGCCGTGGCCGGCTCGGTGACCCCGCGATTGTCCGCTATGGGCGTGAAGTGCCTGATCAGGCGGGAAGCACCAGATCGGCGCGGCCCGCGCTGGCGCTGACGAGCCGCGCGTTCGCCTCGTCGTTGCGGTGGACCCAGTCGTACGCGCCCGCCTCGTCCCGACCGCCCGCGCGGGCCCGTGCCAGCAGCCGGGGCACCCTGACCTCGGCCGGCACGTCGAGGTACGCGACCAGGTCGAACAGCGGCCGGGCCAGCGACCACGGCTGGTCGGGCAGCAGCAGGTAGTTGCCCTCGACCACGACCAGCTCCAGCGCCGGCGGCACCGGGATCGCCGAACCGATCGACACCTCGATGCGGCGGTCGAACGCCGGCACGTAGACGAGCTCCTCGGCCGCCCGCAACCGCCTCATGAGGTGGACGAATCCCCATGCATCGAAGGTCTCGGGAGACCCCTTGCGGCCCGCCATGCCGAGCCGGGCAAGCTCCTCATTGGACAGATGGAACCCGTCCATCGGCACCACGACGGCCCGCTGGCGAAAGCAACCGACGAGGCCCGCGGCGAGCGTGGACTTGCCGGCCCCGGGCGCTCCGGCGATGCCCACGATGACGCGGCCGCCGGAGAGCATCGGCGCCACGACGTTGGCCAGCGCGTGCAGTGGGTCGGCGGGCATGGCAAGCATCGTGTCAAACGACTCCGCCCGCGGCACCGGCGATCGGGCTTCGGGATCCGCCACGCTGCTAGGGTTGCCGGGTGCGACGGGCGCGGGGAGCAGTGCTGCTGGCCGTCGTCGCCGCACTGCTGATGGCCTGCACCGGTGGCGGTGGCTCGGGGATATCCGGTGCACTGACCATCTTCGCGTCGCCATCGCTCACCGACGCGTTCAACGCCATGATCCGTGCCTTCACCAGCAGCTACCCGGGCGTGACCTTCCAGACGGTGTTCGAGCCCGACTCGGTCCTCGCCAGCCGGGCAGCGGCCGGACCGGCGCCTGACCTCATCGCGGCCGAGGACCCGGCGACGCTCGTCGCGGCGGGAGCGACCAGCACGCCCGTGCACTTCGCGCAGGGCCAGATCGTGCTCGCCGTACGGACGGGAAACCCGGCTCACGTCAGCAGCCTGGCGGACCTGACCCGCGCGGGCGTGCGGGTGGCGCTCTGCCAGGCGGCGCAGCCCTGCGGCAGGGTCACCGAGGCGGTACTCGCCGCGGCGCAGGTCACCGCGCCAGAGACGGCGCTGCGGGAGCCGGACGTACGGTCGGCACTGCGCCACGTCACGGACGGCACCGCCGACGCGGCGCTGGTCTACCGCTCCGACGCCTACGCGGCCGGCTCGCAGGTCATCGTCATCGAGGTGCCGTTCTCTGCCGCGGCGTTGGCCCAGTTCGTCGCCGTGGTGCCCGAGGGCGCGCACAATCCGCGCGCGGCCCGCACGTTCCTGGATTACCTCGCCTCGCCCGCCGTCAGCACGGCGCTCACCCAGAACGGGTTCCGCCCGGTCGACGGGTCGTGACACCCGCTCCGTCAGACGTCGTCCCAGCGGAACAGCGCCAGCGCGATCGCGCCGAAGACCACGGCGATGCCCAGCAGGATCCCAAGCTGGGGAAGCACCGAGGCCGGGCCCTGCCCGCGGACCATCACCGCGGTCAACCCGTCCACCAGGTGGCGTAACGGCAGGGCCTTCGAGACCGTGTTGACCCACGCCGGGGCGAACTGCAGGGGGAAGAACGCGCCGGAGAGAAACGCCATCGGCAGCACGATCAGGTTCGCCACCGCGCTGGCGGCCTCCGGCGTCTTGGTGAACGACCCTGCGACCATGCCGATCCCGAGGAAGGCGAGCGTACCGGCGATCACCAGCGGTATCGACATCCACCAGTAGTTCGATAGCTTGAGTCCGAAGGCGGGTAATAGCGCCACGAGCAGGAAGATAACGGTCTGCAGCAGCGCGACCCCGATGCTCACGCCCACCCGGGCGGTGACGACCGAGGTGGTGCCCACGGGCGCGAGGCGCAGTCGCCGCAACACCTTGAGCTGGCGCCAGGTGACGAGCGTGAGCGCCGAGCCGAACATCGCGCCGGTGGCGATCGCCCACCCCAAGAGCCCGGGCGTGAGGTACTGGATCGGTTTGAGGGAGGCGTCCTCGACCTGCACCGGCTCGAGCGAGAACGACGCCGGGGTCTGGCTCGCGGCGAGGTTCGCGCCCTGGACCACCTCGTTGAGGATCGCCTGGACGGTGCCGGCACTGACCCGGTCGGCGGCGGAGTAGTGCACGATCACCCGTGACCCCTGCTGCTCCACCGCGGCGTTGACATCGCCCTTGCGCACCTTGTCCAGCGCCGCCGCGAGGTCGTCGGACCGGTCGATCTGAAGCACCTGGTCCAGGCCGGTCCGCTGGTCACCCGTGATGCTGTCGAGCACCGTCACCGGCCCGACCTCGATCACGTGCGACTTCGACGCTCCGGTGTCGCGCAGCAGTAGGCCGAAGATGACCAGGAACATCAAGGGAAACAGGATCGTGAAGAACGTGGCCGTACGGTCGCGCAGGAAACCCTTGGTGAGTGCCCACGACAGGCTGCGCAGGCTGTGCCCGCGTCCACGCGGCTGGGCTCCCTCTTCGCTGGCTCGCTGCTGGGTGGCAGGGCTGCCGGGGCTACTCATTGTCGCGATACTCCCGTCCGGTCAGGTTCAGGAAGACGTCCTCGAGGGTGGCGCCGCGGACGGCGAGGCCACGCAGGGCACGCCGTTCCGCGAGCGCGGCGAGCACCGGTCCC
Organism: Micromonosporaceae bacterium; assembly: GCA_036557785.1. Classification (GTDB taxonomy): domain Bacteria; phylum Actinomycetota; class Actinomycetes; order Mycobacteriales; family Micromonosporaceae; genus DATBGZ01. The sequence goes on from DATBGZ010000030.1 coordinate 68,834, forward strand.
GGGTCTCGGGTCGCCACGGTCAGCGACACGCCGTCGTCGGCGACGTCCGCCCCGTCGAACAGCTCGCGCGCCTGCCCGGCCGGAATCACTCCACTCTCGACGGAGATGCGCGTCGGGGCGTCCAGGCCTCGGACCAGAGCCGCGGGCGAGCCGTTCTGGAGGATCTTGCCGTGGTCCATGATGGCGACCCGGTCGCAGAGCAGCTCGGCCTCGTCGAGGTAGTGGGTCGTCAGCATCACGGTGCGGCCCTGCCGGTTGATGTCGCGCAACAGGTCCCACAGGTTGCGCCGGGCCTGCGGGTCCAGACCCGAGGTTGGTTCGTCGAGGAAGACGACCTCGGGATCGTGCGCGAGCGCGACCGCGATGGACAGCCGCTGTGCCTGGCCGCCGGAGAGCTTCTGGATCTGTGTGCCCGCCTTGTCGTCGAGCCCGACCACCTCGAGCATCGCGTCCGCCTTCGCGGCGCTGACGCCGTACAGCGACGCCCAGGTGCGGATCTGCTCGCGCGCGGTGAGTCGCTGGAAGAAGCTCGATGCCTGCAACTGCACGCCGATGCGCGGCAGCAGTGCCTGGTTGCGCGGCCAGGGCGAGGAGCCGAGCAGGCTCACCTCGCCGGAGTCGGGCCGGCGCAGGCCTTCGATGATCTCCAATGTCGTGGTCTTGCCGGCGCCGTTGGGGCCGAGGATGCCGAAGAACTCACCTTCCGTCACCTCGAAGGAGACGCCGTCCACCGCCCGCGTCTGCCCGTAGGCCTTGTGGATATCTCGCACGATGATCGCGTCAGGCACGCGGCAACCTTAGCGGATGCCGCGACCCCCGGCGGTAGGCGATAGATCCCGACCTGGGGCTCACAAATGTCACGGACACCCGGCCGGCCAGACCCTAGCCGGGCGGCCGTTTGTCAGCTCCCGCCCGGGTCGGTGATGCCGAACTCACCGTGGCTCCCGGTGGGGTACGGCGACGTGCGGTCGAACCAGCCATCACCGTCATCATCCGAGGCACGGGTGTCGAAGATGCCGTCACCGTCGGAGTCGTAGTCAGCGTTGTCCATGAGGCCGTCGCGGTTGTAGTCGTGTCCCACCCAGTCGACTGTGCCGTCGCCGTCGCGGTCGACGAGAATGTCGACCCCGCCATCGCCGCGCTCGACGGCCCGGTACTCCTCCCACCGGCCCTGCCCAGCGTCCACCCGCGTGGTGTAGTCGGTTGCCGGCTCCCCAGCACCCGACGGGTGCGGCGCCACGCCGACCACCGCCTCGCCCGAGGCCGCCCCGTGCAGCGCCACCCGGACGTCATCCGGCGCCTCGCCGAGCCGGGCCACCGGCGCCTGGTCATCGGTCGCCCCGTGCAGCACGCCCACGCCCTGGGGCGGCTCGACGTCGACGTGCGGCGTCTGCACGAGACCCAGCGCGGAGACGACCGGCCCGACCATGCCGAAGAGGCCGGACTTGCTGACGCGGTCCTCGACGCTGCGGTCGGCGCCCTCCCCGAGCGATACCTGCGCGCCGAGCAGTCGCCGCTCCTCGGCGTCGAGCTGGTAGCCCTGGAGGGCCGCCTCGGGATCGGCGCGTAGCGCGCCCTGGAATGCCGCGTCGGTCACCAGCCGTTCCAGCACCTCATCGAAGTCACTCATGTCCCTGACCCCCTACCGAGGCTCACGAGCCTACTCCAGCTCGGGCATCGGCACCGGCTGCGGCCGCGGCCGGCACGTTCCACAATGGACAGCGTCCTCCACGACCAGCGCCTCGGTCCGGTCCCGTTTGGCGCTGCGGTAGACCTCCAGCACGAACGGCCCGAACCGGGCATGGTCCTCGCATACCCCACGCCCGCAGAACCGGCACGCCCCCCGCGCCGCCTTCGCACAGAACCAACACAGCACAAGAGACTCCTACCCAGGTTTGCAAGCAGCTACGTCGACGGTTGCGGATAGTTCGTTGGACTTCTCGCCCTGTGCGTCGTACCCGATCACGGTAACCGTCACCGTCACCGCGTCGCCGTTGTTTGGGCCCGGATACGGAAAGGGTCCAACCGTGTCGGCCCAAAATGTCGTCGCGTCGAGAGGGTCGCTGTGCTTGGCTCCGAATCCTGACCAAGAGAACACCACCCGGACGACACCGCCCGTCGCAGTGCCACTTGCGCGGAAGGCAGTTGGCTCGTTCGGGGTGCACGGCGCTCCAGTCGCCAGTTGTTGCGACATGTTCCCAGGGGGATTGCCGCCTGCGGACCAGGCGATGAGCGGGCGGCATGGCGTCACGATCACCTTGCCACTGGTCAGCGAGGCGGAGTCGCCCTGGGCGTCGTAAGCGGCCGCCTTGACGATGATCGACCCGCCATCGTTCGCCTTACCGTTGTACGGGACGTCGGGTCCGATGATCTGCCAGTCCTGCGCCGGCTGCGTCTGCGTCTGCGTCTGCGTGCCGTCGACAAACCCGCTCCACGACCAGACGACCTTGGTGACCTGGTCGGCTGTTCCGAAGCCGTTGTCGCTGATACTGGCGCGGAACTGGAGAGGGGACTGCCCGTCGCATGGGCGGGAGTCGATCGCCTGAGCTATCACCTGGCCCGTCGGGTCACCACCGTCTGGTGTCCACCCGATCTTCGGTGGTGTTGGCGGTGTCGAGTGGGTGGTCGTGGGCGTGGTGGTCCGCGGGGTTGTGGGCGTGGTGGTGGGCGTGGCCGTGGAGGTCGCCGACGGTGTGAGGGTGGGGGTCGGCGTGGGGGTGAGGGTGGGGATGGCGCTGGGCGTGGTCGTGGGCGGGGGAAGGGCCGTGCCCCCGTCGCCGCAGCCGAGCGTGGCGCCGGTCTCGGGCTGGCGTACGGCGCCGACGAAGACCTCGCCCGTGGAGACCACGGTTCCTGAGGGCTCCACGGCGAAGTACGCCCGCCCGACGTTGCTCACCGTCGCGCCGCCCACCCCGACGTCCAGGGACAGGTCGAGGAACGCCGGTGTCGCGGTCGCGGTGTCGACGACGGCCCGACCGCGGGACAGGTCGAACGCGCCGACCGGCTGGACCGGTTCGCCGCCACTGGCGAGTGCTCCGACGCGCAACAGCGTCCCCGCGCAGAGCATAGAGGACGCGCCGCCACGGAACGTGAGGCGCGCTCGTGAACGGGGGTCGACGCTGACGCTGTCGCCCTCGCCGACATAGAGGTCATCGCCGGTCCCGAGATTGACCGCGTGGTCACCGACACCGACCGTGGCGGTCCCGCTCTCGACGTGCAGCAGGGCCCGGTCGGTGGGCATCTCGGCCCAGGCCCGGGCGGCGAGCACGACGTTGCCCCCGGTGAACAGCAGCGCCAGCAACAGCACGAGCAGGAGGAACCACCACAGCCGCCGCTCGAACCAGCGGTCCTTTGAAGCGTCCACTGTGGTCGGTGGCGGGCTGGGCGGAGCGGCCAGGGGCGGGTACGAAGCAGGCGGGTGCAGGCCGCTGACCGGCGCTCGCCCCGGCGCCGTGCCGGCCAGGTCCGAGGCGAGCGCCGCGGCCGAGGTTCCGACGAGCAGTGCCAGTCCGGAGACGGCCGGGATGCTGAACATGCGCACCGGCGTACGGGCGGTCGCGGCCGGATCGGTGTACTCCTCCCCGACCGGGCCGATCAGCGTGCCGCGGCCCAACTGCTGGCCGTCGGGTGTGTCGACGATGCCGGCGGCGACGACGACCGCGCTGTCCCCGCTCGCGAGCGTCACCGGCGCCCCTGGGGCGAGCGAGACCGGGACCGCCACCGTGGCCAGGCCGAGTCTGTCCTCAGTGGACAGCCAGGCCAGGCCGGGTGCCTCGGCGAAGAGCTGCTCCGCCTCGCCCGCGGTGCCGAAGCCGAGGCCGGCGCTCTGCGCGACCGGACCCACCGTCGCCGCGACCGTGGTCGAGGGGATGGCGAGCAGCGTGGTTCCCGCGGTGTGCCAGGCCAACGCGGAGGGAGCACCGGTCAGCGCCGGGGCGAGCCCGACCACGCCGCCGGCGCCGACACGCTCGCGCACCGTACCGCTGGGGTCGCCGGGCAACCGGGCCTCCAGCGCTCCGTCGACCACCGCGAAGACGTACGGCTGGGCGGTGCCGGCGAGCACGAGCTGCTCACCCGTACGGGGGTGGCGCCAGCGGGCCGAACCGGCGAGGGTGCGCAGCGCCTCCTCCGGGAGGTCGCGCAGCGTCGAGCGCCGCAACGCGGCGAGGCGTCGCGGCTCGTCGCGCGAGGCCCGGCTCTCCGTGAGACGCCGGCGCATGCGCCGCAGCCGCCGCCCGGCCCAGCCGAACGACACATATACAACAGGCGATGCCAGGGCGAGCACCACGGCGGCGAGCAGGACCTGCGCCACCGGCCCCGACCGCCACAGGCCGATGACGAGCCCGTCCACCCGGTCCACGTACAGCCGGTAGGCCAGGTTGAGCGCGATGACCAGCCACCCCACCGCGAGCAGGCCATAGAGTGCGACCAGCCGGCCCTCCCGGTCCAACCCGGACCAGGACGGCGGCCGCCGGCGTACCCGGGCGACCACCCAGGCCAGCCCCCGCGCCCGCAGGTTGGGGATCTCCAGCCAGTCCATCACCAGGTAGTAGCCGTCCAGGGCCAGGAACGGGTTGAGGTTGAACAGCGCATTGAGGTACCACGCGAACGAGAGCTTGAAGCAGACCGGCGCGAGCTCGGGAACCGAGAAACCGACCAGCGCCGATACCCCGGCGAGGACGAGCCCGGTCGCCGGTCCGGCCGCTGTGGTGCGCAATCGGGCGCGCCGACCGGCCATCCAGACGTCGGTGGTGTCGACGAAGACCGAGGGAATGCCGAAATAGATCAGGAAGCCGGCCCTGGGCACGCGCCGACCGGCATGCTTGGTCGCGAGCGCATGGCCGAGTTCGTGGCTGGCGAGTGCGAGCACGTTGAGGCCGAGCAGCACCGCGGCACCGAGCGCGTACGAGTTGGCGGTAAGGAAGACGGACTGCTCCCCGGCCCACCACTGGAAGCAGAAGGCGATCAGCCCCAGCCCGGCGACGGTGGCGAGCAGCGCCGCGACGGGTCGGGTGAAGAGCAGCCGTCCGCCGGCGCGGTAGAGCACGGTGACGAGGGGATCGATGTTCGCCACCGCGACCCGGCGCCCGCGCACGACCGCGAGGAGCCCCCGCCCCAGACGCAGCGGCCATGGGGTGCGGCGCACCCGGCGCAGCGGAGCAAAGGCATCGACCGGCAGTTCTTCGAGCATCCGGTTGCCGGCGAGGTCGGCGACGACCCGCCGCACCTGGTCGGGGGCGAGCCGGCCGGAGAGGCGGGCGAAGTCCGCGACGAGCCGGGCCAGGGTACGGCTGCCATCCATGAGCGTGGTGAGCTGCGCCTCCTCGGGCGTCAGCCGCAGGTAGCAGGGGTCTGCCGCGTCGGGCGAGCGCAGCATCGTGTACGCCACGCCCCGGACACTGACGAGTTCAGCGGTCTCGATGCCCTCGCGCAGGACGGGCCTGGCCTTCGCCGGGTTGATCCGCTCCGCGACGGCCGCCCAGAGCCCGGGATCAGCCGGGCCGAGCGGCTGCCCGGGCGCGCGTCCAGCCAGCGCCTCCCAGACGCTGACATGGGCATCGACGACCGCCACGGCTCTCTCCTCCGGGTCCGGCAAGCAGCGTAGGTGGTACCCCCCAACCTGAGCGAGCCCGCGCGGCGGCGGGCGAGGTGGTATGCCCGGGTACGGGCCAAATGCCGTACGGGGCCGGGCGTCATGGATGTGACTTCCTGGGCCCGCCGCGCACCCGCCCACGCCCCGAAAGTGACTTCCTGGCGCCCCCACGCACCCGCCCACGCCCCGAAAGTGACTTCCTGCGCCCCCCACGCGCCGGCCCACGCCCCGAAAGTGACTTCCTGGCCCAACCAACCCGCCCGGGCGCCCCCACGCACCGGCCCGCGCCCCGAAAGTGACTTCCTGGCGCCCCCACGCACCCGCCCACACCCTGAAAGTGACTTCCCGGGCCCCCACGCACCCGCTTACGCCCCGAAAGTCACTTCCTGCGCCCAACCAACCCGCCCGGGCGCCCCCACGCACCCGCCCACGCCCCGAAAGTGACTTCCTGGGCCGCCCTCGCGAGGATGATCCGGTGAGCTTCATCGCCGCCATCGACCAGGGCACCACCTCGTCGCGGTGCATGGTCTTCGACGCCAGCGGCAACATCGTCGCCGCGGACCAGACCGAGCACCGGCAACTGTTCCCGCGCCCGGGCTGGGTCGAGCACGACCCGGTCGAGATCTGGCGCAACGTCCAGTCCTGCGTCACCGGGGCCCTGGACCGGGCCGGGCTAAGCCCCGGCGATCTGGCCGCCATCGGCATCACGAACCAACGTGAGACCACCGTCTTATGGGACCGGCGTACGGGCACGCCGGTGGCCCCCGCCATCGTCTGGCAGGACACCCGGACTGACGCCCTTGTCGCGGCGCTGGCCGCCGACGGCGGACCGGACCGGTTCCGGCCGGCGACCGGCCTTCCCCTGGCCACGTACTTCTCCGGCCCGAAGATCGCCTGGCAGCTCGATGCCGATCCGTCGCTACGCGGCAGGGCCGAGGCGGGCGAGGTGCTCTTCGGCACCATGGACACCTGGCTGATCTGGAACCTGACCGGCGCTCACGTCACCGACCCGACCAACGCCAGTCGCACGATGCTCATGAATCTATCCACTGTGGACTGGGACGACGCGCTGTGCGAGGCGCTGCGGGTACCGCGAGCCATGCTGCCGGGGATCGCGCCCTCGTCGTCCGTCTACGGCCACGCGCGCGGCGCCCTGGCCGGGGTGCCGGTCGCCTCGGCCCTCGGCGACCAGCAGGCGGCGCTGTTCGGGCAGGCGTGCTTCGAACCGGGCGACGCCAAGTGCACGTACGGCACGGGCGCGTTCCTGCTGCAGAACACGGGACCGACCGCGACCCCGAGCCGGGCCGGTCTGATCACCACCGTCGCCTATCAGTTGGCGGGGCAACAACCCGTCTATGCCTTGGAGGGATCGATCGCGGTCGCCGGGTCTCTGGTTCAGTGGCTGCGCGACAACCTCGGCATCATCAAGGCGGCATCCGATATGGACACGCTCGCGGCCTCCGTACCCGACAGCGGCGGCGCGGTGATCGTGCCGGCCTTTTCGGGCCTGTTCGCGCCGCACTGGCGCTCCGACGCACGCGGTGTGATCGCGGGGCTGACGGCGTACGTGACGAAGGCGCACCTGGCCCGCGCCGCGCTCGACGCGGTGGCCTGGCAGGTGCGCGAGGTCGTCGATGCGATGGCCTCCGACGCCGGCCTCGGCCTGTCCCGGCTGCGCATCGATGGTGGGATGACCGTGAGTCCGATCCTGCCGCAGCTTCAGGCCGACATCCTCGGCGTGCCCGTGGTACGGCCGCGGATCAGCGAGACGACCTGCCTCGGCGCCGCCTACGCGGCCGGGCTCGCGGTCGGCTACTGGCCCGACCTGGCTGCGCTGGGGGAGAACTGGCACGCCGACGCGACGTGGGAGCCGGCGCTGCCCGAGGCCGAGCGCGAAGCCGGGTACGCGCGCTGGCGCAAGGCCGTGGCCCGCACCCTCGACTGGGTGTAGTGGCGCCAGAGACGACCGGCGCCGGTGAGGTACCGGCGCCGGTCGCGAGGGAAGGTCGGTCGCGAGGGAAGGAGCGACGACCTACTTCTGACCGATGGTGACGGTCAGGGTCTTCTGGTCCGCGCCGCGGTTGACGGTCAACGAGACCTGCGAACCCACCGTGGCGGACTGGACGGCGCCGAGCAGGTCGTCAGCGGTGCGGATCGTACGGTCACCGAATTTCGTCACCACGTCCCCGGCCTGCAGGCCGGCGCTCGCCGCGGCGCTGCCGTCGACGACACTCTCGATCTTGGCACCGCCGCTGGGGGCGTCGGAGACCTGGACCCCGAGGTACGGGTGGTTGACCGACTTGCCGGCGATCAGCGTCTGCGCCACGGCCTTGGCCTTGTTCGACGTGATCGCGAAGCCGACCCCGATGTTGCCGCTCGTACCGGCGGTGGCGATGGCGGTGTTGATGCCGATCACCTCGCCGTTCGTGTCGACCAGCGCACCGCCGGAGTTGCCTTCGTTGATGGGCGCGTCGGTCTGGATGGCGTCACCGATCACAGTGGCGTTGCCCTGATCGAACATCGAGCGCTGGTTGTCGCTCGACGTGATCGTGCGGTGCAGACCGCTGATGATGCCGGCGGTGACCGTTCCCTGCAGGCCGAGCGGGCTACCCATGGCGAGCACGGTGTCGCCGATCTGGATGGCGTCGCTGTCGCCCCACTTGGCGAAGACGAGGTTGTTCGCGTCCACCTTGACCACGGCGATGTCCGTCTCGGCGTCGGCACCGATCACGTCGGCTGTGACCTGCTGACCACTGTTGAAGGTCACCTGCACGGTCCGCGCGCCGTTCGTGACGTGGTTGTTCGTGACGATGTAGCCATCAGCGGAGATGACGACCCCGGAGCCCTCACCCACGTCGGTCTGAATGTCCACAATGGTCGGTTGCATCGCGGCCGCGATGCTCGCGAGGTTGGCTCGATCCACGACCGGCGCCGCGTTGCCGTTGCCGTTGTTTCCGGTGATCTGCAGCGGCGAGCTCACCGTGTCGGGGTGCATCGCGTAACCCACGAAGCCGCCCACGGCGCCACCACCCAGCGCGATCGCCAGCGCCGCCACTCCCGCGATCAGCCCACGCCGTACGGGTGGGGCCAGCGTCCGCTTGCCCGGCTGCGAGGCGGCCGGCTGCGGAAGACCGTACGGGGGCGCACCGGTCGGGTACGTCTGCGCCGCGCCCGGGTATGGCTGCGCGGTCGTGGGGTAGGGCTGCGCGGTGGTCGGCTGCGCTGCCGTCGGCGGGTAGACGGTCGCCGGCGGGTAGGCGGGCGGGGGGGCCTGCGGCACCCGGTACGCCCCACCGGGGTCGTCGGGAGCGACCGGGGAGCCGGCCGGCGACGCCGCCATGCCGGTCGGTGGTTCGGGTGGGGCCGGCGTCGGGCCGGAGGTTGCCGCCGGCACCGCGGGATCGGGGTAGTGCCCCGGTACGCCTGTCGCCGGAAGCTCACCGGTCGGGTCTGCGCCCGCCGGGTTCGCCTGGTTCTCACTCATGCCGATGAGCCTGCCTCTACGAGCTATGTCCGACCTGAAGAACGGCTGCATCCTTGCTGTGAAAACTCGATCTTGCTCGCCGCGCCGGTGCTCAGCTCTCCAGCACCGGCGGGGCAAGGGGCAGTGTCACCCGGAAGTTGGCGCCCTCACCCGGTGCGGTGTCGAGCTCGACCGTGCCGTGGTGGGCGGCCACGAGCGCGGCCACGATCGCCAGGCCGAGCCCCGCGCCGCTGTGCGGAAGGCCCGGCGCACCGACGCCCTGCCGGGTCCGCGCCTTGTCCACGCGATAGAAGCGCTCGAATACCTGCTCGGCCTGCTCCGGGGCCAGCCCGGGACCGCGATCGGTCACCTCCAACACGGCGTACCCCGGCGGTCCCCCGTGCAAACGCAGGCTCACCGGCGTCGCGGACGGGGTGTGCATCAGCGCGTTGGTGACGAGGTTGCCCACGACCTGACGCAGCCGCGCCTGGTCGCCGGCGACCACGAGCCCGCCCGCCCCTTCGCCGAGGTCCACGGTCAGCGGGCGCTCCGGCGCCATGGCGTGCGCGGCCGCGGCGGCGTCGTTGACCAGCTCGACCAGGTGGACCGGTTCGATGCGCAGCGGTCGCTCCTGGTCGAGCCGGGCGAGCAGGAGCAGATCCTCCACGAGCAGCCCCATCCGCGCGGCCTCGTCCTCGATCCGGCGCACCACGTCGGTCGCGTCGACCACGGCCCCATGCCGGTAGAGCTCGGCGAACCCACGGATCGACGTGAGCGGGGTGCGCAGCTCGTGTGACGCGTCGGCGACGAACTGGCGCATCCGTTGCTCCGACCGCACAGCCTGCGCCTCGGACTCGGCCCGGGCCCGGAACGCGGTCTCGATCTGGCTCAGCATCGCGTTCAGGGCGCGCGAGAGGCGGCCGAGCTCGGTGGAGGGCTCACCCTCCGGCACGCGTCGGCTCAGGTCGCCGCGCGCGATGGCGCCCGCGGTCTGCTCGATGTCGACGAGCGGCCGCAGGCTCATCCGGACCAGCCACACGCCAACCAGCGCGAGCGCCAGGAGCACGAGACCACCGGTGAGCAGGTTCACCCAGACCAGTTGGTCGATCGCGCCATCCACATTGGACAGATCCTCCCCGACGGTGAGGACCTCGCCCTGCGGCAGCACGGCGGTGCGCAAGCGCCAGCGACGGGTGTTGTCGAGCGAGCTGACCGTGTAGGGCCGGTCCAGCGCGACAGCCTCGGCCGCGGTACGGGGCGGCTGCGGGACCTCGCTGGGCCGGTAGTAGTTGCGGTAGTAGCCGATCGCGTCGCAGTCCGGCCGGCTGATCGCGACCAGGTAGTCACTCGGGATCGGGATCGTCCGGTCCTCGCAGGTGAGATCCGCGCTGGCGAAGAACGTGAGCTGCTGGCTCAGTTGATTGTCGACGCGCCCGAACAGGTGACTGCGCATCTTGACGGTGCTCGTGGTGCCGATGACGACCAGCGCCAGAAACACGAGGCCGAGCATGACCGCGACGAACCTGACCCGCAGCGGAACCCGGGCGGCCGCCGTGCTGATCCTGGCCCCCGCAGCATCCGCCCGGGTCCGCAGGCCCTGCCAGAGCCGCTCCCAGGCCGCGCTCACGACGGCAGGCGCAGGACGTACCCGACGCCCCGTAGGGTGTGGATCAGTCGCGGCTCGACGGTGTCCACCTTGCGCCGCAGATACGAGATGTACGACTCGACGATGCTGTCATCGCCGCGGAAGTCGTACTGCCAGACATGGTCCAGGATCTGGGCCTTGGAGAGCACGCGACCGGCGTTGAGAAGGAGGTAGCGCAGCAGCTTGAACTCGGTCGGCGACAACGAGACGAGCTTCCCGCCGCGACGGACCTCGTGCGACTCCTCGTCGAGCTCGAGATCGGCGAAGGTCAGCACCGACGAGGACGACCGGTCCAGCGCGGAGCGGCGAAGCACGGCCCGGATGCGCGCGGTGAGCTCCTCCAGGCTGAACGGCTTGGTCACGTAGTCGTCGCCGCCGAGGGTCAGCCCACGGATCTTGTCATCGGTGGAGTCGCGGGCGGTGAGGAAGACGACCGGTGTGCGGACGCCCGCCTCCCGCATGCGCCGGATCACCTCGAACCCGTCGAGGTCGGGCAGCATGATGTCGAGCACCACCAGATCCGGCTCGGAGGCCTTGGCCGCGCTCACCGCGGCGGCCCCGGTCGTGGCCGCGGCCACGTCGAAGCCGGCGAAGCGCAGGCTCGCCGAGAGCAGCTCGACGATGTTGGCATCGTCCTCGACTACGAGCAGCTTCGGGCGAGCCTGCGCCCCCTCATGCCGGGTGTCCCAGGCGGCCGCGCCCCCGGATTGCACTACGCCACTGCGAACACCCATGGACTGAATCCTCCGCCGCGTCGCTGAGCGCGGGCTGGTGCCAGTCTGAGAGTTGGCTGTGAGCCCGCCTCGCTCCACCGTACGCCGCGGCGCGGGCCGGGCCGCGGCGCAAGCGAGCGGGGCGAGGCTAGCCGTGCAGGATGTGGCGGAGCTGGCCGCGCACGGAGTCGAGCACGGTCGCGGCGGTCCGCAGGTCGTCGAGCGAGGCCCGCCCCAGGCCGACGAGCCGGGTGACATCGCCGGCCAGATCAGCCGCCTTCCGTACGACGAGCGCCTGTGGCTCGGTCATCGGCTGCGGACGTGGCGTCGGTGCCTGGCCCGGCCCGCCCCAGTCGCGGGCCGGGGCACGCGCCTCGTGCCGGGCCTCCCGCAGCTCCCGCTTGAGATCCCGTACGGATCCCCGCACCCCCGCCTCGACCTGATCGGCGAGCGCGGCGAGGTCGGCGAGGTCGGCGACCGAGGTATGGATCTCGGCCTCGAGGTCGGCGAGTTCGGCGGCCCGATTGGCGAGCTCGGCGCGGCCGGCGTCGGTGATGTCGTAGACCTTGCGCCCACCGGTGGCGGTGTGGGTGACCAGGCCGTCGGCCTCCAGCCGGGCCAGGCGCGGATAGATGGTCCCGGCTGAAGGCGCGTACAGCCCGTGGAACCGGTTCTCCAGCGACCGGATCAGCTCATACCCGTGCTTCGGGCCATCGGCGAGCAGCCGCAGCAGGTACAGCCGGAGCCGGCCGTGGCTGAAGACAGCGCTCACGCCTGGTTCGCCTCCCCGTCGGGAGCGGGTGCGTTCTCGCCCACGGGAGGGCTCGCCAGCAGCGACACCGAGCCGGAGACCGCATACGCCCGCAACCGCCCGGAACCGGCCCCGATGCGCCCCGACGCGGCGTGCGTCCCCATCGATTTGGTCGCCTGGACCTGAGCGAAGGTGCTGGAGACGCCGCCGCTGGTGGCGCCCAGGCTCACCGAGAGGTCGGCGTCCTCGGGGACCCGTACCGTGATCGAGCCCGACACGGTGTCGATGTGGACGTCGCGGGCGTACGGGTTGTCCAGGTCACAGGTGACAGCGCCCGAGATGGTCCGCGCGTGCACCCGGTCCGCGAACGACCCGGCGAGGCTGATCTCGCCGGAGACCGTCTCGACGGACAGGTCACCGGAGAGTCCCACCGCCTCGATCGAGCCCGAGACGGTCCTCGCGCTGACGGAGCCGCCGAGTCCCATCAGCGCGATCGAGCCGCTGGTCACGTCGACCCTGGCGCCCTCGTGCAGACCGGAGACGATGACGTCGCCGGCGATCACCGTCAGGCCGCCGCTCACGGTCGGCGGCACTGCGATGATCACGTCGGCAGAGTAGTTGAGCCGGCCCGAGGAGAACCACCACAGCGGCCCGCCCCACTGCAACCACTTGTGCTTCACGTCGTGGCGGACGGAGAGCACCCCGTTCTCGTGGGTGACCGTGATCCCCTTGCGCCCTACCTTGCGGACCTCGATCCGGGCGGGGCCGTCGGTTCCGACCACGTGCAGCTTGCCGTGCGCGAGCCAGACGTCGAGCGCAGTGACCGCGTCATCGAAGGTGAGCCGCTGCGGCCCGTCGACCAGCCAGGTTGCCATGTCCGCCTCCGCGTTGCCGCCAGTGTGTCGCGATACATCTTAAGCGCATCTCGCGATACATCTCAACTGAGGGCGAGCCAGGTGGCGCGGGCCACCGCGAGCGGCTGCCCGTCGGGGGCGTAGAGGCTGGTCCGGGTAAAGGCCTTGCGCCCGTCCTCGCCCGTCATCGCGCCCATGACGACACAGCGCTGCCCCGCCTGCGGCAGCCCGAGGATGGTCACGGCGAGGCGACCCAGGACGTACGGCCGGCCCTCCAGCGGCACCGCCCACCCGCCGGGGCAGTCCAGCGCCGCCCACACGAGCTCGGGGCAGATGTCCGGCGGGACCAGGAAGGGGGTGGCGGTCCGGCCGTCGGGCAGCCGCCCCGGGAACAGCCGCAGCCCGTCGCCCGGTGCCCGTTGCGTGCCGCAGACGAAACACGTCGGGAACGGGTGCGTCACCAGGCCCGGATAGTGCGCCGAGGCCGCGACCGCCTCGTCCCAGCCGACGGCCTCGACCAGCTCCGCGGGCGCCGGATCGGCCGGCCCTACCTGCGCGATCAGCGTGTCCCCGGCCCAGAAGCCCACCTGGCCGTCATCGACGCGCCGCTCGATCTCGACCTCCAGCGGCGGCGGCCGGCGCAGCGTCACCTCGATCGCCGTCTGCGCGCCGAGGCCGGCGGCGCTCGCGAACCGCCCCGAGCAGTAGCCGCCGTTGCCGGACCCCGGCGGACCGTTGTACCGACTGGCGATCACGACCGCGTCACTCATCGGTCCGCCTTCCGTATCACGTGCTTGAGCCCCGACCAGGTCCCGTCGATGGCGCACACCTTCACGTCGACGCGCCCATGCCCCAGCGCGTAGTCCCGCACCACGTTCTCGTCGAGGTCCGTGGGCAGGCCGGAGGCACGCTTCGGCCAGGCGATCCAGAGCGATCCGGCGACCGTGGTCTTCGCGTGCAGCACTGCCCACCGCGCGACGAGCCTGGCCCGGTCCGGGCAGAAGCAGACGATCACGTCGTACGGTCGCCGGCCCACCCGGCGGTCGACGAGCACGCCGTCCGGGAGCTCGCCGAGGTCGAAGCCTTCTGGGGCACCGTCGAGCAGGACCAGGGCGCCAGCGCTCACCCCGAGCTTGCGCGGCAGTGGCTCGTGCCGGGCTCTTCGCAGGCCGCCTCGCGGAGCTCACCCCGAGCTTGCGCGGCAGTGGCGTGCCCGAGTACCCGACCGTCACCGCGCCGCAACCCTCACGTGGTCCCTCCGTCCACGAAGATCGTACCGAGCGGCCGCGCCACGGGCGATCGCGTGCAGCGCTCACACCGACCGGTCAGCGCCGGGTTGGAGCGGGCCGATACCGTAGGGCGGCCACCCCCACCCCCGAGGGAGTTAGATGGACGGCCAGCTCCTCATTTCCGGACTGACGAAGGTGTATCCGAAGGTCAGGGCGGTGGATGGCCTGTCGTTCGTGGTCGAGCCCGGACGGGTGACCGGCTTCCTCGGTCCGAACGGGTCCGGCAAGACCACCACGCTGCGGATGCTGCTCAACCTCGTCACACCCACGAGCGGGGTCGCCACGGTCGGCGGGACCCGCTACTGCGACCTCGACCGTCCACTCGACACGGTTGGGGCGGTCCTCGAGGCGTCCAGCGCGCACAAGGGGCGCACCGGCCGCAACCACCTGCGGATCATCTGCTCGGCCGCGGGTTATCCGGACCGGCGGGCCGATGAGGTGCTCGATCTGGTCGGTCTGTCCGCCGCGGCCAACCGCAAGTTCCGGGGCTACTCACTCGGCATGCGCCAGCGCCTCGGCATCGCCGCCGCGATGGTCGGCGACCCGCGGGTCCTCATCCTCGACGAACCAGCCAACGGCTTGGACCCCGAGGGCATCAAGTGGATGCGCGAGTTCCTGCGAGCCTTCGCCGGGCAGGGGCGCACGGTCTTCGTCTCCAGCCATCTCCTCGGCGAGATGGAGCAACTCGCCGATGACGTGATCATCATCGCGGCGGGACGGATGGTGGCCCAGGGAACGATCGACGGGGTGATCGGCAGCATGGCCAAACCCGGGCCGGTACGGGTGCGCACCCCGCACGTCGACCAGCTCGCGGTCGAGCTGCGCAACCACGGCGCCATTCTCGACTACCCCGCCGAGAATCTCTTGCTCGTCCATGGGGTCGACGCGGCGACGGTAGGCAAGGCCGCCCTCGCGGCCCGGGCGGAGCTGCACGAGCTCGTGACCGACACGCCCGACCTCGAGCAGGTGTTCCTGGAGCTCACTCGCGAACAGGCAGGCATCCGATGACCGCGCAGACCGCCATCCAGCCGCCCACGGCCACACCCGCTTCGACCGGGTCCCCGGCCCTGCCGGGCCGTTCACGGCTCGTCCGAGCCGAGCTGCTCAAGATCTTCACGACCAACACGTGGTGGCTGTTCACCATCTATGCCCTGGTCGCCACCGGGCTCGCGCTGCTGAGCAACGTGATCAACGCCAACTCGCAGCTCAACGCCGCCACCCACGTCCCAGCGCCTAACTTCGACGCCCTCCCACCGGACCAGCGGCCGCCAGCGGACGTTCAGGCGCAGATGCTCGAGCAGTACCGCGAGCAGACCAACGTCCCGCTGATCCTGGCCAGGAGCGCCGCGAACGTCTACACGTCCGGGCAGTTCTTCGGCCTGCTGCTGATCATGATCATCGGCGTCCTGGTCGTCACGAACGAGTTCCAGCACCAGACCGCCACGGCCACGTTCCTCACCACGCCGCAGCGCACCGTGGTCATGGTGGCCAAGCTCGCCGCTGCGGTCCTGCTCGCGGGCTTCTACTGGCTCATCTCCACGGCCTTCGGCATCGGCGTCGGCGCCCTGAACTTCAGCGTGCAGGGGTACGGGCTCGCTCTCACCGACTCCACGGTGGTGCGCGCGGTGGCCATGAACCTGCTGGCGTACGTCCTGCTCGCCGTCCTCGGTGTCGGCCTCGGCGTGCTGATCCGCAGCCAGCTCGGCGCCACTCTGACCGCCTGCGCGCTCTACCTGCTCACGCTGCCGGCCGGCCTGCTGCTCTTCGGCTTCATCCGCACCTACGTGGTCCACGACGACCGGGTGTGGAACTTCGCCGTCTCGATCCCCGGGATCGCGGCCATGGTGATGGTCAGCGCGGAGCCATTCTCGATCGGCGGCAACGCGCAGGGCGTGCAGTGGTGGATCGGTGCGCTCGTCCTGCTCGTGTGGGCAGTGCTCTCCGGCGGGATCGGCACCCTCATCACCCGGCGCCGCGACATCTCCTGACGCGATCCTCCTGACGCGCAACCACACCTGTCGCGTCAGACACATGTCACCACCGCCTCGCGGCGGGCATGCTGAGGGTTGGCGAGATAGACGGGGCGTAGCCTTGACGAGCACTCATCTCGGCCGCCGCGGCCAGGCAAGCCTGGCGGTGGAACACCCACAGGACACGGAAGGGCACGGCTGTCGTGACCAGCCAAGCGACGAACTCGCAGGACAACCCGTTGGCGGGCTTCGGCCCCAACGAATGGATCGTCGAGGACATGTACCAGCGCTACCTCGCCGACCCCACCAGCGTCGACCCTGCCTGGCACGACTTCTTCGCCGACTACCGGCCGGACACCTCCACGACGACCCCGCCAGCACCGGCGGCCGCCCCGGCCACGACAGCGCCGGCCCCGGCCGCGCCCAGCGCTACGGCCCCCGCCAAGCAAACACCGGCGGCGCCCGCCACGGCCGAGCCGGCGGCCACGAAGGCCCCGGCCGGCCGCGGCGCGCCCGGAGCGCCCGAGGGGGCGTCAACCCAACCGATGCGGGGCGTCGCCGCCCGGATCGTGTCCAACATGGACGCGTCGCTGCAGGTGCCGACCGCGACCAGCGTCCGGGCGGTACCGGCGAAGCTCCTTGCCGACAACCGGATCGTCATCAACAACCACCTCGCCCGCGGTCGCGGCGGCAAGGTGAGCTTCACCCACCTCATCGGCTTCGCCCTGGTGCGCGCGGTCGCGGCGCACCCGGAGATGAACAACTCGTTCGCGGTGGCCGACGGCAAGCCGGTCACCGTCCTCCCGGGCGCGGTGAACCTCGGTCTGGCCATCGATCTGAGCCGCCCCGATGGCACCCGGACCCTGGTCGTGCCGAGCATCAAGAACGCCGACCTGCTCGACTTTCGCCAGTTCTGGCAGTCCTATGAGGACCTGGTGAGGCGGGCGCGGCGCAACGAGCTGACGACCGAGGACTACGCCGGCACCACGATCTCGCTGACCAACCCGGGCGGGATCGGGACTGTTCACTCCGTGCCCCGGCTCATGCAGGGGCAGGGGGCGATCATCGGCGTGGGAGCGATGGAGCACCCGGCCGAGTTCGCCGGGATGAGCGACGAGCAGCTTGCGCAGAGCGCGGTCAGCAAGATCGTGACGCTCACCTCGACCTACGACCACCGCGTCATCCAGGGCGCGCAGTCGGGCGAGTTCCTCAAGGTGATGCACCAGTTGCTGCTCGGCGAGGGCAACTTCTACGACGACGTATTCGCGTCCTTGCGCATCCCCTACGAGCCCATCCGCTGGACCCGCGATGTGGCCCGCACCTCGGAAGGTCAGATCGACAAGGCGGCGCGGGTCATCGAGCTGATCCACGCGTACCGGGTGCGTGGGCACCTCATGGCCGACACGGACCCGATCGACTTCCACATGCGCCGCCACCCCGACCTGGATGTGCGTGAGCATGGGTTGACGCTGTGGGATCTGGACCGCACCTTCCCCGTCGGCGGGTTCGCCGGCCAGCAGCGCATGAAGCTGCGCGACGTGCTCGGTGTGCTCCGGGACTCGTACTGCCGGCGCACCGGCGTGGAGTACATGCACATCCAGGATCCACGGGAGCGGCAGTGGATCCAGGACCGGGTCGAGCGCCAGTACACCAAGCCCACGCCCGAGGAGCAGCGTCACATCCTGACCCGGCTCAACGCGGCCGAGGCATTCGAGACGTTCCTGCAGACCAAGTTCGTGGGACAGAAGCGCTTCTCGCTCGAGGGCTCGGAGAGCGTGATCCCGTTGCTCGACGAGGTCCTCGCCGCCGCGGCGCAGGCCGGGCTGGACGAGGTCGTCATCGGCATGGCGCACCGCGGCCGGCTCAACGTGCTGGCGAACATCGTGGGCAAGCCGTACGAGAAGATCTTCGATGAGTTCGAGGGCAACGTCGACCCGAAGACCACGATGGGGTCGGGGGACGTCAAGTACCACCTCGGCATGACCGGCAAGTTCGCGACCCGCGGCGGCGAGCACGTGACCACCGTGAGCCTGGTGGCGAACCCGTCGCACCTGGAGGCGGTCGACCCCGTGCTCGAGGGAATCGTGCGGGCCAAGCAGGACAAGCTCGACCTCGGCCAGCACGGGTACACGGTGCTGCCGCTGGCGGTGCACGGCGATGCCGCGTTCGCCGGCCAGGGCGTTGTCGCCGAGACCCTCAACCTGTCCCAGATCCGGGGTTACCGGACCGGCGGCACGGTTCACGTGATCATCAACAACCAGGTCGGCTTCACCACGCCGCCCGAGCAGTCACGGTCGTCGTTCTATTCGACGGACGTCGCCCGGATGATCCAGGCCCCGATCTTCCACGTCAACGGCGACGACCCCGAGGCCGTGGTCCGCGTCGCCCGGCTCGCCTTCGAGTACCGCCAGGAATTCCGCAAGGACGTCGTGGTGGACCTGATCTGCTACCGGCGACGTGGCCACAACGAGGGCGACGACCCGTCGATGACCAACCCTCGGATGTACCAGATCATCGACGGCAAGCGCTCGGTCCGCAAGATCTACACCGAGGAGCTCATCGGCCGCGGGGACATCACGCTCGAGCAGGCCGAAGAACTGCTGCGCGACTACCAGACCCAACTGGAGCAGGTGTTCAAGGCGACCCGGAACACGGGAGCGGCGAACCCGGTTCGTCCATCGTGGACAAGGCGCCCGGTGACACCGGAGCCCGAGGTGCGGACCGCGATCGAGCCGGTGGTGCTCTCCGAGGTCGGCCAGGCCCACCTGGACCTGCCGCCGGGGTTCACCCCGCACAAGCGGGTCGCCCAACTCTTGCAGCGGCGGGCCAAGATGGCCGCCGAGGGCGACGTCGACTGGGGCTTGGCGGAGCTGGTCGCGTTCGGGTCCCTGGTCCGCGAGGGCCGCACCGTTCGCCTGTCGGGGCAGGACTCGCGCCGGGGCACCTTCGTCCAGCGACATGCCTCCATCGTGGACACGGTGACCGGCGACGACTATCTGCCGATCAAGTCCTTCGAGTCGCACGGTGGGCGCTTCTTCGTCCACGACTCACTGCTCTCCGAGTTCGCGGTGATGGGGTTCGAGTACGGCTACTCGGTCGAGAGCCCCGATGCCCTGGTCTGCTGGGAGGCCCAGTTCGGCGACTTCGCCAACGGGGCGCAGTCCATCGTGGACGAGTTCGTGTCGTCGGGCGAGGCGAAGTGGAGCCAGGAGTCGTCGCTGACCCTGCTGCTGCCACACGGTCAGGAAGGGCAGGGTCCCGACCACAGCTCGGGTCGGCTGGAGCGCTACCTGCAGTTGTGCGCCGACGACAACCTGCGGGTCGCGGTGCCGACCACGCCGGCCAGCTACTTCCACCTGCTGCGCCGCCAGGCTCTCTCGCCCAAGAAGAAGCCGCTGGTCGTCTTCACGCCCAAGTCGCTGCTGCGCCACAAGCTGGTCGTCTCGGCGGTCACCGACTTCACCTCCGGCACCTTCCAGCCGGTGCTCGGCGACCCGGTCACGCTCGACGCCGCGGCCGTACGGCGGGTGCTGCTCTGCACCGGCAAGGTCTTCTATGACCTGCTCGCCGGGCGCACCGAACGGAAGCTGACCGACGCCGCGATCATCCGCCTCGAGCAGCTCTACCCGCTCCCGGTGCAGGAGATCCGAGCACAGCTGGGGCGGTACCCGAACGCGACCGACGTGGTGTGGGTGCAGGAGGAACCGGTCAACCAGGGCGCCTGGACGTTCATGGCGATGAACCTGCCCGAGCAGTTGCCGGGCGTGACGCTGCGCACGATTGCCCGCCCGGAGGCGGCTGCGCCGGCGGTCGGCTCGGCCAAGCTGCACGAGGCCGAGCAGGTGAAGCTGGTCGAGCTCGCCCTGCAGCGCTGAGGATCGCCATGTACTTCACCGACCGAGGACTGGAGGAGCTGGTCGAGCGACGCGGCGACGAGACCGTGTCGCTCGAGTGGCTCGCCGAGCGCCTGCGCGACTTTGTCGACGCGCATCCGGAGTTCGAGACGCCAGTCGAGCGCTTCGCGACGTGGCTGGCCCGGCTCGACGACGAGGCTGACGAGGGGTAACGAAGGGGCACCGTGCTCACGCTGAGCGTCTGGCAAGGTGCCCTTCCTGACACTGATGATGCTCAGCGGCTGTGGTCGAGCACGATCTTGCCGAAGGCGGCACCGCGGGCGAGCTTCTCGAAGGCCGCCCGGACGTCGGAGAACGCCACCACCTCGTCCACGACGGGCCGAAGGCCCTGGTCCAGCATCTCCAGCAGCGCCGCCAGCTCGCCGGCCGTCCCCATGCTGGAGCCCAGGATCTCCAACTGCAGCGAGAAGACCCGACGCAGGTCCACTGTGGCCAGATGGCCAGCCGTCGAGCCGGAGACCACGATCCGGCCGAAGGGCGCCGCGCACTTGAGCGAGTGGTCGAAGGTCGCGACGCCCACGGTCTCGATGACGACGCCGACCCGCTCCGGCAGGCGAGCGCCCGGCTCCATCGCGATGGCGCCGAGGGCGGCGATCCGGTCGCGCTTGGCGGGATCGCGGCTGGTGGCGTAGACCCGCTTGCCCAGGGCGACCGCGAGCACGACCGCGGCCGTGGCCACGCCCCCGCCGCCGCCCTGCACCAGTACCGCCTCGGCCTCGCCGACCCGACCCCGGGACACCAGCATGTGGTATGCGGTCAGCCATGCCGTCGGCAGGCAGGCGGCGTCCACAAAGGACACGCTTGCGGGCTTGGCGAGGAGATTGGCCCGAGGCACCGCGACCTTGTCCGCGAGCGTGCCCGGGTAGCGCTCCGAGAGCAGCGAGTACCCCCGGGGGTCGGCCGGGTCCGTCAGCACCGGATAGACGACGACCTCCGTGCCGGCGTCGTCCACGCCGGCCGCGTCACAGCCGAGGATCATCGGCAGCCGGTCTGCGGGCAGACCCACGCCACGCAGCGACCACAGGTCGTGGTGGTTGAGCGCGCTGGCCCGCACCCGTACGGTAACCCAGTCGTCGGCGGGGCGCGCCGGGTCGGGCAGCTCGCCCACGACGAGGCCCGCGAGCGGGTCGTCGGCGTTGATCGCGGAGGCGTACGCGGCTCGCATGATCTGGGACACTACCGCCAGTCTCCGCCGCCCAGCACCGGGCGGCGCGAACGAGGGTGGGCCGCGCGGACGAGCAGAGGGTCAGCGGGTGCCGGCGGCCTCGGCCACGGCGGCAGCCACGGCAGGGGCGACCCGAGGGTCCAGGGGCGAGGGCACGATCGCGTCGGGGCGTACCGCGTCCGCGACCACGCCGGCGATCGCCTCCGCCGCCGCGAGCTTCATCGCGTCGGTGATGCTGGGCGCCCGCGCGTCCAGGGCTCCGCGGAAGACGCCGGGGAAGGCGAGCACGTTGTTGATCTGATTCGGGAAGTCGCTGCGCCCAGTCGCCACGACGGCCGCGTAGCGACTCGCCACCGACGGCTGGACCTCGGGGTTCGGGTTCGCCAGCGCGAAGATCGCCCCACCCGGTGTCATCCCGGCCAGCGCCGACTCATCGATGGTGCCGCCGGAGACACCGATGAGTACGTCGGCGCCGCGCAGCGCGTCGGCGATGCCGCCCGTGACGTCGCGGGGATTCGTGACGGTCGCGAGCGCCCGCTTCTCGGGGTTGAGGTCGTCGCGGCCACCGTGCACGACTCCCCGGGAGTCCACCACGACGAGGTCGACCGCGCCGCCGGCGAGCAGCATGCGGGAGACGGCGGCCCCGGCCGCGCCGGCGCCACTGACGACGATGCGCAGGTCACAGACCTTGCGTTCGAGCAGGTTCGCCGCGTTGGTCAGCGCCGCGAGCACGACGATCGCCGTGCCGTGCTGGTCGTCGTGGAAGACGGGGATCGGCAGCGATGCATCAAGACGCCGCTCGATCTCGAAGCATCGTGGGGCGGAGATGTCCTCCAGATTGATGCCGCCGAAGCTGGGCGCCAGCGCGGTGACCGCCGCGATGATGGCCTCGGTGTCCTGCGTGTCCAGGCAGATCGGCACCGCGTCGATACCAGCGAACTGCTTGAACAGCACCGCCTTGCCCTCCATCACCGGCAGGGCCGCCCGGGGTCCGATGTTGCCGAGCCCGAGTACGGCCGATCCGTCGGTGACGACGGCGACCGCGTGCCCCACCCAGGTGTAGTCGCGGACGAGGTCGGGATGCTCCGTGATCGCCTCACACACCCGCGCGACGCCCGGCGTATAGGCCAGCGCGAGATCCTCCCGGCTGGACAACGGGACCGTCGACTGCACCGCCATCTTGCCCCCCCGGTGCAGTGCGAAGACCGGGTCCATATCGGGAAGCTGATCATTGGGCGCTGGGAGCATTGGCCGAGAATACGCCCGTGAGGTGAGCACTGGTGGGGGGGCCGACAACTGCTACGGGAGCGGCAAACCAGCTGAACGAAGGTTCATGTGACCGGTGACGTTCGTCAATCGATCGTGGCGTGGGATCAGCGCAGCCGGGCGACCGGCAGCGGCCAGTAGCGCGCGACCACGCGGGCCTCGACATCGGCCAGCCCGTACGTCCGGGAGTCGTCCGCGACCACCGGGCTGTCGCCCTCCAACCACCAGCCGCCGGGATCGCGGCGCACCGCACGCTTGACCACAAGCAGGTCGGGTCGGCTGCGGAACCGCGCCACCACGATGTCCCCCGGGCGTACCGGCCGCCCACCGCGCCGCGCCAGCACCGCGTCGCCGTCGCGCAGCGTCGGCACCATCGACGGCCCTCGGATCAGGACCGGCCACCACACCCACACGGGCCACCGCCACGCACTCATTGGGACTCCATGGCCGAAAGTACGCCAGGCGGATGTAGGTTGGTCGCGAGGATCTATCGCACCATTCCTGCCCCGCGGCGCACATGTGGGTGGCCCGGGGCCGTCAGCCGAGTCGAGAAAGGATCTTCACGATGCGACTGCCCCGTCTGCTGACACCCCGCACCGTGGCCAGTGCCCACTGCGACCTTCCGTGCGGGGTCTACGACCCGGCACAGGCCCGGATCGAGGCCGAGTCGGTGAAGGCGATCGCCGAGAAGTACCAGGCGAACTCCGACCCCGAGTTCCGTACCCGCGCCCTGATCATCAAGGAGGCGCGCGCCGAACTCGTCAAGCACCACCTCTGGGTACTGTGGACGGACTACTTCAAGCCGGCGCACTTCGAGAAGTACCCGAACCTGCACCAGCTCTTCAACGAGGCGACGAAGCTCGCGGGTGCCGCCGGCGCGAAAGGTTCCGCCGATCCGGCCAAGGGCGCGGAGTTGCTCGCGAAGATCGACGAGATCGCGAAGATCTTCTGGGAGACCAAGCAGGCGTAAGCCGTTGACGATCGTCTACGCCGTACGGCCGGCACGCCCTGATGACGTGCCGGCCGTCGTGGCGATGGTGCACGAGCTCGCCGGCTATGAACGGGCCGCCCACGAATGCCACCTGAGCGCCTCGCAGTTGCACGCCGCGCTCTTCCCCGCCGGCGCGCCGGCCCTGTTCGCCCACGTGGCTGTGGACGCGGCCGACGTACCGATGGGCGTCGCCCTCTGGTTCCTGAACTTCTCAACCTGGGCCGGGGTGCACGGAATCTATCTGGAAGACCTGTACGTACGGCCCGCGGCGCGGGGCTCGGGCGCCGGCCGGGCTCTGCTGGCGACCCTCGCCGGGATCTGCCTCGAGCGGGGCTACCACCGCCTGGAGTGGTGGGTCCTCGAGTCGCCGGAGCTCGACGGGTCGCGCGCGTTCTACCGTCGCATCGGCGGCCGTGAATTGCGCGAGTGGGTGCCGTGGCGCGTCACGGGCAAGGCCCTGCGCGAGCTAGCGGCCGGTGCGCCGCCCGATCTTGACCTCCCGGCCGTGTGATGCGCCGGACGGATCCGAACCTGCGCGCGGGCTCACCCGACGTGCCACGTGCGCGGGCCGCTAGAGTCGCGGTCGTGGCGGGCAGCGGGCAGGAGGCGACCGAACCCCTCGCCGCGCTCGACGCGGTGGTCTCCGACGGCTGGGAACCACCGCCTGTGGGCAGCGCGGTCGAGGTGAGCGTGCCCGCCCTTGCCGAGTTCCTCGACGTGGTGCGCACGGCAACGGCCGGGCTCGCGGCCAGGTTGAGCCTCAGCCTCGACGACATTGAGGATCTTCGTAGCATTGTCAACGACGCGTGCACTCTGGTGCTCTCACTGCCCCGGCCGGCGCAGGTGCCCGCGCTGACCTGCCGGTACGAGATCCTCCCGGACGCCCTCGCGATCCGCGTCGCTACGACGGTGAACGACGGCGCCCAGCTACCGGCCCGGCAGTCGTTCACCTGGCGGATGCTGACCACGCACGCCACCGGGGTCACCGGTGCGGTCGACGGCGACCAGGCATGGATCGAACTGCGTAAGCCTCTTCGCTGACCGCTCCCACGGATGCGGGCTCAGCCCCGTCCGACGGCGACCCGGGTCGCGGGGGCGAGCAGCAACGCGCACCCGGCCACGCCCAGGATGATGGAGCCGGCGCCGAGCAGTGCCTCGCCACCGGAGGCGGTCGCGATCCCCAGCGGTAGCAGGAACATGTGCAGCACGATCGCCGGTCCGCGCGACCACGCCCGGCGCTGGTGCAGGGCGCGCGCCGCCGCGCCGAGGACCACCGCGACCACGACGACGAAGACGATGATCCCGACCGCCCCTTGCGCGCTCTGCGCCCGGAAGGTCAGGGCGGCATAGGTCAGGAAGACCGCGAGCAGTCCCAGTACGCCGGTCTCGGCGGCGAGCAGCCACACCGCGATACGCAGCGTCACCGGAGCGCCCGACGGCACGTCGACACCCGCGTCACGACGTGCCGGCGTCTGGGCCATGGCAGCCACCTTACCCGCGGGCGTTGGCATTGCCCCTCGGGCGATCCCGGCCACGGACGCGGTATACAGTCCGCAAATGCGCGCCCTCCTGGTGGTCAACCCGAAGGCCACCACGACGAGCGAACGCGCACGCAACGTGTTGGTGCGGGCGCTGCGCACCGAGATGGAGATCCGCGTCTGCGAGACCAAGCGACGCGGCCACGCCGCCGAGATGGCCGGGCAGGCGGCGCGCGACGGGCTGGACGTGGTCGTGGCGCTCGGCGGCGACGGCACGGTCAACGAGGTCATCAACGGTCTGTTCGCCGCCGCGCCCGGGGCCAGGCAGGACGAGCTGCCCGCGCTGGCCGTCGTGCCCGGCGGGTCGACAAACGTCTTTGCCCGAGCGCTCGGGCTGCCCGGTGAGGCGATCGAAGCGACCGGTGCGCTGCTGGAGGCCGTCCATGCCCGCCGCACCCGCACGGTCAGCCTGGGCCGGGCGGAGGGCCGCTACTTCACTTTCTGTGCCGGGTTCGGCCTCGATGCCGAGGTCGTCCGCAAGGTCGAGCGCGCCCGGCTGCGTGGCAAGGTGTCGACGCCCAGGCTCTACGTTCGCTCGACGCTGACCCAGTTCCTCCTCGACACGCAGCGGCGCGACCAGCCCATCACGCTCGAACGCCCCGGCGAAGAGCCCGACCCGGGTCTGGCCACGGTGATCGTGCAGAACACCACGCCCTGGACGTACCTGGGCGGGCGGGCGATCAACCCCTGCCCCGAGGCCGGTTTCGACTCCGGCCTCGACCTGCTGGCCATCCGGACGCTGCACGTACCGGCAACGACACTCGTCTTCGCGAACCTGCTCACCGGACGCCGACCGGGCCGCCACGAGAGGCAGTCGTATACGCTGCATGATCTGTCGGATTTCACACTCTCGGCGAGTCGTCCGCTCGCCTTCCAACTCGACGGCGAGTATTTGGGTGAACGCACCAAGGTCTCGTTCTGCGCGATGCCCAACGCCGTCCGGGTATTCTGCTGACCGCAACGGGCTGTATCGATATCCGTACGCAGGATGACGTTGCGGCGTGTTCGTCGCCAGAGTGAGGAAAAACACCGCCACAACGCGCTCGTGCAGTCACTGTCCGTATCAGCAGCCGCCCCTGCCCCTGTAGCTGTGGTGCGCCTGAGAGGCACGTGGGCCAAAGCCCGGCGCGAACCGGCACAGAGCGGTACATTGAGTCCATACTGGCGCGATCCGGGGGATAGGAGTAACCGGATAAAGCTGACAAACGATGCGTGACCTCCATCACGCGGAGTGATGTCTATCCGAACTCCCCCTTGACATCGCCTCAGTTCGTGAAAGCATTCACAAGCGAACCGAGTTCGAGGTTCTTCGCCGCTCACGCGCTGTTAACACCGCGCAAGGTTGCGCCGACACCCGCGACGACCGCGGGGACGTGCGCGCCACTGGGCGAGGGCCACGCAAGGACCACCCAGAACCAAACCGTAGAGGCGCTCGTGCCCGAAATTCGGGTGACGGGCCCGGGAACCAAGGAGTGTTGCCGCCATGGACTGGCGTCACCGTGCCGCCTGCCGGGACGAGGATCCTGAGCTGTTCTTCCCGATTGGGACGTCGGGACCCGCCCTGCTGCAGGTCGAGCAGGCCAAGGCGGTCTGTCGGCGCTGTGCGGTCGTGGACAACTGTCTGCAGTGGGCCCTCGAGACCGGGCAGGATGCCGGTGTGTGGGGCGGAATGAGCGAAGAGGAGCGCCGCGTCGTCAAGCGCCGCGGTGGACTGCGGGTCCGCGCTCACTCGCTCTAGAACCAGCCGTACGGCCCGCGACCGCCGTCGTGGGGGGTCTTCCGGTCACGCCGGGAGGGCCTTGACGAAAATCGCCCCGGGACCCACCGGGGCCTTTTCGTGCCCCGGCAACGGCATCGCGCGCGGTTGGCGTCACACCGCGGCGGGCACGCGTCCGGCCCGGATCGCGGTTCGTGCCCGGGCCACCACCAGGCGTACGACCTCGTCCGCGGCCCCCAACGGCGGGGCGACCCCCACCGCGTCCGCTTCGAGGGCCGAGCGTGCGGCCGCGCCGTAGAGTCGTCCGGGCGCCAGGAAGTAGGACGCCGCAAGCACCCGGCGCGCCCCCGCCCGCCGCAGGGCGAGCACCGCCTCACCGGGGCTCGGCCCAGGTGACGACGCGTAACCGGCCACACACGAGACGCCGAGGGCGCGGCCGAGCTGTGCCGCAGCGGCGTCCACAGTGGACCGAGCCAGCGCATCGGAGGTGCCGGCCGCGATGAGCACGATCGCGTCTGGATGGCCCGGCCACGACGACAGGCGTCGCCGCAACGCGGCCAGCAGCAACGGATCGGGGCCCAGCACCGGCGCCAGGGCCACGGGCCGTGACGCGGCCAGGACGGCGGGCAGGTCCACCCGACCGTGATAGGCATGAGTGAGCAGGGCGGGCACCACGATCGGCGTCTCGCCCTCCGGCGGCCACGCCAACGCGTCGCCAATGGACGGTTCGTTGAAGTCGAGAAAAGTGGCGACGACGGGCGCCGGCCACACCCGACCCACCCGCGCGGCGAGGGCACGCATGGTCACCGCGGACGCCGGGTCGCGACTGCCGTGCGCGGCGAGCAGCAGCCACGGCTGGCGCGCACCAGCGACCGGCCGGCGGTGGCCGGCGGGATACCCGACCCTAGGCACGCCCGCCCCCGGCCTGGTCCACCGCTATCGCGTGCATATCCGCATCCAGGGATCGAGCGAGCAGGCCGCGGAATGACAGGGCGAAGACCCGCCGGCACGCGTGGCACTCCCACTCGCCATGCGCCGCCCCGTGCGGCCGCAGGTCCTCCTCGCCGCAGTACGGGCAGTGAAAGGGGACGGTCCGCTCCTCGCTCATGTCAGCTCGGACTCCCGCGCGCGCACGACCCACTCGGCGAAGGACTCTGCCCCGACGCGATCGGCGAGGTAGCGCCGGGTGACCCGCTCGACGTACGCCGGCAGCTCGTCCGCGGTCGTCTTCAGCCCGCGCAGCTTGCGCCCGAAGCCCGCCTCCTGCCCGGCCCGGGTGGTGAGTGCGCCGCCGAGGTGGATCTGGAAGCCCTCGACGAGTTGCCCCGCGGGCCCTGGCACGAGCTGGCCCTTCAACCCGATGTCCGCCACCTGGGTGCGGGCACAGGCGTTCGGGCAGCCGTTGACGTTGATGGTGATGGGGCTCTCCACGTCGCCGAGGCTCTCCTCCAGCAGGGCCACGACCTGGGCTGCCCGGGCCTTGGTCTCCACGATGGCGAGCTTGCAGAACTCGATCCCGGTGCAGGCCATGGTGCCTCGGCGCCAGACCGATGGAGCCGCTGGCAGGCCGACGCGATCCAGCTCGGCCACCAGTGAGTCCACTTCGGAGGGTTCGACGTCGAGCACGACGAGCTTCTGGTACGGAGTGAGCCTGACCCGGGTGCTGCCGTGGCGTTCGGCGATGTCCGCGACCTGGCCCAGCAACGTGCCACTCACCCTTCCCGCGAGCGGCGCCACGCCCACGTACCGGCGACCGTCGGCCTGCCGGTGCACGCCGACGTGATCGATCGGCAACTCTGGCAGCGCGGGCGGCGGACCATCGATGAGCGGCCGCTTGAGGTACTCGCTCTCCAGGACCTCACGGAACTTGCGCACACCCCAATCGGCGACGAGAAACTTCAGCCGCGCCCGGTTGCGTAGCCGCCGGAAGCCGTAGTCGCGGAAAACGGCGACGACACCAGCCCACACCTGGGGTATCTCGGCCAGCGGCACCCAGGCACCCAGCCGCTGGGCGAGCATCGGGTTGGTGGACAGGCCACCGCCGACCCAGAGATCGAAGCCGGGGCCGTGCTCGGGGTGGACCACGCCGATGAAGGCGACGTCGTTGGACTGGTACGGCACGTCGGCGAGCCACCCGATCGACGACTTGAACTTGCGCGGCAGGTTCGCGTACTCCTTGTCGCCGATGTAGCGGGCGACGATCTCCTCGATCGCCGGGGTCGCGTCGATCACCTCGTCCGCGCTGATGCCGGCCAACGGGCTGCCCAGGACCACCCGCGGGGTGTCCCCGCACGCCTCGGTCGTGGACAGGCCCACCGACTCCAGGCTCCGCCAGATGGTCGGTACGTCCTCGATGCGGACCCAGTGCAGTTGGACGTTCTGCCGATCGGTGATGTCGGCCGTGTCGCGAGCATACCGGCGGGAAATCTCCGCCACCGTGCGCAACTGCTCGAGCCCGAGCTGCCCACCGTCGACCCGGATGCGCAGCATGAAGTACTCGTCCTCAAGCTCGGCCGGCTCGAGCACGGCGGTGCGACCACCGTCGATCCCCGGCGCGCGCTGCGTATAGAGCCCCCACCAGCGCAACCGGGCCCGCAGGTCGGTCGGATCGATGCTCGCGAACCCCTGACGGGCATAGATCGTCTCGACGCGATGGCGCACGTTGAGCGGGTGGTCGTCCTTCTTGGTGCGCTCGTTGGGGTTGAGGGGCTCGCGATGCCCGAGCGCCCACTGCCCCTCCCCTCGTGCACGCCGTGACGGCGCGCGGGCGTCTGGAGATGTGATCGTGGGCGGGTTTGGCGTCTCGGGCGGGCGAAGCGTGGGCGGGTTGGTGGACATCGTCGCGTCCTCTCGATCCAGGTGGAGGGCACGCGCGCTGAGATCGACAAACCTGACATCGACGGCAGGCATCAGTGGAGAGCTCCGGCGCGACGCGGCCCCTCGGGGCAGGGGCTTGCTGGGTCAGGCGGCCGGACACATGGTGCTGTGCACGCGTCCGTAGTCGACGTGGCGGCGGGCCACGAAGCGCAGCAGGACAGCGGTCAGCACGCCGCCGATGTTACCTGCGTCCCAACGGGACCACGAGCACGGCCTCGGTACCGCCCCCGGCTCGCGGGCGCATCTCGATCGAGCCCCGCAGCTCGCCGCGGGCCAGGGTGCGGACGATCTGCAGTCCCAGCCGGTCGGCCGAGCCGAGGTCGAAGCCCTCCGGCAGGCCGCGGCCGTTGTCCGCGACCGTCACGTGCAGCTGCCGGCGGAAGCGGTGCGCGGAGATCACCACCTCGCCCAGCTCGTCGTCCTCGCGGCGCGCGACCCAGGACGCGCCGTCGCGTGCACGCCCCACGGGCGGCGCCGTCTCCTCCCGCGCGGGGAAGCCGTGCTCGACCGCGTTGAGCAGAAGTTCGTTGAGCACCATGGCCAGTGGGGTCGCCACATCGGCGGGGAGCACCCCGAACGAGCTGGCCCGGCGCAGGTGCACCTTCGACTCGGGCGCGGCGACGTCGACGGCCGCCGCGGCGATGCGGTCCACCACAGCGTCGAACGAGACCTCCTCGTCGACGGCGTTGGCGAGCGTCTCGTGCACGATCGCGATCGAGGCGACCCGCCGCACCGACTCCTCAAGCGCTGTTCGGGCGTCAGGCGAGCTCACCCGTCTGGCCTGCAGCCGCAGCAGCGCCGCCACGGTCTGCAGGTTGTTCTTCACCCGGTGATGGATCTCGCGGATCGTGGCGTCCTTGGTCAGCAGGGCCCGGTCCCGGCGCCGCACCTCGGTGATGTCCCGCACCAGCACCAACGCACCGATCGGCACGCCGGCCGGGACCAACGGCAGCGCGCGTTGCAGCACCACGGCGCCCCGGGCTTCGACCTCCAACCGCGCGGGCGCCTCGCCGCTGAGCGCCGCTCGGATGCGATCGGCCGCCTGGGCCCCGATGACCGGATCCTCGACCACACGTGCGGTCACCGCGGCCAGGTCCTCGCCGACGAGGTGCGTGGTCAGGCCGAGACGCCGGTACGCGGACTGCGCGTTGGGGCTGGCGTACGAGACCCGACCACTGGCATCGAGGCGTATCAGACCGTCACCAACCCGCGGTGCGCTCGTGGTCTCGCCCGGGTGCCGTGGCCCGGGGAACGTGCCATCGGCGACCATCTGGGCGAGGTCGTCGGCGGTGTTCAGGTAGTTCATCTCCAGTTGGCTCGGGGTCCGGGCGGTGGAGAGGTTCGTGTCCCGCCCGACGACAGCGATGACCTCCACGCCGTCGCGTCGGCGGACCGGGATCGCCTCGTGCCGGGCCGGTGTGTCGCCGTACCACACGGGGTCGCCCTCGCGCCAGATCCGGCCCTGTGAATGGGCGATGGCGAGGTGGGCCGCCTCCTGACCGGAGATGATCCGGCCCACGTGGTCGTCGTGATAGGCGGTCGGACCCGTGGTGGGCCGGACCTGCGCGACGCAGACGAAGGAGGGGTGCGGGTTCTCCTCCAAGGGCTTGCCGCCGTGCCGGGCCGGGTCGACCGCGACCCACAGCAGCAGGTCGGCGAAGGAGAGGTCCGCGATCAGTTGCCAGTCGCCGGCGAGACGGTGAAGGTGCTCGATCTCGATCGTCCCCAGCGTGGTGTGTTCCTCCACCAGATCACGCAGGGTCGACACCCGTCCAGCGTAGTCCGGCGCGGGGAACAGACGTGGTGCTCGGCGCAAGCGCCCGGATAGTGCCCTGTCCGGCGGTCAGAGCGTGGCGGTCACCTTGGCCAGGGCGCGGGGAGCATCGGGGTTCTCGCCCCGAGCCAGCGCGAGCGCGAGTGCCAGTCGCTGCAGCGGAAGGATGTCCAGCAGCGGGGCATGCCGTTCGTCGACGTCCGGGGTCGATATGTGCAGGGCCCCGGAGACCTGGCGGGGCCCTACCACGACCAGGTCCGCCCGCCGCTGCGCCACCGTCGCGAGCACGTCGCGCATCGAGTCGCCCGCCGGTCCATTGCCGACGATCGCGAGCACGGGAACGTCCGCGTCGGCCATGGCCACGGGACCGTGCAACAGGTCGGCACCGGAGAAGGAGAGCGCGGCGAGGTACGACGTCTCCATCAGCTTGAGCGCCGCCTCACGGGCGGTCGGGTAGGCGTAGCCACGCCCCGTGGTGACGAGCTGCCCCGCGAACCGGTACCGCTCGGCGAGATCGACCACCGCCGGGTCGGCCAGCAGGGCGGCGGCCAGCGGCGCGAGGGCCCGCAGCGCACGCTCCTCCTCATCGCCCAGCGCGCCCTCACCCGTACGGATGCCCTCGACCAGCATCGCCAGGGTCAGCAGTTGCGCGGTGTACGTCTTCGTGGCCGCGACCGCCCGCTCGGGGCCGGCCGCGATGTCGAGGGCGAGTTCAGCCTCGCGGGCCAGCGGCGAGTCCGGCGCGTTGGTGACGGCGAGCGTCGTGGCGCCCTGCTCCCGCGCCACCCGGACCACCTCGGCGAGGTCGGGCGAGCCCCCGCTCTGAGAGACCGCGACGACGAGGCAGTCGCGCATGTCGGGACGCGCGTCGTAGACGGTGATCGTCGATGGTGAGACGAGGCCGGCGGGTATGCCGAGTCGGATCTCCGTGAGGTACGCGCCGTAGAGCGCGGCGTGGTCGGAGGTGCCACGAGCGGTGAGCAGCACGTGCCGCGGCCGGCGCCGGGCGAGCTCACGGGCAACCTCGGCGACCGGCGCACGCTCGTCGAGGAGGCGCTCGTACGTGGAGGGCTGCTCGGCGAGGTCTGCCGCCATTCCCGATCCGTGCTCACTCATGCGCGAAGCTTCCCACTTACGAACACAAACACGCCATCCTGCGAGCCGCCTCAGAGCAGAATGTCACAAACTGGGGCCCCCGCTCGCACGGAACACCCCAGTTCGTGACTTCTTGCGGATCGTGCGTCGTCCGGGTCAGTCGAGGGCGGGTGCGAGCGACGGGGGGCCGGTGCTCGGCGCCGGTCCGGTTGCCTCGATCACCTCGACCGCTTCCGGAACCTCGTCCTCGTGCCCGCGCAGCTTGACCTCCTTGATGAAGAGGGCGAGCGCGAAGACGGCCGCCGTGAGCGGGATCGCCCACACGAAGATCGAGCTGAGGCCGGTCGCGATGCCGTGGTAGATCGCGTCCTTGACGGGTGCCGGCAGGGTAGCGATCTTGTGCGGATCCATCTGGCCCGCCCCGCCGCTGACGATCGCCCGGGCGGCGTCCGGTCCCAGGCTCGAGGCGACGTCCCCCTCGAGCCGCCGCAGGAAGATCGTGCCAAAGAGCGCGACGCCGAACGATCCACCGATGGACCGGAAGAATGTCGCCGCCGAGCTCGCCACGCCCATGTCCTTGCGGTCCACGCTGTTCTGCGCGATCAGCAGCGTGGTCTGCATGAGCCCACCCATGCCGAGACCCAGCACCGCCATCATCAGGGCCAGTTGCGTCTTGGTCGTGTGGACGTCCACAAAGGACATCAGGATCATGGCGACTGTCATGCCGACACCGCCCAGGATCGGGAAGATCCGGTAGCGCCCGCTCTTGGTGATCACCTGACCGACCACAATGGACACGATCATCATGGCCACCATGACCGGCAGCAGGAGCAGCCCGCTGTTGGTCGCCGAGGACCCCTGCACGGTCTGCTGGTAGGTCGGCAGGAAGTTGATCGAGCCCATCATGATGAAGCCCAGCAGGAAGCCGACGCCCGAGATCAGCGCGAAGTTCCGGTTCCGGAACAGGGCCAGTGACAGCACCGGCTCGGCCGCACGGCGCTCGACGTACGCGAAGGCGAGCAGCGCCACGACCGCCAGCATGCCGAGGCCGATGATCTGCCAGGAACCCCAGGGGTACGTGTGGCCACCCCAGGTGGTCAGCAGCACCAACCCGGTGATGCCGACGGAGAGCAGGCCGGCGCCGAGCCAGTCGATGCGCGCGGTTGACTGGCGCTTGGGCAGGTGCAGGCGCGTCACCAGCCAGAACAGCGCGATGCCACCGAGCGGAAGGTTCACGTAGAAGGCCCACCGCCAGCTGAGGTTGTCGGTGATGAGCCCGCCGAGCAGCGGGCCGGCGACCATGCCGATCGCCATCACACCGGCCATCAGACCCTGGTAACGACCCCGCTCCCGCGGCGGCACCAGGTCGCCGATGATCGCCATCACGCCCACGATCAGGCCACCAGCGCCCAGGCCCTGCAGGGCTCGGAAGCCGATGAGCTCCATCATGGTCTGGGACATGCCGGACAGGGCTGAGCCAACGAGGAAGATGACGATTGACGTCATGAATATGTTCTTGCGGCCGTAGAGATCGCCGATCTTGCCCCACAGCGGTGTGGAGACGGTCGTTGCCAGGATGTACGCGGTGACGACCCACGAGAAGTGGTCCAGGCCGCCGAGGTCGCCCACGATGCGGGGCAACGCGGTCCCGACGATCATGTTGTCGAGCATCGCGAGCAGCATCGTGAGGAGCAGACCGGGCAGGACGGCCATCACCTCCGGCCTCCGGCCGCTCGACGGGACAGCTGTGACCGTGTCAACCATGTGAAGCTCCTTGAACTGCGTACGACGGGAACTGCGTACGACTCGCCGTTGGCCTTGTCCAGCTTACTAGCCGGCCGGTTAGCTACTATTGCGATTGGCCACGGTACGTCCCCCACTTACCGGCCGTCAAGTAAGTTTACCAAGGAGCGCCCACCGATGCCTCGCCCCCCGCAGAACGCCGAGTCTGCCGGCGCATCGAGCACACGGACCCGGATCCAGCAGGTCGCCGTCGAGCTCTTCGCCGAGCGCGGGTACGACGCGACCTCCCTGCGCGAGATCGCCGAGCGCCTGGGAGTGACCAAGGCCGCGCTGTACTACCACTTCAAGAGCAAGGACGAGATCATCCAGAGCCTGGTAGAGGACCAGACCCGGGCCGTCGACGAGATTCTCGCCTGGGCCCGCGCGCAACCGCGAACCGCACAGACCCGGCAGGAGACGATCCGGCGATACGCGACCAGCCTCGCCGGCCGCAACCATCTCAAGCTGGTCCGCTTCTTCGAGCGCAACCAGCCGTCTCTGCAGAAGAACGAGACGGCCATGCAGATGCGTCAACGGATGGTCGAGCTGGTCGACCTCTTCACCGATCCGGACGCCCCGCTGACGCAGCGGATCCGCCGGTCTCTGGCGATCTTCGCGCTGCACTCGTCGTGGTTCACCTTGCGCGACCCGGAGATCACCGACGAGCAGCGCCAAGCCGCCGCCCTGGAGGTCGCGCTCGATCTTGTCTCCTGAGCGGCCGAGTCCCGTGATCGGCCGAGCTGGGCGACGGTCCGCGCCGCCTACTCGATCACGGCGATGAGGTCGCCCTCTTGCACGACGTCGCCCTCGCTCACCGCGATCTGGGCGACGACACCATCCGACTCGGCGATGACCGGAATCTCCATCTTCATCGACTCGAGGATTACCAGCGTGTCCCCCTCGGCGACCTCGTCCCCGGCCGACTTGACGACCTTCCACACGTTCGCCACCATCTCGGCCCGGATCTCGTCGGCCATTCGGGACCCCTCTCCCACGCACTGCGCGCAGACATGTGCCACCGCGGTCGGGTTGCGACCGCACACCTGGCAGGTCAGCGTATCCAACCACACGCCGGCCATTAGGCTTGGCGACCATGGCGAAGAAGTCCCGCAAGAAGAAGGCCCGCAAGAAGAGCGCCGCCAACCATGGCAAGCGCCCCAACTCCTGAGTAGGTCAGCCCGCCTCGGTGACGTTGACCCGGAGCGCGGCAATCTTGGTCCGCAACCGGTCGCGCAGCGCCTCGGGTGCGCGGTCACCGCCACAGCACCGCTGGACGATTGCCCGCACCTCCTGCTCGATCCCGTACTCGCGCAGGCAGAACGAGCACTCGTCCAGGTGATGCTGGATCGCTGCCCGCCGCGCGTCAGAGCACTCCAGGTCGAGAAAGAGGTAGACCTCGTTGAGGATCTGACTGCAGTCGATCTCATGGGGCTTGCCGCAGCTCACCGTTACACCTCCTGGCCAGCTGGGGCGGCCATGTCGTCGTCCTTGGTCTCGTCATCGCTCGTGCGCACGGCACCGGAACCATCCTGCCCCTGCACAGCCGACGGGGCCAGACCCCGCTGTACGGCATAGCCCTCCAACATCTTGCGCAGCGTGCGCCGGCCACGATGCAGCCGCGACATCACGGTACCGATGGGTGTGGCCATGATGTCGGCGATCTCCTTGTACGAGAAGCCCTCGACATCGGCGAGGTAGACGGCAAGCCGGAACTCCTCGGGCAGGCGCTGCAACGCGTCCTTGACGTCGCTGTCCGGGAGCCGGTCCAGCGCCTCGGTCTCCGCCGAGCGCAGGCCGCTGGACGTGTGGGACTCCGCCTCGGCGAGCTGCCAGTCCGTGATCTCGTCCGTGGGCGCCTGGATGGGCTGGCGCTGGCGCCGGCGGTACGAGTTGATGTAGGTGTTCGTCAGGATCCGGTAGAGCCAGGCCTTGAGGTTCGTGCCCTGCTCGAACTGGTGGAACGCGGCGTACGCCTTGAGGAACGTCTCCTGGAGCAGATCCTCCGCATCGGACGGGTTGCGCGTCATCCGCATCGCCGCGGCGTACAACTGGTCGAGGAACGGCAGCGCATCACGCTCGAACCGCGCCTGCCGCTGCGCCTCAGTCTCGTTCGTGTTGGCGCGGACGACTCGGTCGCCGTCGCGCGTGGCGACGTCCTCCGCCGCACGGGCTTCGGTCGCGCCCCCCCGGTCTGTGTCCACGTGCGAGACCCTCCTCCGTCTGGCAGAGGATACGCCGTCCGCGATCACCACTACCCCGCCGATCACGCGGTTACCACCCGTACGGCCGCCGGCTGGCACCGACGGGACGGGTCCCGACGTTCGTGGGCGGGCCTGACCGTTCTGGGCACGCGGTGGCGCCTGCCGCACGGTGACGTGCCCGACCGGCATGGCTGCGCCCCCCTGCCCTGGCTGGAGTGTTGTCATACGCCCTACGGTCGCGAACAACACGCCGTGGCAGGCAGGGATTCCGTATCGGGGGCGCATCACACGCCCCGCCCCCGTCCGGGCCCCGGCGCCTCGACGCTGGTAGCGCCGCAGCGGTGCCGGGACCAGGAGGGGCCTGGGGGCTGCCGTGCCACCTGCACGGACACTCATGCATGCCGGGTTCGTCCTGTTCAACCGGCGCGTCGCAGGCCCGGTGACCGCCGCGGGCAACGGTGTCGCATACCGGACTGTCCCGGCGAACCGTTCGCGACCGCGCAGGTGTGCCGGGCTCAACTGCCGAGCAGGGCAACCAACCACGCGACCGCGATCTCAGCGACGCCAGCGGGGTCGCGCCGCAGGTCGTGGCGCTCTCCGGGTCGGACCACGACCCTCACCTCGCCTGCTGGCTCGGGTACGCCGAAGGGATCCGCATCGCCGTTGATCACCAGCGTGGGCATGGCCGGGTCGAGCTCATCGGCCCTGCTCCGATCGGGCCGGCCCGGCGGGTGCAGGGGGAAGGCCAACGCGAGCACGCCGACCGCACCGACCCCGGCAGCCGTCCGCGCCGCGACGCGGGCGCCCGCGGACCGGCCGCCGACCACAACGGATCGGCCCTGACCGATACGGTTCCGAACCTCTGTCACGCACGCGCGGAAGGCAGCGTCGAGCTGGGTTGCGGGGGCCGGGGCACGCCGGCCCAGAACCCGGTACGGCTGGGTCACCCGGGCCACGGCCAGACCCGCGGCCACCGCGGCGTCGCGTACGGCCACCAGGTCGGGCGCGTCCACGCCGCCGGAGGCCCCGTGCCCCAGCGCCAGGAGTCCGACCACCCGGGGCGGCGAGTCGAGCACCACCTCCGCATCGCCGGACGGCGTCGGCACGCGGAACCTCATCGACCGTGCGCGAGCATCAGCGGCGGCGGATCTGCTGGCCCCGGTCGCCGACGGCGAGCCAGCCGTCAGGCGGTCGTCGCGAACTCGCGGACCGGGATCCGGGGCATCGGCAGCATCACGGTTGTCCGCGCCGGCGTGCCGGCGAGCTGGTCCTGCACCTCGTCGCTGTGCCATGCCACCAGCATGGCCCGCCGTTCGCGTGGGGTGGTGGCTCCCCACACCCCGTGACAGTCACCGACCTGCAGCGCCCAGGCCAGACACGCACCCTGCACGTCGCAGGTGCGGCACAGCGCGATCGCGGCATCGGCCGGTTCGCTGGGCGCCGGAAAGAACACCTCGGGATCGACGGCCTGGCAGACCCCCCGCACGCGCCAGGTCATGTCC
The DNA here is from genome assembly GCA_036557785.1 of Micromonosporaceae bacterium. GTDB lineage: Bacteria > Actinomycetota > Actinomycetes > Mycobacteriales > Micromonosporaceae > DATBGZ01. The sequence goes on from DATBGZ010000030.1 coordinate 106,934, forward strand.
TCGTCCCGTTCGCGCATGGCCCGCAGCAGTCGCGGGTCCCGACGAGCGGCTGCCACTTCGTGTGGACGCGGCATCCTCGCCCTGGTCAAGCACCCCACCTCCCCCGTGGGTTGCTCCCTGGAGTCGGTCCAGGAAGGAAACAACAAGCACCGGCAATGGCAGTCGCCCGCCACGATGCCGGCGTTGTGTTGTACCGCACTCGGGCTGCGCGAGACAAGAGTTTCGTGGACATGGTGCCAAAAACTGAGGTAGGAATCGGACGCAACCGGCCCAAATCAGGATTTCGCTTGCGCGAACCTGGACTCGTCAGAACAGGGTCGGTGATTGATCCACAGTGGACGGATCATCCTCGACGATCACAACACGTTGCAGCAATTCTGGTCCATCTTTGCGTACGTCGCCCACGGCGGAGGAAACCGGACGTAACTCAAATCCTGCGCAGTACTCAGATGACGGTGGTGTTAACAACGTCGCCACATGGGAACAAGTCAACCATTGCGACCACCGCGACTCATCGATGACCATCGGCATGCGCTCATGTATGGTCGCGAGTGGCCCGATTGCCGGAACCGTGACAATGCTGAATGTGATTCGCATCTGTGCGTCGGCACGCGAGGCCGTCCAGACACCACCGAAGGCGAGCGGGCCGGTCCGGGTCAGGAAGTACGCCTGCCGGCCTGCCCCACCCACGCTTCGCCCGCCCATGCCTCCTGCCCCACCCACGCTTCGCCCGCCCGGAAGCCATTCGAACCAGCCGTCGGCCGGGACCAGGCAGCGCCGGTGGGCGAACGCCTCGCCGTAGGCGCGCGAGGAGGCGACGGTCTCGGCCCGGGCGTTGATCATCTGCCCGGCGCTCAGACCTCGCTTCGGCCTACCCTCGCCCGGTCCGGAGCCGGCCGGATCTCGGGCCCACGGCGGCAGGAATCCCCACCGGGCTGCGCAGAGCACGGGCCCACCGGGCGTGAGCCGAACGATCGGAGCCGGGTCGGTCGGCGCGATGTTGTACGCGGGAACAAGGTCACCGTCGGTGAGGTCCTCCGCCTCGAAGAGCGCGGCAAGATCCGCGGCACTACGTGTCGACGCGTATCGGCCGCACATGCAGCGACCGTACCCGGGCCTGCGTCGGCAGCGGCACAAGCGCGGCGGTCCGGCATGTGGAACCGAACGGTCCGTGAGAAACAGGTGCTGAACCGGCAGAATGGTCACGTGACGGGACCACGAAGCGAGGATCTGGATCGCGCGGGGTGGCCTGCCCCGAGCGCGGCCGGTCCGGTGCGGGGCAGTGTCGCGTTGCCGGGATCGAAGTCGATGACGGCACGGGCGCTCGTGCTCTCGGCGCTCGCCGATGCTCCGAGTGAGCTGCTCGCGCCGCTGCGTGCCCGCGACACCACGCTCATGGCGGCGGGGCTGCGGGCGCTCGGCACCCGGGTCGCTGACCAGGATGCCGGGCGCTGGACGGTGGAGCCTGCCCCGTTGCACGGACCTGCGTCGATCGACGTGGGGCTCGCCGGCACCGTGATGCGCTTCCTTCCCCCGGTCGCGGCGCTCGCCGACGGCCGCGTGACCTTCGACGGCGACCCGCAGGCACACCACCGACCGCTCGCGCCGCTGGTGCGAGCGCTGGCCGACCTCTCCGTGCACCTCGAGCCCGGGCCGGAGGGCGGGTTGCCGCTGATCGTGTACGGCGGCGGGGAGGTTGCGGGCGGCACTGTACGCATTGACGCATCCGCCTCGAGCCAATTCGTCTCGGCGCTGCTGCTGGCGGCCCCGGCCTACCGCCTCGGTCTGCGGGTGCACCACGAGGGGCCGCCCGTGCCGAGCGCGCCGCACCTGCGGATGACCGTGGCGATGCTGCGCCAGGCGGGCGCCGATGTCGACGACTCCGTGCCCGACACCTGGTCGGTGAGCCCGGGCAAGGTCACCGGACGCGCCTGGCACATCGAACCGGATCTCTCTGGAGCCGCGCCCTTCCTCGCCGCGGCGCTGGTCACCGGGGGTGAGGTCGCCGTGCCCGGCTGGCCGCGCGAGACGACCCAGCCGGGCGACCGGCTGCGCGAGCTGCTCACCGCGATGGGCGCCACCGTCACGGTCACGGATGACGGCCTGACCATCCACGGCACGGGCACGGTCCGGGGCATCGATGCGGACCTCAGCGAAGTGAGCGAGCTCACGCCCGTCCTGGCCGGGCTCGCGGCACTGGGCGACGCACCCTCTCGCCTGCGCGGCATCGGCCACATCCGCGGACACGAGACCGACCGCATCGCGGCACTCGCCACCGAGCTCGGCCGGCTCGGGGCCGAGGTGGCCGAACTCGACGACGGGTTGGAGATCCGGCCACGTCCCATGCACGGCGGGCACGTGCGTACGTACGCGGACCACCGTCTCGCGCACGCGGCCGCCCTGATCGGTCTCGTCGTGCCCGGGGTGGTCCTCGACGACGTGGCCTGCACGGCGAAGACGATGCCGGAGTTCCCGCAACTCTGGTCCCGACTCGCCACGGGTGGGCGAGACCTGGGCGCGCGAAGCGTGGGTGGACCGAGCGAAACAGGGGCCGCCAACTGAAGCGCCAGCGCGAGTATGACGAGGACGACGTGAGGGTCCGGCCCGGCCGCGCGTCGCGCCCGCGGACCCGCATCCGCCCTCGCCACGAGCAGGCCGACAGCGGTGTGGTGGTGGCGGTGGACCGGGGTCGCTACAGCTGCTCGGTGCGGGGCCGCATCGTGGTCGCGATGCGCGCTCGCGAGTTGGGCCGGCGCGGAGTCGTGGTCGGCGACCACGTCTGGGTGGTGGGCGACACCTCGGGCGACCAGGGGGCGCTCGCCCGGATCGTACGCATCGAGGACCGTACGTCGGTGCTGCGGCGCACCGCCGATGACGATGACACCACTGTGGAGGGTCGTCAAGAGCGCGTGGTGGTGGCCAACGCCGACCAGTTGGTCATCGTCTGCTCGCTCGCCGATCCCCCGCCACGGACCGGCTTCATCGACCGGTGTCTCGTCGCGGCGTACGACGCCGACATCGAGCCGCTGCTCTGCCTGACCAAGGCGGATCTCGCCGGGCCCGACGAGCTGCTGCGGTACTACTCGGAGCTTGCCCTCCCCCACGTACTCTGCCGCCCGGACCGCTCGCTGGTCGATCTGCGTGCGGCGCTGCACGACCATTGGTCTGTCCTCATCGGACACTCCGGGGTCGGCAAGTCGACGCTCGTCAACCGCCTGGTGCCCGACGCCGCCCGGGCCGTGGGCGCGGTGAGCGCGATCGGAAAGGGCAGGCACACCTCCACCAGCGCTGTCGCCCTGCCGCTGCCCACGCAGGGCGGGCCGATCGGCGGCCCGGAGCAGGGCTGGATCGTGGACACACCGGGGGTCCGCAGCTTCGGCATCGCCCACGTGGACCCGGCCAACGTCCTGCACGGCTTCCCCGAACTGGTCGACGCGACCGCCAACTGCCCGCCCAACTGCGACCACCTCGGTACGGCCGTGCCGGCCGGGGAGCACCCTGGCGGTCCGGTCTCGGGCGAGTGCGGGCTGGACGCCCTGGTGCGGGCCGGCGGGGCCGACCCGAGGCGAGTGGCCTCGTTCCGACGCCTGCTGCTGTCGCGGTCGGGTGCTGCCACGCCCGAATGAGCCGCGCGGTCGCTACGCCTCGGCGGCGAGGGGCTCGACCGCCGTATCGGTCGGTGTGGGGTGCAGTTCGGCAACGGTACGGACCCGACCCAGGGGCGAGAACCGGAAGACGGCCACCACGGGCAGCACCGAGACCATCATGATCAGCAGTGCCCATCGGGGCGGGAGCCAGGTCGCCAGAGCGCCGGCGAGCAGCGCGCCGACCGGGATGGCGCCCCGGGTGAAGGTGCGGGTCGAGGCACTGACCCGGCCGAGCAGGTGTGCCGGGACCGTGGACTGCAGCGCCGTCAGCACGCAGACGTTGAACACCCCGATGCTCGCCGAGAGCAGCAGGGAACCGACGACGAACCAGGCCAGTCCGAAGCCGGGGCGCGTCCAGGGCAGCAGCAGACCGCCGGCCGCCAACACCGCGGTCGCCAGAACGAGGGCGCGGGCGTCACCGACCATACGAGCGATCCGTGCGGCGAGAACGGAGCCGACCAGCCCGCCGACCGATCCGACCGCGAAGAGCACCCCGATCAGACCGGCGGGCAGGTGCAGTTGCCGGGCCAGGAAGAGGATCACCACGGTGTCGTATCCGCCGAGCACCATGTTGCACAAGCAGAGCCCGATCGCGAGCGTGCGCGGCAAGGGCGTACGGAAGACGTAGCGCACGCCCTCGCGCACCTCGGTGAGCAGTCGGGGACGTTGTGCCGGCCGGAGCACCGGGGTCTCCTGGGTACGCATCGCGCCGACCGAGCCCGCGGAGACGACAAAGCTCACGGCGTCGACCAGGAGCGCCGCCGGTGCGCCGATCACCTGGACGAGCATGCCGGCCAGGCCGGCCCCGGTGATGTTCGAGACGGCGGTGCTCGCCTGCATCGCGCCGTTGCCGTCGGCCAACCGCTCGCGGGGCAGCACATCCGGCAGGAATGCGGTGTCCGCGATCGTGAACAACACCGTGCCGACGCCGACCAACAGCGACACGACGATGAGCTGCGCCACGGTGAGCATCCCCAACCACCAGGCCACGGGGATCGAGGCCATGAGCACGGCGCGGGCCGCGTCGCTGGCGATCATCACGTGTCGCCGGCGGGACCGGTCCACCCACACGCCCGCGGGCAGCGCGATGACCAGCCAGGCGAAGGACGCGGCCGCGGAGATCAGGCCGACCTGGAACGCGGTGGCGTGCAGGGCGAGCACCGCGACCAGGGGCAGCGCGACGAACGTGACGGCGTTGCCCAGGTCGCTGACGGTCAGGCCGGCCCAGAGCAGCACGAAGTCGCGGTGCCGGAAGACCCCCGTCACGGCTGCAGCTCGACGAGTCCGCCGCTGCGCCAGTAGACACTGGTCTCGCGTGCGAGCAGCCCCTCATCGACGAGGTACCGGCGCAGCGCCGCGTGGTCCGGATGCCACGCGTGGAGGATCGCGTTGACCTCGCGCTCGGGGTACTTCACGCCGGGCTCGAAGCCGGTGACGATGTGCTCGAGCACGACGCGCCGCTTGCTCCACGCGGCCGGGATCGCGACGAGCCTGCCATCGACAAGGAACGCCTTGAGCACGGCCGCCCGGGCGCGGTCCGGGTCGAGCGGCTCGTCGGCCCCCGCCGACCCCCGGGCCTGCGCGGCCGAACGGGCCGCGTCGGTGAACGCGTCGAGGTGTGCCGTCAGCGGGGACGTCGGCGAGACCAGGCCCCCATCGGCGAGCCGACGCAGCGCCTCGTGCACCTCGCGCAGCGACAGACCTGTACGGTCAGCAACGTCAGCGGGCGTGGTCGCATCCAGGACAACTGCGGCGAATACTCGCATACGGCGCGGCTCGGCAAGCAGGCCGGCGAGAATCTCCGGGGGCATGACAGGCAACGTAGCTCGTAACTTTGCGTGCAGTCCTATAGGTTTCCGCACGTGACCCGCTACGCCGACGACCTCGCGCTGGCGCACGTCCTGGCCGACACGGCCGACGCCATCGCGATGGCCCGGTTCAAGGCGCAGGATCTGAAGGTCACCGACAAACCCGACTCGACACCGGTCACCGACGCGGACACGGCCGTGGAGAAGGCGCTGCGCGCCACCCTCTCGCGCACCCGACCGCGGGATGCGGTGCTGGGCGAGGAGTACGGCTCAACGCTCGCCGCGGCCGGCCCGAGCCAGCGACAGTGGGTGATCGACCCGATCGACGGAACGAAGAACTTCCTGCGCGGCGTCCCGATCTGGGCGACGCTCATCGCGCTCATGGACGGCGACGAGCCGGTGGTCGGGCTGGTCTCCGCGCCCGCGCTCAACCGCCGCTGGTGGGCGGCGAAGAGTCTCGGCGCCTACGCCGGGCGCCATCAGGCCGCGGCGAGCCCGATCCGGGTCTCGGGGGTGGGCCGGCTCGCGGACGCGTCGTTCTGCTACTCATCGCTGATCGGCTGGGAGGAGGCGGGGAGGCTGGAGGCGATGCTCGAGATCACCCGCAAGGTCTGGCGCAGCCGGGCGTACGGCGACTTCTACGGGCACATGCTCGTGGCCGAGGGCGCGGTGGACATCATGGTCGAGCCCGAGCTGTCGCTGTGGGACATCGCGGCCCTCGTGCCGATCGTCACGGAGGCGGGCGGCACCTTCACCGACCTGTCCGGCCGACCGGGCCTGGGCGGCGGCAGCGCGGTGGCGACGAACGGCAAGCTGCACGCGGAGATCATCGATCGGCTGAGTGCCTGAATGATCTTATTCGGGTCGAGCGCGCGCTCGGGACTGTTTGCCTCTAGGATCGCGTGATGTCCGCGGGCTGGCTGTTCCTCGCCGCGATGATCGGGGCGTACGGGCTGGCGAACATGCTGCAGTCCGTCGCCGCGGCACGGACCGCGGCCCACGAGACGCTCGACCCGAAACTGCTCGTCCGGCTCGCCCGGCAGGGCGTCTATCTGTTCGGCATCCTCTGCCAGGTCCTGGGGTTCGTGCTCGCCTTCGCGGCGCGCCGGGACCTGCCGCTCTTCCTGGTCCAGTCCTCGGTGGCCGCCGGGCTCGGGGTTACCGCGATCCTCGGCGTGCTGGTACTGAAGTGGCGGCTGCCACCATCGGAGATCCTGCTGCTCGGGGGGCTCGTGGTCGGCCTCGCCGGGCTCGTGCTGTCGGCCGAGCCACACCCCTCCCGGATGATCGGCATGGCCGGCATCCTCGGCCTCATCGCGGCGTTGGGCGCCATCGCGGTGGGCGGGCTCTTCGCGGCGCGCCTGCGGGGCGTCAAGGGATCGGTGGCGCTCGGAGCGCTCGCCGGCATCGCGTTCGGCGCTGGGGCGGTCGCGTCCCGGCCGCTGGCAAGCTTCGGTACGGGCCACGCGATCCTCACCAGCCCACTGCTGTATCTGCTGATCGCGCACTCGTTGGTCGGGCAGCTCCTGCTCGGCCTGGCGATGCAGCGTGGCTCGACGACCGCGGCGGTCGCGGCGATGGACGCGGCGGCCGCGGTTCCCGCCGCGATCACCGGCCTGCTCTTCCTCGGCGACCGGATCGCGCCCGGCCGGGAGTGGTTCGCCGCCGCTGGCTTCGTGGTCACCCTGGCTGCCGTGATCGGGCTGACCTTCTATGCCGAACCCCAGCACCAGCATCAGCACGTCACCGTCCGGGCGGCAGCGGTCACCAGCGCCGCAGCCGTCGCCGCACGCGCACGCACCGCCGTACGCGTGGGCGTGAGTACGGCCGGCGGTGCGCGCGCGAAGTCCAGCCGTACGATTCGGGCGAGCCATGCACGGGCACGGATGCGCCGCGCGCGACACGCCACCCGCAGCGCCGTTCGCTGGCCCTAGCCCTCGCGCTCACTCCCCCCGCTCGCGGCCAGCGCCGGAGACTCGGCGGCTACCAGCTCCGCGAGCTGCACGGCGTTGAGCGCGGCGCCCTTGCGCAGGTTGTCGCTGGAGCAGAAGAACGCCAGGCCGTGCTCGACCGTCTCGTCCCGACGGATCCGGCCCACGTACGTCGGGTCACGGCCGACCGCGAGCAGGGGGGTCGGGACGTCCTCGAGCACGACACCGGGCGCCTGCGCGAGCAGCTCCTTCGCCCGCCCGGGGCTCAGCTCGCGGGCGAAGCGCGCGTGCACCTGCAGCGAGTGGCCGGTGAAGACCGGCACCCGCACGCACGTCCCCGACACGCGCAGGTCCGGGATTTCGAGGATCTTGCGACTTTCGTTGCGAAGCTTCTGCTCCTCGTCGGTCTCCTCCGAGCCATCGTCCACAAGAGAGCCCGCGAGCGGCAGGACGTTGAAGGCGATGGTCCGGGCGAAGACGCTGGCCGCCGGAATCCGTACGGTCTGCGCCCCATGGGTCAGGTCGCGCACCTGCCCCTGCGCGCCGGCGAGCTGACCGTCCAGTTCGGAGACTCCGGCCAGGCCGGCACCCGAGACCGCCTGGTAGGTCGCGGCGACGAGGCCGACGAGCCCGGCCTCGCGGTGCAGCGGCGCGAGCACCGGCATGGCGGCCATCGTGGTGCAGTTCGGGTTCGCGATGATCCCCTTGGGCCGCTCGCGCAGGGCGTGCGGGTTCACCTCGGCGACCACGAGGGGCACCTGCGGATCCATCCGCCACGCCGACGAGTTGTCGATGACCACGGCACCCTGCTCGGCGACCCGCGGGGCCAACTGTCGCGACGCGGTCTTCCCGGCGGAGAAGAGCACGATGTCCAAGCCGGAGTAGTCCGCGCTCAGCGCGTCCTCGACCTCGAGGTCACCGCCGCCCCATGGCAGTCGCCGGCCCGCTGACCGGGCCGAGGCGAAGAGCCGCAGCGCTGACACGGGAAGCTTGCGCTGCGCGAGAACGCTGCGCATCACGCCGCCGACCTGCCCGGTTGCCCCGACAATCCCGATCCGCATGCCTTCGCAGCCTACTGTCCGCGCCGCCTCCCACGAACCGATATCCGACGCCCGGCGCAGCCAGGGTCAAACCCGGCGCCACACCCCCGCTGCCGGGGCACACAGGCACCGTGGGTACGGCAGATCTGCAACACCATGGGCGGCAGATCTGCAACGGATCATTCGGCAGATCCGCAACGGGAATAGACTAAGGTCGTGAGGCACGCTGGAGCTTACCTGCCGCGGCGCGCAGCCGACCTTGTCTTCGAGGCGTTGACTGACACGAGGGTCGTCGTCGTCAATGGGGCGAGACAGGTCGGCAAGAGCACGCTGGCAGAAGTCGTGGTGAGGCGCTTGCCCGGCGCCGTGGCGCGATTCCTGGACGACCCCAACACGCGCGTTGCGGCTGCCGACGACCCGGTCGGCTTCATACGCCATGAGGGACTGATGCTTATTGATGAAGTCCAGCGGGTTCCCGACCTATGGCTTGCCATCAAGAACTTGGTGGACCGCGAACCTCGGCCGGGCCGTTTCCTTCTCACCGGCTCGGCCCGGCTTCTCAGCCTGAGAAGCCTGCCTGACACCCTCCCCGGACGATCCGAGACCATCGATTTGTGGCCGTTCTCGCAGGGCGAGGTGGACGACGCACCGGACGGGTTCGTTGACGCGGCATTCGCCATCGGTGCCGACCTGCGGTCCGAACCGACCGACATGCGGCGCAACGACTACGTCGCGCGGCTCACCCGAGGTGGCTTTCCAGAGGCCGTACATCGCGAAACGCCACGTCGACGCCAGCGATTCTTCACGTCCTATGTGGACGGCATCATCACCCGAGACGTGCAACAAGTAGCGCACATCGAACGAATCCCCGATATGCGAAGGTTGATCGCGCTCCTCGCGGCTTCCAGCGGCAACCTCGTGAACTTCACCAGGCTCGGGACAGACATGGTTATGAACGCGAATACGGTACGCAACTACGTGGAGATCCTGGAGACGATCTTCCTGGTCCGACTGATCCCCGCTTGGTCGTCCGGCGCAACCGCTCGCGCGGTTGGCGCCGCGAAGGTCGTCTTCGTCGACTCAGGTCTCGCGCACAATGCCGCCGCCGGCGCAGTGTCCAAACCTCCGATCGGAGGGCTGCTGGAGGGCTTTGTCATCAGCGAGATCGCTCGCCAACTCACGTGGGCGAGCACGACGGTTCGGCTATTCCACTACCGCGACCGCGATCAGAACGAGGTCGACGTCCTGCTCGAAGACAACGCGGGCACCGTGGTTGGCGTTGAGGTGAAGGCAGCCGAGACTGTGAGGTCCCAGGACTTCCAAGGCCTGCGGCTGCTCCAGCGCCGGCTCGGAGAACGGTTCCGCGCTGGATTCGTACTCTACTGCGGAACGGAGTCGCTCGGCTTCGGCGATCGGTTGGCGTGCCTGCCGATCTCAGCACTGTGGACGACGACGCCGCCTCGCTAACGACGGTGGCTACGGCGGACGCGGGCGGAACCAGACGCCGTTCGAGTTCCGGGACGCGTAGCTCATGCAGGGGGTCACGGTTGGCCGCGACGAGGGCCGGAGCGATGGCGCCGAGCATGGCTGCCTGCACCGAGACCCGTGGCGCCCGGATCAGTTGCGGCATCTGGACACGCGTCGGTGAGGACAATTCCAGCACCCCCCGGGCGGCACATGTGCCTCACTCGCCGAGAGTGGTAGCACCACCGCTTGACGGTGTATACGACTTTCGCACAATATGCCGATCAGCCGATCCCCGCAACGGCGTGGGCAGCGTGTGCCTGTGCCCACCCAAGGCAGCCGCGACGTGGGCCAGGGTCGGGCCGAGGGGGGCGTCGAGCCGCACGGTCGCGTACTCGTCGCCACGGGTCGGACCCTGGTTGACGATCGCGACGGGGACGCCGACCTTCGCTGCCCGCAGCACGAACCGCCGGCCGGACATCACCGACAGGGACGAGCCCAGCACCACCAGTGCCCGCGCCGACTCCACGAGCGCGAAGCAAGCCTGGACCCGTTCCCGCGGCACGTTCTCGCCGAAGAAGACCACGTCGGGCTTGAGCACGCCACCGCACCCGGTGCAGTCGACCGTACGGAAGCTGTCCACCGCGTCGCCGGAGAGGGCCGCATCGCCGTCGGGGTTCACGCCGCGCGCGTACGCCGCGAACGACGGGTTCGCCTCGCTCAACCGGGCATCGAGGTCCGTACGGGCCGACGTTTGTCCACAGTGGAGACACACGACGCGGTCCAGCCCGCCATGCAGTTCGACCACGGCACGCGCGCCCGCCGCCTGATGCAGCCCATCGACGTTCTGTGTGACGATGCCGGCGAGCAACCCGTGCGCCTCGAAGGCCGCCACCGACCGGTGCCCGTCGTTGGGCCGGGCCGAGGCCATGAGGCGCCAGCCGACGAAGCTGCGGGCCCAGTACCGCCGGCGGGCACGGGGATCGGCGAGGAACGCCTGGTACGTCATCGGGGTGGCACGACGGGCGCGACCCGTCTCACCGCGGTAGTCGGGGATGCCGGACTCGGTCGAGATGCCCGCGCCGCTGAGCACCACCGCGCCGCCACGCCCCAGCATGTCGACGAGTGCCGCCATCGGCTCGCCGGTCTGGCTGGGTGGTCGCGCCCCGATCACGCTCTCCATCGTGGCATCCTCGCCTGTGACGAAGCCCATCTCGTGGGACGGCCGGGAATTCGTGGGCCGCAGTGGGGTTGGTGACCGTTGTGACCCAGCAGACAGGCGCCGCGTCCACGACCCGTGCGCGCCGCCCGGCTGCGGATCGATTCGGCCGGGTACGGATGATCATCATTCTGGGTTCGATCATCGCCGTCGCACCGCTGACGATCGACATGTACCTGCCCGCCCTGCTCGCGATCGGGGCCGATCTGCACGCCGACCCGACCGCCGTTCAGCTCACCCTCACCGGCACGTTGCTGGGCATCTCGGTCGGTCAACTGCTGATCGGGCCGCTGTCTGACGCGGTCGGTCGTCGCCGGCCCCTGCTCGCGGGCATGGGCCTGCACGTCGTCGCCTCGCTGCTGTGCCTGGCCGCGCCGAATGTAGCGACGCTGGGCGTACTGCGAGTGCTGCAGGGGCTCGGCGCGGCCGCGGGCACCGTGGTGGCGACGGCGGTGGTACGCGACCTGACCACCGGAGTCGCCGCCGCGAAAGTGATCTCCCGGCTCATGCTCGTCCTCGGTGCCGCGCCGGTGCTCGCGCCGACGCTGGGCAGCCAGTTGCTCCGCTTCATGCAGTGGCGCGGGATCTTCGTAGCGTTGGCGGTGCTCGCGGTCGGGATCGGCGTCACAGCGGCTTTGGCGCTGCCGGAGACGCTCCCACCCGCCCGCCGGCAGCGGGCCGACCTGCGCACGCCGCTGCGGTCGTACCGGAGCGTCCTCGGCGATCGCTCGTTCGTCGGCCTGGCGCTCGTCGCGAGCTTCGGCCTGGCCGCGGTTCTGTGCTATGTGTCCGGGTCCTCGTTCGTGATGCAGACCGAGTACGGCCTCTCGGAGCAGCAGTTCGGCCTCGTCTTCGGCGCCGGCGCGCTCGGGCTGATCGCGGCGTCGCAACTCAACGTACGGCTGCTGGGCCGCTACCCGCCGCGCCGGATCATCATCGGTGCCCTGGCGACCTCATGCTCGGCCGTGCTGGTGTTGCTGGCCACAGCGGCCGCGCACATCGGTGGCCTCGTCGGGCTGCTCATCCCGCTGTGGGCCGCCCTGACCGGGATCGGCCTGATCATGCCGAACGCCTCGGCCCTGGCCCTGTCCCGGCACGGTGAGGCCGCCGGCACCGCGGCCGCGATCACGGGATGCCTGCAGTTCGGCATCGGGGCGGTCATGGCGCCGATGGTCGGGGTGCTCGGCGCGACCGGACTCGCCATGGCCACCGCCATGGCGGCCATGCTCTTCGCGGCGCTCGCCAGCCTGCTGTTCGTCGTCCGCCGCGGCGACCTCGAGGTCGCCACCGACGAGGACATGCGCGACGGGACCGAGGTCCTGGGCGCCGCGGTGCCGCTGCTGAGCACCGAGACCCCCTAGAGCGCTACGGAGTGGCCGCCACCCTCACCCGCACGCCGCCGGAGAGCAGCGAGTCGTGCAGCTCCAGGGTCGCGATCCGCTGCCCCTTCGGGATGTCGAAAACCACCTTTGCCTCGATGGAGTTGCCCGGGTTCACGACGTTCCAGTACGCGACACCGCTGCCGTTCGCCACGACACCGGCGCCCGTGTCGGCGGCGTACCGGTCACCGTCGGGGCTGTACGCCCGTTGGTTGCCGTCGGCGAACTGGCGGGCGTCGCGACCGGTGTTGCGCACGCTCATCGCGACGATGCAGTACTGGCCCTGCGGCGTGGCCCGCAGCAACCCGTTGACGATGTCGCTGTGGCCGCAGCTCACGTCCGAGACGACGAACTCGAACTGACCATCCCGCACGGCATCGCCGAGTCCGGGCGCCGGCGGGGAGGTCGCGGCGGCGCCGCCACGCCCCAGCATCCCGCCCACCACCGTCGCCGTGGTGCCGGCGACGCAACAGCCGAGCACGACCAGCCCCGCGACGAGCGCGATCATCCGTCCCGTACGACGCCGTGGCGGGGGCGCGATCAGGGTCGGGTCGGCTCGCGGGCGGTCAGGGACCGTCGGGTCGTACACGCGCCACACCGTAGCGGAACCGACCCGCCGGCAGTCACCGCCAACACGTACCCTCATCAAACTCTCATGGCAACCTGCGCATCGCCGCCGCCGTCCCCGCGTCGTCGCCTCTCGGGCAGCCCGGGTTGGTGGTGAGGCGCAGTCGATTTCCTGGGTCAGTCCGTGCAGGCGGTTGGCTGACGTAACATATATGATACGATAGGTGCCGACTGTAGGGGGTGCATGCCGTGGCCGGCCTGTTCCGGGACGACCTCGCGACAAAGCTGCGGGATCCTGAGTTCGCGCGAGAGTACGAGCTCGCATCCGTACGAGTGACGACCGTCGACGCCATCATCAATGCGCTGGATGATGCACGACGCGCGGCCGGGCTCTCGAAGGCCGCGCTCGCCCGAGCGATTGGCGCCGAGCCGGCGACGATCCGCCGCCTCTTCACCGCGGGCGCTTCGAACCCTACGTTGGGCACCATAGCTACCGTCGCCGCGGCTCTGGGCCTGCGTGTCGTTGTCGAACCGCGCAACCGCGACAGCCACACTCCTGTCGCGCCTGTCCCCGATGCGGTGCGAGGCCACGGCGGGCACCGACCGCGCGGCAGGCGGGCCGCTTGACCGCGCGGCGTGGCGGAGTTTAGCCTGAATCCGTGGACCGGCTCGGCTGGTGATGCCCGAGTCGGCGTGTAGATGCAGTGAGAGTGCTCTTGCGGCTGGGAAGATCGGGTTTGCCTAAAACTCTATCGATCCCTGCCGGAAGGGCACTCTCGGTGAGAGCA
>DATBGZ010000031.1:0-34725 GCA_036557785.1 Micromonosporaceae bacterium
CTCCCGGACGTAGGCGCCGTCGTTCGCCTTGTAGGTCTGGTAGTCACCGTCGGTCGTGACGTTCATGAGGTTCACGAGCGCGCCGTCGGTGTCGGCGGCGAGCAGCGGGTCCCACTCCCGGCCCCAGATCACCTTGATGACGTTCCAGCCGGCCCCGCGGAAGAAGGCCTCCAGCTCCTGGATGATCTTGCCGTTCCCGCGTACCGGCCCGTCGAGCCGTTGCAGGTTGCAGTTGATCACGAAGGTGAGGTTGTCCAACTCCTCGCGAGCCGCCAGCCCCAGCCCGCCGATCGACTCGGGCTCGTCCATCTCGCCGTCGCCGAGGAAGGCCCAGACGTGCTGGTCGCTCGTGTCCTTGATGCCGCGGTCGTGCAGGTACCGGTTGAACCGGGCCTGGTGCACCGCATTGAGGGCGCCCAGCCCCATGGAGACCGTCGGGAACTCCCAGAAGTCGGGCATGAGGCGCGGGTGCGGATAGGACGGCAGCGCGCCACCGGCGCCGGCATGGGACAGCTCCTGCCGGAAGCCGTCGAGCTGAGCCTCGCTGAGCCGCCCCTCGAGGAAGGCTCGCGCGTACATCCCGGGAGAGGCGTGGCCCTGGAAGTAGATGTGGTCCCCGCCGCCGGGGTGGTCCTTGCCGCGAAAGAAGTGGTTGAAGCCGACCTCATAGAGGCTCGCGGAGCTCGCGTAGGTCGAGATGTGCCCGCCGACGCCGACGCCGGGGCGCTGGGCCCGATGCACCAGGATCGCGGCGTTCCACCGGATGTACGCCCGGATGCGCCGCTCCACCGCCTCGTCGCCGGGGAACCACGGCTCGCGCTCGGGCGGGATCGTGTTGATGTAGTCGGTGGTGGTCAATGGTGGTACCCCGACCTGGCGTTCCCGCGCGCGCTCGAGCAACCGCAGCATCACGTACCGGGCCCGTTGGCGTCCACCCTTGTCGATGACACCGTCGAGGGATTGGGTCCACTCAAGCGTCTCCTCCGGGTCGATGTCGGGGAGCTGGCTCGGCAGACCGTCCGAAATGACTGGCCGCTTGCGTCCTGTCATGATTGCTCCTCCGGTGAGAAGAGCGCGTCGTCGCTGCGCACAGGCGGTCCTTTATCCAGTGGGGCTCCGGGGTCGCCGGAGAGGATGTGTCTCCCGCTATCCTGCCCCGGGCCGTCCCTGCCGTCACGCCAACCCGGGCCGGACGCGACGCGCGGCACATACCAGCCGGTAACTCGCCCCCCGGATGATCGCCACGAACCTCTCCCGGCGTGTGCCGCACGGCTGGCCCCCGAGTCGCGCAGACTCACGGGGTGGAGACTGACGTGATCACCGTACGGACCGGAGCCCGGCCGTCCGTTGTGGACATCACCGACCGGGCGGCGGCCTTCGTGCGCGACCGCGGCGACGGTCTGCTGCACGTGTTCCTCCCGCACGCCACGGCGGGGCTCGCGCTCATCGAGACCGGAGCCGGCTCCGACGAGGATCTGCTGCGGGCGATCGACGACACGCTGCCCGCCGACGGACGCTGGCGGCACCGCCACGGCTCCGCGGGCCATGGGCGCGATCACGTGCTGCCGGCGTTCGTGGCCCCGTACGCGAGCGTGCCCGTCATCGCGGGTCGCCTCCAGCTCGGCACCTGGCAGTCGATCTGCCTCGTGGACCCCAATGGGGACAACCCGAGCCGCGAGGTCCGCTTCTCGTTCCTGCCCGGCTGAGCCCGGCGGTTCAGACGTGGCCGAGGACGCGGTGCGGGCGGTACGGCTCCTCGAGCTGTCTGATCTCCTCGTCGGTCAGGCTCAGCTCGATGGCCGCCACGGCGTCGTCCAGATGCTCGATCTTCGATGCGCCCACGATCGGGGCGGTCACCCCGGGCTTATGCAGCAACCAGGCCAGGGCCGCCTGCGCCGGGGGTAGCCCGCGCGCCGCGGCCACCTCGCGCAGCCGGTCGACCACATCGAAGTCCTCCTCCGCGTAGAGCGACTCGCCGAATGTGTCGGTGCGGGCCCGGGTCGTGAGCCGCTGCCCGTCCCGGGTTCGGTTGCCGGTGAGCAAGCCCCGGCCGAGTGGGCTCCAGGGGATCACGCCCACGCCCTGATCGAGGCAGAGCGGGATCATCTCCCGCTCCTCCTCGCGGTAGGCGAGGTTGTAGTAGTTCTGCATGGAGACGAACCGGGTCCAGCCATTGCGGGAGGCGACCTCCTGCGCCTTGGCGAACTGCCAGGCGTACATGCTCGAGGCGCCGATATAGCGGGCCTTGCCCGCCGCAACGACGTCGTGCAGCGCACGCATGGTCTCTTCGATCGGCGTGTGTGGATCAAAGCGGTGGATCTGGTACAGGTCCACGTAGTCGGTGCCGAGCCGGCGCAGCGAGTTGTCGATCCCGGCGAGGATGTGCTTGCGGGACAGACCGCGGTCGTTCGGCCCGGGCCCGGTCGCCCCGTGCACCTTGGTGGCGAGCACGTAGTCGTCCCGCTTGTCGAAGAGCCGGGCCAGCAGTCGGCCGGTGATCTGCTCGCTCGCGCCATCGGAGTAGACGTCCGCGGTATCGAAGAACGTGATGCCAAGTTCGACCGCCCGGGCCACGATCGGCTCCGCGCCCGCCTCATCCAGCGCCCAGCCACGCAGCACAGGGTCGCCGTAGGTCATCATGCCGAGGCAGACGCGGGACACCCGCAGCCCGGCCGCGCCGAGTCGGAGGTACTGCACGGTCGCCCGTCAGGCCGACGCGGTGGCGGACGGGGTCGCGCTCACCGTGGGAGCCGGGGTCGTGGGCGCGGTGTGCGGCAGCGCACTGCCCTTGACCCAGTCGTCCCACGACATCGACCAGTCGGCGAGACCGTCGTCGAGCGCGCGCTCCTTGCCCACCGCGTTGACGTCGACACTGGCCTTGGTGTGGGAGATCTGCACGACGTCACCCGGGCCGAAGGTCTTGTAGAACCACGGGGCATCGATGTGGTTGATGTTGACGCACCCGTGGGAGACGTTCGTGTGACCCTGTGAGCCCTCACTCCACGGCGCGGAGTGGACGTACTCGCCGTAGTCCGTGATGCGCACGGCGTAGTAGACGGTGTCCTCGTAGTAGAGCCCGGTGCCCTTCGGGCCGTCCTTGATGGGGTCCAGGCCGGCCGGCGTCATGATCACCGGGTTCTTCTTCTCGGTGACGACGAAGGTGCCGCTCGTGGTGTTCCAGTTGTGCCGGACCCCGTTGCTGTCCGGCGGGCTGAGGCCCTCGCGACCCATGCTCACCGGAATGGTCCTGGTGAGCTTGCCGTCGATATAGACCTTCATCTGGTGGGTCGTGTTGTCGACCTTGGCGATCTTGGACTGACCGATGGTGAAGGTCGCGGTCTTGTTGAAGTGACCCCACAGTGTCCGCTTGCCGGACGGGCTGACCAGGCTCACGCCGAGGATCTTGGCCTCGACGGTGACCTTGGTGCCCGGCTGCCAGTACTCCTTCGGGCGCCAGTGCGCCTCACGGCTGTTGATCCAGTGCCAGGAACCCTCAACCGCTGGCACCGTGGTGACCTTCAGCGTCGACTCGGCGATGGCCTTGTCGACGGTGTCGGTGAATTGGGCGACGATCGGCTGGCCGACACCGAAGGTCCCGCCGTTGAGGACCACGCCGTAGTACTTGGACGCCACGAAGGAGACGTCCCAGTAGTAGCCGGTCTTCACGCTGACGGTGGAGAAGGTGCGGGTCTCCTCGACGGGCTTGCCGTCCGCGCCCATGCTCGAGACCTTGATCGTGTAAGTCTTCCCGTAGTCCAGGTCATCCGTGCTCTGCCACGTGGACCGGTCCGGCGAGAGCGCGCCCTTCACCTCACCGAGGTTGGAGGTCAGCGACACCGTCTCCAGCGTGCCGTCCTGGACCTGCACGACGACGGGATCGCCCGGCGAAACGTCCTTGGCATCCGCGTCGTGGTTGAAGACCAGCGTCGCCGGTGGCGGCGCGGGAGTGTTGAAGGTCGAGGAGGGCGACGACGGCGACGTGCAGGCGGCGAGCACCGCGAGGGCGCCCAGCACGGCCAGCGAACCCAGCATCTTCCTGACGCGGTGGACAGCCATGACGCCGTCCCGCTTATGTCTGCGGCCCATCGGTCCTCCCCGTCCTACCCACGACACGTCTCGTCTTCGCACGGCACGTCTCCCGCAGCGAGCACAACAGTCTCACCTACGAAGACGGACCGCGGCCACCGCCCCGTCGCGTAGGGACGGGCTTGCGACAGTAACCCCGGTCACGCGTGATGTGCGCGATCACCGCCGCGCGCCGCGACTATTGACCGGTCAACGACCGCGCAGCGGGTTCACTGTAACGGCAGTGTGCCACGGCTGCCTGATAGTCACGCCGGGTGCCGGTGTGTTGTGTGAGCTTGATGGCTATTGCCCTGTTCGTCTCTGGGTAGCGATGCAGCCAAAAGTGACGCGCGAGCCGTCGATAGGCTGTCGGTCGAAGTGACGGCGAGCCAGAGCTGGTGGGACACGTGACAATACGGGTGCGGTTTGCCCCTTCGCCCACGGGGATGTTCCACGTGGGCGGGGCCCGGTCGGCGCTGCAGAACTGGGTCTACGCGCGCCAGCACGGCGGCGTGTTCGTCCTGCGCATCGAGGACACCGACGCCTCCCGCAACCGCCCGGAGTGGGTCGAGGGGATCCTGAACGCGCTGGAGTGGCTCGGCATCGAGCGCGGAACCTACGAGGGACCGCTGTTCCAGTCCGACTACGGGCCGGTGCACGCCGCCTCCGCCGACGAGCTGTACCGCAAGGGGCGGGCGTACTACTGCGACTGCACCCGGGAGGACGTGGCGCTGCGTGCCGGACCGGGCGTCCAGCCGCGCGGCTACGACGGCTACTGCCGCGACCGGGCCCTGCCGCGCGGCGAGAAGACGGCGCTGCGCTTCCGTACGCCGGACGAGGGTCAGACGGTCGTGGTGGATCTGATCCGCGGCCGACCCACCTTCGACAACGCCACCATCGAGGACTTCGTCATCGCGCGCGCCGACGGCTCGGCGGTGTTCCTGCTCGCCAACGTCGTCGACGACATCACCATGAAGATCTCGCACGTCATCCGTGCCGAGGAGCACCTGCCGAACACGCCCAAGCAGCAACTGCTCTGGGAGGCGCTCGGGCATACGCCGCCCGTCTGGGCCCACGTCCCAGTGGTGGTGAACGAGAAGCGGCAGAAGCTGTCCAAGCGCCGCGACAAGGTCGCGCTCGAGGCCTACCGGGACGAGGGCTACCTGCCCTCCGCAATGCGCAACTACCTCATGCTGCTCGGTTGGGCCCCGCGCGGCGACCGGGAGATCGTGCCGTGGGAGGTGATCGAGACCGAGTTCCGGATCGAGGACGTCAACCCCTCACCCGCGTTCTTCGACGAGAAGAAGCTGCGGGCGTTCAACGGCGATTACATCCGGGCACTGTCCACAGCGGACTTCATCGCCGCCTGTGCGCCGTGGCTGGCCGGCGAGGTCGGCGGGGCCCGGGTGGCGCCGTGGGCTCCGGCGGAGTATGACCACGCCAGGTTCGCGGCCGTGGCCGAGTTGGTCCAGACGCGCGTGGCGGTGCTCGGCGAGGTCGTGCCGCTGGTCGACTTCCTGTTCCTGCCCGACGATCGGCTGACGTTCGATGAGGCGGCGTGGGACAAGGCCACGAAGGACGGCGCGGGCGAGTTGCTCGGCGAGGTCGCGGACACGTTGACCGAGCTGTCCCCATGGGATGCCGAGACGCTCAAGTCCACTGTGGAGGCCGCTGGGTTGGCCCGGGGGCTCAAGCTCGGCAAGGCACAGGCGCCGCTACGGGTGGCGGTCACGGGTCGTGCCGTCGGGCTGCCGCTGTTCGAGTCGCTCGCCGTGCTCGGCCGCGACCGTACGTTGTCCCGGATCCGCTCGGCAGCGACCCGCTACGCCGCGGCGTCCACTTCCTAGGCATGTCCTCGCCATAGCCCCACGTCCACCTCCTAGGACGGTCTGCACAGCAGTCGAGATCACCACGACCGGACTTCAACGGCGCACCTACACTGGTCGTCATGACCGCGCGTCCCCAGACCCCCGACGACCGTCTTGCCGACGGCGCGCGCGACGCGGAGAGCGTGACCCTCGTGCAGCGCCTGGGCGACCCCCGGATCACGGCGATGGGCCTGCTGCTGGAGACCGTGGGCGGACTGGAGGCGAAGCTCGCCGCCCAGTACGCGGAACACGGCCTGGCGCCGGCGGAGTTCGAGGTGCTGCTGCGCATCGCCCGCACCCCGGGCCAGGCCATGCGGATGAGCGACCTGGCCGCGCAGACCCTGCTCACGACCAGCGGGATCACCCGTGTCGTCGACCGGTTGGAGCGCGACCGGCTGGTGGAGCGGCAGGCATGCCCGACCGACCGGCGCGGCGCGTTCGCGGTGATCACGGACGAGGGGCTGGCCCGCCTCGCCGCGGTGCTCCCCAGCCACCTGGATCTGGTCGACAAGTGGTTCACCGGCCGGCTGCCCGGTACCGAGCTGGGCTCGTTGCTGGAGAGCCTGCGGACGATCCGCGACGGTGTGCGCCCCGACGCCACCGCGGGCGCCTGAGCCCGGCGGCCGTGCCCGCCGAGCCGGTCGACGAGCGCACCCGGGCGGTCGAGGAGACGGCCGGCCAGGCCGATGCATCCGGCGGCGCAGCCGTCCCGCCACGCGAGCTTGAGCAGAGCATCCGGGCCATCGAGCGGGCTGCCGCGGCGATCGCGACCACCAGCGTCGCCCGCATGGACGAGGTCCTGCCGTGGTTTCGCGGCCTGCCCGCGGATCAGCGCTCATGGGTGACCCTGGTGGCCCAGGCGGGAGTCCGATCCTTCGTCATGTGGTTGCGTGATCCCGCGGCGGCGCAGACGCGCCGGGACACCGACCCGGGGCAGCGCCGGACCCAGGAGCTCGCCGACGAGATCTTCGACGCGGCGCCGCGCACCCTCGCCCGCGCGATCAGCCTCCAACACACGGTGGAGCTGATCGAGGTGACCATCGACGTCGTCGAGGAGCGGGTCGCCACGCTCGCCGCGCCCGGCCAGGAGCCGGCCGTGATCGACGCGATCCTGCGCTTCTCCCGGGAGGTCGCGTTCAGTGCCGCCCGCGTCTACGCCCGGGCCGCCGAGTCCCGCAGCACCTGGGACGCCCGGCTGCAGGCGCAGCTCGTCGACGCGGTGCTGCGCGGCGGTGCCCCCGATGAGCTCGCGAGCCGGGCTGCGGTGCTGGGGTGGGGCGACCGTGCGCCGGTGGCGGTCGCGGTCGGCCCGTCTCCCGGTGGTGACGCGCCAGCGGTCCTCTTCAACGTCTACCGGCTCGCCCGGCGGATGGGGCTCGACGTGATCGGTGGGGTCCAGGGCAGCCTGCTGGTGCTCGTGCTCGGCGGGGCGAGCGATCCCCTGGCCGCTACGGGACGCCTGGTGGCGAGCTTCGGCGAGGGACCGGTCGCGGTAGGTCCGGGCGTACCGACGCTCGGGGAGGCGACCGAGTCGGCGCGCGCCGCTCTCGCCGCGTTCCGGGCAGCTCCCGCATGGTCGAGCGCTCCACGTCCGGTCGCGGCCGCCGACCTCCTGCCGGAGCGGGCGCTCGCGGGCGACGCCGGTGCGCGCCGCATGCTCCGGCAGGACATCTACGGCGGGCTGCTGCGGGCCGGCGGCGAGCTGATCGACACGCTCGATGCCTACTACGCCGCGGGCGGGGTACTGGAGAGCGCCGCGCGGGCCCTGTTCGTGCACCCGAACACAGTGCGGTACCGCCTGCGGCGTGTGGGCGAGATCACCGGCCTGTCGCCGTTGGATGCGCGCGCGGCGTTCACGCTGCGGATCGCGCTCACCCTCGGCCGGCTCGACCCCCCGACGAGCACCGGACGATCCTGACCGGCGCGGGCACCAGCGCCGGCTGACCTGCGCAAATGGCGATCCGTGCGCGGTTCGCCTGCTCGCCACGGCCAGCCGGCGACCACGATGTGGCACGCACAGGCATAGCCCGCCATGATCACGTCCAGCGGCGGCCATCGCTGCCTTGTACGGTTCCTACAACTTCGGTCGTAGACTTTGGTCGTCCAGGACCACGAAGTGACCCGTCAGTATCCGGGACAGTCGAGCCGTGCTCGCCGTACTCGCGCCCGGGCAGGGCTCCCAGAAGCCCGGGTTCCTCGCCCCCTGGCTCGACCTTCCCGGCATCGAGGCGAGGCTGCGTTGGTGGTCCGCGCTCGCCGGCACCGACCTCGTGCACCTCGGCACCACGGCGGGCGCCGAGGAGATCCGGGACACCGCGAAGACCCAGCCGCTGCTCGTGAGCGCTGCGCTGGTCGCGGCCGATCACCTGCGTACGGCCGACCTCGACCACGTGGCAGGCCACAGCGTCGTGGTCGCCGGCCACAGCGTCGGCGAGTTGGCCGCGGCAGCGATCGCGGGCGTGCTGACCCCCGAGACCGCCGTGACCTTCGCGGCCGTCCGGGGTCGCGAGATGGCGGCGGCCTGTGCCGAGGAACCCACTGGGATGAGCGCGGTCCTCGGTGGCGACCCGGACGAGGTGCTCACGGCGATCGAGGCCGCCGGGCTCTACCCGGCCAACCGCAATGGCGCCGGTCAGATCGTCGCCGCCGGCGCGCTCGACGCGTTGGAGCGGTTCACCGCTGTGGCGCCGCCGAAGACCCGGGTCATCGCGCTGCAGGTGGCCGGGGCGTTCCACACGCCGTACATGGCACCCGCGGAGAAGGCGCTCGCGTCGCTCGCCGGGGGGATAACCCCCGCCACCCCGCGGCGCATCCTGCTCTCCAACGCCGACGGTGCCTCGGTGGCCGACGGAGCGACCATGCTCGCCCGGCTCGTCGCGCAGGTCACCGCGCCGGTGCGCTTCGACCTGTGCCTGCGCACCCTGCACGACCTCGGCGTCACCGCCGTCCTCGAGCTTCCGCCCGCGGGCACGCTCGCCGGCCTCGCCAAACGGGAGCTGCGCGGAGTCGAGATCGTCACGGTCAACACTCCGGACGACCTGAAGGCGGCCAGCGACCTAATCGCACGCCATGCGGTGGCACCGAGCCACGAGCCGACCATGGCCTTCGTGCTCGCGGTCGCCACCGTCGGCGGCACCTTCGAACCGCTCGCCGACCTCGAGGTCGGCACCCACATCAAGGCCGGCCAGGTGCTCGGCCACATCGTCACCCGGCAGGGCAACGCCGAGGTGACCGCGCACGACTCGGGCCGACTCGTCGAGTGGCTCGCCCACCATGACGACCCGGTGAGCCCGGGTCACCCCCTGGCCCGCCTCGGAGGAGAAGACCTGTGACCGCGCCCGCCCATTCCGTCTACGGCTTCTCCCCTGCCGGCTCCCGTGTGGTGAGCCTGGGCCACTACCAACCCTCGCGGGTACTGACCAACGACGACCTCGCGCAGGTGGTCGACACCAACGACGCGT
Organism: Micromonosporaceae bacterium; assembly: GCA_036557785.1. Lineage (GTDB taxonomy): Bacteria > Actinomycetota > Actinomycetes > Mycobacteriales > Micromonosporaceae > DATBGZ01. Next base: position 9,395 of record DATBGZ010000031.1, read on the forward strand.
GGATCCGCGACCGGGTCGGCATCGCCCAGCGCCGGATCGCCGCCGACGGAGAGACCGTGGCCGATATGGCCTGCGCCGCGGCGGAGAAGGCGCTCGCGGGCTCCGGCCTGTCGGCCTCCGACATCGACCTCGTCATCGTCGCCACATGCTCCTCTGTGGACAGATGCCCGAACGTCTCGGCCCGGGTCGCGGCCCACCTCGGCATCGCCGCCCCGGCGACGATGGACGTCAACACGGCCTGCTCCGGCTTCTGCTACGCGCTCGCCACGGCCGACCACACGATCAGGGCCGGTGCCGCGCGCAACGCGATCGTGGTCGGCTCCGAGAAGCTCTCCGACCTGACCGACTGGACCGACCGGTCGACCTGCATCCTGTTCGGCGACGGCGCCGGGGCCGCGGTCGTGACCGCGTGCGCCGACGGCGAGGAGTCGGGCATCGGGCCGGTGGTCTGGGGATCGGCGCCGGACAAGAAGGACACCCTCAAGATCGAGGGGTGGCGGCCGTACATCTGGCAGGAGGGGCAGGCCGTCTTCCGCTGGGCGACCACGGCGATCCCCCCGCTGGCGCGGCTGGCGTGCGAGCGTGCCGGGGTCGCCCCGAGCGAGATCGCCGCTTTCGTCGCGCACCAGGCCAACGCGCGCATCATCGACGGCATCGTCAAGCGCCTCGGCCTGGCGGACGCCGTCATCGCCAAGGACATCGTCGAGTCGGGCAACACCTCGGCCGCGAGCATCCCGCTGGCCCTGTCCAAGCTCATCGAGCGCCGAGAGGTGCCTTCGGGCTCGCCGGTACTGCTCATGGGCTTCGGCGGCGGCCTCACCTTCGCCGGGCAGGTCATCCGCTGCCCGTAGGCGACACCCGTCGCCGCCGCATCACAACCAATCCACGCATGGAAGGGAATACCTGCAGAATGAGCAGCCGTGAAGAGATCGTCGCCGGCCTTGCCGAGATCCTGGAGGAGGTCGCGGGAGTCAAGCCCGCCGACGTTTCGGAGGAGAAGTCCTTCACCGAGGATCTCGATGTCGACTCGCTCTCCATGGTGGAGGTCGTGGTCGCCGCCGAGGAGAAGTTCAAGGTGAAGATCCCGGACGACCAGGTGCAGAACCTGAAGACCGTCGGTGATGCCGTCACCTACATTGTCGCGAACGCCTGACCCATCTGGACGTCGTCGTGTCTGGAATTGATGTAGTCGTCACCGGGCTCGGCGCGACGACCCCGCTCGGCGGGGACGTCGCGTCGACCTGGGACGCCATGCTGGCGGGCCGCTCCGGGGTAAGTGCCCTGACCCAGGACTGGGCCGCGAACCTGCCGGTCCGGATCGCGGCCCAGCTCGCGGTCGAGCCCCTCGAGGTGCTCGACCGGGTCCGCATGCGCCGCCTGGACCGGTCCGAGGCCACCGCGCTCATCGCCGCGTCGCAGGCATGGGCCGACGCCGGGCTGGCCGGCACCGACGGGGTCGACCCCGAGCGGCTCGCGGTGAGCATGGGCACCGGCATCGGCGGGGCAACCACCATGCTCAACCAGGACGACATCCTCGAGGCCGATGGTCCCCGCAAGGTCTCCGCGTTCACGGTGCCGATGCTCATGCCGAACGGACCGGCCGCGATCGTCGGCCTGGAGCTCGGCGCGCGCGCGGGTGTCCACTGTGTCGCGAGCGCCTGCGCCACCGGCGCTGAGGCCATCGCCCTCGGCCTGGACATCATCCGCTCCGGCCGGGCCGACGTGGTGCTGGCGGGCGGCACCGAGGCGGTGATCCACCCGCTGCCCATCGCGGGCTTCGCGTCGATGCGAGCCATGTCGACCCGTAACGACGATCCGGAGCGGGCGTCGCGACCCTGGGACAAGCAGCGGGACGGGTTCGTGCTCGGCGAGGGCGCGGCAGCGCTCGTGTTGGAACGGGCCGAGCACGCCGCGGCGCGCGGTGCCCGGGTCTACGCCCGCCTCGCCGGCGCCGGCATCACCTCGGACGGCTTCGACATCGTCCAGCCGCACCCCGAGGGCGCCGGCTTCGTCCGGGCGGTGCGCCTCGCGCTCGCCGACGCCGACCTGACCGGGGCCGACATCGCCCACGTCAACGCCCACGCGACCTCCACACCGACCGGCGACATGGCCGAGGTGACCGGACTGCGCACGGTCATCGGCGACCATCCCGTGCTCACCGCGACCAAGTCGATGACCGGGCACCTGCTCGGCGCGGCCGGTGCCCTGGAGGCGGTGGCGACCATCCTCACGATCCGCGACGGCGTCGTCCCGCCAACGATCAACCTCGATGACCCGGAGGAGGGGCTGCTCGACGTGGCGACGGGCAAACCCCGGCACCTCGACGTGCGGGCCGCCTTGAAGAACTCGTTCGGCTTCGGCGGCCACAACGTCGCCCTGATCTTCACCCGTGCCTGAGGGCGATCCCTTCCGGCGCAAGCGATCCCAGAGGAGTGCCATGACCACGACCCCCGCCCGAGCCACCGTCGCACCGCGCGCGTCGGCCGACGCCGTTGACGACACCGAGCTGGACCCGCGCGACCCGGAGGTACGGCTGCGTGCCCTGTTCGACCCGGGCACGCTGCGTGGCATCTCGGCCCGGGACGACTCCGGGGTGATGAGCGCACGTGGGCAGGTCGACGGCACGCCGGTGATCGCCTTCGCCAACGACGGCACCCGGATGGGTGGTGCCATGGGCATGCAGGGTTGCCTGCAGATCGTTGAGGCGATCGACCTCGCGGTACGGGAGCGGGTCCCGGTCGTCGGGCTGTGGCACTCCGGCGGGGCGCGGCTGCCCGAAGGCGTCGTGGCGCTCGACGGCGTCGGTCAGGTCTTCGCCGCGATGGTTCGCGCGTCGGGCCGCGTGCCGCAGATCTCGGTCGTGCTCGGGCCTGCGGCGGGTGGCGCGGCGTACGGGCCGGCGCTCACGGACATCGTGGTGATGAGCGGCAGTGGGCGCATCTTCGTCACCGGCCCCGAAGTGGTCCGCAGCGTCACGGGCGAGCAGGTCGACATGGAGCGCCTCGGCGGCCCCGAGCCGCACGGGCGTCGCTCCGGTGTCGTGCACGTGACCACCAAGGACGACGAGTCCGCGATCGCGACCGCCCGTGGGCTGGCCGCGCTGCTGGGCCACCAGGGGCGCGTCAACGCCGCGGACGTCACGGCCGGCGAGCCCGACCTCGGCACGCTGCTGCCCAAGGAGGCGAACCGGGCCTACGACGTCAAGCCGGTGATCACTGCCCTGCTGGACGAGCCCGGCATCGAACTGCATGCCAAGTGGGCGCCGAACATCGTGACCACGCTCGGCCGGTTTGCCGGCCGCACCGTGGGCGTCATCGCGAACAACCCGCTGCGGCTGGGCGGCTGCCTCGACGCCTCGTCGGCCGAGAAGGCGGCGCGATTCGTGCGCATGTGTGACTCCCTGGGTGTGCCGCTCGTCGTCGTCGTCGACGTGCCCGGGTACCTGCCCGGGCTCGGTCAGGAGTGGGACGGTGTCGTGCGGCGGGGGGCCAAGCTGCTGCATGCCTTCGCCGAGGCGGTGGTGCCGCGGGTGACGCTCGTGACCCGCAAGGCGTTCGGCGGCGCCTACATCGCGATGAACTCCCGCGCGCTCGGCGCGACCGCGGTCTTCGCCTGGCCCGGCGCCGAGATCGCCGTCATGGGCGCGAGCGCGGCCGTGAACATCCTGCACCGCAAGAAGCTGGCCGCGGCGGCGCCCGACGAGCGCGAGGAGCTGCGCGCGAAGCTCATCGCGGAGCAGACGCGGGTCGCCGGGGGCGTCGACCGGGCGGTCGAGGTCGGCGTGGTCGACGAGGTGATCGCGCCGGAACAGACGCGCCGGCGCATCGCGGAGGCGCTCGCCGCCGCTCCCGCCGCCCGCGGAGCCCACGGCAACATCCCCCTGTAACCCTTCACGGCGCACAGGCGGAGTCGGGGAGCCCGGCAACAGGGACCGGGCTCCGGCCGGTCGCCGCCGCCGTACCCGCGATGACGGCGGCCAGCGCCCGCACCGCGACGCGGCTGCTCGAGTAGGTGGCGACCCGCACCGGGGAGTCCGCCTCGGCAAGCAGGTACGGCGTGTCCAGCGAGACGGTGACGGCGGCGCCCGGGACGAGATCGCGGGCGCTGTCGCCGAAGCCGACCAGGTGCACGCGGCTGCCACCCGCTGCTGCGACCGGCAGCCCGGCCGCCACCAACTCCTCCGCGAGGGCGGCCGCCTGCGCCTCGCGGCTCGCGGTCGCGGTCACCCGGACGGGCCAGGAGACGAGTGGCCCGGCACAGGGTCCACTCAGGACGGTGATGCTCGCGGCGGCCACGGCCGAGGCGGCGTCCCGGGCATGGGGTGAGTCCACAGTGACCAGATCTGGCCTCGCGTGGCCGGCGGCCTCCAGGCGCAGCGCCAAAATCCGGGCCACCGACTCCACCAACCGTGGCCGACCAAGCCGGCCCGAGCGCAGCGCGCCCAGCAACGCGTCCCGGGCCAGCGCGAGCGACGCTGGCATGAGCAGCAGGTCGTTGCCGGCCAGAACCGCCCGTACGGCCGCCTCACCCGGTGACCATTGCCGGGCCGGCGCCATGTCCAGGGCATCGCTGACCACGACGCCGCCGAAGCCCAACCCACCCCGCAGCACGTCCACGAGGAGCGTGCGGGAGAAGCTCGCCGGCACCCCGGGGTCGATCGAGCGCACGTCGAGATGACCGGACATCACGAGCCGGGCCCCGGCCCCGATCCCGGCCCGGAACGGCACGAGGTCGCTCGACTCCAGATCCTGCCGGCTCTGCTCGAGCACGGGCAGCGCGCGATGACTGTCCACAGTGGTGCTGCCATGCCCGGGGAAGTGCTTGAGCGTGGCCGCCACCCCGGCCGACTGCAGGCCGGCGACGGCCGCGGCGACCTGGGCCGCGACCGCGTCCGGCCGGCTGCCGAACGAGCGCGAGCCGATGATCGTGTTGCCGGGCTCGGTCACGACGTCGGCGCAGGGCGCGAGATTGACGTTGATGCCGACCGCCGCGAGATCACCTCCGGCTGCCGCCCACGCGGCCCGGGTCAGCTCCGGCCGTCCTGCCGCGCCGAAGGCCATCGCGCTCGGCAACTGCACCACGCCGTCGCGGATCCGGGTGACCCAGCCGTACTCCTGGTCGGTGGCGATCAGCAGGGGCATCCGGCGGCCACCGGGCGCCGGCGCAGCGGCCTGCAGGGCGTCGGTGAGTGAGCGCACCTGCGCGGCGCCTCCCCCGGCGCGCGTGTCCTGGACGTCACCGGCGAGGGCCACCCCAGCGAGGTGAAACTCATCGATGATGGCCGCGACCGAGCGGGGGTCGGCCGACATCGGTGCCGAGGGCATCAGTATCTGCCCGACCAGATCCTCGTCAGGCAGCAACGAGGCGCGCAGCAACGAGGCGCGCAGGGACGAGGCGCGCAGGGACGAGGCGTCCGTGGGCTGCGCGGCGTCTGCGGGAGTCGTCACCGAGGAGTCCCGGAACCTGGCTGACCGGAAGCTAGCTGACCTGGGTGAGCCGGGTGGCGGTCGCGCCCTCGCCGGCGTGGCGGTAGGGCTCCAGGTCCGCGTCCCAGGCCGTGCCCAGCAGCCCGTCCAGGGCGTGCACCGCGGTTTCCAGCGACCCGGCTCCGAGGCCCCGGGCCGCGGCCAGCACGCTGCGGAGCTGTCCCTCGGTGACCATCAGGTCGCCAGTGACGCTCATCGTGGCTCGGAACACCCCCCGGCCCGGCACGTGCATGTACCGCTCGCCGTCGCAGCCAGGGCTCGGCTCCTCGGTGACCTCGAACCTGAGCATCGGCCAGCGTCGAAGCGCCACCACGAACTCGGCGGCCGTGCCCGGGCGGCCCGACCAGGTGCATTCGGCGCGGCGCGTCCCGTCGACGGGCTGGGCCGACCACCGCATGCGTGCCGGCGAGCCGAGCACGCGTGTGATCGCCCACTCGACGTGGGGTACCACGGCGAGCGGCGCCGAGTGCACATAGAGAACACCACGGCTCTGCACGGTCATACCTCCCGGGATGAGGTGCGTCTTCCCCAACGACCTCATGCCCGACGGGTACGGCGCGCGATGTGGCCCGGCCCTGCAGGTAAGAATGCGCGCCCACCAGACTAGGCCGTGACGGCGCACGCTGTCGCGTTCCCGACACCGTCGATCTCCGCGAGACATGCGTCACCGTCATCGCACCGGCCCGCCGGCCTCATCGAGCAGACCCCAGGCGCCGCAACGAGTGCGGGCCTGTCCATGATCGGCGCCGGTCGGCGAGGCTCCCGGCCGGGTCGGACGGTCGGCTAGACTTGCCCGGGCCGGAACCACGCCCGCCACCGCGGCGCGCCCGGCGACCCCGAGATCGGGACCCTTCCCGCAACTGTTCAGCCCCCGTGAGGACGCGCGTCCCCCAGGGCCCTCCCCCGCAAGGAGCACCGCGATGGCAGGCAAGAGCAACACGTCCAAGACCGCGCGCGCGTCCGTCCGTGCCGGCCAGGCAACCGCCGGCGGCGCCCTGAGCGTGCTCGGCGAGTTCAAGTACGTGATCCCGCTCAACGGCGGCAAGAACGCGTACGTCCGCAACATCACCACCGGCAAGACGGCCCGCCTGCGCACGGACTCCCCCGCTTTCGTCGAGGAGATCCGCACCCTCGCGGCGGCCGGGCACGGCCCGAAGATCAGGGCGGAGTTCACCGCGCTCGCCTCGGCCCACCCCGACCACGGCTGGGACATCACCGAGAAGCGCCTGGTCGACGCGGGCGTCTTCGAGACGGCGTGACGTTTCCTTCGGCAGCCGGCAACGGCCCGATGACGGCAGGGGCACCTTCCCGACATACCACGGGAAGGTGTCCCTTTTGCCTTACTTGCGAGTCCAGGGGACGATGAGCGGATGTTCGGCATCGATGACTGGCTGGTGACGCTCCCGCCGCTGTTGGTCTTCGCGCTGGTGGGGTTCATCGTGATGCTCGAGAGCATGGGCATTCCCCTGCCGGGCGAGCTCACCCTGATCAGCGCCGCCCTCCTCGCTGCCAGCGGCGGGCCGAGCATCTGGGGTGTGGCGATCGGCGCGGCGATCGGCGCGATCGTCGGTGACTCGATCGGCTACTACGCGGGACACCGGGGCGGGCGACCCCTGTTGCGTCGGGCCGGGCATCGGTTCCCGAAGCACTTCGGGCCAGCCCAGCTCGCCCGGGCCGAGCGCGTCTTCCAGCGCTGGGGCGTCTGGGCCGTCTTCTTCGGCCGGTTCGTGGCGTTGCTGCGCATCCTGGCCGGGCCACTGGCCGGAGCCCTGCTCGTGCCCTACCGCAAGTTCCTCGCCGCGAACGCGTCGGGGGGCATCGTGTGGTCGTTCGGTACGGCCTTCGTGATCTACTTCGCCGGCCACGCCGCCGAGCGGTACCTGCAGGACTTCTCCTGGGTGGCGCTGGTCGCGGCACTCCTCGCCGGTCTCGCGACCACGCTCTACCTGCGCCGTCGCGCCGCTCGGGTCGACGCGCTGTTCGCCAGCGAGGAGCCGGATGCGGACCAGGCACCCGCGAAGAGATCAGGGTGAGCGAGGGCGGATGACCGCCGACGGATCCGCGACCGCGCTGGCGTGCGCCGGACCGACGCCGGGAAGCTGAGCCGTCACGGGCTCGGGCTCGGTGCCCGCCGGGGCCGGGGCGGCCGGCAGGTCGACGGAGAAGGTCGCCCCGCCGTGGTCGTTGTTCGCCGCCACGATCTCGCCGGCGTGCTCGCGCACGATCCACGCCGCGATCGCCAGACCGAGCCCCGCGCCGCGGCCGCTGCGCGACTCGTCGGCTCGATAGAACCGTTCGAATATGCGCTGCTCGGATCCAGGCGGGATCCCGGTGCCGTTGTCGGCGACGGTGAGGTGCACCCGGCTTCCCCGCTGGGTCACCGCGACCCACACCCGGCCCGGCGTGCCGGCGCGCTCGGTGAACCGCACCGCGTTGTCGACCAGGATCCACAGCAACTGGGTGAGCAGATCCGCGTCGCCCACGACCGCCCGGGCCGGCGTGGCGGAGAAGTCGATGCGTCGCTGCGGGTGCAGGGCGGCGGCCTGCCGGCAGACGGGTTCTGCCACTGCCGCCAGATCGACCGGTTCCCGGCGCAGCGTCACCCCACCGTCGGCGCGCGCCAGGGTGAGCAGGTTGTCCACCAGTCGGCTCAGTCGCCGCGACTCTCCCGCGATGTCGCCGAGCGCGGCACTGCGATCCTCCTCGCGCGCCTGCGGGTGCTGCAGCAGGAACTCGGCGTTGTTGCGGATGGTCGTCAGCGGGGTCCGCAGTTCGTGCGAGGCGTCGGCGGTGAAGCGCTGCTGGGCCGCGAGCGCCGCGGCGAGCCGTTGGTACGCCTGCTCCAGCCGGTCCATCATCGCGTTGAAGCTGCTGGCCAGCCGCCCCACGGCGTCCGGAGTGGCGCGCTGCGGCAGGCGTCGGGTCAGATCCTGCGAGCGGCCGATGTCGTCGGCGAGGGTCGCCAACTGAAGCAGCGGCCGCAGCGCGCGCCCGGTCGCCACCCAGACCGCGATCGCCGCGGCGATGAACGTGACGAGGCCCGCGATCCCGAAGAGCACCACGAGACCGGCCCGGTCCTGTTGCGGCTTTCGGCTGGTCTGTGCCGCCACGACGTAACCGGAGCGCCCGAGATCCGGCCGCGACCAGGGGCGCACGAGCACGCGTACGGTCTCGTTCGTCGCACCCCCGGCGATCGGCACCGCGGCGGTCGCCGAGCCGTCCCGGGTCGCGGCGTGCAGCGTCTGGGCCGGGATCGGCAACGGCCGCCCGTCCACGCTGCCGGTGTACTGCAGGGCAACGCCGTTCTGGTCGAGCACCATCGTAAATACGTCCACACTGGTGCGTGGGTCGATCTGAGCCAGGACGGTCGCGGGGGCCAGGTCGTCGGCGGGTGCTGCCGCGATCCCCGCGAGCAGCTCGTCGGCTCGGGCGGCGAGCAGGGCGTCACGGTCGGTCTCGATACCGTGGGAGATGAGCGCGAAGAGCGTGCCGGACAGGCAGCAGATCACGACCGTGACGATGCCGAGGCCGACGAGCGTGATGCGGGTACGGATCGACATCACGGGCCCTCGGCGGCAGGGACGGGCTCCGGAGCCCGCAGCACGTAGCCGACGCCACGGACGGTGTGCAGCAACCTCGGCTCACCGCCGGCCTCGAGCTTGGTGCGCAGGTAGCCCACATAGACGTCGACCACGTTGCTCGCGGTGGCGGCCGGCATGCGCCACACCGCCTCGAGCAGCTGAGTCCGGGTCAGCACCTGTCGCGGGTGGATGAGAAAGTGCGCCAGCAGGTCGAACTCGAGCGCGGTCAGGTCCAGGGCGCGACCGCCACGCCGAGCCTGGCGGGCCAGCGGTTCCAGCACGAGGTCGTCGAAGGCCAGGCGCGTCTGCGGGCCGGGCAGGCGCCGCCGCAGCAGGGCCCTGACCCGGGCCAGCAGCTCCTCGTAGGCGAATGGCTTGACGAGGTAGTCGTCCGCCCCGGCGTCGAGACCGCGCACCCGGTCCGCGGTGCCGTCCCGGGCCGTGAGCATGAGCACGAGGGCCTGCGGGCGGTGGTCCCGCAGCCTTCCACATACCTCGATGCCGGACAGGCCCGGCAGCATGACGTCGAGCACGACCAGATCCGGCGGATCGCGGCGAGCGCGGTCCAGTGCCTCGTAACCGTCCCGGGCCAGGCTGACGCGCAACCCCTCGTACTCCAACGCTCGACGCAGCGCGGCCAGGATCGGCTCGTCGTCGTCCACGACGAGTACGTGCGCGGTCGGAGCCGGGGGGACCATCGCGGGTCAGCGTAGCCGTCCGTACGGATGCGCCCGGCCGCCCTCGGCCATGCCGTCACGGGCGCGGGCCGATGCGGTAGACCGACGGCGGCGCGTGGTCCACCTGGAGCGTGGTGTGCGTGAGCTGGTACTGGTCGCGCAGCATCTGCTCGAGTTCGCCACGCAACGCGTGGCAGTCCCGCGACAGCGCGACCAGGACGTGCGCCGAGAGCGCCGGGGAGCCCGAGCTGATCTCCCAGACGTGCAGGTCGTGCACCTCGGCCACGCCCGGCAGCGCGGCCATCTCGGTGCCGATGCGGATCGGGTCGAGTCCGACGGGAGCGCCCTCGAGCAGCACCCGGCCGCTGTCGCGCACCAGTCCGACGCCGGCGCGCAGCATGAGGGCGACGACCACCAGGGACGCGATCGGGTCGGCCCGGGTGAACCCGGTGGTCACCAGGAGCAGCCCGGCAAGCGCGGTCGCCACGAAGGCGGCGAGATCGGTGAGCAGGTGCAGGTAGGCGCCCCGGATGTTGAGGTTGCGCCCGCCCGCCCGGCTCACGCACCAGGTCGCGGCGAGGTTGACCACGATGCCGACCAGCGCGGTGACGAGCACCGGCAGCCCCGCGACCGCGGGCGGTTCGATGAGCCGCCGCACCGCGCCGTACCCGAGCCATGCCGCGAGCAGCAGCAGCGTGATGCCGTTGGCCTGGGCGGAGAGGATCTCGGCCCGCTTCAGGCCGTACGTGAACCCGCCCTTCGGCGGGCGGCGGGCGAGCCGGAGCGCGACCAGCGCCAGTCCGAGCGCCGCGGCGTCGGTGACCAGGTGCCCCGCGTCGGAGAGCAGCGCCAGCGAGTTGGCGGCGAGGCCCACGACCAGCTCGCCGGCCATGAGCGCCAGGATCAGGCCGAGCGCCGCCCCCAGCCACCGTGGATCGGAGTTGCCTGATGCTGCCATCGAGGCGAGATCCGGCGGGTGCGGGGCGTGGTGCGTCGCCCCGTGATCATGTCGCCGCTCCCGCACCCGGCAAACTTATGCTGACATCGCTATGTGTGCAACCGAGTCGCCAAGATCTCTTCCGGGCTGCACCGGGTAGGACGCGGGCCCTGCGGGCCAGTCGATGCCGGCATCGCGGTGATAGGCGACGCCCAGCGCCGTCCAGAGCGGCGCCTGTACGGCGAGTCGCTGACGCAGGTCGGCCCAGTCCCGCGGGCCGGACCAGCCGACCTCCGCGAGGACCGCGAGCCGGGGCATGAGCATCGCCTCGGCCTGTTCGTACGTCTGCAGGGTCTCCGTCCACAGAGCCGCCTCGACCCCGAGGACCGCCGATGAGTCCACATCGGACAGATACGTGTCGGGGTTCCAATCGCCAGCCGCCCGGGTCGGGATGAAGCCGGCCCAGGCCAGGCCGTACGGGCTGTTCTCGTCGTACTTCATGTCCAGGTACGCCCGGTCGGCCGGGGACATGATGATCCGGTTGCCGGCGGCCGCGGCGGCGCCCATGCCCTGGTCCTGGTGCGCCGCGCCCCAGTACTGCACGACGGTGGAGGGCAGCAACGGACCGGCCGCGATCTCATGCCAGCCGATGGGCACCTTCCCGTGTCGGGCGACCGCCTGTTGCGCCTGCAGCACCACAGCGGCGTACTCGGCCGGCTCGATCGTCTTGACCTCGTCACCGCCGACGTGCAGGTACGGCCCGGGCGTCAACGCGGCGAGCTCACCGAAGACGTCGTCGAGGAACCGTTCGGTCGCGGGCATACCGACGGCCAGGGAACTGAAGCCGACCTCGATGCCGCGGTACCGCTCGGGCGCCACCCCGTCCGCGCTGAGCACCGGGTAGCTGGCCAGGGCCGCGTTGGTGTGCCCCGGGACGTCCACCTCGGGCACGACCGTGATGCCCTGCCCGGCGGCGTGGGCCACTATCGTGGCGTAGTCGGCCTTCGTGTAGTACCCACCAGGCCCATCGCCGACCTCGGTGCCGCCACCATAGGTCGCCAGCCGTGGCCAGGAGTCGATCGCGATGCGCCAGCCCTGGTCATCGGTGAGGTGCAGGTGCAGGTGGTTGAGCTTGAACAGCGCGGCGAGGTCGATCAACCGGAGCACGTCCGGGACCGCGAAGAAGTGCCGGGCGACGTCGAGCATCACGCCCCGGTAGGCGTACCGGGGCCAGTCGACGATCTCACCCGACGGCACGCGATCGGTCGACCCACGCAACTGCCTCAGGGTCGCGACGCCCTGGCACAGCCCGGCCGGGCTCGCGGCGACCACCCGTATCCCATCCGGCCGTACGGCCAGTGCATAGCCCTCGTCGCCCGCGCGCGGCGAGCCGGGCTTGAACGCTCTGGCCGCGAGGCCGGGCTTGAACGCTCTGGCCGCGAGGCCGGACTTGAACGCTCTGGCCGCGAGGCCGGGCTTGAACGCTCTGGCCGCGAGGCCGGTATCGATCTCGAGCCGGACCGCTGGGCCGTCGTGATCCGGTGTCGCCCAGGCCAGGCCGAGGCGGTCGGCGAGGTCCGCTCCCACCTCGGCCGCGGAGCCCGGCGCGACCACGACCGTCGCGGCATCGAAGGCGAACGCGCCGTCGGCGGGCGAGGCCCGTACGGGTGCCGGCACCACGGCCGCGATTGGATTCACGCCGCCCAGCTTACTGTTAGGGTTGTTAACTGCCACAGCCCGCCCCGTCACTCGGGCTCTCGATCCACCACGGCCGGTCGTGTAGCGTCCCCCGACATGAGGATCTTCGAGTCGGTGGATGCGCTGCGCGCCGCGGTGGGCCAGCACATCGGCTACAGCGAGTGGCACGAGATCACTCAGGAGCGGATCAACCTCTTCGCCGACGCCACCGAGGACCACCAGTGGATCCACGTCGACGAGCAGGCCGCCGCCGCAGGCCCGTTCGGCACGACGATCGCCCATGGCCATCTCACGCTCTCGCTGCTGCCGGTCCTGACCCACGAGGTGTGGTTCGTGGACGGCGTGAAGATGGGGGTCAACTATGGCCTCAACAAGGTCCGCTTCCCCGCTCCCGTTCCGGTCGGCAGCCGGCTGCGCGGCAGCATCGTGCTCAAGTCGGTCGAGGACGTGCCGGGCGGTCTGCAGGTCATCAACGAGGTCACCATCGAGCGGGAGGGCGAGGAGAAGCCGGCCTGCGTCGCCGAGACCGTGAGCCGCTTCTACCTGTAAACCCGTGTTATGGATGGGCCTGGCTCGGCGCGGCCCCGAGGACGGCCGACGGGCGGCCCATGTGCGCCGCCATCCGCCACCACACGACCAATTGGGCCAGTGCCAGCACCAGAGCGAAGGGCAGCAGCGTCCAGATGCCCGTGCTCTGCCCGATCGCGCCGGCGAGCCAGGGCAGCGCCGCGCCACCGAGAATCGAACCCGCGTTCATCACGCCGATCGCCGTCGGTGCCGACCGGGCCGGCACGAGATCGGGCGCCGCCGCCATCGTGGTGGGGAAGATCGGTCCAAGGAAGAAGCCCAGCAACGCCAGGCCGATCACGGCCACGGTCGCGACCGGGACCAGCCAGGTCAGCGTGATCGCCGCGACCACGCCGCCCAGGCTCAGGTAGCCGATGCTGACCTTCGTCAGGCCGTTGCGCGTCGCCACCGGGCTGACGACGAAGCGGGCCAGTGTGAGCCCGAACCAGTACGCGCTGACGGTCCAGCCCGCGAGCAGATCGGTCGACGACCGAGCCTCGACGAGAAAGCCGTACGCCCAGTTACCGACACCGATCTCCAGGCCCACGTAGATGCTGAGCATGGCCGCGCCGAGGAGCACCGCTCGCGACCGCAGCACCGACGCGAGCGACCGCACGCCCGTCGCTGCTGCTGGATCCCGGTCGGTCGCCGCGCCGGAACTGTCCGAAGTGGAGTCCGAGGAGCGACTGGCCGGGTGGAGGGCGTCGGCGTCCCGATCGGGGAAGGTGGCGCGGACCGCCACCAGTGCAGGCACGCCGACCAACGCCAGCACCAGGACCACGACATTCCAGTCGACCGCGCGCAGCATCGCCACGGCCGCGACCGGCCCGAGCAGGGCGCCGACGCCGAAGAACGCGTGCAGCAGGTTGAGCAGCGTCGTCGCAGCGTCGCGGGCGGCGAGAAAAGCATTGAGGACTGTCTCAGTCATGCCAATGCCATAGCCGGTGACCACGCCGACGAGCACGAAGAGCACGAACGGTGGGCGGGACGCGGTGGTGAGCCCGCCGGCGAGGAACGCGAGCCCGCCCCCGAGCAGAGCGGTGCGGGTGCCCCAGCGGTGCAGCAGGGGGCCAGCCGTGGCGCCGGCGAGCACGAACCCGGTCGCGAAGCTGACGAAGGTGAGCCCGATCGCGGCCCGGCCGATGCCGTAGTAGCTCATCTGCGCGAGCAGGAGCGGGCCGTTGACACCGCTCGCGAGCCCGATCAACACGAACAGCGCGTAGGCGACGACCACCGACCCGCGCCGCCGCCCCCACTCGCCCACGCCGACATTGTCGCTCGCGGTGCCCCGCTCAGCCGGGCAGGTCGACCAGGGCGGCGAGGTGCACCCGATGCCGGTCGGCCGTGCCGTACGCGATCGCGTCCGCCTTGGCGCGCTTGAGGAACAGGTGCGCCGGATGCTCCCAGGTGAAGCCGATGCCGCCGTGCAGTTGCACGCACTCCTCCGCCGCGTGCACGGCGGCCGGGGAACAGAACGCCTGGGCCAGGCTCGCCGCGACGGCCAGGTCGGCGTCGCCCTCGGCCGCGCACGCGGCGGCGTGGCGCGCCACCGCCCGCACCTGCGTCAGCTCGACCCAGACGTCGGCGAGGCGGTGCTTGACCGCCTGGAACGAACCCACGGGTCGCCCGAACTGATGCCGCTGCTTCACGTACTCGACCGTCGTGTCGAGGCACCACTGCGCCACGCCGAGTTGCTCGGAGGCGAGCAGCGCCGCACCGGTGAGCAGACCCGCATCGACGGCCGCCGCCGCTTGGGGTCCCTCCGCCACGCGCCGCCCCGCCACAGCGGCCAGGCTGACGTCGGCGATCGGCCGGGTCAGGTCGAGCGGCACGACCGCCGCCCGCGTCACGCCGGGCGCCGACGCGTCGACGGCATAGAGCCCGTCCGCGGTGGGGACCAGCAGCAGGGTCGCGGCCAGGGCGTCGGCGACGCCGGCCACGGTGCCCGACAGGTAACCGTCGGCGTCAACGGCCACGGCGGGAGCACCGGCCGTGCCGGGGAACGGACCCTTCGCGAACGGCACCGCCAGCACGGCGATCGCCTGACCGGATGCGAGGGCGGCCAGCTCGTCGCCGGCCCCGCAGGCGAGCAGGGCACTGGTGGCCACGATGGCGCTGGTCAGGTACGGCACCGGGGCGACGCCTCGGCCCAGCTCCTCCAGCACCACCGCCGCCTCGCGCAGGCTGCCGCCCGCACCACCGAACTTCTCCGGCACCGCGATGCCGGCCAGGCCCATCTCGACCGCGAGGGTCCGCCACAGGTCGCGGTCGTACGGCTGCCCCGACTCGATTCCCGCGAGCACCGTGGCGACCGGGCTGCGCCGTGCCAGCGCATCCCGTACGCCGTCGCGCAGCTGCGTCTCGACATCGGAGTAGAGGAGATCCTTCATCGCGGCAGGTCCTTCCACGGCACGTGCACGTCCACACGGGGCTCAGCGGGCAGCCCGAGCACACGCTCAGCGATGATGTTGCGCAGGATCTCCGACGTGCCGCCTTCGATGGAATTGCCCTTCGCCCGCAGGTAACGGAATCCGGCACTGCGGCTCAGCAGGTCCACCCCGGCCGGCCGGCGCAGCGCCCAGTCCTCATAGGACAGACCCGTCTGGCCCGAGAGCTCGACCTCGATCCCGCTGATCTCCTGGTTGAGCCGGGCGTACGTGAGCTTCTGCGCCGAGCCCTCCGGCCCGGGCTGGCCGGCGGCGAGCTGCTGGCGCAACCGTTCGTTCGCCAGCCGGGCAGCCTCCGCGGCGACCCACGACCGCAGCACGGCGTCATGCCCTCCCGGCGTCCGCGCCTCGGGGTGCGCCCGCCAGAGCGCGGTGATGGTGGAGATGATCCCGCCTTCGCGCGGAAGCGCGCCGGCACCGATCGAGACCCGTTCGTTCATCAACGTGCTCTGGGCGACCCGCCACCCGTCGCCGACCTCGCCCAGGCGCAGGCTGTCGGGGATCCGCACGTCGGTGAGGAAGACCTCGTTGAACTCGGCCTCGCCGGTCAGTTGGCGCAGCGGCCGGACGTCGACGCCGGGGTCGTGCATGTCGCAGATGAAGTAGGTCATGCCCTGGTGCTTGGGCACGTCCGGGTCGGTGCGGGTGATGAGGATCGCCCAGTCGGCCTCATGCGCGAGCGAGGTCCACACCTTCTGTCCGGTCACGACCCACTCGTCACCCTGCCGGACCGCGCGCGTCGCGAGGTTGGCCAAGTCGGAGCCGGCACCGGGTTCGGAGAAGAGCTGGCACCACACCTGCTCGCCGGTCCAGAGTGGACGGATGAAGCGCCGCTTCTGCTCGTCCGTGCCGTGCCGCAGGATCGTCGGGGCTGCCATGCCGAGTCCGATCACCGCCCGGCGCGGGTTGTTGTCCGGTGCGCCCGCGGCCGCGAACGCCGCGTCCACGCCCGCCTGCAGCGAGCGGGACAGGCCCAGCCCGCCGAGGCCGACCGGGAAGTGCACCCAGGCCAGACCCGCGTCGAAGCGGGCACGCAGAAACTCCAGCCGGTCCATGCTCGCCGGCGGGTGAGCGGCGAGGAACTGGGCCACGAGCCGATCCAGGTCCTGGGCACTCGTCCGGGCGGGTGCGGGCGACTCAGTCACGGGGGCCACCGGCGACGTAGATGACCTGACCCGAGACGTATCCGGCACCGTCGGAGACGAGGAAGGAGACCGTGTGCGCGATGTCCTCGGGCTGGCCGACCCGCCGCACGGGGATCTGCTCGGCGGCGAGCTTGGCGAAGGTGTCGAAGTCGAGCCCGACGCGGGCGGCCGTCGCGGCGGTCATGTCGGTGGCGATGAAGCCCGGCGCGACCGCGTTCGCCGTCACGCCGAAGGGGCCCAGCTCGATGGCGAGGGTCTTGGTAAGGCCCTGCAGGCCCGCCTTGGCTGCGGCGTAGTTCGCCTGTCCCCGGTTGCCCAGCGCCGACGTCGACGAGAGGCTGACGATGCGTCCCCACTTCTGCTCGACCATGTACTTCTGGCATGCCCGGCTCATGAGGAAGGCCCCGCGCAGGTGCACCGCCATGACCGTCTCCCAGTCGTCGTCGGTCATCTTGAACAGCAGATTGTCCCGGATCACACCGGCGTTGTTGACCAGCACCACGGGCGGCCCGAGCTCGGCCGCGACGCGGTCGACGGCGGACTGGACGGCCTGGGCGTTCGTGACGTCGGCGCCGATCGCCAACGCGCGGCCGCCCGCGCCCGTGATCCGTTCGACCGTGCCGGCACAGGCCGACTCGTCGAGATCGATCACGCCTACCGCGAAGCCATCCGAGCCCAGCCGGGCCGAGACCGCGGCTCCGATCCCCCGCGCCCCGCCCGTGACGACCGCCACCCGCTGCGACATGACCGCTCTCCCTTGAACATCCAAGCGTGCACATACCATGCCACGGCGGCTCGGCCGGGGCTACCAGAAAGTAACATGGGGCGCACCGGGCGACCCGCACGCCTCGACCAGTCAGGACTCGTACGGGTCGGGGGGCGGGTCGATGCCGGCGACCGACTCGACCGATACGTACGCGATCGGCGCCCCGTTGACGGGATCCTGGTCGGTCTGCTCGGCATAGCTACCGATCACCTCGACCCACGCGCCAGACGCCAGGACTCCCGGCAGGTCCCCGGTCAGGCCGACCTTGACCGGACGCGCACCCGCGGCACAGCAGCCCACAGCGAGCCGGGCGAGGTAGGGCTCACCGCGCGGTCCGGGTACGACGAAGCCGACCAGGCGCACCCGGCGGCCGGCCAGTGCCTGGCCGCCAGCGAGGGCGTGGGCCGTGTAGTCCACAAGGGACATCGCCGCCGGGTCGCCGGACGGGATCGCGGGCAGGTCCGTGCCTGGGACCGTGGTCGTCCCGCCCCGGGTCGCCGGGTAGCTGCCCAGGGCCGGGGGAGACAGCACGAGGATCGCGAGCGCCGCAACCAGCAGTGCCCAGCCACCCCGGGTGCCACGGCCGCCGACCGGCACGGACGAGCGCACGGGCGTCTCGTCGTCGAACGGATCCGCGCCTCCCTCAGAGGCGTGCCCGTCAGGAGCGTCCCCGTCAGAAGCGTCCCCGTCGGCGCCAACCCGGGCCTCACCCGACGGCTGGGTCGGGACGGTGGTGAAGGTCGCGGTCGGGGCGTTGGCCGAGGCCATCCCCCCGGCGATGTCGCCGGGCGGCCTCTGTCCGGTTCCCGCCTCGACGAACCCTTCGTGCTCCGCCGCGGCGAGGCCCATCGCACGGGCCCGGCCACGCGAATCCACTGTGGACGTTTCCAGGCCGGGCCCGTCGGTGGGCATCAGCGATTCGGCCGGGGCGGCATCGGTGTGTGGTTCCGGCTCGGCGACCGTACCGGGCCGATCGGGGGCCGAGAGCACCGCGGTGGCGAAGAAACCGCCGATCTGGATCGGACCCGTGCTCGCCTCCTCGCCCGGCCGCCACAGCGCGCTGATGTCCCGCCACAAGGTCACTCCGCCGATCACGAGCAGACCCGCGCCGGCCAGCACCAGCAGCGGCAGGTACACCCCGCGCACGTAGCGCAGGTACGTATCGGTCACGGCGAGCTTGAGCAGCGTGCCGCCGAGCAGGAGCAACAGCGCGGTCTGGGCATAGCGACGCATCAGAGCAGCACCACCCCGACGACCGCGGCGCAGAGGAGACCGACCACCAGCGTGGCCGGCGCGAACCGGAGCGCGAATCGCGGGCCGAACCTCGCCACCTGCTGGGTGAACAACCGCAGGTTCGCGGTTGGCCCCACGATGAGGAAGGCGAGCCGGGCGGTGGCCGGGAACTGGCTCAGTGCCGCGGCGACGAACGCGTCCGGACCGCCCCGGACCGACAGCAGCACGGCGAGCAGCGCCATCGCGACGACCGCGAACGCCCCGCTGCCGCCGATCGCGTCGAGCCAACGCGACGGCGCCCACGCGGTGAGCACCGCGACGGCGAGCGCGCCGAGCACCAGGAACCCGCCGGCTCGCACCACGTCGAGGCGACACCGCTCCCAGAAGGCCGGCCAACCCGAACCGGACGGGAAGCGTCGCGTGGCGTTCGCGACCGCGAGCCACTCCGGGCGCCCGAGAGCCAGCCACAACCAGCCCATGCCGAGCGAGGCGAGCAGACCGGCGAAGAGTCGCGCCAGCACCATCATGGGCTGGCCTGGGAACGCGACCGCCGTGGCGACGAGGACCACCGGGTTGACGACCGTCGAAGCGAGCAGGAACGCGGCGGCTCCGGCCGTCGCCGGATCCCGCCGCCCTCGGGGTCTCGATGCCGGCCGCAGCGGGCCTGCCGCCACCTCGGTCGCGTCGTCGCCCAGTGGCGCGAGCACGCCGGCCGCGGCCGCCGCGGGCACCACCGCGGCAGCCGGCAAGGTCAGGAGCCGGTCAAGCGGGCGCCGGGGGACGAACGTGACCAGAGCCGCCGAGGCGAAGGCACCGAGCACCAGGAACGGCAGGCCCGCCACGACGACGGAGACGAAGACGGTGACAAACGTCGACACCGACGCCGAGGCGGACAGGTCGAGCAGACGCCCGCGCAGCAGCACCGCGAGCAGGACCACCACCACCAGCAGCTCGACCGATCCCAGGCGCATCCGCCACCGCGACACCGGGCGCGGCCGCTCCTCGGCGCGTTCGCTGCGCAGCGCAGGCATCGCGCTCACTGAGCAGGCCCTTTCGTTCGCAACTGCGCCGCGTTTGCTCGCGATTGCGGGGCTCGCTGGTGCTCGCTCCTCGTGGTCACGGTGCCATTCTGGCGGTCCGGCTCCAGCTGGGCCGGACCCGGGTGTCCGCTCGTTACGGTGGGATCGTGCCGCACCCGACGCTGACCCAGGCACTGCAGTCGGGGCCGGTCGTGCTCGACGGTGGCCTCGCCACCTGGTTGGAGGCCGCCGGGCACGATCTGACCGACGAGCTCTGGTCGGCCCGCCTGCTCGCCGACGACCCCGACGCGATCGTGGCGGCACATCGCGCGTTCCTCGATGCTGGCGCCCGCGTGATCACCACGGCGAGCTACCAGGCCACGGCCGCCGGCTTCGTCCGACGCGGCCATGACCTCGCGCGGGCGCGCCACCTGATCGGGTCCAGCGTGGACCTCGTCCGCAGGGCCGCGGACGGCCACGATGGTCCACTGTGGATCGCCGGGTCGATCGGGCCGTACGGAGCCGCCCTTGCCGACGGTTCGGAGTACCGCGGCGACTACGGGCTCTCGCATGCCCAGTTGGTGCGGTTCCACCGGCCGCGGATGGCCCTGCTGGCCGAGGCTGGCGCCGACGTGCTCGCGCTGGAGACGGTGCCCGACGTGCGGGAGGCGCAGGCCATGCTCACCGCGCTCGATGGACTCGGCGTGCCCGCGTGGCTGTCCTTCACGATCGCCGAGGACCGCACCCGGGCCGGGCAACCGCTGCGCGAGGCCTTCGCGCTGGTGGCCGGGAGGACGGACATCGTCGCGGTCGGCGTGAACTGCTCGTCGCCGGCGGACGCCACCGCAGCGGTCGCTCGGGCGGCACGAGTGAGCGGAAAGCCGGTCATGATCTATCCCAACAGCGGCGAGCACTGGAGCGCCGGATCCCGGCGCTGGCTGGGCACCCGGGCCGAACTGACTGCCCAGGTATCACGATGGGTTGATGACGGCGCGCGCCTGGTCGGGGGTTGCTGCCGGGTGACACCGGACGATATCGCCGGCATCGCTCGAGTCGTCGGGTCGTTGCCGCGACCCGGGCAATGACGTATCCGTGGTCGGCGAGGTCCGCCCCAGTGACGCCAGACTCTTGACAGATGAGAATGGCGGGAGTGTGATGGCGTTCAAGTTGCCATATGCATTTGGCCCGCAGCACACGGCCGGGCGATAAGCGGTCATGACCGAAGGACGGATGCGCATGCCTGAAAACTCGGGCGTCGCGACGACGCGACGGCGCCTGCGTACCGAACTACGTCGGCTGCGTGAGGCCGCGAAGATGCACCAGTCCGATGTGGTCAAAGAGCTGGACTGGTCGATATCGAAACTGATCCGGATCGAGAACGGCTCGGTCGGCATCTCGGTCACCGACCTGCGGGCCCTGGCCGGGGTCTACCGCGCGGACCCGGAGGCGGTCGAGGAGCTCGTCAAGCTCGCCCGGGTCACCCGCGAACGGCACTGGTGGAGTGCGTACCGGCACGTTCTCTCCGCGAACTACCGCGAGTTCATCGGCTACGAGTCGGACGCGACCGCCCTGACGCAGATGCACCCGTCGATCGTGCCCGGCCTGCTGCAGACCGAAGCGTACATCCGGGCCATCATCTCGGGCACCGCGTTGGCCCCCATCGCGACCGAACGCGTCGACACATTGGTCCAGGTCCGGTTGCGCCGCCAACAGGAGATCCTGCACAGTCCCCAGCCGCCCGAGTTCACCGTGCTCATCGACGAGGCCGGACTGCGCCGTCTCGTAGGTGGGCCGAAGGTGATGCGCGGCCAGCTCGAGCACCTGGCGCGCCTCGCCGAAGGTTCGGTGCGACTGGCGATACTCCCGTTCAGCGCCGGCGGCCATCCGGGCATGCAGGGTGCCTTCCACATCATGGACTTCGCCAGTCCCGAGGAGGAGAGCGTGCTCTTCCTGGAGACGGCGCTGGGCAACCCGGTGCAGCGGGAGCAGGAGGAGATCGCGCAGTACCGCGAGGCCTTCGACAGCATGCTGGCGCGATCGCTGCGCGGGGACGAGGCGATCGACTTCATCGCCAAGTCCGCCGCCGACCTGGCCTGACCACGCGGACCCGTGCCGTTTGGGTGGCGCGGTCGGGGCCACACGCCCCGCAGCCCCGACCGGCCGACCCGAACGGTTCGCACACACCTGCCGGTTGCCCGGAGCATGTGCGGGACCGACCGGGTCGTGGCCGGTCCGCCCCCCAAGGGGACCGGCCACGCTCTGGGTTACTTGAGCAGGCGGTGCGTGTGCATCGCCCGTTCCACCGCACGCCGGACCTTGCCGAACTCGATCGGGTCGGGGTCCTCGTGCAGCATCACCGGTTCCCCCCGGTAGAGTGCCCACAACTGCACCGGCGTGGGCCACCGCACCAGGGCCACCACGACCAGAACGGTCGTGGTGAATGCCTGCGCCACCGCGACGACGTAGACCGTCGCGCCGGCACCGTTGAGATAGACGAGCCCGGCGAGGGCGAACGCGACGACCGCGGCCTGGGCAACCGCGACGCCGAGTACCGCCCGCCGGACCGGTTGCGGACGGCCCGGATGCTCGCGCAGCCGCCGCAGATCCTCGACCGCGAATGTCCGGCCGTCCGCGGTCACCGTCGCGTCGGTGACCTGGACCCCCCGCCACCATGCGTAGTGCTCCCGGACCCGGGGCCGGTCCCGGGTTTCGGTTTGGTCCATCACTGCCTCCCCCTTGTGCGGACCTGAGCGCATCGGCGCTCGTGTCCACTATCGGGCAAGCAATGTCCGCTTGTCCACTAGCAATAGGGAAACTGCGATCTGCATGTTGCAACTTCTCCCCAGCGGGCCCGTGCCCACGTGCACGCCCTTGTTAACGTTGGCTCACATGCCGCGCGGTGTGGGCTCGTCCTGGTGGGGGCAGCGGGAGGTTCGCGTGACAGCAACAGATGAAGCGTCCCGGCATTGGCGAAGAAGCCAACGCTGCGGTCAAGGGTCTTGCGTGGAGGTCGCCGAGGGCAGAGGGGGCGAGGTGCTGGTCCGCGACTCCAAGGACCCGGACGGCGTCACGCTGCACATCGACCGCGAGACATGGCGTGCGTTCATCAATGACATCAAGCAGAGCCGCTTCGATCCGCCCGCGCTCGACTCCGGCGGCGACGCCTACTGATCGTAGGCCGACCGCGCACGCCCATCCTCGGGGGCGCCGACCGTCCAGTAGACCCGGTTGTACTCATCGAGCTCGAGCTCGCCGTCGGTGCCAACGCGGTAGGTGGTGACGCCGCAGTTCTTCGGCGGATCGTCCCGCAGGAGCTGGGCGACCTTGCCGTACTCCCACCGCTCCAGGACGAAGCGCAGACAGCGGATCGTGCCCCCGTGGGCGACCACGAGCACCCGCTGTCCAGGCCGCTCGCGGTAGAGCATGGACAGGAACGTGTCCACGCGGGAGGAGACGTCGGCGAGGCTCTCTCCACCGGGCGGCCGGGAGAAGAAGCCGCCGAAGGTCTGCCAGTACTCCTCGAGCCAGGGGAACGCGGAGGCCGCCTCGGCCTCGGTCATGTCGTAGGTGTAGCCCGGGTCGCGCTCCCGAATGTAGAGATTTCTCTCAATTGGAGTGCGCGCCCGCTCGTCGTCGCTGTAGGCGGAGAGCAGCGCCTGGGCCGTCTGTTCCGTCCGGGTGTACCCGGAGGTGTAGACGCAGTCGAAGACCCCGAACCGCTTCCGTACGGCCTCGCCCGTCTGGCGCGCCTGCTCGTGTCCGGCGTCGGTGAGCTCCATCTGATGGTCGGGCGTGCCGCGGACGACTCGGCGAGCCGCGTCGTCGGCGAAGTAGACCGTGTCCTTCTTGATCTGATTACGGATCGACTCTGCATGCCGGACGATCACCAGCAGCGCCGGTCGACGCACTGTCTCTCCCCCTCACCCCGTGGGCCACGTGGCCCGGCTGGACCGCCGGCCTCCATTCAACCCGAAGCCGGATCCGGGCGGTTCAGCCGAGTGTCGTTACCGACCTTCCGGGCCCGACCGTGGGTACGGTGTGCCCGGCGAAGGGAGCCAAGCGATGGACTTCAGCGACATCCTCGGTGCGATCATCGTGGGCGCGATCGTCGGCGTGCTGGGACGGCTGGTCTTGCCGGGCAAGCAGAACATCGGCAAGTTCGTGACCCTGCTCATCGGCGTGGCGGCGGCGTTCCTCGGCACCTGGGTGGCTACCCGGCTGCACCTGGACGACAAGGCCCCGCAGAAGTTGTGGTTCCTGCGCTGGGACTGGCTGGTGCTCGGGATCCAGGTCGGGCTCGCCGCCATCGGCACCGCGCTCGCGGCGCTGATCGCGCACTCGCGGGTCGCCTCCGACGCCCCGGCGAAGAAGGCGCCGGCCCGCAAGACCGCCTCACGCAAGGCGCGAGCGGGCGCGTAGCAGTACGGCACGAAATGCCCGGCCCACGCGGCGGTGGCGCGGCATCGTCATGATGGAGCGCACTGTCCGTGGCGACCGGGAGGGCGATCCGCATGCCGCACTGGAGCTGGACCAATGCCATCCCGGTCTGGGCCTGGATCGGGTTGGGAGTCCTCGCCGCGCTCATCGCTCTCGTCACGCTCGTGGGCACGATCAGGCTTCTCGTGAAGCTGTTCCGCCTGCACCGGCACCTCGACGAGTTGCCCACGGCCGGCAAGGTGGCGTTCTGGGGCTCGCTGATCTACACGATCTTCCCGTTTGACCTGCTGCCCGACCCGATCTACCTCGACGACATGGCGGTGCTCGGCACCGCCGTGGTCGTCCTGACCCGGTTGTGGCGCAAGCGGCACGGCAACGTACCCGTACCGCACGGACGCAAGGCCCTGCCCGCCGAACGGTCGGACACGACTATCCCTCGATAAGGCAGCGCCGGTTTGTCGGACACTGTCCCGGTTTGCGCGCAACGTTGTGAGTGATAAACGACTATTGCTGGCGCTACGGGCGAGCCCGCATAGCCTCACGGACATGCGTCGCACTCTTCTGCTCCCCATCGCCGCGGCCACGTTCGCGGTCCTGCTCACGGCAGCCGCCTGTGGCGGCAAGTCCACGCCCATCGCCGGGCCGACGGACGGCGCAACCGCGACCCCGACCGGCGACGGAACGATCAGCCCGGGCACGCCCACACCGAGCGTCGAGACCGTCACGGTGACCGTCACCTCGACGAGTGGCGGCGGCGGATCCTGGCCAGCACATGAGGACTGCATCAACTACAACCCGAACAACCTGACGCTCGACCCCGACAACGGGGCTTTCGTCGTCCACGACGGCAGCAAGGAGATCATCCGCGTCTACGACGACCAGAACGGCACCGCCGACAAGGCGCTCGCCCTGGCCAAGCACTTCAAGACGGTCTGCTTCATCGGGCGCGGCAACACGCGCGACCCCCTCGACGACGACTACATCTTCGAGTACTGGAAGAACAAGTCCGGCATCAACAGCTCGCTGCTCTACACCGAGGACGACTGCGGCTCGTACAACCGAAGCAACCTCACGGTGGACGACGCGGGTGACGCCGGCTGGCGGGTGAAGGACCACGACAACGTATTGCAGATGTTCGACACGAAGGCCGAGGCCAACGACGGCAAGATCGTGCTCTCCAAGTACAGCCAGATCTGCCGGATCTCGTCGGAGACGCCGGACGGCGGTCCGTGGAACATCAGCTATGCCTGACGAAGCGTCCGCCCACTTCATCTAGTTGCATTCCTGAACGCAGCGTCGGGTCCAGCATGTCGCGGGTTGCGCCGTGCTGGACCCGAC
>DATBGZ010000032.1:0-73642 GCA_036557785.1 Micromonosporaceae bacterium
TGAGCGTCGACGACCTGCGCGGCCAGTCCCGCTCCCGGGTCCTCGTCAACGCCCGCCAGGTCGCCATGTACCTGTGCCGCGAGCTCACCGACATGTCCCTGCCCCGCATCGGTCACGCCTTCGGCGGCCGCGACCACACCACCGTCATGCACGCCGACCGCAAGATCCGCCAGCTCATGGCTGAGCGCCGAACGCTGTTCAACCAGATCGCCGAACTGACCAACCGGATCAAGCAGAGCCCCTGACCTGAGGGTGTTATCCACAGGCTGTGGACAGCGGTTGGGGAAAACGCCTCGATTCCTGGGGACCAGCACAGGACGGCCATGTGGACACCGCGGATCGCCGGCTGGTCGCGGTCATCCACATATCGGGCCCGCGGACCGTGGATAACCCGTGGACAACCCGGTGGACGGTCGAGGCCGGCATCCGACTGTTGATCTTCCTGTGGAAACGATCGGCGCGCCGCCCCCAGGTCGCCCACCGAATATCCACCGCCGATCACCCACGCTGACCAGGCAGGACACGGGTTATCCCCAGTGTCCACAGCACCGATGACGATGACGGGTTATCTCCGAAGACAACAGCCATCAACCATCGCGCTGTGGAAGACCGACCGCCGTCGAGCCCGGACCGGAAACCTCGCGGCGCGCCGCGTGGCGTACCTGACATCGCAGCCGAGCGCGGTCCAGAATCAAGCGTTCCCACCGTGCCTGTGCGGGCGCGGTCGCAGACGTGGCGATGCGGGAGGCGTGACATGAAGTTCCGGGTTGAGCGAGACCAGCTCGCCGACGCCGTCGCATGGACGGCCAAGAGCCTGCCGACGCGCCCATCCGTGCCAGTGCTCGCCGGGGTGCTCCTGCGCGTGGTCGACGGGGTGCTCACCGTCTCTGGTTTCGACTACGAGGTCTCCAGCCAGGCGACGGTCGCCGTGCAGGGCGACTCCGACGGCGCCGCGCTGGTCTCGGGCCGGCTGCTCGCCGAGATCACGAAGGCGCTGCCGGCCAAGCCCGTCGAGGTGGCCGCGGTCGCCAGTCATCTGGAGATCGTCTGCGGCAGCGGCCGCTTCACGCTGCCGACGATGCCGGTGGAGGACTACCCGACCCTGCCCGCCATGCCCGAGACAGCGGGCTCTGTGGATGGCCAGACGTTCGCGCTCGCCGTGGCCCAGGTGGCCATTGCCGCGGGGCGTGACGAGACGATCCCGATGCTGACCGGGGTGCGGATGGAGCTCGAGGGTGAGACGCTCTCGCTGCTGGCCACGGACCGGTACCGGGCCGCGATCCGGGAGCTGACGTGGCGCCCGGATGATCCGTCGGCGAGCCTGCAGGCGTTGGTGCCGGCGCGCACCCTGCACGACACGGCCAAGACCCTCGGCCCGCTCGGCGGCGACGTGACCGTGGCGCTGTCCCGTGGCGGTGTGGGCGAGGGCATGATCGGGTTCGCGGGCGGATCCCGCCGGACCACGAGCCGCCTGCTCGACCCGGACTTCCCCAAGATCCGGGCGCTGTTCCCCGACCAGTTCGACGCCCGGGCGCGGATGACCGTCGCGGCACTCACGGAGGTGGTCAAGCGGGTGGCGCTCGTCGCCGACCGCACCACCCCGGTCCGGCTCAGCTTCGCTGAGGGCGAGGTCGTCGTCGAGGCCGGTGGCAGCGAGGATGCGCGGGCCAGTGAGGTCCTCGAAGGCGAGTTCACCGGCGAGCCGCTGACGGTGGCGTTCAACCCCAGCTACCTGCTCGACGGGTTGTCGGTGCTCGATGCTCCTCGCGCTCTGCTCTCGTTTACCCACCCCATGAAGCCAGCCGTCATCACGCCGGCCGGGGAGGATGGAGAGTCGGTCCCGGGCTATCGCTACCTGATCATGCCGATGCGCGTGGGAGGCTGACCAGGTCCGGTCGAGATCAAGGCCCTGCCGGTCCGGCCGGCGGACGATCGCTGTCGGTCGGGAGGAGATGCGGATGCAACTGGGTCTGATCGGGCTGGGGCGCATGGGCGGCAACATGGCGGCCCGGCTCCGCGCGGCCGGGCATGAAGTGGTCGGCTTCGACCGGGACCCCGCGCTCTCCGACGTCGCCGGCCTGCCGGAGTTGGCGGCGGCGCTGACGCCGCCGCGCGTCGTGTGGGTGATGGTGCCGCCGGAGGTCACCGACGCCACCGTCGACGAGGTCGCCAACGGTCTCAGTGCTGGCGACACGCTTATCGACGGCGGTAACTCGCCGTTCACGCTGGACCGGCCCCGGGCCGCGCGGCTCGGGCAGCGCGGAATCGGCTACCTCGACGTGGGCGTCTCGGGTGGGGTCTGGGGCCGGGACGCGGGCTACGGCCTGATGGTCGGCGGAGACCCCGCGCACGTCGCGCAGGCCATGCCGTTGTTCGAGGCGCTGAAGCCGGCCGGTCCGTACGGCTTCGTGCACGCGGGCCCCGTCGGTGCCGGGCACTACGCGAAGATGGTCCACAACGGCATCGAGTACGGCCTCATGCACGCCTATGCCGAGGGATATGAACTCCTCACCGCGTCGGAGTACGTGACGGATGTCGCGGCGGTCATCAAGTCCTGGCGCTCGGGCACCGTCGTGCGCTCCTGGCTGCTCGATCTGCTCGATCGGGCGTTGGACGAGGATCCCGGCCTGGCTGGGTTGCGGGGCTATGCCGACGACACCGGCGAGGGCCGGTGGACCGTGGACGAGGCGGTACGGCTCGCCGTGCCGCTGCATGTCATCTCGGCCGCGCTCTTCGCCCGTTTCCGCTCACGCCAGGACGACTCGCCGGCGCTGAAGGCGGTGGCCGCGCTGCGCAACCAGTTCGGCGGGCACGCTGTCAGGCGGGACGGGGGGCCCGGCCAGCCCACGGCTGGGACGGAGTAGCGGCGTGTTTGTCCGCCGGCTGGAGTTACGGGACTTTCGCAGCTACCCCGAGGCCGTGGTGGAGTTCGAGCCCGGACCGAGTGTCCTGGTCGGACCCAACGGTCACGGCAAGACGAACCTGATCGAGGCGATCGGCTTCGTGGCTACGCTGTCCAGTCACCGCATCGCGACGGAGGCACCGCTCGTGCGCCACGGTGCCGAACGGGCGATCATCCGGTGCTCAATCGTGCACGACGATCGTGAGCTGCTGGTGGAGTTGGAGGTCACGCCCGGCAAGGCCAACCGAGCCCGGATCGGCCGGGCACCCGCGACCCGGGCCCGGGACGTTCTCGGGGCCCTGAGGCTGGTCCTCTTCGCCCCCGAGGATCTCGCGCTGGTTCGGGGCGACCCGGGCGAGCGACGGCGCTTCCTGGACGACCTGCTCGTGCAACGACAGCCGCGCCTCGCCGGCGTCCGCGCGGATTACGAACGGGTGCTCAAGCAGCGCAACGCCCTGCTGCGCACCGCATACCTGGCGCGCAAGGTGAGCACCCGCAGGAGCCGGCCGGCGTCACCCCCGCCCGAGGACCCCGCGGTGGCGGGGGGCGGTCCGGAGGCGGATCTGTCCACACTGGACGTCTGGGATCTGCATCTCGCGGCGTACGGCGCGGACCTGGTCGCGGCGAGGCTGGAGCTGTGCGCCGCTCTCAGCCCGCACCTGGCCAAGTCCTATGACGCGGTCAGCGCAGGCCGGGGCGAGGCACGGGCGAGCTACGACGCGAGGTCCTGGAGCGAGGGTCAGGCCAGCGAGCTCGGTCGGGCAGAGGTCGAGCAACGGCTGCGTGAGGCACTCACAGCGGCCCGACCCTCCGAAGTGGAGCGTGGTGTCACGCTCGTCGGCCCGCACCGCGACGAGCTGAACCTGATGCTCGGCGAACTACCCGCGAAGGGGTACGCGAGCCACGGGGAGTCCTGGTCCTATGCCCTGGCGCTGCGGCTGGCCGCCTACGAGTTGCTGCGCGGCGAGGGCATCGAGCCGGTGCTGATCCTGGACGACGTGTTCGCGGAGCTGGACACCGGGCGCCGTGAGCGTCTCGCCGAGCTGGTCGGCGGTGCGACCCAGGTGCTGGTCACCTGCGCGGTCGCGCAGGACGTGCCTGCGGCCCTCCAGGGCGTCCGCTACGACGTGGTCGACGTCGGTATGGCTGACGGTACGGCCGGCTCGGACGGCGCGAGTGACGGCGGTTCGGTCGGGACGCGAAGCCGGGTGTCCCGTGGCGACTGACGGCACCGACCAGCCAGCGGGCGGCGCCGACGAGACCGGCGCCGAACTGGCCCGCGCGGTCCTCGATGCCGCCCGCGTGCGTCGGGAGGCACGTCCCTCGGGGCGTAAGGCTCGCCCCGGTAGCGCCGGGAAGCGGTTGCGGGGATACTCCGGCGCGGGCACCGATCCGCGCGACCCCCAGCGTCTCGGCGACCTGATCTCGCGTCTGGTGAAGGCCCGGGGGTGGCAGCGGCCGACGGCCGAGGCCCGGATCTTCGGCACGTGGGAGGTTCTCGTCGGAGCCGATGTCGCGACACACTGCCGGCCCGTGAAGCTCGCGGACGGCGAGCTGACGATCGAGGCCGAGTCGACCGCCTGGGCGACCCAGCTGCGCGGCCTGAGCACCAGGCTGCTCGCTCGCGTCGCCGCCGAGGTGGGACCGGAGGTGGTCCGGCGCATCCACGTCCACGGCCCCGTGGCACCCTCGTGGGCTAAGGGCCCCAAGCGGGTGCGGGGCCGCGGGCCGCGGGACACCTACGGCTGAGGCCCGGCGTCCCGGCGAGAGGAGAACGAGTTCGATCGTGACGCAGCCTGAGGACATCGTCGCTCGCATTGTGGCGGCCGATGCCGGGCACGCGGCCGCGCTCGTGCTCGCCCTGCCGTGGCAGCAGACCCGAGCGGTGCTTGCCGCGCTCGGGCCCCGGGAAGTTGCCCGGCTTCTCTCGGGCGCACGCGCCGACCGGATCCCCGACCTGGTCACTCACATCTCGCCCGGGTTGTTGTCGGCGGTGCTGGCACAGCTGACCGTGGCGGACATCGCGCAACTCGTGCCGTTGCTGCCGATGGACCTCGCGACTCGGATGGTCCAGCACATGCCCGCCGCCACCGGCGCCGAGCTCCTGCTGGTCCTGCCGACCCACCAGCGGCTCGCCCTGCAGGACGCGCTGCCCCGCCACGCGCCTGAGGGCGAGGAGAGTGAGTACCCGCGCCGCGTGGAGCAGGCCGTCCGGCAGATCTGCGGACGCGTTCTATGGTCGGATCTGGTCACCGGCAGCCTGCTTACGGAGGTCTTCGGTCGACCGGTGCTCGTCGTCGCGATCGACAGGTCTGGTTCCCGCTTCACCGCGTCGGATCTGCGTGGCGTCGTGGCGGGCACCGACTGGCGGCACATCGCTGGTCTCGTGGTGACGACCAACGCGAGTGTGGATCCGGACGTCGGCGCCGCTTTGCGGGAGGCCCGGCAGCACGGCTTCCTCGTGGAGGCCGTGGCGTGGCAGGACGAGCGCGACGACGGTGTGCTGAAGCGGATCCTGGTGCGGCTGGCGAGCTGATCGAGCCCGGCCGGGCGGTCAGAAGTCGGCGTAGACCGCGAAGCTGCGCTCGGCGCAGCGCCGGTAGAAACGGGCGAGCACGTCGAGCTCGAGCAGGGAGAAGTTCCACACTGGAGGGTTGCGGTGCTCGTCGAGGAGTGCGCCGAGGCGGCTGTCGAGCCAGCGCAGCTCCTTGTCCGCCTGTCGCGCCTCCGCCAACGCGTTCTGCATGACCTGGGTGATGCTCTCGAAGGTCACGACCTCGCCGATCGACGTGTGGCGGACGACGAAGCGCTCGAGCCCGCCCGCGAGCCATTCACACCCGTCGGGGTCGATGACCGGATCCTCGTCGGAGACGGAGTTCTCGGTGGCGTAGAGGACGCCCTCCATCCCCAGCAGGAGGTCGACCAGCTCGGTGTAGGCGACGGCGTGGACGGTCGCGGAGCGGGCGATGACCGTGGCGAGCGCGGCAGCGGGACCGGCGTTCGGTGGGGCCTTCTCGGCGAAGGTGATGAAGTCGGCGAATTCCTTGGGGTCGACGGGCTCGTAGAACTTCCCCGTGCGCGGCCATTGGACCGCGACGTTGTCGAGTCCCATCGCGCTCTCCTCCGCCCACCTGCCGCTACCAGCGGCAACCGACAACCATAGGGCACCCCGGCACGCTCGCGCGATCCCCCACGCGGCCCATGTTCCCGCCCGGGCATGGCTACCGTGGCGGGTCATGGCGCTACGGCGCGCAACCGGTCCACGGCGCCGCGAGGCCCCTGCCCCGCCCATGTGCGTGGAGGGGGTCGCGTAGGGCCGGTTTCGACCCGCTGCGCGGATTTCAGACCGCCCGTCGGGGCGTCGTGGCGTGGCGGGAGCACGTCTGGGCGGTAGGATCTCTGAGGACTGGGACTGTGGTGTGACGGTGCCGACGCGGGTCGGCCCGCCGGACCGGCGCCACCGCACGTCGTCCCCGGCGCGAGCGCGTCGTGGGCGTCGCCGTGGGGCGCACCGAACCCTGCCGAGAATGGTCGGCGGAGAAAGTGACCGAGCGTGGCTCAGCCAAGGCAGAACAACGGCGCCAAGCAGAACAGCGACTACACCGCAGCCTCGATGACGGCCCTGGAGGGCCTGGAGGCCGTGCGTAAGCGCCCGGGCATGTACATCGGCTCCACCGGGGAGCGCGGCCTGCACCACCTGGTGTGGGAGGTCGTCGACAACTCGGTGGACGAGGCGCTCGCGGGTTTCGGCGACTCCATCATCGTGACCCTGCTCGCCGACGGGGGAGTCCGGGTCGTCGACAACGGCCGAGGTATCCCGGTGGACGTCAACCCGAAGACCCGCAAGACCGGTATCGAGATGGCGCTGACCATGCTGCACGCGGGCGGCAAGTTCGACGGGAAGGCGTATGCGGTCTCCGGCGGCCTGCACGGCGTTGGTGTGTCGGTCGTGAACGCGCTCTCGTCGCGGGTGGACATCGAGGTACAGCGGGATGGCTTCGTCTGGCGTCAGCACTATGTCAACACCAAGCCCACGGCGCCGTTGGAGAAGGGCAGCGCCACCCGCAAGATGGGTACGTCGGTCACCTTCTGGCCCGACCCCACCGTGTTCGAGACGCTGGAGTTCGACTACCAGACGATCTACCGGCGGCTGCAGGAGAGGGCCTTCCTTTGCCGGGGGTTGACCATCGTGCTGCGCGACGACCGGGTCTCCGAGGAGGCCGCCGCGGCCGAGGAGCGCAAAGAGGTGACGTTCCTCTACAAGGGAGGGATCGCCGACTTCGTTCGGCACATCAACCAGACCAAGACGCCGATCCACAAGTCGGTGGTCGAGTTCTCCGCCGAGGACAGCGGCATGGCCGTCGAAGTCGCGATGCAGTGGAACGACTCTTACGGCGAGAGTGTCTACACGTTCGCGAACCTGATCAACACGCACGAGGGCGGCACGCACGAGGAGGGCTTTCGCTCCGCGCTGACCACAGTGGTGAACAAGTACGGCTCGGAGAAGAAGATCCTCAAGGGCGACGAGAAGCTGACCGGCGAGGACATCCGCGAGGGGCTGGCCGCGATCGTCTCCGTGAAGCTCACCAACCCGCAGTTCGAGGGGCAGACCAAGACGAAGCTCGGCAACACCGCCATGAAGAGCTTTGTGCAGAAGGTCTGCAACGAGTGGCTGGCCGACTGGTTCGAGCGCAACCCCGGCGAGGCGAAGACCATCATCTCCAAGGCCGGCGACGCCGCCCGCGCGCGCAAGGCGGCGGCCCAGGCCCGCGCGATCGCACGGCGCAAGTCATTGCTCGAGTCCGGCTCGATGCCCGGCAAGCTCTCCGACTGCCAGTCCAACGACCCGACCATCTGCGAGCTGTTCATCGTCGAGGGCGACTCCGCCGGCGGTTCGGCCAAGCAGGGCCGGGATCCGCGCACACAGGCGATCCTCCCCATCCGTGGCAAGATCCTCAACGTCGAGAAGGCGCGTATCGACCGGGTGCTGAAGAACGCCGAGGTCCAGTCCCTGATCACCGCGCTCGGCACAGGCATCCACGACGACTTCGACCTGGCCAAGTTGCGCTACCACAAGATCATCCTGATGGCCGACGCGGACGTGGACGGCCAGCACATCCAGACGCTGCTGTTGACCCTGCTCTTCCGGTTCATGCGGCCGCTGGTCGAGCTCGGCCACGTCTATCTGGCCTCCCCGCCCCTCTACAAGATCAAGTGGAACAAGAAGGGCGACGACGCGCAGTATGCCTACTCCGACCGCGAGCGCGACGGTCTCATCGCGCTGCGCCAGGAGAAGCGGCCCAACGCCAAGCCGGACGACATCCAGCGGTTCAAGGGTCTGGGCGAGATGAACTACCCGGAGCTGTGGGAGACCACGATGAACCCGGCCACCCGTACCCTGCGTCAGGTGTCTCTCGACGACGCGGCCACGGCGGACGAACTGTTCAGCGTCCTCATGGGCGAGGACGTCGAGGCCCGCCGGTCGTTCATCCAGCGCAACGCCAAGGACGTCAGATTCCTGGACATCTGACGTAACGAAGATCCAGTCGCATGAGTGTCGGGCAACCGACTTTTCATGCCCGGCTGTCCACATGTCCACAGGGTTATCCACAGCCCGTACGGCTCGCAGCACAGGCCGTACGGGAGCCATACCGCGACGATGAAAGCTGACGGACCGTGACCGAGCCCGACGAACCGAACGAGCCGACCGACGAGGCCCCGGAGGAGGCGGAAGCCCCCGAGGAGGTGCCACCGACGCTGACCGGCGGTGGCCGGGTGCAGGCGGTCGGCCTCGACATGGAGATGCAGCGCTCGTACCTCGACTACGCCATGAGCGTGATCGTGGGCCGGGCACTGCCGGACGTCCGGGACGGCCTCAAGCCCGTCCATCGCAAGATCCTCTACGCGATGTACGACGCGGGGTTCCGGCCCGACCGGGGCTACGTCAAGTGCGCCCGCATCGTCGGTGACGTCATGGGCAACTACCACCCGCACGGGGACTCGGCGATCTACGACACCCTGGTGCGGATGGCCCAGCCGTGGTCACTGCGCTACCCGCTCATCGACGGCAACGGCAACTTCGGCTCCCCCGGCAACGACCCGGCGGCGGCGATGCGTTACTGCGTCGCGGGGGACACCCTCATCCGCTCGGCCGAGGGGACCGTTCGCATCGATGAGATCGTGCCGGGCGTCCTGCCCAACAGCGACGTGGACATTGATCTGAAAGTCCGCGAACGCAACGGAAACCTCGTGCGCGCTTCCAAGCTGCTGCACTCTGGCGATCACCCGACGGTTCGCCTGCGAACCCGTGACGGCTTTGAGCTCACGGGCACGCTGAACCACCCGGTCCTGTGTCTGGTGTCGGTGGCCGGTGTACCGACGCTGCTGTGGAAGCTGCTCGCCGAGGTCCAGGTCGGCGACCGCGTGGTCATGCAGCGTTGCATTCAAGAGGAGCCGGGCCTACCGGCCTTCCAACTCTTGGAAGCGGCTGTCCTCGCTGGGGCCTGGGTCAGCGAAGGATGGGCCAGCCAGGATCGTGCCGGCTTCAACAACGTCGACCGTGCGTACTTCATGCGAGTTCTCGCGGCCTACGACCTCGTGGTCGGGGGACCACGAGACGTCAACGAACGCAGGATCCGGCCTGGGAGTCTGCTGTGGGAACTGGACGTTCAGGATCTGACGGCATTCCGTGACAGCATCATCGGTGAGGTGATCGGGCATCGCGGCGCGGCCAGGTTCGTACCCTCCTTCGTCTGGCGCAGCCCGGGAGCAGTCAAGCGCGCCTTCCTCCAGTCACTCTTCGAGGGCGACGGTTCGTCGTCGCTGCTGCCCCGGAACACCATCCAGATCTCGTACTCGACCCGAAGCGACCGACTCGCCAACGAAGTTCAGCAGCTCCTGCTGGAGTTTGGCGTGGTGTCCCGGCAGTGCCGGTACGGCGATGGAGAGATCAAGGTCGTCATCACCCATCGGCGGGACGCTCGTCGATTCGCTACGTCGGTCGGCTTCCTCGACGCCAAGCAGGACAAGCTCGAGGCTGACCTGGTAAGGATCGGGCGCCACAGCGCGGCGCTCTCGGATGACCGCGTGCCGTACGTCGCTGACTTCATCTGTACGCACGGCGCCACGCGGTGGGCGGAGCGCGACTGGCTGCGCCGCCACAACGTCGACCGAGTCGAGCGGTGGGAGAGGGACCACGACGAGATCGCGGCTCGGATCACCAATCCCGACGTGATCGACGTCGTCGAGCCGCTGGTGGACGGCCGGTTCTACTACGCCGAGGTCGCGTCCGTGCAGGACGCGGGAGTCCAGCCGGTCTACAGCCTGCGGGTCGACTCGGACGACCACGCGTTCATCACCAACGGTTTCGTCAGCCACAACACCGAGTCGCGGCTCGCACCCCTGGCCATGGAGATGCTGCGCGACATCGACGAGGACACGGTCGACTTCGGGCCCAACTACGACGGGCGTACGCAGGAGCCGGCGATCCTGCCGGCCCGTTTCCCGAACCTCCTCGTCAACGGCAGTGACGGCATCGCGGTCGGCTTCGCCACGAAGATCCCGCCACACAACCTTCGGGAGATCGCAGCCGCGGTCCAGTGGATCCTCGAGCACCCCGAGGCGGACGAGGCGACCACGCTGGACACGGCGATCAAGCTGGTCAAGGGCCCGGACTTCCCAACCGGAGCCCTGATCGCGGGGACCGCGGCGATCGAGGAGGCCTACCGGACCGGTCGGGGCGCCATCCGCATGCGGGCGGTCGTCGATGTCGAGGAGGACCGTCGCGGGCGCACCTGCCTCGTGGTCACCGAGCTGCCGTACCAGGTCAACCCCGACAACCTGGCGGAGCGCTGCGCGGAGCTCATCCGCGAGGGCAAGCTCGCCGGCATCTCCGACATCCGCGACGAGTCGTCGGGCCGTACGGGCATGCGCCTGGTGCTCGTGCTGCGACGTGACGCGGTCGCGAAGGTCGTGCTCAACAACCTCTACAAACACACGCAACTGCAGGAGACCTTCGGCGCCAACATGCTCGCCCTGGTCGACGGCGTGCCGCGGACGCTGAACCTGGCACAGTTCCTGCGCCACTACGTCACTCACCAGATCGAGGTCATCTTCCGGCGTACCCGGTACCGGCTGCGCAAGGCTCAGGAACGGGCGCACGTCCTGCGCGGCCTGGTCAAGGCGCTGGACATGCTCGACGAGGTCATCGCGCTGATCCGCCGCTCGCCCACCGTCGAGGAGGCCCGCACCGGTCTGACGCAACTGCTCGAGATCGACGAGATTCAGGCGACCGCGATCCTCGACATGCAGTTGCGGCGCCTCGCCGCGCTCGAGCGGCAGAAGATCATTGACGAGCTCGCCAAGCTCGAGGTGGAGATCGCGGACCTGCAGGACATCCTGGACAAGCCGGCCCGTCAGCGCCAGATCGTCGGCGAGGAGCTCGCCGAGGTCGTGGCGCGGTGGGGCGACGACCGCCGCACCCGGATCATCCCGTTCGACGGCGAGGTCTCGGTGGAGGATCTCATCGCGCGGGAGAGCGTCGTCGTCACGATCACCCGGACCGGCTACGCCAAGCGGACCAAGACGGACCTGTACCGCTCGCAGCGCCGGGGCGGCAAGGGTGTCTCGGGTGCGACACTGCGGCAGGACGACATTGTCAGCCACTTCTTCGTATGCTCCACGCACGACTGGATCCTGTTCTTCACGAACAAGGGCCGGGTCTACCGGATCAAGGCCTACGAGCTACCCGAGGCGAGTAGGGTCGCCCGGGGTCAGCACGTGGCGAACCTGTTGGCCTTCCAACCGGACGAGCGCATCGCCCAGGTCATCGAGATTGCTAACTACGAAGTGTCGCCGTACCTGGTGTTGGCGACGAAACGGGGACTGGTGAAGAAGACGGCTCTCGGTGAGTTCGACTCCAACCGCAGCGGCGGCATCGTGGCGATCAACCTGCGCGACGATGACGAGCTCGTCGGTGCCGCGCTGGTCAAGCCGAGCGACGACCTCCTGCTCGTGAGTAAGCAGGCACAAGCGATCCGCTTCAAGGGCGACGACGACGCTCTGCGTCCCATGGGTCGGGCAACCTCAGGTGTGATCGGCATGCGCTTTGCCACCGACGACGAGCTGCTCGCCATGGAGGTGGTCCGGGAGGGCATGGATGTCCTCGTCGCCACCGACGGCGGCTTCGCCAAGCGCACGCCGATCGAGGAGTACCCCCTGCAGGGCCGCGGCGGCAAGGGAGTGCTGACCGCTAAGATCACCCAGCGGCGAGGCGGACTGGTCGGCGCTGTGGTAATAAGTCCAGACGACGAGCTGTTCGCCATCACCTCGAATGGTGGCGTCATCCGCACTCCGGTGAAGCCCGTACGGCGGACGCGGGACCGGAACACAATGGGGGTCAAGCTCATGGATCTGCCTGATGGCGTGACCCTTGTGGCGATAGCCCGCAATGCGGACGAGCCGGACGAGAGCGAGACCACGGCACAGTGACCACCGGCAGGGCCTCGTCCTGCTCAGGAACCCCACCGCACTGCCCCACCACGCACACCCCAATGGACAGGATCTGGTCGATGACGGAGACGCAAGCGAAGTCGGGCGCCGCGGCGTCGGAAACCGAGCCCACCCACGGCTCCGCCCGCCCAGCGACCGGCACGCCCGACGCGCACGAGGTGCCCGAGACGCCCGACGCCGCGGACACCGACCCCCCAGCCGAGGAGTCGGCCACGAACATCATCCGCCGCGAGACGCCCTCCGCCGTCCGCTCGCCATACTCCGGATCGTTCGCCGCTGACGAGCCGACGGCGGTCAGCGAGGGGAATCCAGGTCAGGTCGAGGAACGACGCGATCCCGTCGACGGGCCGGCGCCGACCACGTCCACCGAGTCGAGCAGCGGCGCGCCCGCCTCGCCGACCACGAGGGTCCCCCCGATCACCACGGTCTCTACCCCCGTCCATGAGTCCTCGCCCACGACCCGCATGGGGGCCGGTGAGGCGACCGTACGCACGTCGCCCGGGTCGGGGATGGTCGGGCGCGCCGCGGTTGCCGGCCCGACCACGAGGAGTGGCGGCCGTACGGCCTCCTCGCCCGCGCGGGCGAGCACCACGTCGACCTCACGCGGGGTCACGGGAGCCGTGACGGGGGCGGCAGCGGTCGGGGCCGCTCGCGTCTCCGAGACCTTCCGTACGGCCCGCGCGACCGTGGCCGGGGCGGCCAGCCGTGGCCCCCGTCGCGCGCGTCTGCACCTCAAGCGGATCGACCCCTGGTCGGTCATGAAGTTCTCGTTCGCGGTCTCACTCGTGCTCTTCGTGGTGGCGATCGTCGCCACCTCCGTGCTCTATCTGGCACTCGACGCGATGCACGTCTTCGACAGCGTCAACCGGGCCGTCGAGCAGATCACGGGCACCTCCGGCAGCGACGCCACGACGTTCCGCATCACCGCCAAGGGCGTCATCGGCACCGCCGTCCTGCTCGGCGCGGTGAACATGGTCCTCTTCACCGCTCTGGCGACGCTCGGAGCCTTCGTCTACAACGTCTGTGCCGACCTGGTCGGCGGCGTTGAGGTGACCCTCTCCGAGAAGGAGTGACGGTCGCGGTCAGGGGATACTGGTTGGGGCGCTCACGGCGGGTACGGTAACGTGATTGCTCGCGTCACGGGGCTATAGCTCAGTCGGTTAGAGCGCAGAGCTGATAACTCTGAGGTCGATGGTTCGATTCCATCTAGCCCCACGTCCGGCGCCCCATCGTTCGGTCGATACCCGCGTTCCTCTGTCCGGGGACGCACCCGTGACAAGGTGGTCGTGAGATGTTCAAGAAGATCATCATTCTGGCGGGCCTCGTCGGCGCGGCGGTCTACGTCGCCAAGAAGGTCCGCAGCGCCAGCGAGGAGCGGGCGCTCTGGCACGAGGCCACCACCGCACCCGACCTGCGCTGAACTCCCGCTTCGCAGCCGCCTGAGGAGTCTGCCTCGGCGGACCGGTGACGGGGTCGTAGCTCAACTGGCAGAGCACCGCCTTTGCAAGGCGGGGGTTAGGGGTTCAAGTCCCCTCGGCTCCACCGAGCACATAAGCGTGCCTCGTTGTCACACACGTCGACGTGTTGCCGACGGCATGATGGTCTCGACGTCGAGGCGTGGGGCGCCCCGCGGTCCTGGCCAGGTCCACTGAGGAGAGTTCGTGCGGGTTCCCCGGTTCTGGGCCACGGCTGGCGGCTCGGTCAGGGGGGCGGACGGCCGCCGACACTTCCGGGACGCGTGGGGTTGGTCCATGTCGTCGGTGGCCGAGGCGTTGGAGATCGCCCAGCGTCGGGTTCAAGCCCTCCTCGCCGATCCGCGGCCGATCCGCGGTCCCGGTGGCTACTACCCGCGCGTCCCCCTGCGAGAGATGATCCTCGACGAGGTCCTCCTCGACGGTGAGCAGGCGCTGGTCATCACGCGCAACCGGTACGGGGCCGAGATTCTCAACACCGACCGCGTTCTGATCGCCGATGTGGACCTGCCCGAGCTGGCGGACGTGGCGGAGCCGCCGGAGCCACTCGCCGTGCTCGAACGGCTGGGCGCCGTGGCCGACTGGGCGGGCGCGCGGCCGGAGCTGGGCGTCATCGTCTACCGCACCGCGTCGGGCCTGCGGGTCTTCGTCACCGGCGTCGCAGAGCCCGCGACCTCGTCCGAGGGTCAGCGCATCCTCGCTGAGCTCGGTGCCGACCCCCTCTACCGCGAGCTGTGCCGCACGCACGGCACGTTCCGTGCCCGCCTCACGCCCAAGCCGTGGCGCCTGCCGCGCATGGGGTTGCCGGGTTACGCCTGGTACCGGTGGCCCCATGCGAGCCGTTGGGCGCAGCGTGAGTACCGGCGGTGGCTCGAGCGCTACGAGGCCGCCACGAACGGCTATGCCGTATGCCGTCTCCTGGCGAGCCACGGGCCGCCGCCGTCCGGGTTCGAGGCGCGCATTATCGAGCGGCACGACGACCGCACGGGCGTGCTCAGCGCGCTCCCCCTGGCGTGACGGCTGGTTTCCACAGTGGACCCATCGGTGCGCCATGGACGCGTTCTCGGCCCCGAGGTAGCAGTGCCGGTGGAGCCGTCCGGCTACGCTGCCGTTCATGGCGCGCGACCCCGGCGCTCGGCCTCGAGCACAGGTGGGGTTCCCACCGCTGAAGCCCCCACCGCGCGGCAAGCGCCGGCCGGCTTGGCTGCGCCACCGCACCGTCTGGTGGGCGGCGCTCGTGCTCTGGCTGCTCGCCATTGCGGTGCGGCTCATTCGGGATCTCACCGGCGCCGCTGGCACTGCCTCCTACGGTGGCTTCCTGTTAGGCGTCACCGTGTTCCTCGGGATGGCCGTGTTCGGTGGCTATCTGGCGGGAACGTTCCTCGGTCTGCTCAGTGGGATCTGGTCCGCCCGCATCGAGGGATTCCGAAAGCTGCGCTCGGGGATGGCCCGGCCGTTCGGTAAGGTTCGCGAGGAGGGCGCCGGCGCGGTCGTCGTGGGACTGATCGTCGAAGGCTTCTTGTACTGGTTCGCGTTGCTCTCCTTGTTCGGCGTCGTGGTCGGGCTGATCGTGGTCGGGCTGGTGGCGTGGCAGGGCGACGCTGCCTCGTTCTCGCTGAAGGGCCGTTAGCGCGTGACAGGTACCGAGCCAGGGCTGGCCCGGGCAGACCAGTCCGCCCGGAGCGCTCCCGTCGCAGCGCTACGGCTGGCATCACCAGCATCGTGCCGTGCGTCGGTCACACCGGCGTCGGTTGTGGCGTCCGGCTAGATTGTTCCCGTCGACGGCGGCGGTCGCGGCCGACCCGATGGGATGGGGAACATCATGGCGGTGCGGCACCGACTGTCCGCGTTCCTCGCGGCATGCTGCGTCCTGCTCGTGGCCGCCTGTTCCAGCCCGTCCGGGCCCGGTGGCCCGACCACGGCGCCCACCGGCACCACGGCAGAGCCCACCACGGCCCAACCGACGACCCCCGCCCCGACCACGACGGGCCCCTGCGACCAGCAGACCGTACTCGCGTCCTGGGACACCACCCGGCTCGCCGAGCAGACGGTGGTGATCCCGGTCAATGAGACAGAGGTCTCCTCGATCACCGATGAGATCGAAGACGGCGCCGGCGGCGTCATTCTCTTCGGCTCGAGCGCGCCGTCGAACCTCGGTTCGGCCCTGGCAACGCTGGTCGGCCATGCCCCTGGCGGTATCGCGCCATTCGTCATGACCGATGAAGAGGGTGGCTCGGTACAGCGCATGGCGAATCTCGTCGGGGACG
The DNA here is from genome assembly GCA_036557785.1 of Micromonosporaceae bacterium. Taxonomy (GTDB): domain Bacteria; phylum Actinomycetota; class Actinomycetes; order Mycobacteriales; family Micromonosporaceae; genus DATBGZ01. Next base: position 16,152 of record DATBGZ010000032.1, read on the forward strand.
TGCCGTCCGCCCGCACGATGGCCGCGACCATGACCGCGGCGCAGATCCGCCAGTTGGCCAAGCAGACCGCCACCAAGATGCGCCACTACGGCGTCACGATGGACCTCGCCCCCGTGCTCGACCTCGACGATCGCCCCGGGCCGAACGCGAACAATCCCGACGGCAGTCGGTCGTTCAGCAAGAAGGAGAGCGTGGCTGAGGCCGACGGTCTGGCGTTCGCGGCGGGCCTGCAGGACGGCGGCGTGATCCCCGTGGTCAAGCACTTCCCGGGGCTGGGCGGTTCGGTCGGCAACACGGACAACGTCGCGGCCGCGACCCTGCCGTGGTCGACCCTGGAGCAGGACGGTCTGCTGCCCTTCGCCGCCGCGATCCGAGCCGGCGTTCCCGCGGTGATGGTCGCCAACGCGACCGTGCCCGGGCTCAGCGACACCACGCCGGCGAGCCTCTCCCCCGACGTGATCATGGGCGTGCTGCGGGGGCAACTGCACTTCGACGGTCTCGTCATCACCGACTCCCTCTCGGCCACCGCGATCCAGTCGGCCGGCTATGACGTGCCGCACGCGACCGTCGCCGCGCTGGCCGCCGGCGCGGACATGATCCTGTTCACCTCGACCTCGGTCGCCACCCAGACGCGTCATATCGTGCAGGCGATCGTCGCGGCGGTGAACGCCGGCACGCTGTCGCGCAGCCGGCTCGAGGATGCCGTGAACCACATCCTGAGCGTGAAGAAGATCGATTTGTGCGGGCGGTGACCCAGGTCGCCGAACGCCGGTGGCCGTCGAGCTTGACCTTTCCCCGCGGCAACCTCATAGCGTGGTCGCCATGGGACGGCGGGACTCAGAGATGCTCTCGGTCGGAGAGCTGGCCCGCCGGACCGGGCTGACCACTAAGGCCTTGCGGCACTACGACCGGCTGGGGCTCTTCTCGCCCGAGGTTGTCTCGGACGACGGGTACCGCTGGTACGGCAAGGCGCAGGTGGCTACCGCCGCTCGCATCGCCCGCCTGCGCTGGCTGGACGTGCCGCTCGATGCCGTTCGTGCCGTCCTCGCGGGCGCCGACGAGAGCGAGGTGCGGCGGCGGCTGGCACGCCACCGCGCCGCCCTGCAGAGCCGGGACGATCGGCTGCGGCGCTCGCTGCACATCCTTGACCGACTGCTCGCCGACGAACGAGGAACCATCATGGCGCTCAACGATCCCCACCCACCCACCATCAGCGACGAGCGGGCGTTGGCCAGCTCGCTGTTCAACGAGACCTGGACGCTCCTGGAGAAGGAGTCGCGGACTCCCGAGGAGGACCTGCGTATGGTGCACATGGCCCACGCGTCGCGATTCCACTGGGACAACATCGGCACCGACCAGAACCGGGCGATCGGCGAGTGGCAGTGCTCGCGCGTCTACGCCACCCTTGGCCACCGCGAACCCGCGCTGTACCACGCGCGCCGTTGCGTCGAGTTCTCCAGCCGTGAGGGCATCGACGAGTGGATGCTCGCCAGCGCGTACGAGGGGCTCGCCCGGGCTCAGGCCGTTGCTGGCGAGCTGGACGCGGCGCGCGAGTCCCGGGACCGGGCGCTCGAGCTCATCGCGGCCGTCACCGACTCTGAGGACCGCACGATCGTCCTCGGCGACATCGAGACCCTCCCGATCCCCTGAGCACCCCTGGCGCCGTGCCAGGATGGTCGGGTGCTGGGCAAGCTCGCCACCGAGGTGGCTCTCGAACGTCCCGACCTGCTCGCCGAGCCCGTACGGGCCGCCCTGCGGAGCTGGGCCGGACCCGTTCCGGCCGCGCAGGTTCTGGTCGCCCCGATCGACCCGGACCTCGCCGACACGGCCGCGTTCTGCGAGGCGTACGACGTCGGGCTCGACGAGTCCGCGAACTGTGTCGTGGTGGCGGGCAAGCGGGAGGGCGAGACGCGCTACGCCGCCTGCCTGGTGCTCGCGACGACGAGGGCCGACGTGAACACCACGGCCCGCAAGCTGCTCGACGTCCGCAAGGCGAGCTTCGCGCCCATGGCCGAGGCCGTCGAGTTGACCAGCATGGAGTACGGCGGAATCACGCCGATCGGTCTGCCTCCACAGTGGCCGGTCTATGTGGACAGTGCCGTGGTCGCGTTGGGGGCCGTGGTCATCGGGTCAGGCATCCGGGGCAGCAAGATCGTGCTCCCCGGTCCGGCGCTGGCCACTCTGCCCGGTGCCCGGGTGGTCGACGGACTCGGCGTACGGGTCGCCCCGGCCTGAGCCCGGTCAGGTGGCGGGGCCATGCGGGGTGCGCCGGGCCCACCAACGGCGTGAGCAGAGCGTGGCGATGCCAGCCCCGAGGGTGTTGACCAGCACGTCGTCGACGGAGGCGACCCGACCGAGGTGCAGTGCCCACTGCAGGGTCTCGACCGTGGCGGAGCCGGCCGCCGCGCCCAGCACGACCCACAGTGGACGGATCGGCCACCGAACCGGGGCGAGAAAGCCGTACGCCGCGAAGACCAGCAGGTTTCCGACGATCTGGTAGGTCACCCAGATGGGCGGGTGCTGGAACTGGCCCCGGAGGTCCTCGAACGGGAGCACATGCACGAGTCCCGGGCCGGGCAGCGGCGTGAGGATCATCCACAGCCAGGGTGCCGTGCCGAGGACCATGCCGACCTCGGCGATGCTGAGGCGCCACGCCTGCGCCGTGGTGATGCCGCGTGAGATCCGCAGCCCGGCCAGCCACCACGCCACGGCCGCGGCGAGCGGGATCGCGCCGACCGAGACGACGACGACCGGCAACCAGCGAGCCTGGTCACCCAGAGATTCCACCGTTCGGGTTACGCGACGCGCGTGTCCCCGTCGGCCGCTGGTGCGATCCGCTGCCGGGGAACGAGGGTGGAGACGGTCGGGGCGAGGCGCTCGCGGCGGGCCACGTCGGCGAGCACCGCGGTCATCGCGGTCATGTCCTGGGCGCCCGTGACGGCGTAGGTGCCCGCGAACACGAAGGTCGGCACCGACGTGATGCCCAGGTCGTACGCCCGGGCGAGTTGCCCGCGCACGTCGGCCGTGGCTTCCCGGGAGCCGAGCAGCCGGCCCACCCGCTCGCCCTCGAGCCCGACCTCTTCGGCGACCGCCACGAGCACCTCCGGGTCGCCGACATCGCGGCCCTCGATGAAGTGCGCGCGGTGCAGCGCCTCGACCAGCTCGGGCTGCGTGTCGGCCGTGGCGCCGGCGAAGACCGACTCGGGCTGGTCGGCGAACCACAGCAGCCGGTGCGCGTCGAAGGTGTTCGCGATGAGAGCGCGGTCGTAGTCGAGGCTGAGTCCCTCGGCCATCGCGACGCGGCTGACCTTGGCGACCTCGGCGCGCGCGGCCTCCGGTCCGCCCAAGCGGCGGGCCAGCCAGGTCATCAGTGGCTGCCCCGCGCGCGGCAGCTCGGGATCAAGCTGGAACGGGCGCCAGCGAAGCACCGCGTCGGTGGCGAAGGGAGATCGCGCCAAAGCCGCCTCCAGACGTCGTTTGCCGAGGTAGCACCACGGGCAGACGACGTCTGCGTAGATCTCGATCTGCACGGCCCGTCCAACAGGTTGTGAGGAGCATTCACGTCCGGCGAGGGCTAGGCTAGCCGGCTCAACGGAGCAAGGTTCCGGTACTGCACGTGTTCATGGGACTGCTCACAGTTTGCCCAAAGACGCCCCGATCTCGCTAGAGAGGATCCGCACGACATCGCCGAGCGCCACGTCACGGGTCCCGCCGTCGTCGCGGCGGCGCACCTCCACGAACCCGTCGCCGAGACGGCGGCCGACCACCACGATCCACGGCGCACCGATGAGCTCGGCATCCGTCAGCCGTACGCCGACCGAGACCCCGGCGCGGTCGTCGACGAGGACGTCGAGACCCGCCCCGGCGAGCTCCGCCCCGAGCGCGGCCGCTGCGGCGACCTGCTCGTCCTTGCCTGCCGCCACGACGTGCACGTGGGCCGGCGCCACGGCAGCAGGCCAGACCAGCCCCTTCTCGTCGTGGTGCTGCTCGGCGATCGCCGCCACGAGCCGGGAGACGCCGACGCCGTAAGAGCCCATGGTGATCCGGATCGGCTTGCCGTCCGGGCCGAGCGCGTCCAGGCCGAAGGCGTCGGCGAACCGGCGGCCGAGCATGAAAATGTGACCGATCTCGATGCCGCGGCGCATCGTGAGCGCGCCGCCCTTGGTGGCGCCACAGCGCGGGCAGGGATCGCCCGGCCGGACCTCGGCCGCCTCGATCGTGCCGGCGGGCCTGAAGTCGCGGCCGGCGACCACGTTGACCGCGTGCTTGCCTGCCTCGTTGGCCCCGGTGAGCCAGGAGGTGCCCTTGACCACGCGTGGGTCGACCAGGTAGCGGATCTTCTTCTTCGCGAGGATCTGTGGCCCGATGTAGCCGCGCACGAGCGCAGGGTTGGCCGCGAAGTCCGTCGCTTCGAAGAGCGCGACCGCCGACGGGTAGAGGGAGGCCTCGAGCCGCTTCATGTCGACCTCGCGGTCGCCGGGTACGCCGACGACGAGCACCTCCGCTTTCCCGCCGGGAGGGGTGACCTTGAGCACGACGTTCTTCAGCGTGTCGGCGGCGGTCCAGTCCGCCCGCCCGCCGAGCTTCTCGGCGTTGGCCAGGTCGACCAGGCTCTCGATGGTCGGGGTGTCGGGCGTGTCGTGGACGCTCATCGCGGGCCACGCCCGGGAATCCCCCGCCCTGGGCGCGGGGGTCACGACCGCCTCGGTGTTGGCGGCGTAGTCGCAGCTCGTGCAGCCGACGAAGGTGTCCTCGCCCGCGGGTGTCGCGGCGAGGAACTCCTCCGAGCCACTGCCGCCCATCGCCCCCGACATCGCGGAGACGATCGTGTACTCCATGCCGAGGCGGTCGAACATGCGAATGTAAGCCTGCCGATGTCTGGCGTACGACTGCGCCAACCCGTCGTCGGAGAGATCGAAGGAGTACGAGTCCTTCATCACGAACTCGCGCCCGCGCAGCAGCCCGGCCCGGGGGCGAGCCTCGTCCCGGTACTTGATCTGTACCTGGTACAGGATGACGGGGTAGTCCTTGTACGACGCGTAGAGGTCCTTCACCAGGAGCGTGAACATCTCCTCGTGCGTCGGGGCGAGTAGGTAGTCGGTGCCCCGACGGTCCTTGAGACGGAAGATGTCGTTGCCGTACGCCACCCACCGGCCGGACTCTTCGTACGCCTCCCGGGGCAGCAGGGCGGGGAAGTGCACCTCCTGGGCGCCGATTGCGGCCATCTCCTCGTGGACGATCATCGCGATCTTGTCCAGAACGCGCTTGCCGAGAGGCAGCCACGTGTAACCGCCCGGCGCCGCGCGGCGGATGAACCCGGCCCGGACGAGGAGCTTGTGGCTGGCCACCTCGGCCTCCGCCGGGTTCTCTCGCAACGTGCGCAAGAAGAGCGTCGACATCCTCATCAGCACGTCGGCAGCGTACCTGCCATAGGGGTCCTGCCGTGCGGGTCACAGCGGCGCCGGCCCGGGTGGCCGGCGCCGCGGCGGCTTGGCAGACTCGTCCGGGGCGCGGCGGGTTGGCCCGTGCCCGGGGAGGGGACAGGTGCGCTGGCGCAGCTATGTCGCGGTCGGCGACAGCTTCACCGAGGGCATGAACGACATCGCCCCGGACGGCACCCTTCGGGGCTGGGCCGATCTGGTCGCCCGGCGACTCGCCGAAGAGCAGGCGGCGCGGCGCTCCACTCAGGACGCTCACGGCTTCCGGTACGCCAACCTGGCGATCCGTGGGCGACTCTTCCACCGGATCGTGGATGAGCAGGTGCCGGCGGCGCTGCGGATGACGCCGGATCTCGTGAGCTTCGCCGGCGGTGGCAACGATGTGCTGCGCCGCAGCTTTGAGCCCGCGCCCATGCTCGCCCGCTTCGACGAGGTGGTCCGGAGGCTGCGCGCCGGCGGTGCCGACGTGCTGCTGTTCCGGTGGGTGGACGTGTCCGGACGGCTACCCGGGCGCCGGCTGATCCTTCCCCGCACGACGCTGCTCAACACTGCCGTGGCCGAGACGGGCGAGCGGCACGCAGCGATGGTCGTCGACCTCTGGGAGGACGAAGAGTTCGCCAACCCGCTGCTGTGGAGCGACGACCGGTTGCACATGTCGTCGGCGGGGCATCGCCGCGTCGCCGCCCACGTGCTGACCCGCCTCGGCGTCTCCCCCGACCCGGCCTGGTGGGCGTCGCCGGGCCGACCACCGCGGCTGAGCTGGCGGGCGGCGAGGGCCCGGGACGTGCAGTGGGCCCGCCAGCACCTCGCGCCCTGGGTGAAGCGCCGCCTCACGGGGCGCTCCAGCGGGGACACGATCAGCGCCAAGCGTCCAACCCTCGCTCCGTTCCCCGACTGAGCCCATGTGTGAGCGCCGGGTGTCGATGTGCCGGCGAACGATCGTTCAGGCGCCGGTGACAAGGGGCTAGGCTGGTCGCTTGTGACGGTGGACCAGGCGGACGGAGCCACGGCGAACACCGAGTCGGATCGAGCCGGCGCCGCCGGGGGAACCCGGGTGTCCGGCCGGCGGCGGTCGCGGAAGGCGGAGATCCTCGACGTCGCGGTGGGCCTGTTCGCGAGCCGGGGTTACCACGGGGTCTCGATGGACGACATCGGATCGGCCGCCGGAGTGACGGGCCCCGCGCTCTACCACCACTTCGCTGGCAAGGAGGCGATGCTCGCTGCTGCGCTCAACCCGGTCAGCGAGGGCCTGCTCGCGGGGGGCCGCGCCCGGGTGGCCGAGCATCCCGACGACCCGGCCGCCGCGCTTGTGGCGTTGGTCAACTTCCACGTCGATTTCGCGCTCGCCAACCCCGCGGTGATCGCGCTGCACCTGCATGAGCTCGACCGCCTGCCCGCGGAGCCGCGCAGGGAGATCCGCAGGCTGCAGCGCCTCTATGTCGAGGTCTGGGTGACGACGCTCACCGCGGTGCGTCCCGAGCTGGACGAGGCCGAGGCCCGGGTGCTCGCGCACGCGGCCTTCGGCCTGATGAACTCCACGCCGTTCCTGTCGGTCGAGGTGGACCGCACGCGCAGTGCCGGGCTGCTGGGCTCCGCGGCCCTCGCGGCCCTCCAGTCAGCCAGCGTGGCCGCTCTGGCCTGATCGCCCTGGGTTGCCCGCTGGTGACTGGCGCGTAACCCTCGCTCCGGGCGACTATGGGGCGCCAACGACCGGCGAAGGGAGGGCACATGATCGAGTCGCTGCTGGTGGCGAACCGGGGCGAGATCGCGGCGCGGGTGATCCGGACCGCGGCCCGGCTGGGCATCCGTACGGTCGCGGTCTACTCCGAGGCCGACGCCGGGCTGCCCTTCGTCGCCCTGGCCGACGAGTCCGTACCGATCGGCCCGGCCGCGCCCGCCGAGTCCTACCGCAGCACCGAGGCGATCCTCGCCGCCGCGAAACAGACCGGCGCTGCGGCGGTGCACCCCGGGTACGGCTTCCTCTCGGAGAACACCGACTTCGCCCGCGCCGTGCAGCAGGCGGGACTGGTCTGGGTGGGACCGCCGGCCGAGGCGATCACGGCGATGGGCGACAAGATCAACGCACGCAATCTCGCCGGCTCGGCGGGCGTCCCGGTCGCCCCGGGGAGCACGGTCCCCACGACCGATGTCGAGGCGGCCGTGGCGGAGGCGGCCTGGATCGGGTATCCCGTCATGGTCAAGGCGGCGGCCGGCGGCGGCGGCATGGGCATGGCGGTGGCCGTCGACGAGACGGCGCTGCGCGGCGAGTACGAGAAGGTTCGAGCATTCGCGCAGCGGATGTACGGCGACCCGTCGATCCTGATCGAGCGCTACTTCCCCTCGGTGCGCCACATCGAGGTGCAGATCCTCGGGCTCAGCGACGGGCGGGTGGTGGCGCTCGGTGAACGCGAGTGCTCGGTGCAGCGGCGAAACCAGAAGCTCGTCGAGGAGTCTCCCTCGCCCGCCTCGATGCTCAGCGACCAGCGCCGGGCGGCCCTGCATGCCGCGGCCGTACTGGCCGGGCAGGCCGTGGGTTACCGCAACGCCGGCACGGTGGAGTTCCTGTTCGACCCGGCCACCGCGGAGTTCTTCTTCCTGGAGATGAACACCCGCCTGCAGGTCGAGCACCCGGTGACCGAGGCCGTCTTCGGCATCGACCTGGTCGAGCAGCAGTTGCGGGTCGCGTCCGGGCTCGGGCCGACGTTCGACCCGGACTCGCTCGCGCCGATCGGCCACGCCATCGAGCTGCGCATCAACGCCGAGGACCCGAAGCGCTTCCTGCCCGGGCCGGGGGCCATCACCACCTGGGTCGAGCCGAGCGGGGAGGGGGTGCGGGTCGACGCCGGGTACGCGGCGGGCACCACGGTCACCCCGTACTACGACTCGCTCATGGCGAAGCTCATCGTGCACGGCACGACCCGGGCGGAGGCGATCGAACGGGCACGGGCGGCGGTAGCGGCGTTCCAGATCGCCGGGCCGAAGAACAACCTGCCCTTCCACGCCGAACTGCTGGATAACCCGGAGTTCCGCTCGGGCGAGTACGACACCGCGATCGTCTCCCGCATGCGTTGATCTGCCCCGGGGCAGTGCAGCGTGACCAAACTGTCACCGGTACGTGACCGTTTGATAGACCCAGCCAGCGCCCGAAGCCGTTACGTTGCGGGGCAACGGTCTCGGTGCTGTCCCAAGCCTGGGCCGTGGAGCAGCGAGCGTTCGACTCGCGTCGGCCCGCGAGGGAGACAACCACGTGGCGTCGGCGTCTACATAGAGGAGCGGCCCGGTGTCCCGACGGATGCCGGGCCGTTTCGTGCCGTTCGTGGCCCATGCCCGGCGCGGGGCGGGGCGGTGTTAGCCTAACGATCGTTCAGGTTCTCGTTCATCGCTGTCCCGAGGAGCCCAGACGTGACCTCCGACATGCAGGAGGCTGCGGCAGCCGCAGAGCCGCGGAGCGTGGCCGGCCCCGATCCGTCCACCCGTGAGCGGGTGCTCGCCGGCGGCGCGAAGCGATATCACGAGGCGAACGCGGCGCGGGGCAAGCTCTTCGCCCGCGACCGGATCGCCGAACTGGTCGACCTCGGGTCCTTTGTGGAGGATGGGCTCTACGCGAACGTCCTCGCCGACGGCCTGCCCGCCGACGGTGTCATCACGGGGTGTGCACGCATCGACGGCCGGCCGGTACGTCTGATGGCCAATGACAGCACGGTGAAGGCCGGGTCGTGGGGGGCCCGTACGGTCGAGAAGATCATCCGCACCATCGAAGCCGCGTACCGCGAGGGCGTGCCGATGGTCTACCTGGTCGACTCGGCGGGTGCCCGGATCACCGACCAGGTTGACCTGTTCCCCGGACGGCGCGGTGCGGGCCACATCTTCTACAACCAGGTTCGCGCGTCGGGTTCGATCCCCCAGGTATGCGCGCTGTTCGGCCCGTCGGCGGCCGGTGGTGCCTACATCCCGGCCTTCTGCGACGTCGTGGCCATGGTGGACGGCAACGCGTCGATGTATCTCGCCTCGGATCGGATGGTCGAGATGGTCACGGGCGAGAAGACGAGCCTCGAGGAGATGGGCGGGGCCAGAGTCCACTGTGAACAGTCCGGGGTCGGCCACTTCCTGTGCGCCACGGAACGCGACGCGCTTGCGGTCGTGAAGAGATACCTGTCGTACCTGCCCGCCAACTGGCGGGGCGAACCGCCGAGCACCGGCCCGAAGGATCCGTCCGCCCTCGACCTCGGTGCGCTGGTGCCGGCGAACGAGCGACGTGCCTTCGATATACGCCGGCTCGTGAAGGGTCTCGTCGACGAGGGATCGTATTTCGAGATCCACGAACGATGGGCACGCGAGGTGACCGTCGGATTCGCGCGGCTCGCCGGTGAGGTCGTCGCCGTGGTGGCCAACAACTCGCTGCACAAGGGCGGCGTGCTCTTCGTCGACTCCGCGGACAAGGTGACCCGGTTCGTCCAGTTGGCCGACGCCTTCAACGTTCCGCTGCTCTTCCTCGCCGACGTGCCCGGGTTCATGGTTGGCGCCGCGGTCGAGAAGCAGGGCATCATCCGGCACGGCGCGAAGATGATCAGCGCGGTCTCGGAGGCCACGGTGCCCAAGATCTGCGTCGTGGTGCGTAAGGCGTACGGCGCCGGGCTCTACGCGATGGCCGGCCCTGGCTTCGCCCCGGACGCCACGCTCGCGCTACCCACCGCGAAGATCGCCGTGATGGGGGCGGAGGCCGCGGTGAACGCGGTCTATGCCAACAAGATCGCGGCGTTGCCGCCACCGGAGCGCGACGCCTTCGTCGCCGCGCGTCGTGCGGAGTACGAGCGCGACATCGACATCATGCGACTCGCGAGCGAGCTGGTCGTGGACGCGGTGGTGGAGCCGGCCGATCTGCGCGACGAGCTGGTCCGCCGGTTCGCCGTCGCCCGGGGCAGAGAACGCCACTTCGCCCACCGCCGCCACGGCGTCACGCCGGTCTGAGTCCGAGTGTTCACCAGGGTCCCTCGCGCGACGTACGACGTGCGTGAGGGCACCGTCCGTCCATAGAGGAGGGCCGATGCTCAACGAAGAGCAGGAGGCGCTGAGGGCTACCGTCGAAGCGTTCGCACACGACGTGGTTGCCCCGGTCGCCGCCGGGCACTACGCCGACCACACGTTCCCGTACGAGATCGTCCGCCAGATGGGCGCGATGGGTCTGTTCGGGCTGCCCTTCCCACCGGAGTGTGGCGGCATGGGTGGCGACCAGCTCGCCTTGGGCCTCGCCATCGAGGAGCTGGCCCGGGTGGACTCCAGCGTCGCCATCACCCTGGAGGCGGCCGTGTGCCTGGGCGCCATGCCGATCTACCGGTACGGCACGCCGGAGCAGAAGGCGACCTGGCTGCCGCGGCTCGCCAGCGGACAGGCCCTGGCCGCCTTCGGCCTGACCGAGCCCGACTCGGGCAGCGACGCGGCGGGCCTGCGCACGCGGGCCGTGCTCGACGAGGCGACCGGCGAGTGGGTCATCAACGGCAGCAAGGCGTTCATCACCAACTCGGGGACCGACGTCACGGCGCTGGTGACCGTCGCCGCCGTCACCGGCCAGCGCGACGGGCGTCCGGAGATCTCCACCATCCTGGTACCCATCGACACGCCGGGGCTGAAAGTGGCGCCCGCCTACGACAAGGTCGGCTGGTGCGCCTCGGACACACACGAACTCTCCCTTGTGGACGTCCGGGTGCCCGCCGCGAACCTGCTCGGGCCCCGGGGCAGCGGGTTGGCGCAGTTCCTGCACGCCCTTGATGAGGGGCGCGTGGCGATCGCGGCTCTCGCCACGGGCCTGGCACAGGGCTGCGTGGACGAGTCCGTGGCGTACGCCCGGCAGCGCCACGCGTTCGGCTCGGCGATCGCCACGTTCCAGGCGATCCGATTCAAGATCTCCGACATGGCCGCGCGCGCCCACACGGCCCGTCTCACCTGGCGCGACGCCGCCGACCGGCTGGTCCGGGGCGAGCCGTTCGCGATGCAGGCGGCGATCGCGAAGCTGACCGCCAGCGAGACTGCGGTGGCGAACGCGCGCGAGGCCACCCAGATCCATGGTGGATACGGGTTCGTGAACGAGACTCCGGTGGCCCGGTTCTGGCGCGATGCCAAGATTCTGGAGATCGGCGAGGGCACCTCGGAGGTGCAACGGATGATCATCGCCCGCGAACTCGGACTCTGATCCGGCCGGCCCGCACCGAGCCCGGGTGGGTGCGGTGGCGTGAGGCCGTTGCTCCCCACGCCACCGAACGGAACAACCTGCCGGCGGCACCCCCCGGTCGCCGCCTTTGTTCCGATCGCACCCACCCGCGTGGGAAGTAGCGTATCCGCCCGGTTCAACCGATCGGCCGGCCCAGGTGATCGGCGCCCGGGGCCGCGACCGGCGTCGCCTGGGTGCGGACGGCTCTGGCCTGTCGTGGACCCGCGCTCTAGCGTTAGCAGGATCGCTCCATCGGTAGGCGGATCCGGATGGGCATCCGGGTGTGGGGAGGGTCCGGTGCAGCCGGAGGACGTCTCGGACGAGCGGCTCGGCACGAAGCGCGCCCCGGTACCGATGGCGTTCAGCCGTCAGGACTACGTGGCGTATCGCCGGCGGCTGCAGCGCAACGTCGATGTCTTCGCCCAGATCCTCGACCGGTTCCAGTTCGACGAGGACCGCCCGATGACCGGGATCGAGCTGGAGATCTGCCTTGTCGACGGCGAGTTTCAACCGGCCATGCGCAACAAGGAGTTGCTCGCGTTGCTGACGGCCGGAGAGCTGAGCGGCGTCTTCCAGGAGGAGATCGGCCAGTTCAACATCGAGCAGAACATCCCACCCCGGCTCCTCGGCGGAACCGGGCTGTGGGAGTACGAGGAGTATCTGCGGAAAACCTTCGATGCCGCGTACGGGATCGCCGGAAACCTCGGGGTCGGGCTGGTGATGATCGGGATCCTGCCGACGGTCACCCCCGAGCACACCGTGATGGAGAACGTCTCCTCCAATCCCCGCTACCGGGCGCTGAACACCCAGTTCATGGCGGCGCTCGGCGACGACGTGTCGATCGACGTCCAGGGACGGGGAGAGCACCTCCAGGTCCGCACCGAGTCGATCATGCCGGAGGCGGTGAACTCCGCGTTCCAGCTCCACCTGCAGGTGACGCCGGCGACGTTCGCGACGCACTGGAACGCCTCGCAGGCGATCGCGGGCGTCCAGGTCGCGGTCGGCGCCAACTCACCGTTCCTGTTCGGCCGGCGACTCTGGGACGAGACCCGGGTGATCAACTTCGAGCAGTCCGCGGACACGCGCCCCGAGGAACTGCGCAACCAGGGCGTACGTCCGCGGGTCTGGTTCGGCGAGCGGTGGATCACGTCCGTGTTCGATCTGATCGAGGAGAACATCCGCTACTTCCCGCCGCTGCTGCCGATCGTGCACTCGGAGGACCCGGACGACGCGCTCGCCGCCGGACGGGTGCCCTACCTGGGCGACCTGCGCCTGCACAACGGCACCGTGTACCGGTGGAACCGGCCCGTGTACGACATCGGGCCGGACAACAAGCCACACCTGCGGGTGGAGAACCGGGTGCTCTCCGCGGGTCCCACGGTCGTGGACATGATCGCGAACGCGGCGTTCTACTTCGGACTGGCCCGCACTCTCGCCACCGCGAACCGTCCCGTGTGGAGCCAGCTCACCTACGGGGCGGCGCGCCGCAACTTCTACGAGGCCGCCAAGTACGGTCTGGCCGCGACGCAGGTGTGGCCGCGGCTGGGTGAGGTGGCCGCTACGGACCTCGTCCTGGAGAAGCTGCTCCCCGCCGCGGCGGACGGCCTGTCGGCGTACCGCGTCGAGCCGGCCGTGCGCGACCGGCTCCTCGGGATCATCGAACGGCGCTGCGACACGGGAGTCAACGGGGCGGTCTGGCAGACGCGCACCGTCGCCGCGTTCGAGGCGCGCGGTATGGACCGGTCGGCGGCGTTGCGGGAGATGCTGCGCCGCTACGTGGCACACATGCAGACCAACGAGCCCGTGCACACGTGGCCCATCGGCTGACCCAGGTCAGGTCGTTCGGCTGATATCCGCCGGGCCGTGTGGGTCTTCCGCGGCGACCGGCGACCGTCCACAGTGCACACATGGGGCAGCGGGCAACCGGACGGGTGGGCAACGGTGTCGGGTTCGCCCGTCTGATCCTGATCGGGTCGGGGGTGTTGGCCCTGGTAGCGGGCTGCGGCGGCCCCGAAGCCAACGCCGCGGTACACGAGCCCGCGCCCGCGCCGACCAGCGCCCAGCACCGACCCGCGCCGGCCCCCGCCGACGCGCACGTTCCGCCCATACCGCCGCAGCCATCGACCCGGCAGCCGAACCCGCCACCCCCGCGGTCGTTCACCGTCGTCGCCTCCGGCGACGTGCTGCTGCACACCGGGCTGTGGACTCAGGCTCAGCGGGATGCGGCCGCGCACGGAAAGAAGGGCTACGACTTCAGCCCGATGTTCGCCTCCGTCAAGCCCGTGGTCTCCGCTGCGGACCTGGCGATCTGCCATCAGGAGACGCCCTACGGCGCGCCGAACGGGCCGTTCAGCAGCTACCCGATCTTCAACGTGCCGCCCCAGGTTGCCAAGACGCTCGCCGATGTCGGCTACGACAGCTGCTCCACGGCGTCGAACCACTCGATCGACAAGGGCTACACCGGCGTGAAGCGGACGCTCGACACGCTCGACGCCGCCGGCATCAAGCATGCGGGTACCGCGCGCAGCGCTGCCGAGTCGGCGACGCCCGACCTCATCCGGGTCGGGGACGTCACGGTCGCCCAGCTGTCGTACGCGTTCGGCTTCAACGGGCTGCACCGACCCAAGGGCATGCCGTGGGTCGCCAACCTCATCGACGTCGACACGATCCTGCGCGACGCCCATCGGGCCCGGGAAGCCGGCGCGGACGTGGTCATCGTGAGCCTGCACTTCGGCACGGAGTACCAGCACGCGCCGAACAGCTACCAGCTCACCGTCGTCCACAAGCTGATCAAGAGCCGGGACATCGACCTGATTCTGGGCCATCACGCGCACGTGGTGCAGCCGCTGGAGAAGATCGGCGACAAGTGGGTCGTCTACGGCATGGGCAATGAGGTCTCCAACCAGACCCAGTCGCCGGACACGAGCGACGGAATCATGCCGCGGTTCACCTTCACGGAGGTCTCGCCGGGCGTCTTCAAGGTGACCAAGGCCGAGGTCATTCCCTTGCACATGTGGCTGGGCCCCACGAAGCGGCTCTATGACATCCCGGCCGCCATGGCCAACCCGAAGACGTCCAGGACCATCAAGAACTCCTGCCTCGCCTCACTGAAGCGCATCAAGTCCGTGATCGGGCAGCGCGGCGCCTTCGCCGATGGCCTGGTCCTCGTCGGAGCGAACCTGCTCTGAGCGCCCGCGACGCGCGCAGCCGACGGCGCCTTCTCAGCCCGATCTATGCTGGCCTGCGGGCCATCCGTGATCGCGTAGCCGCGGCTGGCCGAGCCGAAGGGAGCGGTCATGGGGGTGCAGGGCGGCGACGAGCAGGATGTCGACCGCCAGCCGGACCACGAGGGTGAGCCGGACCTCGCCGATACCCTCGCCGGGTCCGGTGGCGACAGACCCGAGGACGCGAGCGCCGCGACCGATGAGACCGCGCAGGTTGGCGACGCCGGTGGTGGCGAGACGCCCGAGGGTCCACTCGACGACGCCACCCGGCCGCTCGGCGATGGCACGGCACCCCACGACGTCGGACCTAGCGGCACCTCGGTGCTCCCGCCGGTGCCCGCATCGATGCCAGAGCCCGGGCCCGGCAACCCCCGCTGGGAGGGGCGGGCGCGGGTACCTACCCCACCAGCACACGACCTTCCTGAGTCCTGGATCGAGCAACCCCGCAGCATCGCGGTCCCCGTGCTCGTCACGGTGTGCGTGATGCTGCTGGTCGGCATGCTGGCATTCGGTGCGTGGCTCATCGTCAACAACCGGCCCGGCCCTGCCCCGTCGGGCACGGCGTCGGTGGCGCCAACGACTCCGTCGGCCGCTCCCACCACCACGACCACGACGACCAGCCCGACCCCGGCGTTGGTCGTGGTCCCTCCGGTGCTCGGTGATGACTACGACACCGCGGCCGGTGCCATCAGCGCCGTCGGGCTCGTACCGAGCAAGCAGGAGGTCTTCAACGACGCCCCGGCCGGGACCGTCCTCGGGACCGATCCGGCGCAGGGACGGGCGGTGACCCCGGGCTCGCCCGTCACCATCATCGTGTCGAAGGGCCCGGAGCCGACGCCCACCCCAACTCCGACGCCGACCCCGACTCCGACGCCCGAGGGGACGTAGGCGAACATTCGGCACCCTGTCCCGTGCTCATGTTTCTCGGTAGTCGCATTTCTCGGTAGTCGCATTTCTCGGTAGTCGCATGTCTCAGTACTCACGTCGACGAATGGCCATCGCGGCGAGGCCGCCGATCGCGACCGCGAGGCCGAGCAGCCCGGCAGCGAAGATCTTCAGGCCCGTGCCGGGCGCGGGCAAGTAGGACGTCCACGTGGTGTCGACGCTTCGCCCTGAGTCGTTGTCGACCGCACCGGCCGTGGGCGTGGCACCGCGCCGCGCGCCGCCGGGATGCCGGGGTGTGCTCGGCTCGGCCGTGCCCGGCTGGGGCCGCGATGCCGTCACGGCCGCGGCGGTACTCGTCGGCGTCGGGCTCGTGGGTGTCGGGCTTGTGGGTGTCGGGCTCGTCGGTGCCGACGGCGTGGGCGGTCGCGTGGGCACGGCGGAGGTCGATGGGCTGGGCGGCGCGGCCGAGGACGGCACCGGTACGGCCGGGGGGCGCGTGCTCACCGCCGGTGCGGTGATGACCGGTCCTGGCCGCGGCGTCACGGTGGAATTCGCGGCGGCGGCGGCGGTCGGCGTGGCGGTCGCGATACCGGCCACCAGCCCGGCGATCGTCAGTGCGTGCGGCGGATGCAACATCGCTTCGCTCCCCGGCAGGTACTACGGCTCCAGCTGGGCAGCGTCGGGCGAGCAGACCTCATGCGCGCGTGGGGAACGGCGGGTACCCCGATCGTAGGCGGGCCCACGCTCGCGCCGGGGCGGATTCATGTCCTTCGCCACTGAGGATGACCCGAACGGTGCGGCCATCGTGTGCTCGGTGTTGGCGGGCCGCGCACCACGGCGTGCGCCGCGGCCCGGCCAACACCCGCTCCCCCGGTTTCACCAACCGTCCGAGTCTTCGACTGGCGTCGAGCGGCAGGGATAACGCCGGCAGAGCGTTTCCGTGTCCACAACGGGCACTGGTACCCCGCAATGGCTCTGCTTTCCAGTATGTGTTGGTGATCGCGCCAATGCCGGCGTACCGGGCGCGATCACCAGCGCGTCTTGATTGCGCTGGACGACCGGAGCAGACTGAGTGCGCCCCCGAGAGTGTGGCAGGAGCGCCCGCCCATGGTGACCGGCACGCGCGGCATCAGTCCGACAGTCCGCCGTCGCAGGCTCGGCACCGAGTTGCGTCGCTACCGCGAGTCGGCTGGGCTCACCATTGAGCAGGTCGCCGAACACATGGGTTGCTCCAGTTCGAAGATCTCCCGACTGGAGACCGGACAGATCGGTTCGAGCCCGCAGGATGTGCGGCAGATCCTCACCCTCTTCCAGGTCGGTGAGGCGGAACTGGTCGAGCTGGTCGAGGTCGCCAGACAGACGAGGCAGCGGGGCTGGCGGTACCGCCAGAGCGGCGTGCTCACCAGCGACTTCGTCGAGTTCGAGCAGGCGGCCGCGCAGATCCGATCCTATGAGGCGCAGTGTGTACCTGGCCTGCTCCAGACGGAGAACTATGCCCGCACGATCCTCGCGAGCGTGGCCACGGAGCCCGAGCAGATCGAGAGCCGAGTGCGGGTGCGGATGCAGCGGCGATCGTTGCTCGTCGATGACGACCCGGTTCGCTTCTGGTGCGTCATCGACGAGGCTGTCCTCCTGCGACCCGTGGGCGGCGCGGCCGTGATGAGGCAACAGGTGGAACATCTGGTCGCCATGTCCGCAATGGACAATGTCACGCTCCAGGTGCTACCCCTGCGGATCGGCGCCCACGCGGGCATGGATGGATCGTTCGCCCTGCTCCGGTTCGAGCACGACGGTGACCCGGAGACGGTCTATGTCACGACGCCAGCGGGCGGACTGTTCCAGGAGAAGCCGGATGAGCTCGCTCACTATGTGTCGATTTTTCAGAAATTGACTGCGGTCGCGTTGACGCCCGAGGATTCCACCGAACTGATGAACTCGATGGCCAAGGAGTCAGTATGATCATGGACACGAAGGGCCTCAGGGTCGATCTCGCCCACGCGGTGTGGCGCAAGAGCACGAGGTCGGGGCCCTTCACCGACAACTGCGTGGAGGTCGCGTTCGTCGGAGACGCCATCGCGGTCCGGGACTCCAAGGACCCCTCGGGTCCGGTACTCGTCTTCACCCGTGGTGAGTGGGACGCCTTTGTCGACGGAGCGAAGGACGGCGAGTTCGACCTCTAGTCGGGCGAGGTCCTGCGGTGGGCGGTCCGGCCGCCGCGAGTCGGTGGAGCCGCCACTGGACGCCGGTGCGCCCTGACCGCCGGCGCCGTCATCGGTCGTGCCGGCAGGGCAATCGGCTGCTCGACCAAATCGGGTCACTTTCGCGACACGCCGCGAATGAACTACAGCCCTGTCATTCGCCATGCGAAGGTTGGAGCGTCTTGGGCGAAAGGCCATGGCCTGCCCGGGGGAAGTGCCTGATGTTCCGTTCGCGGGAGTCGCGGAAGCCTCGTGGTTCCGCCCGCCCGCGCCGCGGAGCTGCTCGATACTTACGAGGAGATACCCGTGCCACTGCCGCAGCTGTTGCGCATCCGCTGGGCCGTCCGCGCCACCGTGTTTCTCGGCGTCGCGGCGTCGGTCGCCGCCAACGTCCTGCATGCGCAGCCGAACCCCATCAGCCAGGTGATCTCGGCCTGGCCGCCGTTGGCTCTGCTGATCACGGTCGAGCTGACGTCGCGCATCCCGATGCACCGCCCGCTGCTGGCCACCATCCGGGTGAGCGCCACCGCGATCATTGCCGGCATCGCGGCCTGGGTCTCCTACTGGCACATGCGTGACGTGGCCTTCCGGTTCGGCGAGACCTCGACCTCGGCGTACCTGCTGCCGGTCTCGGTCGACGGCCTCATCGTGGTCGCGAGCGTGAGCCTCGTTGAGCTCGCGGGTCGCATCCGTACCGTCACGGAAGAAATTCAGGCCAGGAACGAGGAGCGGGCCGCCGCGAACATGGCCCGGCTCAGCGTCGGGTCGCCCGCGGCGGCGTTCACCCCGCCCGCGCTCGCGGCCGCGATCCAGCCGGTCGCCATGGACGACGGCCTGGCCGTGGATGACCTCGACCGCGAGGCGGCCGAGCTGGCCGAGGAGGCCGCCCCGCTCAGTGCCGGTGGTGCCGCCCATGGCTCGGTCCGCACGCCGCGCTCGGCGCCGGTCAGCCCCGCGGTCGGCCCCGTCACGACGGCCGCCCGGGCGGCTGCCTCGGCGCCGGCGCGCACGGTGCTCACCGAGTCCACCACGCCGCGCCAGCGCCGCCCCGCCAGCGAGACCGCCCAGCTCGCCGACGCGATCGAGGCGATGCAGCCGGATATCCGTGAGGAGGAGCTCGCCAGCCGCCTCAACATCAGCGTCAACCGCCTCCGCCAGGTCCGTCGCGAGGATGCGGCTCGCCGGGCAACGCTGTCCCAGTAACAGCCGGTTCGACCCGTGGGCCCCGCTCGATCCGAGCGGGGCCCACCCGCTGCCCGGGCAGTCACACAAGTCATGCCCTTCGATGTGCGTCGACGAGTACACCACCGGGTACCGGTCGAGGAAGGGCGGTCCGCACACGCGTGGGGCCCCGCTCGAACGAGCGGGGCCCTGCTGTGGGGAAGGAGGGAGTTGAACCCTCACGCCCTTCCGGGCACACGGACCTGAACCGTGCGCGTCTGCCATTCCGCCACTTCCCCGTGGCGCTGTGCTGGCGCCAGGGAGCCGATCCCCGCCGCGCCGACCAGGATAGACGCTGGCCGGGACCACGAGCGAGGGGGTTACCGTCAGGTCTGTTCGCGGGCCGTCAGCACGCGGTGCCCGGCTCGTGTGCGTCGCCGAGGCGGCCCGCGAAGGGTAACATGCCGGCGCCGAACGGTGCGCGTGCTGGATGCGTCGGCCGGATACCATCATGTCCTCTATTGCGTCGCAGCGTGCCCGCGGCCGTCAGCGCCTGCGGACCGGGAGCGCGCGGCGTAGTTGGGGCCATTGCACGTAAGTCGGGGCCATTGCAAGCGGAGGACGAGTGAGCGCGCGTACCGCATCCACCGCCGACAGCCACAGGCGGGACCGGCACAGTCGCGAACGGAAGGGTCTGCTGTGAGCGTTCTGCAACGCTTCGAGAAGCGATTGGAAGGTCTCGTCGAGGGGGCCTTCGCCAAGGTCTTCAAGGGTGTCGTGCACCCGGTCGAGATCCTCAATGCCATGCAACGGGAGGCAGAGGCGCACAAGGCCATCCTGGCCGGCGGTCGCACCCTCGTCCCGAACCGGTATGTGATTGATCTGTCGCCCTACGACCACAGTCGGCTCGCGCCCTACGCGGCCGCGCTCGCGCAGGAACTGGCCCAGTCGCAGGCCGAGTTCATCGGTGAGCAGGGCTGGACGGTCTACGGCGACGTCATCGTCGAGATCGAGCGCGGCGAGGGGCTCGACACCGGCATGTTCCGGGTGACCGCCGAGGTCTACACGGGCGGCAGCGAGCCGGCGCCGGCGCCCATGGGCTACGACCAGGGCCAGGGGTACCCGCCGTACGGGCAGCAGCAGGGTGGCTACCCGCCGGGCGGCCCACCGCCGGGGGGACCCGGTCGCAACGCGCGGCTGGTCTCCAACGACGGACGTACCTACCCGCTGTCCGTCGGGTCGACGGTCATCGGCCGTGGCGACCAGGCGAACCTGCGCCTGCCGGATGTCGGCATCTCCCGGCGGCACGCTCGCCTCGACTTCGACGGGGGGCAGGTCGTGCTGACCGATCTCGGGTCGACCAACGGGACCTCCGTCAACGGCCAGCGGGTCTCCGCCGTGGCGCTGAACCCCGGGGACATGATTCAGATCGGAACCACCACGCTCACCTTCCGCGTGGACGGCTAGGTTGACCGAGATCGTCATCACCGCTGCCCGCTACGGCTTCCTCCTGCTGCTGTGGATATTCGTGTTCACCGTGGTGGGCGTGATCCGGAGAGACCTCGGGGTGCGGTCGGGTCGTCTGGTAGCTGCGCCCCGGGGGGTGGCGCTGGCCGGTGGCCGACCCGCGAAGGTGAAGCGCGGTAAGGCCGCGGCTTACCTGGTGGTGACGGAAGGCGATCTTGCCGGGACGCGGCTGAGTCTCGGCGACTCTCAGATCACGATCGGCCGGGCGGACGACTCGAATCTCGTGATCACCGACGACTACGCTTCGGCACGGCACGCCCGCCTCGTCCCCCGGGGCGGGCAGTGGTATGTAGAGGACCTTGGGTCGACCAACGGCACATACCTCGACCGTGCCAAGGTCGGCGCCCCCACCCCCGTACCCCTTGGCGTCCCGATCCGCATCGGGCGCACCAGCATCGAGCTGAGGCCATGACCCCTCCGATCCAGGCTGTCCGCCCATGACACTGCTTGCACTCGCCACCACGCGCCTCGCCTTCGCCGCCCGCGGTTCCGGGGAGGCGAAGGCATGACGCTCACCATGCGTTACGCGGCGCGCAGCGACCGTGGTCTGATCCGGCACGGCAACCAGGACTCGGTCTACGCCGGCCCGCGGTTGCTGGCAGTCGCCGACGGCATGGGCGGCATGGCCGCCGGGGATGTCGCGAGCAACATCGTGATCGCCGCCTTGGCCCACCTCGACGAGGACGTGCCCAGCAACGCACCACTGGACGCCCTGCGCGGCGCCGTGGAGGCCGCGAACCAGCAGATCCGTGACGCGGTCGACCAGAACCCCGCCATGGAGGGGATGGGCACGACGCTCACCGGCATCCTCTTCGGCGGTAACAAGATCGGGCTGGTGCACATCGGTGACTCCCGGGCGTACCTGCTCCGCGATGGCGAGCTCAGCCAGATCACCAGGGACGACACTTACGTCCAGATGCTGGTCGATGAAGGCCGCATCACCGAGGTCGAGGCGAACACCCACCCGCAGAAGTCGCTGCTCATGCGAGCACTGGATGGACGCGACGCCGACCCGGAGTACTCGTTGCGTCAGGTCGTGCCTGGCGACCGTTACCTGATCTGCAGCGACGGACTCTCCGGCGTGGTCAGCGACGAGACGATCGCGGCCACCATGCGGGAGTACTCCGATCCGCACCAGTGCGCGGACCGGCTCGTCCAGCTGGCGCTGCGGGCCGGCGGCCCGGACAACATCACGGTCGTCATCGCCGACTTCACCGACGCGGACATCGTGGAGGAGGCGCCGGTCGTGGCCGGGGCCGCGGCGAGCGACCGGGGCATGATCACCACGGCGGACCTGTCGACGCCCGCGTCGCGAGCCTCGGCGCTCACCCGACCGCGGGAGGCCGTCCCCGCCACGGTCGACGACCCCGACCCACGGCCGCGGCGCCATCCCGTACGGACCTCGCTGATCGTGATCCTGCTCCTGGCGCTCATCGGTGGCGGGGTCTACGGCGGTTACGTCTACACGCAGACCAAGTACTACGTCGGGGTGACCGACGACGGCTGGATCGCGGTGTTCCGTGGGATCCCGGCCGGTGTGGCTGGATTCCAACTGTCGCATGTGGACGGTACCCCGACCGGTGTCCGCATCGAGAACCTCACCCCGGCCGCGCAGGAGACCGTGCGGGCGACGATCGTCAAGAACAGCAGGGCCGAGGCGGTTGCCGCACTCAGCGCGCTGCTCGACCCGACCGCGGGCAACGTCGTCCCCAACTGCGTCTTCGTGACGATCACCCTGACCCCGTCGCCCACGCTGGAGGCGTCACCCTCGGTCCAGGCATCGACGAGCCCGCAGGCGCCGCGCTCGACGAAGGCCACGTCGGCGCCGAGCGGCTCCGTGGCTGCGACGCCAACCGCCACCCCCACGCCGACGCTGACGACACCGCCGCCGACGCTGGTCACCACCAGCCCGTCGCCCTGCATACCGCCCGGTGGGTGAGTGCCGCAGCCTAGGAACCGCCCGGGCCCCACGAACGCCCAAGAGCGCGCTCGACCTGCGCAGCGCCCAGAACCGGAAGGACCCGTAGGACCGTGACCGCCCCAGCCGTCGCCGCAGTACCGAACCCGGCCGCCGGGTCGATGCGGCGTGTCGGTACGCGTCGGGGCACGGAGCTCGGTCTGTTGATCCTGGCCATGCTGGTGGTGCTGGTCTACTCCGCATCGGTGGAGACCGGGCTGATGGAGAAGATCACACCCGACTTCTGGGTGCCGGTCGCGATGCTCTTCGCGATCTTCCTCGGCCTGCACATCGCCGTGCGCTACCTCGCCCCGTACTCGGATCCGGTGCTGTTGCCGAGCGCCGCGCTCATCAACGGTCTCGGCGTGGCGTTCCTGCGCCGGCTCGATCTCGGCTCGAAACCACCGGAGGTGCGCGAGGGGCTGACGATCTTCACGGGCGAAGCGATCCGGCAGATCCAGTGGACCGCCGCGGCAGCGGTCGGGGCGGTGCTGTTGCTGGCGATCATCCGAGACCACCGGTTGCTCTCCCGTTACGCCTACACCCTGGGGCTCGTCGGCATCGTCCTGGTGCTGATCCCGGCCCTGCTGCCGGCGCGGTTCTCGGAGATCCACGAGGCGAAGCTGTGGATCCTCATCCACGGGTTCTCGATCCAGCCCGGTGAGTTCGCCAAGCTCGCGCTGCTGTCGTTCTTCGCCTACTACCTGGTGACCAAACGCGAGGTGCTCTCGCTGGCCAGCCGGCGCATCCTCGGCATCGACTTCCCGCGCCCACGAGACCTCGGTCCCGTCCTCGTGATCTGGGTCCTGTCGATGGTGGTGCTCATCTTCGAGAAGGACCTCGGCACCTCCCTGATGTACTTCGGCATGTTCGTGGTGACGCTCTACATCGCCACCGAGCGCTCGAGCTGGCTGATCATCGGTCTGCTGCTCTTCTTTGGCGGCGCCTTCTTCGCCTGGATCCTGGGCGAGACGGTGCAGGGGCCGTTCGCGAACTTCGCCAGCCGTGTCGACGTGTGGCTGCACCCGTTCGACGACGCCGAGGGGTCGGGCCTGCAGATCGTGCAGTCGTTGCTGGGTCTGGGCACCGGGGGTCTCTTCGGTGCCGGCCCCGGGCACGGACTGCCGTACATCACGCCGCTGGGACGGTATGTGATCCCGTTGGTGGACAACGACTTCGTCTTCGCCGGGATCGGCGAGGAGATCGGGCTCTTCGGTCTGACCGCCCTGCTCGCCACCTACCTGCTGATCGTCAACCGCGGTCTGCGCACCGGCATCCTGGTGCGCGACTCGTTCGGCAAGCTGCTCGCCGGCGGCCTGTCCTTCACGCTCGGCCTGCAGGTCTTCGTCATCATCGGCGGAGTCACCGGCCTGATCCCGCTCACCGGACAGACCACCCCGTTCCTGTCCGCGGGCGGCTCGTCGCTCGTGGCGAACTGGCTGCTCGTGGCGCTGCTCCTGCGCATCTCCGACGCGGCGCGCCGGCCCGCGACGGTGACCCTCGGTGGCTCCGTTCCGCCGCCGTTGCGGCTGCATGAGGCGCCAACGGAGGTGATCGGATGAACGCGCCGCTGCGCAAGGCCGGCCTCGTGCTCGTTATCCTCTTCGGCCTCCTCTTCGCCCAGCTCAACTGGATCTCGGTGGTGAAGGCGGACCAGTACCGCAACGACACCGAGCACAATGCCGTCCGGCTGCTCCAGCAGGACTACGAACGTCAGCGCGGGAACATCGTGGTCGATGGCAAAGCGATCGCGTTGAGCACGTCTACGATGGACACATTCAAGTACCTACGTAGCTACCCGCAAGGCCCGCTCTACGCGGACGTCACCGGCTACCGCCCGGTCTACGGGGAGCTGACGGGGATCGAGGCCGTGGAGAACCAGATCCTCAACGGCAGCGCCGACGAGTTCGCTCCCGACCGCCTGCTCGAGATGCTCACCGGCAAGAAGTCCGGTGGTGGCAACGTGCTGCTGAGCCTGCGCCAACAGGTGCAGCAGGCGGCGTACGACGGGCTGCGCAACAACCCGACGGGCAGCAAGGTCGGCGCGGTGGTGGCCATCGACCCCACTACGGGTGCGGTGCTGGCGATGGTCTCCACGCCCAGCTTCGACCCGAACAAGCTCGTCGTGCACGACTTCGACAAGGCGAACACCGCGTACGAGAGCCTCCTCTCCGACCCGGCGAACCCGCTGCTCAACCGGGCCGTGTCGGAGACGTTCCCGCCCGGCTCCGCATTCAAGGTGATCGTCTCGGCGGCCGCACTGCAGAACGGCCTGACGCCGGACACCGTGCTCACCGGCGGAAGCTCCTACACCGCGCCGCAGACGACGACGCCGATCCACAACTCGTCCGGCGTCAACTGCCCGGACCAGATCACGCTGCAGGACGCGCTGCGCATCTCCTGCAACACGGCCTTCGCCAGATACGGGGTCGAGCAGTTGGGGGCGGACAAGCTGAAGGAGGTGGCCCAGAGCTTCGGCTTTGAGACCACGCCGACCTTCGACCAGGACGACGGCAACAAGATGCACGTGGCGTCGAGCACGACGGGCCCGATCGCCGGGCCCGGCGGCGCCACCGACCCGGCCGCGTTGGCCCAGTCCTGCATCGGGCAGCGGGACGTGCGCTGGACGCCGTTGCAGGCAGCGCTCGTGGCGGCGACCGTCGCCAACAACGGATCGGAGATGCGGCCCTACCTGATCGACTCGATCCAGGACGCCAACCTCGCCCAGCTGTGGCACAGGACCCCGGCTGAGCTGCACCGGCCACTGTCGGAGGCGGTCACCAACCAACTGCGGCAGATGATGGACTCCGTGGTCGACAACGGAACGGGCACAAGGGCGCAGATCGACGGCTTTGAGGTAGGCGGCAAGACCGGGACGGCGCAGAATGGGGATGCGCCAGACCACGGCTGGTTCATCGGGTATGCGCGCACCAGAGGCGGCCAACCGGTGGTCGCGGTCGCGGTGCTGATCCAGAACGCTGGATCGGGCGCCAGCGCCGCGGCCTCGGCGATTGCCGGACAGGTCATGAAGGCAGCGATCGCGGTCAAGGGCGTGAGTTGAGTGACATGGGCGAAGCCGTGGGCGGGACCTGACTTGATGGGGTCGAGATGATCAACCCTGGAACCGTGCTGGGCCAGCGCTACCGGCTGGAAGAGCGCATCGCGAGTGGCGGCATGGGCGACGTGTGGCGCTGCGTCGACGAAGTGCTCGGCCGGACGGTCGCGGTGAAGCTGCTGCTCTCGTCCCTGCTCGACGAGCCGGGGTTCACCGAGCGGTTCCGGGGCGAGGCCCGGACCATGGCCACCATCAACCACCCGGGCGTGGTGGACGTCTACGACTACAACAGCGACCCGGCCACCGGCGCGTACCTGGTGATGGAGTACATCCAGGGCGAAGCGTTGTCCCGCACGCTGGCCCGGGTAGGCCGGCTCACCGCAGGCCGCACGATGGCGCTGGTCGCCCAGGCGGCCGAGGCCCTGCACGCCGCGCACCAGGCCGGGGTCATCCATCGCGACGTCAAGCCCGGCAACCTGCTCGTACGCCCGGACGGCACACTGGTCCTCACGGACTTCGGCATCGCTCGCTCCGCGGGCGCGGCCCAGCTCACCGCCGCCGGATCGGTGCTGGGGACGGCGTCGTACATCTCTCCCGAGCAGGCGATGGGCGAGCAGGCGACGCCGCTGTCGGACATCTACTCCCTGGGCGTCGTCGCCTACCAATGCCTGTCCGGGTACCGGCCGTTCGAGGGCGACAACCCCCTCGAGATCGCGATGCGCCATGTCCGGGAGGCGCCGCCGCCGTTGCCGCCCGACGTGGCGCCGACCGCGCGGGCGATCGTGGAGCGGGCGATGGCCAAGCGTCCCGCCGATCGCTGGCCCAACGCGTCCGCGTTCGCCCACGAGTCTCGCCGGGTCGCGGCCCAGCTCGGCACCAGCGCCCCGCAGCCGGCCCTGGCCGCCGCGGCGGTCGCACACCAGGGCCGGCCGGCACCGGTGGCTGCGGCGGCCGCCACGCGGCCGTTGTCGCCACCCGTGCTGCTACCCCGGGGTGGCTACCCTGGTTCCGCGACCAGCACGGGTAGCGTTCGCAGGCCGGGTGGTGGTCCGAGCACCGGCACACTGGTGGCGATCATCGTCGCGGTGGTCCTCGTGGCGGTGTGCGCGGGGGCGGCGGTGGCATTTCTGCAGAAGGGCGCCCAAGACACCCAGTCCTCGGGTGTGACGGGGGTTACGACGTACACGGGTGCAACGGATAGCGGAGGGCAAGGCACACCATGACACAGGCCCGCCTCCTCGGGGGGAGGTACCAGGTCGGAGAGCTGCTCGGATATGGCGGCATGGCGGAAGTGCACCGTGGCCGTGACCTGCGCCTGGGTCGCGATGTGGCGATCAAGATGCTCCGCACGGACCTCGCCCGGGACGACACGTTCCAGATCCGGTTCCGCCGCGAGGCCCAGAACGCCGCCTCGCTGAACCACCCGGCGATCGTCGCGGTGTACGACACGGGCGAGGAGCGGGGATCCAGCGGCGAGTCACTGCCGTACATCGTCATGGAGTTCGTGAACGGCCGCACCCTCAAGGAGTTGCTGCAGGTCGAGGGTCGGCTCATGCCGCGCCGTGCGCTGGAGATCGTGGCCGAGATCTGCTCGGCGCTGGAGTTCAGCCACCGGCACGGCATCATCCACCGCGACATCAAGCCCGGCAACGTGATGCTCACCCAGACCGGCCAGATCAAGGTCATGGACTTCGGCATCGCCCGTGCGCTGGCCAACAGCGGCTCGACGATGACGCAGACCTCAGCGGTGATCGGCACCGCGCAGTACCTGTCGCCCGAGCAGGCGCGCGGCGAGGCGGTCGACGCCCGCAGCGACGTCTACGCCACGGGGTGCGTGCTCTACGAGCTGCTCACGGGCCAGCCGCCGTTCGTCGGCGACAGCCCGGTGAGCGTGGCGTATCAGCACGTCCGGGAGGATGCCCGGCCGCCGAGCCTGCTCAACCGGGACGTGCCGCCGCCCATCGACGCCGTGGTGCTCAAGGCTCTGGCGAAGAACCCGCACAACCGGTACCAGAGCGCCGCGGAGATGCGCGCCGACGTGCTGCGCGCCGCCCAGGGACGGCCCGTCTACGCCGAACCGGTCCAGGTCGACGAGCACGGCGCGACCCGCATGCTGCGGCCGCCACCGGGCGGTCGGCCGGTGGCCGGCCGGCCAGGGGGCCAGCGCCGAGCGAACCCGAACTGGGCGGTCTGGGGCCTCATCGGGCTCGCGGTGCTCGCCGTGATCACCCTGATCGTGGGCCTGATCATCTCGCAGAACCCTGGCCAGAAGACGGTGCCGCCGCTGGTCGGTCAGGACAAACAGCAGGCCGACGTGCTCCTGCAGCAGCAGGGTCTGCGGCCCGAGCCCGAGTCCAGGACCGACCCGACCTGCGCCCAGAACCAGGTGCTGAGCCAGGATCCGCTGCCGAACACCAAGGTGAATCCGGGCTCGACCGTCCACTACGTGTGGTGCGCCGGCGCCGGCGAGACGACGGTCCCGGCCATCGCGAAGGGGACGTCCCAGGAGGCGGCGACGCAGGCGCTACAGACCGCCAACCTGACCGTCGGTGAGCTCGTTCCGGTCGACAGCGCCTACCCCGAGGGGACAGTTGTCGATACCGACCCGCCGGCCGGTCAGCCGGAGGCGGGGGGCACGCCGGTGAAGCTGAAGGTCTCGAAGGGCAACTTCAAGTTCATGCCGAATCTCATCGGCAAGACCGAGGCCGACGCCAGGGTGATCCTCGGGTACGAGGGATTCACCGCGGACCCCAAGGTGCTGCACGCCTACGCGCCGGCGGGGACCGATCCAGCCAAGTACGGGTTGGTGGACGACCAGAACCCGGCGCAGAACACGGAGTGGGACCCGACCAAGCGGGTCACGATCCGCATCCTCGATCCGCCACCGACCACCACGCCACCGACGACGGACACGACGACGACCGAGCCGCCGCCGCCGTAGTTCCCGGCAGCGCCGTGTCTCCGTCGGTCGGCGGGTCAGGCGAAGGCCGCGACCCGCCGTGCCTCGACCTCGGCGGCCAGCGCCGGGGCCCGGTCGAGTGCCGAGGCGTGACCCAGGCCGTCGAGCCAGTTGGCGAGCATCAGGTGCCCGCCCTGAGTGAGCACGGACTCCGGATGGAACTGCACGCCCTCCAGGGGCAGGCTCCGGTGGCGCATCGCCATGACCGTGCCGGTCTCACCGCCGCTCGCCGCGGCGGGCGCGACCGTACGCCCGGTGACCTCGATCTCGTCCGGCAGCGTGGACTCCAGCACGGCCAGTGAGTGGTAGCGGGTCGCGGTGAACGGGTCGGGCAGGCCACGCAGGATTCCCGCGCCCTGGTGCGTGACGAGTGAGGTCTTGCCGTGCAAGAGCTGCGATGCCCGGGTCACCACGCCGCCGAAGGCCTCGCCGATCGCCTGATGGCCGAGGCAGACGCCCAGCATCGGGATCGCGTCGCCGTACGTCGTGATGAGCGCCGGCATGATCCCGGCCCGGTCAGGCGTGCCGGGCCCCGGCGAGAGCAGAATCCCGTCGGGCCGCAGCCGTGCTACCTCGGCCAGGGTGATCTCGTCGTTGCGGTAGACCTCGCTGCCGACGTCGAGTTGGCCGAGGTAGTGCACGAGGTTGTAGACGAACGAGTCGTAATTGTCGATGACGAGCACGCGCATTGCCGGCCTCCGACGCGTCAAGGCGAGGTGATCTGCGCATCCTCGAACGGGAGCAGGTGCTCCGCGGCGGGGAAGGCCCAGAACCACAGCAGGGCCGCTGCCGTCGCCGCGAGCAGCACCGATCCGACGATCTTTCCGGGCAGCCCGAACGGCAGCTTACGCCAGATCCA
Organism: Micromonosporaceae bacterium; assembly: GCA_036557785.1. Taxonomy (GTDB): domain Bacteria; phylum Actinomycetota; class Actinomycetes; order Mycobacteriales; family Micromonosporaceae; genus DATBGZ01. The sequence continues at coordinate 45,620 of DATBGZ010000032.1, forward strand.
CCCGTACATCGTTCGCCTCCCAGCCGCAGCGGCCGCTACTCGTTGAGCTCCGGCGGCCGGCCGGCGTCGTGCGGCTGCGTGTGGTCCAGCTTCGCGTGAACCACCAGCCGCTGGTAGTTGTTGAACTTCGGGTTGCAGGTCGTCATGGTGAGCATGGCGTCGGTCGGTGTTGCCCCGGGCTGCTCGGGCACGGGAGCCACCACCTCCACCGCGGTCGGTACCACGACGAGCTGCTCGGTGACCCGGTAGATGTACCAGGTGTCCTTGGTCTCGACGACCACGGCGTCGCCGGGCCGCATCAGGTCGAGGTTCCAGAACACGGCGGAGATGCGGTGCCCGGCGACGGCGAAGTTGCCGGTCTGTCCTGGCATCGCGGTGCCCGGATAGTGTCCGGGCCCGCACTTGAGGTCGGGGGTGTCGACGCCCTCGACGACCGCCCAGTACTTGTTCAGCCGGGGCAGGTAGAGGCGCGCGATGGGCGTGCAGACCGGGGTGGGCCCCGCGGCCTGGCCGATGTTCTCGCCGTCGCCTGGCAGGGTCCCGGGGCCGGTGGTGGGCTGGACGGTCGGATCGTCGCCCTGCGCCCACTGCTGCTCGAGTTGGGCGTTGAGGTCGTTCTGGTGGCCGTTGACGATCAGCGCCGTCCCCCAGACCTCGTACGCGGCGAAGAGCAGCAGCACGAGGCCGACCGTGACCATGACCTCGCCCGTCGCGCGGACGCCGAGGCGCAGAGCCCGCGGCACGTCCCGGCCGTGCCGGCCGAAGTAGCGCTTGGCGCCGGTGGGCGTGTCGTAGGCGGCGGTCCGCCCGCGCCGGGCTGGGCCGCTCCCGTTCGCCCGGGCGCCATTCTTCCGAGCGGCGGCAACCGTACTGATGATCGCGGTGTCGGTGAGATCCGGCGGCGTCGCCGCAGACCCGTTCCCGGCGCCCTCGGCGAGCGCGCGGTCGATCGCGCGACGATCGATGAACGCCGTTTGCGCCGTTGAGAGGCTGATGACCGCGGTCTCGTCCGTGATCTTGGGGATGACCATGGTGGAGTCGGGACCCTGCCCGTTCGGGGCGGTCCCGGGCGCGCCGTCTGCGGGGTTCGGGGGTGTCATGGCCGCGGACAACGTATCTCGCTGCCCCGGATCCGGTCGAGTGGGACGTCGCTCACCCGATACCACGTCCGCCCCCTCATCCCGCACGAGCCGTTGGCCGCCAGATGAACTAGTCTTGCGTACGGCCATTATTCGTAGCGCCTCGGCGGCGCAGAACGTTGCTGGCCGCAGATTCCCTCAGGAGTGAGCCGTGCCGAAGTCGTCCGTCCGCAAGAAGAAGGTGTACACGCCGCCGGTCGAGCTGCGTCCCCAGGTCGCGGCCGCGACGCGTAAGCCCAGCCCGACGTGGGTGCCCGCCACCGCTGTCGGTCTGATCATCTTCGCGATCGCCTGGCTCGTCACCTACTACCTGACCTCCCAGTGGTGGGACCTGCCCGAGTCGTTCTGGTTCCTGGCGCGCATCCAGTGGTGGAACCTGATCATCGGCTTCGGCGCCATGATCGGGGCGCTGGGGCTGCTGTCCCGCTGGCGCTGAGTCACCCACACCGGCCGCGTAAGTTACACGCGTGTGGTTTTCCCCAGGCTTGTCCACAGCCTGTGGACAACCGTCGCCTACTCTGACTGCGAGTCAGATCACGTTACCGTCCAGTAGGCCGACGGCCTAGGCTCTGCCTGATCGGGGCCGGCCGTTCCCCGGTTGGGTCCCGAGAGCGCACGGAGGAACGCCCGATGATGTGGTTGCGCCTGGCGGTCGGCCTGGGCGGCACCGCGGTCGCCTTCGCCGCAGCCGGACGCCGGGTGTGGTGGCTGTTCCGGTTGATCTCCTCTGGCCAGCCGGTCCATGGCCGCACAGCCGACATCCCGCGCCGCTTGCGCACCGAGCTCCGGGAGGTCATCGGGCAGCAGCGGCTGCTGCGCTGGTCGGTGCCGGGGCTGGCCCATGCCTTCACGTTCTGGGGCTTCCTCGTCCTGGGGCTGACCATTCTCGAGGCGTATGGGGCGCTGTTCGACAAGGACTTCCACGTGCCGCTCATCGGCCGGTGGCGCCTGGTCGGATTCGTCGAGGACTTCTTCGCGGTCGCCGTGCTCGCCGGACTCGTGACGTTCACCATCCTGCGGCGCCGACAGGATCCGGCGAAGAAGGCGACCACCGGGTTGGATCGATCGTCACGCTTCTATGGCTCGCACCTCGGGGCGGCGTGGCGGATCCTCGGCATGATCTTCCTGGTCGTCGTCACCCTGCTGCTCTATCGCGGAGCGCAGGTGAACACGGGCGTGTTCCCCTTCGGCCACAGCTGGTGGTCCTTCGCCTCCCAGGCAACCTCGCGCGTGCTGCGTCCGCTCGGCGCGACCGCAAACGAGGTCGTCGAGACGGTCTTCGTGCTGGCCCAGGTCCTGGTGATCATGGCATTCCTGGTCATCGTCACCTACTCCAAGCACCTGCACATCGCTCTGGCGCCGATCAACGTGGCGACGAAGCGGGAGCGGTTGGCGCTCGGCCCGCTGCTGCCGATCGAGTCGGGCGGCAAGCCGGTGGACTTCGAGGATCCGAGCGAGGACGACGTCTTCGGCCGCGGGAAGATCGAGGATTTTACCTGGAAGGGGATGCTCGACTTCGCCACCTGCACCGAGTGCGGACGGTGTCAGTCGCAGTGCCCCGCCTGGAACACCGGCAAGCCGCTCTCGCCCAAACTCGTGATCATGGATTTGCGCGACCACCTGTTCGCGAAGGCGCCCTATCTCATCGGTGGCGCCGGCAAACCCGGGGCCGATGTCGACCTGAAGGCGCTGTTGCGGGACGCCGAGCAGGGCAGCGCACACGGCACCGACCACGGCGTGCCCGAGTCAGGCTTCGGCCGGGTCGTGGGCTCGGGCCCGGCACAGGCGCTGCGACCGCTGGTGGGCACCGTCGAGGTCGGTGGTGTCATCGACCCCGATGTGCTCTGGTCGTGCACGACGTGCGGCGCCTGCGTCGAGCAGTGCCCGGTCGATATCGAGCACGTCGACCACATCGTCGACATGCGTCGCTACCAGGTCCTGGTCGAGTCGAGCTTCCCCGCGGAGGCCGGCGTCATGCTGCGCAACCTCGAGAACAAGGGCAACCCGTGGGGGGCCCAACCGAACACTCGCGCCGACTGGACGAAGGGGCTGGACTTCCCGGTCAAGCGGGTCGGGGAGACTGACGAATGGGAGTACCTGTTCTGGGTCGGCTGCGCCGGTGCCTTCGACGACGGCGCGAAGAAGACCACGCGTGCCGTGGCGACGCTTCTGCATGAGGCCGGAGTCAGCTTCGCCATCCTGGGCGAGGGCGAGACCTGCACGGGCGACCCGGCCCGGCGGATGGGCAACGAGTTCGTCTACCAGATGCTCGCGAGGCAGAACGTGGAGACGCTCGACGAGGCGTTCGGGGAGGGCGAAAGCGCGCGAGCGAGAAAGATCGTCGCGACCTGCGCGCACTGCTTCAACACTCTCGCCAACGAGTACGCCCAACTCGGCGGCTCCTACCAGGTCGTTCACCACACGCAGTTGCTCGACGATCTCGTAACGTCCGGCCGGCTCACCCCGGTCCGGCCGATCGAGGGCGGTGTCACGTACCACGACCCGTGTTACCTCGGCCGGCACAACCGGGTCTTCGCCCCGCCGCGCGACCTGCTGAGCGCCGTCACGGCGAACGGCGCCGCAGCCGGCGCCGATCCTCAGGCGGAGGGCTTCGTCGAGATGGGACGGTTCGCCGAGCGATCGTTCTGCTGTGGCGCCGGGGGTGCGCGCATGTGGATGGAGGAGCGCATCGGTAAGCGGATCAACATCGAGCGGACCGAGGAGGCGCTGGCCACGGGGGCGCGGACGATCGCGGCAGCGTGCCCGTTCTGCCTGACGATGCTCAGCGACGGCCTGACCCAGAAGCAGGCGACCGGAGAGGCGGGCAGCGACACCGAGGTGGTCGATGTCGCGACCGTGCTGCTGCGGGCGGTCAAGCCGGCCTGAGGGGGCCCGACCCGCGCTGCGCCGGCTAGGAGCCGCTGCCGAAGAGCAGCGTGATCACCCCGACGATGAGAGCCGCGATGATCACGCCGGTGAGGACCGCCCGGCGCAGCTCGGTCATGGCGGTCTCCTTGGCCTTGGGGACGGCGGCCTTGGCGGTGTTGAGGTCCTTGCGGGAGCGGCGCGCACGCTCGGTGTTCCGGCCGAGGAACACGCCCGCGACGAGGCCGACGGCGATGACGCCGAGGATCATCTCGCGCACCATTCACCTCCCCAGCCCCAGGCGTCACGTGATCGACAGCATCGCCTGTTTTCCAGGTGTCGACAAGTCCGCTCGTATGTGGACTGACCCGTCCACGGGGACCAGCGAACGGCGCGGGCCCCGGTGGCTGTGTCAGAATCGCTGCCAGGTGACTACCGGCGCCCAGCAGCATCGCAGCGCGAGCCAGGCAGCGGGCGCGGGCGCCGCAAGGAGAAAGAACCATAGACGCCGGGGCCTTATCGGTCGTACTGCCGTTGCTGGCGTTCGTCGTGCTCACCGCCGGCAACGCGTTCTTCGTCGCTGCCGAGTTCTCCCTCGTCACGGTCGACCGCGCCGCCATCGACGCGCAGGCACAGGCGGGTGATCCGGTCGCCCGCACGGTTCGCCGGGCCGTGCGGCACCTGTCGTTCCAGCTCTCCGGCGCACAGCTCGGCATCACGATCACGGCTCTGCTCACGGGTTACCTCGCCGAGCCCGCGTTGGCCCGGTTGTTCCACCCGGTGGTCGCGTTCCTGGGCGGCGCGGCCGACTCGGCAGCCGGCTTCCTGGCCCTGGCCCTCGCCACGGTGCTCTCGATGCTCTTCGGCGAGCTGGTGCCGAAGAACGCGGCGATCGCCCGGCCCATGGCCATCGCCCGACGCACCGCCGGCCCCATGCGGGTCTTCTCGTCCGTCTTCGCGTGGCTCATCCGTCTGCTCAACGGGTCCGCGAACACGCTCGTGCGCCGCCTCGGCGTCGAGCCGCAGGAGGAGCTCGCGAGTGCCCGCTCGCCGGAGGAGCTCGGCCTGCTCGCGGCGTACTCGGCGAAGGCGGGTGCCCTGCCCGAGCAGACGGCGGTGCTGCTGCGGCGCACGATCCGGTTCGGCGACAAGCGCGCGGCAGAGGCGATGACGCCACGGGTCGACGTCGTCGGCGTCGCGGCAGAGGAGTCGGTGGCGCGGATGCTCGACCTGGCCCGGCAGACCGGCAAGAGCCGGTTCCCGGTCTACGCGAAGACGCTGGACTCGGTCGTCGGCGTGGTGGGCGTGATCGATGCGTTGCGGGTGCCGGTCGCGGCCCGGAGCAGCACGCCCGTACGGGCGGTGGCGCGCGAGCCAGTCCTCGTCCCCGAGTCGCTCGACCTGGACGGCGTGCTGGCGGCGCTGCAGGCCGCCGGCGCCGACGTCGCGATCGTGGTGGATGAGTACGGCGGCACGGACGGCATGGTCACCGTCGAGGACCTGGTCGAGGAGCTCGTGGGCGACATCGCCGACGAGCATGACGTGCAGAGCCCGGTCCTCGGCGCGCTCGCCCCTCCGCCCGGCGTGGGCGAGGACATCGCCGCCGGTGACTGGCCCGGGGTCGACAGCCACGCCGGCGCGGAGGTGACTGTGGCGGGCGGTCCGCCGACCTGGCTTGTCGACGGCGTCCTGCGAGAGGACGAGCTCTACGACATCACGGGGTTCCGGCTGCCCGAGGGGCCGTACGAGACGCTCGCGGGCTTCCTGATGGCGCGGCTCGGGCACATTCCGGCCGACGGCGAGAGCGTCTCCGTCGAGGGCGGGTGGGAGTTCACGGTCGTCGCGGTCCAGCGGCGCCGCGTGGCCCAGGTCCGCGTCGTCGGGCCCGAGCCCGAGGAGGAGGAGCAGCCATGACGCCCGCTGAGCCGAGGTGGCTGGCGCCGTGAAGCTGTTCGTGGCGCTGCTGCTGTTGCTGGGCAACGGCTTCTTCGTGGGCGCCGAGTTCTCGATCATCGCCGCGCGCCGGACGGTCGTTGAGCCCTTGGCGGCCACCAGTGCCCGGGCCCGGGCGGCGCTGCGAGCCATGAATGACATCCCGCTCATGGTCGCCGGCGCTCAGCTCGGCATCACGATCTGCTCGCTCGCCCTCGGCGCCATCGCGGAGCCGGCGATCGCGCAGCTGCTCCATGGCCCCTTCGACGCGCTCGGGCTGCCCCACGAAGCCGTCCGCCCGGTCGCGTTCACCCTGGGCCTGGGCATCGTGGTCTACCTGCACACGGTCGTCGGCGAGATGGTGCCGAAGAACGTCACCCTCGCCGGGCCCGAGACGGCGGTGTTGTGGCTCGGCCCGTTCCTGCTCGGCTTCTGTCTGGCCACGCGTCCCGTGCTGGTGGCGCTGAAGTGGATCTCCACCAAGGTGCTGCGACTCTGGCGGATCGAGGCGACGGACGCGGTGAAGACGGTCTACACCGCGGACGAGCTCGCCGGGCTCGTCACCCAGGCCCGCTCGGAGGGGCTGCTCGACCAGGAGGAGTTCGCGCGTATCGAGGGGGCACTCGCGCTGCGCACGCTGACCGCGGCCGACGCGATGCGCCCCTGGTCCCAGGTCACGACGGTGCCGGCCGACGTCTCGCCCGCGTTCGTCGAGGTCCTCGCCGCCCGCAGCGGCCGGTCCCGGTTCCCTGTGGTGCACGCCGCGACCCGGCGGGTCGTGGGGTTCGTGCACGTCAAGGACGTGATCGGCCTGCCGGACCGGCTCACGCCGATCCCCGGCCGCCTGGTCCGGCGCCTGGACGTCGCGGCGCCCAAGCAGAACCTCGGCGACCTGCTGCTCGCCATGCGCCGCAACCGCCGCCACATGGTGCTGGTGAGCGAGGGCGGCGCCCCGTTGGGGGTATTGACTCTCAACGATGTGCTCGGCGTGCTCGTCCCGGCCTCCGGCCGACCCGTATGAACACTTGGTGATCGCGTCCCTACGGATCGTCCAACTGGATTGAGTTTTGCTGGGAATTCCATCGACGGTGCGCGTCATTGTTGCGTAATTCGCGGTTCACTCCTAATCTGTCCTGCGTCCGGCTGTCCCATGGTCGACCTCCGGCCGCAGTCGGACGCCGCCTTGCCCCAGCGCCCATGGCGCGGTGCTGACCGGCGCCTTGGCAGCCATTGCTGTCGCGCCGCCACCCTTCGGCGAACCGGGATCGATACCGTCATGATTCGATGCGGGTAACTTCGCGCTCTGCGCGGCCCGGTAGGCGGTCCGAACAAAGGAGACAAGTGTGGTACCTCCTCCACCCAACGGAGGACAACTCGCACGCCGTCGCCTCTGGCGGCGTGCTGGCCTGATCGCGCTGATCGCCTCGGCCATCGTGCTGGCGCCGCTCTCCACGGCGTACGCCGAGCCGTCGGTCAGCGACGTCGAGGCCCAGATCGACCAGGCCTGGAACGAAGCCGAGCCGCTCATCGAGCAGTACGACGCGGTCCATGAGCAGTACGAGCAGAACCTCGCCAAGCAGAAGCAGATGCAGGCGGCGATCCAGCCCCTCGAGGTCCAGCTCGACGCGGCCGAGACGAAGGTCGGCGCCATTTCGGCGCAGGTGTACCGGGGCGGATCCGCCGGAACGCTCGCGATGCTGCTCAACAGCGGTTCACCGGACGAGTTCACCGACCGGCTCTCCTACCTGGATGTGCTCTCCGCCGCGCAGGGGCAGGACGTGCAGGCCGCGGTCGACCTCAAGGCACAGTACGACGCCCAGAAGGCGCCCATCGACGCCCTCGTAGCCCAACTCTCCACACAGGACGCTGACCTCGCCGCGCGGAAGAAGGACATCGAGAAGCGTCTCGATGACCTGCAGGCGCTGCGGCGCAAGTCCTACGCGGACACCAACGGCACCGGCTCGTACCGGCCATGGCCCTGCCCGGCCGAATACGCCCCGACGCCTGGCTACAAGGCCGCGGCCTGGGCGTGCGCGCAGGCCGGCATCCCATACGTCTTCGGCGGCGCGAGCTCGAAGGGCTACGACTGCTCCGGGCTGACCATGATGGCCTGGCGGCAGGTGGGTGTCTACCTCCCCCACAACGCCGCGGCCCAACGCCGGTCGATGCCGTACGTGAGCCGGGCGGACCTGCAGGTCGGTGACCTGGTCTTCTACTACAGCGACCTGCACCACGTCGCGATCTACGAGGGTGACGGGAAGATCATGACCGCGCCGCGCACGGGAGACGTGGTCCGGATGAGAGTGCTCGACTACGGCGCGAGCATCCACAGCTTCGGCCGGCCTGGCTGAGGCATCGCCGATCCGACGGCAGGAAGGGCATCGCGGGCACCCCGCGGTGCCCTTCTTCCGTTGCGCCGGTCGCGACGCTACCGTGAGGCGCGGGCGGGGACCGGTGGGTTGCGCCGCACTCGTAACGTGCGCCATGGGAGTGCGTCGGTGCGCTGGCGCAGGCGGATCCTTGGCGTCGTGGGCCAGGAGGAGAGATGACGTCGTACCAGCCGGGCGAGCAGCCCTCGTACGCGCCACCACAGGACCCGTGGTCCGGCACCCAGGGTGTGGCGGCCACGCCCACCGACCCGATTCCGCAGCCGCCGCGCGGAAAGTTCAGCCCTGGTGTCGCCGCACCGGTGCCCCCGGCGGCCGACCTGTGGTCGCAGGAGACCGTCGCGCACGACGACCGCTACACCCCCGGGCGTGGGCCCGCTGGGCGTGGCGCCCTCTTCTACACCTTCGTGACCCTGGTCGTCCTGCTGCTCGGCGGCGCCGGCGGGTACGGCGCGTGGTACCTGATCACGGACCGGATCGGTACCCCGACGGCTGGCCCGACCACGAACAACGGCACGAGCGCCGGGCCCAGCCTGACCACGACCGTTCCCCCGTTCCATCCCGACGCGGTCCGCGTCGGGGACTGCCTGCTCCAGGTGGACGTGCCCTACCTCGCCACGGACGGCACCCAGAAGAAGCGCACCACGCTGGAGATCGTCGCCTGCGGAACCGACAACTCGTACGCGGTCGTCAAGATCGACCATGGTGCCCAGCTCCCGGAGGACCCCGTCACCGGCGGCCTCGACGACGCGACGGCCGACGCTGTCTGCAAGGGCACGCCGCCCTGGGACGGCGCCTGGGCCGCATGGGACTCCGATAACGACAGCCTTGACTACTTCTACTGCCTGGACGATCCCAAGGTCTGAGCTTGACCGAGTGGACGGGTCAGGGCGAGTTCACCCACTCGTCGCTGCCGTCACCGAAGTGCTGGTGTTTCCAGATGGGCAGCCGGGCCTTCACCTCGTCGACGAGGCGGGCGCAGATCGCGAACGCCTCGCCGCGGTGCGCGGTGGCCACCGCGGCGGCGAGCGCGACGTCGCCAATCTCGAGTTCGCCGACCCGGTGGGATACCGCGAGGCCGATCACCGCCGGGTCCTTGGCGAACTCGGCGACGACCTCGGCGAGAACGGCCTGCGCGCTCGGGTGCGCCTCATAGACGAGCCGGAGCACGTCGCGTCCACCATCGTGGTCGCGGACCACTCCGGCGAAACCGACCACCGCCCCGGCCGCCGGGTGTGCGACAACCCGCTCGTGCTCGGCGACCGACAGCGCCTCGGTGCCGACGGCCGTACGAATGACAGCGGTCATGGTCGACCTCCTGGAAGCAGAGGCAGCGCGACGAAGGGGACCTCGTCCCCGGATGACGCGTCGGTGCGGGGTGCGACGACGGCGAAGCCATCGGCGCGGGCGAGCCCACGCAGCATCGCTGATCCCGCATGGCCCAGCGGCTCGGCGAGCCCGGAGGAGTCGAGGCGAACCAGGGCCAGATGCGTCGCCTCGCCGCGCCCCTTCACGGCTCCCGCCAGCCGCACCCGCGGCAGGTCGGGCAGCGGGGCTCCGGCCAGTCCGAGCAGCAGGGGCACCACCAGGGAGACGAGCGCGACAACCGCCGACTGGGGGTTGCCGGGCAGCCCGGCGATGAACGCGGGTGGCCGGCCCGCTCGGGGGATCTGAGCCAGGAGCATGGGAAAGCCCGGACGCACGGCGACGGAGTCGGCCAGGTAGGTCGCCGCGAGCTTGGCCAGTGCCGGATGCAGGTGGTCGACGGGTCCGTGCATGGTGCCGCCGGTCGTGGCGACCACGTCCGCCACCTCGACGGCGGCCCGGATCGCGTCGACGTGCGCCTCGAGGGTGTCCGCCACGGGTCCGCGGTACCCGATCGGTCCGGGAGCGGTGGTGTCGCGCTCGCCGATGGCGGCGACGGCGCCGAGGCGGGCGAGCCAGGCGGGCAGTTGTGGGCCGAGGGCGTCGCGGACCCGGCCGAGCCCCGGCGGCCCGGCGGTGAGCAGCTCGTCACCGAAGATGACGACGGCCGCCCTGGGCGCGGGGGTGACGGCGAGCGTGTCGTGGCCGCACGAGGCGGCGAGCCCGATCACCGCGGGGGTCACCGGTGTGCCGGCGGGGAGCAACTGTTCGCCGGCCCGCGCTTCATCACCGCGGTCACGCCAGTCCGGCACGCTCCTGGCCCGGCCCGTGATCCGGCCCGCCTCGTCCCGCTGGCTCTCCTCCGTCCGGATGAGCTGCTCCGTACCCTCCGGCAGCATCGCCCCGGTGGCGATCTCCACGGCTGTCGCGCCGGAGAGGGGCTCGGGAACCGATCCGGCGAGCGCGCGGCCGGCCACGCGCCAGGGGCCCGGTCCCCGAACCGCATAACCGTCCACACTGGACGTCGGGAAGGCCGGCAGGTCGGTCAAGGGCGCCAGCGGCGCGGCGAGCGTGAGCCCGTCGGCCTCCGCCAGCGGCACATCGACCGGGGCCGGCCGCGCAGCGAGCCCGGCCGTGTGGGCGGCCTGGCGGGCGGCGGCCCAGGAGAGGGGCTGCATGGAACCGACCCTACCCACCGCGACGCCGCTAGCACACGATTGCACCCGCAGACCCCTAGGCCGATCACGCGGCGTCAGGCCTGTGGATGATCACCGCCGCCGAGCTGCTCGACGGCGTGGGCGAGGACGCCTGCGAGCACCGTCAGCCCGTCCCGGGCACCGCCGGTGGACCCGGGCAGGTTCACCACGATGGTCTGGCCGGCGACACCAGCGAGCCCTCGGGACAGCGACGCGGTCGGCACGCGATCACGGGAGTGGGCCCGGATCGCCTCGGCGATGCCCGGGATCTCGTAGTCCAGGATGGCGCGGGTGACCTCCGGCGTCCGGTCCGTCGGCGTGATACCGGTGCCGCCGCTCGTGATCACGACATCCACGCCATCGGTCACGGCTGCCCGGATCGCCTCCCCGACCGCCTCGCCGTCGGGGACCACCACCGGGTCATCCACCGCGAACCCCAACTGACGCAGGCCGGTCACGAGGATAGGACCGCTCGAGTCCGCGTACACCCCGGCCCAGGCGCGGTTGCTCGCCACGACGACACGGGCCCTCATCGCTGCTCCTCGTCGGCCAGCGTCGCCCGCGGTGCCTCGTCGTCGCGGACCCAGAGCCCGGTCTTGCCGCCCTCTTTGCGCAGCACCCGGACCGCGTCGAGGGTCGCGGCAGGATCGACCGCCTTGATCATGTCGATGAGTGCGAGCCCCGCGGTCGCCACGGCGGTCAGGGCCTCCATCTCCACCCCGGTGCGATCGGCCGTACGGACGGTTGCCGTGATGGTTACCGCGGCCTGCTCGACCTCGAGGCCGACGTCGACGCCGTGCAGGGCGATCGGGTGGCACAGGGGCACGAGGTCCGGGGTGCGCTTGGCTCCCATGATTCCCGCGATCCGCGCCACCCCGAGGGCGTCGCCCTTGGGCAGAGCGTCCCGGCGCAGCAGTGCCACCACCTCGGGCGTGGTGCGTACCCGACCCTCGGCGGTCGCCAGCCGTACGGTCACGTCCTTGGCGGAGACATCGACCATCCGGGCGGCGCCGGACGCGTCGACATGAGTCAGTTTCATGCTCGGCGAGGTCACCCGCCGAGGGTACGCCGACGGTCGTGGATGTGCGACGGCGTGGTCACCCTCCGCTGTGGCCGGACGTCACCCCGACGGCGTACCGTAGGCGGACGCTCCGTTGTGCCCGATGGTGGCCGCGGAGCCGGCGAACGGAGCCGAAGGTGGTGGAGTAACACATCCATCCACCGATGCGCCGCGACGCGGTGGCCAGTGATCCCCGGTTGAGGGGAGGTGACCGGCGTGAACGACTGGCTGTGATGCGCAGGCTGTAATGCGCAGTCGCCTTGCCGACGTGACCGCGACGATCCGTTCGAAAGGGGGTGCACGGACGATGAACGACTGGCTGTAGTGGACAGTCCCCTTTGTAGGGGCGGTGTTTGACGACGCCGGTGTCGCCAGACCCCCGACGCTGACCCGTCACAGGGTCGGCGCAGGCTGCGCTGTTGCGCGGACCCGAACCGTCCTACGCTGACCATCGGTCGTCCAGGGGGATCCCCTGTCTGCCACATGCACGTGGCGGTGCGAATCGCGGCGACCGGGGCGGGAGAGGACGGGCGGGTGACCGTACGCGAGCGGTTCGGGCACCGGGTCGTGTCCCGCACGCGGGCCAGCAGCCGCGTGCTGTTCCCGGTGCACGGCTCGGCTCTGCCGTGGCTGACGGGCGCGGTGATCGCGGCCGGTCTGGCGGCGGTGGCCCTGATGCCGGTCCTGGTCGATGCCGACTTCGACGGGATGCAGCCGTGGCTCGTGCCGGCGGACCTCGTGATGGTCGCGGCGGCGAGCGCGGCAGTCGTGCGCGTCCGGGTGCGGGCGGCGGTCGCGGGTACCTCATGGACCGACTCGGCGATCCTGATCTGCATTGTCTCCCTACCCGCCGGGTGGGTCGGCCCCGATGTGCTGGCCGGGGTCCTCATCGGCAAGCTTCTCGGTGGCGTGCGGCCGTACAAGGCCCTCTACAACGCGAGCAAGGACGCGCTCTCCGCGTGCGCCGGCCTGCTCGTGGCAATCCAGTTTGGACTATCTGGCGCCGCGAACGCCCTGAGCCAGCCGGTCGCCGTGGTTCTCGTGGCGGTGAGCATCACGGCGGCGGAGATGGCGGTCGGCCTGCCGGTGCTCTCGCTGGTGAGCCGGACACCGTGGTACCGGGTCCACCGCGCCGACGCCGACATCAAGGCCGCGTTCTTCGCCGGCAAGCTCCTCGTCACGGTCCTGGTGTTGCTCTTCTTCCCCAACGACCCCCGACTGCTCGCGCTCGTGCCGGCGGCAGTGCTCTGCCTGCACCTGCTGGTGACCGGGCGGGTTCGCGCCCGCTCCGACCGGGTGGCCCTCCAGCGGCTCGCGACGACCACGGAGAAGCTCGACGCGTCCGACATCGATACGGTCCTCGCGTCGGCCGCTGCCGACGCGGTCTCGCTCTTCTCGGCCGAGGAGGCCGAGGTCTACCTGCGCGACGGCCCCAACGGGCCGCGGCTGGCGCGGGGCTCGGCCCACGGCGTGGTCTGGTCGGGCGACCCGTCCCTCGCCGCTCCCCCGACGCGGGCCGCGCTCGTGGTCAGTGCGCCGATGACGGGCGACGACGGACCGCTGGGCGAGGTTCGGCTGCACTTCGCCGCGGGGCTGGGCCTCTCCGACCGCGAGCTGCTGACCCTACGAACCTTCACGTCAGCCGTACGGACTGCGGCACGCAACGCCTCCGCGCTCGCCGTCGCGGATGAGATGGCCCGGACCTCGGCCGACGCGCTCCGCCACGATCCGCTCACCGGCCTGGCCAACCGCACGGGTCTGCAGGACATGGGGGAGCGCCTGCTCGCCGCGGACGCGCCGGTCACGCTGGTGACGATCGGCATCGACCGGGTTCGCGATGTGAACGGATCCCTCGGGCACGGCGCCGGGGACCAGGTCCTGGTCGCGGTCGCCACGCGACTGTCCACTGTGGCGGCTCCCGGGGACATCGTGGGCCGACTGCACGGCGACGTCTTCGCGGTGCTGCTCGGCGACGCCGGAACACTTCGGGAGGCGCGTGACCGCGCGGCCGCGCTGATCGCGAGCCTCTCCTCGCCCATCGAGGTCGATGGCGTGCGGGTCCGCGTCGAGGCGACCGCGGGGATCGCCGACCGGCCCGCCGGACCAGTTGGGGCAGAGCAGGGCCGCGTCGCGATGGCCGAGTTGCTGCGCCGGGCCGACGTGGCGATGTGGCAGGCCAAGCGCGGTGGCCCGCGGGTTGTCCGGTATGAGCCGGATCGCGATCCCGCCGACGTGGATGCGCTGATCCTCGGCGGCGAACTGCCCCGGGCCATCGAAGAGCGGGAGTTCACCGTTTCGTTCCAGCCCATCGTCGACCTGGCCACGGGTGCCATGGTCGCCGCCGAGGCGCTGGCCCGGTGGCGTCATCCGGTCCGGGGTGAGCTCGACCCACGTCGATTCCTCGACGCCGTCGAGCGGTCCGGCCTGCTGCCCTCGTTCGAAGAGGCGGTCCTCGACCAGGCGCTGGCCGCGCACGCGCGGTGGGTGGCCGCCGGGATCCACGCACCCGTCGCGGTGAACGCCGGGCCGCGCAGTCTGGCCGACCCGGAGTACCCGCGGCTCGTCCGGCGGATGCTCGCCCAACACGGCGCGTCTGGGGCCGACCTGGTCGTCGAGCTGACCGAGAGCCTGTCCATCGACGACCTCGCGCTCGCCGAGACCGTGCTCGCGCAGCTGCGCGAGGCCGGGGTGCGCTTGGCCCTGGATGACTTCGGCACCCGCTCCTCACCGATGGCGATGGTGACCCGGATCCCGGGCGTCGACCTCAAGGTCGACCGGTCGTTCGTGGCGGCGATGGACCGCTCCCCGGAGTCGTTGGCGGTCGTCCGGTCCACCGTGGAGTTGGGGCGGAGCCTGGGGCGCCTCGTGGTGGCGGAGGGCGTCGAGCGCGACGACCAGCGAAGGGCGCTGCGGGCCATGGGCTGCCGCGCCGGCCAGGGCCACCTGTTCGCCCGGGCACTGCCGATCGACGACCTCATGCGCGTGCTGGCCCCGGGCCGGGATGGCGTGGCCGGCCGGGTCGCCGAGCCCCTGGCGTGACCGGGGCGTCCGTGCAGACGCGGTCCTCGCCCGCTGTGGGCGAGTCGGTATCGTGAGCCGACCGGCGGACCTGGAGGCCACCTGTGGAAGAACCGATCTTCACCGACGACCCGGCGACGATGGATCTCAGCGCGAAGGTCGACCAGGCGTGGGTGGACTTCCAGACCGCGCTGGCGGCGGCCCTGCCCGCGCTGCCCGAGGCGGTGGTCGCGCTGGACATCACGCTCGACCCGACCGCGGCCGAGCAGGCGGAGGCGCTCTACACCGTGACCGTCGACCTCGCCGAGCCAGGCCAGGTGCGTGCCTTCGCCGTGAGCAACCGGCTGCTCCCCCGCGAGCATCAGTTGTCGATGAAGCGCCTCGGCGACGTCGCGGCGCTCGGCTGGTCGCCGCCGGGCGTCGTGCCCGGTTCCGAGCAGCGCTTCGGGCTCGAGCTGCCGCGGACCGAGGCGGTGCGGATCTCAAAGATCATCACGCGCACACTGCGCGAGGTGTACGGCTCACCCCACCCGGCGTTTCTGCTCTACACGGCGGTGGACGGCGACGGCGAACCGGTGACCGACGCTCCCTCGCTCGGCGTGGCGCGGGCGGACGAGTCCGAGGGCGTCTCGCACCTGGCCCAGGCGAGCCTCGCGGGAATGCCGTTGGAGGAGAGCGTGGCGATCACGCTCTCGTCGATGCTCAAGGTCGCGCCGGACTCGCTGCCGGTCGACGCGGACGGCGACATCGGTATCCGCTCCGGCTCGGCCATGGTCTTCGTCCGCGTCCGCCCGCAGCCCCCGCTGGTGGAGGTCTTCTCCCCCGTGATAACCGGGGTGGACGAGAACCAGCGCCTCTACCAGCGCCTCTCCGAGCTGACCCACCACATGCCGATCGGGCGCCTCTACTTCGCCGGGGGAACGGTCTGGGCGGGCGTCACGGTGTTCGGGCGGGACTTCCGGCCGAGCCACCTCATGCTCGCCGTCGAGGTGATGACCGGTCTCGCCGACGAGCTCGACGACCGGCTCTCCCGGGAGTTCGGCGGCCGGCGCTTCTTCGCCGACGCCGACCCCGCGGCCCCGCCGGCACCGGACCAGCCGTCCGCCGACGAACGCATCGGCCAGTACCTGTAGCCGCCCGCTACAGCGGGATCCAGGCGAGCGGAGCGAGAGTGCCGGCGTCGGTGGCGAGGATGCCGTCAGCGCCGACCGTCCACAGTGTTGTCTCGCCGGACGGGTCGACGGTGACCAGGCTGCGCTGGATCGGCGTCGTGTAGCCGTACGGATCCCCCGGGTGCGAGACGAAGCCGACCTCGCTGATCTGGTTGTCGCTTACCCGCAAGACGAGCGCGCCGGAGGCGGCCATCCGGAACGGCGAGTTCGGCGCGCTCTGGTCACCGACGCCGGTGCCGTCCTCGACCACGACTGGCTCGACCACGCCCGCGCCGCCATTGACCGGCAGCACGAGCAGGCCGCTGCTCGGCCAGAACAGGAACGCGTGCGGGTCGAACTCGGCCTCGGAGTACGCCCCGGGCAGGGTGTAGTGGGCCAGCCGCGCTGGTGCGTCGAGACTGCTCACATCGAACAGCGATACCTGGGTGCCGCGGACCCGGCCGTTGTCGGTCGCGTCCTGACCGACGCCGATCAGCCGCGTGTCGCCGACGGGGTGCAGGTAGGCCGAGTAGCCGAGAATCTGCAGCTCGCCCCGTACGGTAGGCCGGGCCGGGTCGCTCAGGTCCACTGTGTACAGCGGGTCGACCTGGCGGAACGTGACCACGTACCCAACCGGACCGACGAAGCGTACGGCGTAGATGCGCTCACCCTTGCCGAGGCCGTCGACCGCACCGACCGGAACCAGACGACCGCCGGCAGGCGCCAGCACGTACACCCCGGAGTTCGAACCCTGACCGGTGTCGGTCGTGGTCGCGACCCGCAGGACCCCGTTCCATTCGGACATCGAGTACTGGTTGAGCAACTGGCCCGGTACGCTGCCGCCGCCGACGAACCGAGGCTGGCTCGCCGCGGTGTCGAACCGGTAGATGTCGGTGCGCGGCTGTGCGGGCACCGAGCCCGCAAGCTGCGGCCAGGCCGCGACCCACGCCTCGTTGCTCGCCACGTAGAGGCTGGTGGCGTTGCTGTAGACGGTGTCCCCGTCGGCCGCGATGGTGACCGGGCTGCCGTTGCTGAGCGCGTCCTGGGCCACATCGAAGCTGAGCACGGTGAGCAGATTGGTGCCGGAGTAGCTGGTCGGGCGGGTGATCGATTCGCACCCGACCTCGCTGCGCACGGTCTGACCCGCGGTGGTCACCTCGAGCCGTGGCGCCCAGGCGTCGATGCCGGCCGCGTCGATGACCGCCCGGTTGGCCGCCAGGCGTTGCTCGTCGCTGCCTTGGAGGTTCGTGGGGAAGGACAGGCGGGGCGCGGAGCGCAGCACCACCCGTACCGTCGAGCCAACCTGGCGAGCGTCCACAATGGACCCATCGGCCTGGGCCTGGGACAGGATCCGTGGCGCGTTGAGGTCGACGAGCAGCAGGCTCGGACCCATCACCGGGGTATCGACAGGCGTCGGGTCCGGCACGTCGGGAGGCGCGACGTCGGGCTCGGAGGCGTTCGGCCTGGGCTGGATGGGCGGCGCGACGGGCGGTACATCGTCCGGCGGCGCAACCGACACGGAACTGCCCATCGCAGGTCCGCCGTAGAAGCGCGCGCCGTTGGAGATCACCAGGGCGTGGTCGCCAGCGAGGAGCAGGTCGCCGTCCCACGGCACGCCAGGACCGCCGTCGGTGCCACGCAGGTCGACGACGCCGACGAGCCGCCGGGTGGCCACGTCGACCACACTGAGCCGGCCGCCCGAGATCGTGACGATGCGCCGTCCGTCGGTCTTCACCAGATCCGGTTCGTCCACACCGGACTCCTGCACGTTGGTGCCCGAGTAGTCGTACCCCGGCACCGGGCCCGGCTGTGCTCCAGGGCCTGCCTGGGCGCCGTCTCCGGGCTGCGCACCGTTTCCCGCCTGGTCGGGGACCCCCACCTCGCCCCGGGCCGGTCCCACCTGCGGGGGCAGCCCCGGGATCACGAACGTGCCCAAGCCGTACGGCCCGACGGCCGCCTTCGTCGCGGCCCGCAGACCGGCGAGGGCGTCGTCGCACGAGGCGAAGGCGAGCAGTTGGTACGGCCCGGTCGGCAGGGGTGGCCTGCTGGTGCAGGCGACGGCGCCTGTGGTGGCCAGACCGATCAGGGCGAGTCCGGCCGCGATTTTGACGGAACGCGGGGACGGTCGGCGTGGAGCCGGATGCACGGGGCGATCGGCGAGCATGCCCCTACGACGCGGATCGTCCTGGCCCGGTTCCCGCCGTCGCCCGGCCGGCGGAGATCGGCGCGTCGTAGGTCGGCCCGTCCACGAGCCGGGACAGCACCACCATGCTTCGCGTCGAGGTCACGAAGCTCTCGGAGCGCAACCGCTCCAGTGCCTGCTCGAGATGGTGGATGTCGGCGGCCCGCAGGTGGACGAGCGCGTCCGCCTCGCCGGTGATCGTGAACGCCGCGATGACCGCCGTGTGCCGGCGGGCCAGGGCGGCTATCTGGGCCGGGGTCGTGCGGCCGGTACAGAAGAGCTCCACGAAGGCCTCGGTCGTGCTCCCGGTCGGATCCGGGTCGACCACGGCGGTAAACCCCTTGATCACGCCGCTGGCGCGTAGGCGATCCACGCGTCTCTTGACCGCGGGTGCGGAGAGGGACACTGCCAAGCCGATCTCGGCGAAGGATGTGCGCGCGTCGGCGACCAGCGCCGCAATGATCGCGCGGTCGGTCTCGTCCAACGACAACGGATCGCCTCCCATCGCGGGCCGTCGCGATCATAACCGAACCCTGGATGGGGCGGGGATCTGGCCGGGGCGGGGATATTGCGCGTTGCCGACCGGGGCTACAGTGCGGGTCGCCGTCCCGTCAAGCAGCCCCGAGGAGCCCCACAGCGATGCGCAGGCCGTCGGTCGTCGTGCTCATGATCGCCGCCGTCATCACCGGGATCGCCTGCGCCCACCCGCACGAGGTGCCGCTGCCCGGCCAGTCCCCGGCGTCCACGGGTTCGCCGAGCGCCTCCGCCAGCGCGCCGGCCACGGGTGCGGACCAGACCAGCGCGGTCTGTGATGAGGCGCTGCGGGCAACCAACGACGCGAAGACGGAGATCACGGCACAGATCAACCAGGTCCAGGGCAACCCGGGCGGTGCGGCCGCCGCGCTGCTCACGGCGCGGGCGAAGGCGACGCAGCTGCGCTCCAACCTGCAGGATCTGCGCAACCGGCCGATCCGGGCCAACGTCCGCGACGCGCTGGACCAGGGGATCGCCCTGCTCGACCACTTCCTCGGTGAGTCGGTGCAGCAGCTCACGGCCGAGGGCGCGCAGGCCGAGCAGCAACTCCAGGACTTCCTCGACACGCTCAGCACCGCCTGCGCCGCCTGACCGACCCGGGTGTGTCGCGCACCACGGACGATCCCGCCGCACCGTTGTCGGCCGTGTGCCAGGTGCACGTCACTTGGCGGTGTCTGCCCATGTCAGGCACTCTTTGTCCGTGGCCAGTCGCACCGCCTTCTTCCCGGGCAACGAGCCCGAGCCGCCTGGCGTCGTGCGCGACGGCACGTCGACCCGGACCGATCCCGACCGCCGCGGTCACGCCGCCGATCTGAGCGCGGCCCTGAGGTCGCTGCGCGACGCGCTGCGTGCTGCGCGGTTTCCGCTCGAGACCGATGGCGCCAGCGCCGCCCGGCACGCCGCCGCAGCGCTGCTGGCCCAACTCGACGAGTACCTGATGCCGAGAGCGGCCCGTTTGGACGCGCCGCTGGTCGCCGTCGTCGGAGGCTCGACGGGCGCGGGGAAGTCGACGCTCGTCAACAGCCTGGTCCGCGCCCCGGTCAGCCGTGCCGGGGTGCTGCGCCCCACGACCCGGGGGCCCGTCCTGGTCTGCCATCCGGCGGACGGGACCTGGTTCGGCGGACATCCGCTGTTGTCCGGCCTGGGGCAGCATGGGTCGGCGGATGAGGGCGAGCTGCGGGTCGTCAGCGCACCGCTGCTGCAGCCCGGCCTCGCGCTGCTCGATGCCCCGGACATCGACTCCGTGGTCGCGCGCAACCGCGAACTCGCCCACGAGCTGCTCGCCGCGGCCGACCTGTGGCTGTTCGTGACCACGGCGGCCCGGTACGCCGACGCCGTACCATGGCGCGTGCTGCGCTCTGCTCGCGACCGCGGCACGGTGGTGGCGGTGGTCCTCGACCGGGTTCCTCCACCGGTCCGCGACGAGGTCGCGGCGGACCTGTCCCGATTGTTGAGTGAGCAGGGCCTGCCGGCCGCGCCGCTCTTCGTCGTCGATGAGTCCACCGTGGACGGTCAGGGGCTGCTCCCGGAAGACCAGGTGGCGCCGGTGGCGGCGTACCTCACCGAGGTGGCCTCATCAGAGCTGCGCCGTCGGGCGGTCGGTCGCCGAACCCTGCTCGGCGCGATCACCGCGGCGACGGCTACCGCCGACGAGCTGGCCTTCGCCGCGATGCAGCAGGGTGCCGTGGCGGACGCGCTGGCCGCGACGGTCCGCGAGGCGTACCACCGAGCGTCGCAGACCGCGGCCGAGCAGATCGCGCTCGGGGCAGCGATGCGCGGCGCGGCGTATGCACGGTGGCGGGCGAGTGTGGCCAGCGGCGAGGTCGCTCGGGTACTGCGGGTCGTGCAGGACCCGGCCAAGGCCCGGCCCAGCCAGGCACCACCGGGGCGGGCGCTGCAGGGCGCCATCGCCACCGCGCTGGCGGCGCTGCTCGTCGAGGCAGAGGCGCCGGCCGAGGAGGCGATCGTCGACCGATGGTCCGCCGATCCGGCAGGGCGGAGCCTGCTCGGCGCGCCCGACGACGACACCGTCCCGGACGATCACGCCACCGCGGCCCGGGAGGTGGTGCGGGACTGGCAGGCGTGGCTGCGCAACGAGGCCCGGCTCGCCGCCCCGAACGTCCGCACGCGGACCCGCGGCACGACCACGGCCGCGACCGTCGTGCTCGCCACCGTGGCAGCGGCGGCAACACCCGAGATGGGCAGCGGCGAGGGCGAGCCCGGCCGGGGGAGCGCGGCGGATGCGCTGCGGCGGGTGCTCACCGACCCGACCATCGCCCGCCTCGCCGGGCGGGCACGCGACGACCTGCTCGACCGGGTGCGGCAGCACTTCGCGGCGCGGTCACTGCGATGGCTGCGGCGCGTCGACGCGCAGCGGGTCGAGCCGTCGCCCGCACCACGCCTGCGCCAGGCCGCGGCCGATGTGGGCGTGGCCCGGCAGCTCGCGCTCGTGCTGGGAAAGGCGGCCTGATGAACGATCACCCCGATCGATCCGACGGGGACCCGGTCACATCGGCCCCACAACCCGGGCCAGCGACGAGTGGCGGCTGGATCAGCCGCGATGACCCACGGTGGGGTCCTCCCCCCGACGATGAGTGGGTCGAGGAGACCGACCACCACCTGACGCAGCGTCTGGCGGCCGTGAGCCGGTTCGTCCGGGCCGTGCAGCTCTACCTGAGCCCGGAGGAGACGCTCACGGTCGCCGCCGCGCGGCAGCTCACCGACCGTGCTGGCGCCCGGCTCGCGCTGGACGGCGCAGGCACGGGGCGCGGCCATACCGTGGTTGCGCTGGCCGGGGCGACCGGCGTTGGCAAATCGACACTGTTCAACGCGCTGGCCCGGATGGCGCTCTCGCCGCCGGGGCACCTGCGGCCGACGACCGGTGAGGCGCACGCGTGCGTGTGGGATCCGCGCGGCGCGGATCCGCTGCTGGACTGGCTCGGTGTGGCGCCCCGGCACCGGTTCATGCGGGAGAGTCTCCTCGACGCGGAGGACGAGGCCCCGCTGCGCGGGCTGGTGCTGCTCGACCTGCCCGACATGGACTCGCTCGCGACCGGGAACCGGGTCGAAGCCGATCGGCTCGTCGGTGTGGTGGACCGCGTCATCTGGGTGCTGGACCCACAGAAGTACGCCGACCAGACGGTGCACGAGCAGTACCAGCGGCGCATGGGGGCGTTGCGCGATGTCACCGTCGTGGTGTTCAACCAGACCGACCTGCTGAGCCGGGCGGACGCGGACCGGTGCCGCGCGGACCTCGTCCGTCTGGTGGACGACGACGGCCTGCCCGGTGTGCCGGTGATCGCGGTCTCCGCGCGCACCGGCGCGGGCATCGACGAGGTGCGGGCACTGCTGGAGAAGGTGGTCGCGGACCGGCACGCCGCCACGGCGAGGCTGACCGCCGAACTCGACGCGACCGTGGCGCGGCTGACCCCGCTCGCACCGGTCGCTGGGCCGGCAGACGAGCAGGTCAGCCGCGATGCGGTGCCCGAGCTCGGCGAGGCATTCGCCGCCGCGTGCGGAGCCGACGCACTCGCGGCCGAGGCGGCCTGGTCGTATCGGCAGCGCGCGGTGCTCTGGCGGGCGCCATGGCATCGGGCCGCCGTGTTGCCCGCGATCCCGCCGGCCGACCCGGCCGCGGTCGGTACATCGGTCCGGCGCCTGGCCCACCGTCTCGGTGACCGTCTGCCGGAGTCCTGGCAGCGGCACCTGCGGGCGGCGGCGACCGCGGAGCTCGACGGGCTCCCGAGCAGGCTCGCCGGGGCGCTGGCCGCTGGCCGGGGCAGCTCCCCTGTGCCGCCACTCTGGACGGCGCTGCGTACCGGCTGGTGGCTCGCCATCGGCGGTGCCGTCGCCGGCGTCCTCGGTGGACTGTCCACACAGGAGGTTCAACCGTGGCTGGTGGTCGCCGTCGGGTGTCTCGCGGTGGTGCTGGCGCTGCCGGCGCTCGCGGTGACGACGGGAGCCTGGCGGGCGCTGAGGTACCGGCGCGCGGTGGCCCGGCGGATGGCGCACGCCGCGCTGCAGGTGGCGCGTGACGTGGTCGCGCCGGTGCGTCAGATCCTGCGCGACTACGCGCAGGCCCATGCCGCCCTGGGCCGGGCGCGGGCCACGTCCGACGAGGCCCCGCGGCACCGCTGAGCCCGGCCGGCGAGAATGCCGGTATGCGCGCGCCGACGGTGGTCGTCCGGGTCGGCATGGCCGCCCTGGGCGCCGTGCACGCCTGGTGGGGCGTGTGGGCGCGCCTGTTTCCGCGGCACTTCTTCGCGAACTTCCCCGGCTTCGGCCGCCGGTGGACCGCCGCCTACCCGCCGTACAACGAACACCTCGTCACCGACCTGGGCGCCACGTTCCTGACGCTGGCCTTCCTGCTCTTCGCCGGGGCATGGGTGCGCGACCGTACGGTACGGGCGGTATCGCTGGTCGCGGTCGCGATCTTCAGCGCGCTGCATCTGACCTTCCACGCCACGAACCACGCGAGCATGGGCAGCGCCGATTTCGCCACGAGCCTGTTCTTCCTCATCCTCGGCGTGCTCGCGCCGGTCACGTTGCTCGTCATCGACCGGCTGGCAACGCCGGCGCCGCGTCAGTTCGGGGACTGACCGCGCAGTGTCGCGGCCACCTCGGCCGGTCGGTCGGAGATGATCCCGTCCACGCCGAGCCGTGCGGTCAGGTCGATGTCGGCCGGTTCGTTCACGGTCCATACGAAGACGTTGTGCCCGCGGTCGTGCGCGCGGCGCACCACGTCCGGCCGCCGGCGCACCGCGGAGATGCTTGGCCCGAGCGCGTCGGCGCCCACGGGTGGGCGCCCCTGCCACACCGAGGGCGCGGCGATCTCGAAGAGGAACACCGTCCGGAGATCGGGCGCCAGCACGCGGACCCGGCGCAGCGCCAGCGACGAGAAGGACATGACCGTGACGGCCACACCCCGTTCGCGGGCGCCGGCAGTGGTGTGTAGGCCGTGACGGACGAGAAGGTCGACCAGGCGCCGTTCGACCTCGCCGCCGAAGCGTGCGGGGTGCTTGGTCTCCACGAGCAACCGCAGCGCTCGGCCCGCGTCAAGAGCGAGCCGCAGCAGAGCATCGAGGGTGAGAATGCCGGGCTGCGCCTCGGTCTTCTCCGCGTCGCCGTTGATGTGCCACGAGGAGTAGTCGTGCCCGTTCAGTTCGGCCAGGGTGAGCCGGCTGACCCTCCCGTCGCCGGTGCTGGTGCGGTCGATCGTGGCGTCGTGGATGCAGACCAGGTGGCCGTCGCGGGTCAACCGCACATCGCATTCAAGCCCGTCAGCGCCCTGCTCGATGGCACGCCGATAGGCCTCGCGCGTGTGTTCCGGCAGCGCCGCCGCACCCCCCCGATGGGCGAAGACCAGGGGTTCGAGTATCGCGGAGGTCATGGACCGTCAGCTGCCGCCCAACCAGTCGGGATGCGCGGTGAGGAAGTCCGCCACGCTGTCGTTCTGCACGTGGTGCAGCAGATCGACCAGGTCCGGCTTCAGCAGGACGACAGAGCTCCCGTTGACGTTCGCGGTGTTCGGCGTGCCGTTCGCGGCGGCGTAGGTCTTGACCATGATGACGTCGTCCGCCCGCAACCCGGAGAGCGTGACCGCCCAGTTCTCGACCGCGATGCCGCCGAGATCGAGGACCATGAGGCCGGTGGTCGCCTGCTGGAGCCTCGCCACGGTCGCGAGGTTTGTCAATGTGTCTGGGCTGGCGATCTTGTCGACAATGGCCTTGAGCAGCCGCTGCTGCATCTGCTGCCGGCCGTAGTCGCCGACCGAGTACTGGACGCGCTGCCGCGACAGGTCCAGGGCCTGCCAGGGCTTGAGGTCCATGCAGCCCTTCTTGTAGTACGCGCGCTGGTCGCGGGTCGCCCTCTCCGCGGCGTTGCCGTAGTTGTAGTAGGCGGTGCTCGCGATGTTGTTCGGGAGCTGCTTGCCGTTGGCGTAGTAATGGATCGACCAGATTCCCTGGTCCGGGAACCAGCTCGTGTCGGTGCACATGTGCACGGTCCCGATCGCCGCGACCACCTTGTCGAAGCCGTCGAAGTTGACCGTCGCCCATCCATTGAACTTCAGGCCACCCGTGTCCTGCACGATGCAACTGATCGTCTTCAGCATGAGGTTGGCGCCCTTGGCACGACCGGTGGGGCTCGTGTCGATGTGACCCTGGTCGTCGCGTGCGCCCGCGCCGAAGGCAGAGTTGATCTTGTTTTGATGCGTGCCGGGATCAGCGCACGTCTCCGTGTCGCGGGCGATGGGTACGTACAGGTCCCGGGGCAGCGAGATCATGTAGACCTGGTTGTGCGCCGCGGGGATGTGCACGAGCACGATCGAGTCCGCGTTGGCGATGTCGGAGAGGCCGCCGCTGTCGCGGGTATCGGAGCCGAGCAGCAGGAAGTTGATGGGCCCCTTGATATCCGGGGCCTTGATGTCGGTGGGGATGGCGTTGACCGTCGGGGTGTTGCTCAGCGCCCAGTGGGCCACGAGCTTCGGCACGATGACCGTCAGGCCGCTGCCGACCATCACGAGCACGCCGAACGCGATTACCAGCTTGGCCCACAGCGGGCTCTTGGGCTGTCCCTGGGTCGGACGGGTCCGGAGCGGTCGCCGGCGTTGCCCCTCGTCGCCCGGTCGTGAGCGGCCGTACGTCGTACCGTCCGGCCTCATGCAGCACTCCGGTCGTGCTCGTCGGTCATCACGGGGGGCCAGCCTACCCTGCGAATCTGGGCGCGGCGGGTCCCTCGGTTGATCATGCTTTGCGGGCTACGAACCGGTTCCGTGCGCGCTGACCCAGTCCGCGAGCTTGTCATGCGCCATTGCGCTGAAGAGGTCCGCCGCGCGTGCCTTGTCGGGCAGCACCACGCTCTGGCCGCCGACGGTGGTGGTCCCCTTGTGCGGGCTGATCATGAAGACCAGATCGTCACTGCGCAACGAGCGAAGTTGCCAGCCGAGGTCGACGAGGGAGAAGTCCTGGTCGACCGTCATCGTCGCCGCGACCGAGGAGACGAAGTCGCGAAGGCTTCCGACGTTGGAGAGCGTGCCGAGGCTCGCGGCCTTGTCCAGCAACGCTTTGAGGTACATCTGCTGGTGGCGCATCCGGTCGAAGTCACCATCGGGGAACTGGTAGCGCTGGCGGATGTAGTCCAGCGCCTCCTCACCGTTGAAGTGGTGCTGGCCCGCCTGGAAGGTCCGATAAGGTGGATGGATCGATGTGATCGTCTGGTCCACGGTCATGTCGACGCCGCCCACCGCGTCGGTCACCTTGACGAAACCTGAGAAGTCCAGCACCGCGACGTGGTCGATGCGTACGCCGGTGTAGTCCTCGATGGTCTGCACGGCCAACGGCATGCCGCCCCATGCGTACGCGGCGTTGATCTTCGCCATGGTGTCGCCATTGCGACCATCGGGGCTGCGCGGGATGTGTACCCACAGGTCGCGCGGGACGGAGACCAGGTAGGCCCGGCTGTTGTCCGCCGGAATGTGTGCGATCACCATGGTGTCACTGCGCTGTGCTGCCGAGGGATCACCGGCGTTGTCCGGGTCACGGGAGTCGGTACCGAGCAGCAGGATGTTCAGCGCCCCGTCGGCGAGCTTGGGTGGTCGAGCGGGCAGCGAGGCGAAGGCGTCCTCCCGACGCAGATTGTCGTCCACGCCACGCACCCACAGGTAACTGACGACGATGCCGCAACCGCTGATCACCCCGGCGAGCGCGAGCACCAGGAACGCGGCGCGTGCCCAACGCACGCGGGTGCGTCGCGGTGCGGGCGCGGCCGGCACCTGCTGATCGCGGATGGCGCGGTAGGCACGACTGGGGTACTCGCGCGATACGTTCGCATCCTTCGAGGTTCGGTCCGGCTGGGACTGGGCGGGCCGCGATGGGGCGGACCGCGGCGCCTCGGTGCTCCGGGGAGCCGGTACGCTCGCGCGCCCCACGATGCGATCAGAACGATCGGAACGAGAGGGATGATCGGGTTCATTACCGGCAGAAGCGTTGTTATCCGAAGAATCCAGCGCCATGTCACCCAGGGTACGGATGAAAGGGCTCGCGATGTCCCGGCTGCCGAAACGACTAGGGTGTGCCCCGTGAGCAGCAGCACCGAGTCACGCTTCGGCGCGGGTAGCCGGATCCTCGTCGCGGGCGGGGCGGGGTTCGTTCCCTCCCACGTGGTCGACCGCTTGCTGGCGCGGGGCGCGTCCGTGGTGGTGGTGGACAACTTCATCACCGGCGCCAAAGACAACGTCGCGCACCATGACGGCGACCCCCGGTTGAGCCTGGTCGAGGCCGACGTCTCGCAACCGCTGCCCTCGGTCGCCGCCCTGGAGGGTCGCTTCGACGCGATCTTGCACCTCGCGTCGCCGGCGAGCCCGACCGACTTCCGCCGGTACGCCATCGAGATCATGCGGGTCAACGGCATCGGCACGCTGAACCTGCTCGAGCGGGCGGTCGCCGACGACGCGCGGTTCCTGCTCGCCTCCACGTCCGAGGCGTACGGCGATCCGCTATTGCACCCCCAGCCCGAGACCTACTGGGGCAACGTCAATCCGGTCGGGGTGCGCTCGGTCTATGACGAGTCGAAGCGCTTCGCCGAGGCAGCGACCATGGCCTATCACCGCGACCGTGGCGCCGACGTGGCGATCGTACGGATCTTCAACACGTACGGCCCCCGCATGGCCCTCGGCGACGGCCGGGCCATTCCCACCTTCATCACCCAGGCTCTGCGCGGCGAACCGCTGACGGTGCAGGGAACCGGGGAGCAGACCCGGTCGATCTGCTACGTCGACGACCTCGTGCGGGGCATCCTCGCGTTGCTCGACTCCCACGAGACCGGGCCGATCAACTGTGGGACCGAGCACGAGATCTCCATGCGTGCCCTGGCCGACACGATCGTGGCGCTCGTCGGCAGCGACTCGCCCGTCGTGCATGTGGCGAAGGTGCCCGACGACCCGGAGCGGCGCCGACCCGACCTCACGCTCGCCCGCCGGCTGCTCGGGTACGAACCCCGCGTGTCCCCCGAGGATGGGCTGCGCCAGACGATCGAGGACCTGCGGCGTCGCCTCTCCTAGGTGGGCGGTGTGAATCTGCCTTCGTTGGGTCCGCTTTGCCTTCGCGGCGGCCGGGTGGTTCTTGTCGCCGTCAGCGCGTCGTAGCGGGCGAGTCTGAGTTCACCCGGAGTGTGGTCCGCACGAGTGCTGCGATGGC
>DATBGZ010000033.1:0-1616 GCA_036557785.1 Micromonosporaceae bacterium
GGCCGGCGAGTGGATGATCGCCCCGCCGCTGGCCGCCGCCGGAGCGGATCGCGCCTGGTGCGAGCGGGCGGCGGCCGCGCTGCCCGGACCGGCCCTGCAGCCAGGCCTGGAGTGGGTGGCGAGCGCCTTGTCCGCCACCGCGCTGTTGTCGGAGATCAAGGAGTCGACCCGGCGCATCTCCGAGCTCGTCGCCGCGGTCAAGTCCTACTCGCAGATGGACCGGGCGTCGCTGCAGCGCGTCGACGTGACCGAGGGCCTCGAGAGCACGCTGGTGATGCTCGGCGAGCGACTGCCCGACCGGATCGCGGTGATGCGCGACTACGGTCCGGACGTCCCCCCGATCGAGGCCTACTCCGCCGAGCTCAACCAGGTGTGGACCAACCTCATCGATAACGCCGTGGACGCGATGGACGGGCCGGGCACACTCAGGCTGACGACGCGAGCCGAGGAAGGCTTCGTCGTCGTCGAGGTCTCCGATACCGGCCGGGGCATGTCGCCTCAGGTGGCAGACCGTGCGTTCGAGGCCTTCTTCACGACCAAGGGCGTCGGCCAGGGCGTCGGCCTCGGGCTCGACATCGCGCAGCGCATTGTCGTGGAGCGGCACGGCGGCATCATCAGCATCGACTCGGGTGAGGGCGAAACGGTACTGCGGGTCCGCCTTCCCGTTCGCCGGCCAAGGACGTCATCGGGGCATCCGGCCGGACCAGAGTGATACGTGCGCAGGTCCCAGGGAACTGCGCAGGTCCCAGGGAAACGATGCACTGTGCTCGCGAAGATGAGCGCCGGCCTCTCGCTCCAGCGGGCGCGGCAATGGCGCGGGCCCGCCGGAGCGGAGGTGGCCGTTGATCAGTTCTGCGCGCAGCCCATGTCGACCAGGTTCCAGATGATCCTGTTCGCCGTCGCGTAGTCCCCCATGCCGTAGTAGGCGTCCGCGAGGGTGATGCCGTCATGGCAGACGCCGGGGTCAACCGACGCGTGGGCCGCTGTGGCCGGGATAGCGACGAAACCGAGGGTCATCGCGAGCGCCGCTCCCCCCAGCACGGCCGCGATTTTCTTGTGGATCTTGGACATCGTGTTCCTCCTGTGTGTTCCGGCGTGAACCGTTGTGAGGAGGTTCGGATTGGCGGCGCTGGCGGATTGGTGGTCATCCCACGGGCGAGGGCAAACCGCCACCTGCCCCTCGACCAGCTCACTCTCGGTGGGGAGCTTCTGCAGGGGGCCTATCCGGTATTCAATAGGTCTGTCGGGGATCCTGGCGTGGGGGGTCCCGCCGCATCGCAGCGTGGTGGGAGAGGGGGTTCGGGTGATGACACGTCTCGGTGACCTGCTGGACGATGCGCGGCGCCGGACCTTCGTGGGCCGCCGGCGCGAGCTGGCCAGCTTCGACGACCTCCTGCTGGGCCGCTCGCCGCGGCGGGTCCTGCTGGTGCACGGGCCGGGGGGCATCGGCAAGACCACCCTGCTGCTGGAGTACCGCACCCGGGCGCGAGTCGCGGGCCGGACCGTCCTGCTGCTCGACGCCCGTGAGATCGACCCCACGCCGGAGGGGTTCGAGGGCGCCGTGGCGGTCGCGCTCGGCCAGCCGCCCGGGACCGGCCAGCGGCTGGCGGGCGTTG
>DATBGZ010000034.1:0-9264 GCA_036557785.1 Micromonosporaceae bacterium
CAGATGCTCTATCCGTTGAGCTACGGGCGCAGGTGCGCCGACCATGGTACACGTCGGCCACCGCGGAGGCTCCGGGATTCGAACCCGGGAGGGGCGGTGAGCCCCAACCGCATTAGCAGTGCGGCGCCATAGACCGAACTAGGCGAAGCCTCCCAGGCGGTCCCCCAGAACCGCCGTCGATCGAGGATACAGGCGAGGCACGCCCGCGGGCCAAGCGGATACCCGGCGCCGCCGGGTCAAGATCCGAAGTCGCGTCACAGCCAGCTCACGTGGTTGTGCAGGAGGGTGTAGCCGAGGAAGGCGACCACGTCGAGCAGAGTGTGGGCGAGCACCAGGGGCCACAGACGCTTGGTCAGCAGGAAGAAGATCGCGAACACCACGCCCATGATCGCGTTGCCGATGAAAGCGCCGAAGCCCTGGTAGAGGTGGTACGAGCCGCGCAGAAGCGCGCTGGCCGCCACCACGGCCACCACGCCCCACCCGACCTGGCGCAGGCGGGTGACCAGGTAGCCGACGACGATGAACTCCTCGAGCACTCCGTTGGCGGCGGCGTTGAGGATCAGCACGGGGATGGCCCACCATTCGGTGAGGTTCGCCGCCGCCACGTTCATGTTGATGTTCAAGGCCCGGGCGAGGAAGTAGAAGCCCAGGCCCGGGATGCCGATGAGCAGCGCCAGGCCGGTGCCGGAGAGCAGGTCGAAGCGCCACCGCCTGCTGTCGAGTCCGAGCCGTGCGCCGAGTGGCTGCGCAGAGGGCGACCAGTCCCGGTCGCGGCCCAGCATGTGCACCGCGAACATCGCGGGCACCAGGTACCCGAAGAAGTTGTCGCGCAACTCGATGAACAGCCCGAGCAGCGGGCGGCCGGGGGCCGGCGAGGTGTTCAGGGCAACAGTCGTCTGGCTCAGCGGAGCGTGTGGCGCGGTGAGGGTCGCGATGATCGTCGTGATCGCGTAGATGGCCGAGTAGCCGAGGGTGAGGCCGAGCACGAGGAGGGTCTCGCGGAACAGGATCGCCGACCGGTCGTCGCCGCGGACCCGCCACCTCGTGCGAAAGGGCGGGACGGGCTCGGCCGGCACGGCTGCTGTCGAGACGGGCGTGGGCTCACTCACGGGCGTGATCGTAGTGCCACGGCTGGCCCTGGTCGTGGTACTCCTCGACCGGCAGCAGCCGTCCGTCACCCGGCATCCGGTCCGGATAGAGCAGGCCCTGCACGTGGTCGACCTCATGGGCGACCAGGCGGGCCAGGGCGTTGCGGAAGGTGGAGACCGTACGGCTTCCATCAGCCGCGGAGTGCTCCACCTCCACGAGCAGCGGGCGGGAGACGACACCCCGAACGTCGAAGAAGGACAGGCAGCCCTCGTACTGCTCGTCATAGTCGACCGACTCGCCCACGATCCGGGGGTTGAGCAGCACAACCGGCTGATCCCCCTCATCGTCGGGCGGCCAGACCACCGCGGCCGCCCAGTCGATCCCGATCTGGGACGCGGCGAGCCCCAGGCCCTTGTGGAACTCGTAGAGCGCCCGCACACGCCCCACGGCGTCGAGCAGGCGCGCGATCACGTCCTCGGCGAGCGGCGCCTGGTCGGGCAGCTCGAACCAGCGGGTGACGCGCTCGAGCATCGGTGCGCCGCGCTGCAGGATGCCGGCTGAGCGCATCAGGTCGCTGGGCCGCCGTGCCTGGTCGGGGCGCGAGCCGCGCTGGGCCGGTACCGATGTCGACCGCAGCCGCCACTCGAAGCGGAACCGCGAGCCGAGCGAGGGCTCCTCGGTCTCCCATTCGAAGCGGGCCCGGTCGCCATCGCGAACCTCACGGATGGGGCCGCGCAGCGCCCCGGCCTCGGCCGTCAGCGAGCTCTCCATTCCCCACACGACCGGGTTCAGCGCAGCGGGCAGGTCAATGTGGACGGTCAATCGCCGGGTCGGCAGCCGCACCGCCCGCTGGAACCAGTGGCCCCACTTGTCCTCGCCGACGCCGTACCGGTACTCGATGGTGGCCCGTTCGCCGGGATAGAGCGGGAACCGGGCTTCGTCGTTCTCGAAGAGCAGCCACACCTCCTTGAAGGTGTCGCGGTCCTGCTTGGCCTGCCAGGCCATCGGCTCGTCGCCGCAGCGCGCGGTCAGGCTGAGCTCGGCGAGCGTCAACGGATGGTCGCGGTAGTGGCGGTTCGACCGCTCCGGTTCGCCCGGGTAGCGGTCGACCGCGATGCGGACGGGGTAGCGGGTCACCGGTTCCCGTCCTGCATTGTGCAGCTCGCGCAGCACCACGCACCGGTACTGTCCATCCACATAGGTCAGTTGGGCGACCTCGCGCTCGACCACGAGCCCACCCGCGCCGGCGGCCGCCCGCCAGATCGCCGCGGAGTCGCCCCGTGGCCGCGACCCCTGCGCGACCTGCCGCGCCTTGTCGAACTCGCCGAAGAGCACCACGAGCTCCCCGCCGGATTCGAGCGCGAGGTCGGCCCGGCGAGCGAAGTCCTCGGTGGGTCGATGCCGTTGCGCCTCGACGTGGCTGACGTAGGAAGGATCGAAGCCCATGACAGCGGCGAGCTGCTTCTTCGAGAGCCCGCGCACGCCCCGCCACCGGACCAGCGCGGCGGCGAAGTCCGCCACGGTCCGGTCGACCAGCGCGTCCGACACCGCCGTCACCCCTCGGCCCGGCCCGCGATCGGCCGGCTTGGGACAGTCATACCGATTGTGGATCTGTCGTAGGTTCGCGTGACGTGTTCCCGACAGAAGCCTTGACACGGGTGCCGGCCACGTCTCGCTGCTAACTGCGACAGGCGACAGACCGTACGGTCGCAACTACCCAGAGCCCGCCATAGGGCCGCGGTACCGAGGTTAGGCTTCCCGCAGTAGGGTGGCCCATCCCAGCCCGGTGGGAAGGAGTTCGCGGTGGCGGTGGCACGCGTGCGCGCCGAGACGCTCGCCGCGGAGGCGCTGACCCCCATCCGCGAGACGCTGAGCCACATGGGGTCCCGACCCGATCTCCCACCACTGACGGGCATCGCGCCGGGCCTGATCGTCGCCGACCAGAGGGGCTGGACGCGCGCCACCGACGTGGTCTCCGGCGCCGCGATCGACGACCTGCTCGACGCCGCGGCTCAGCGCTGGCACGCGGCCCCACACGCGGCCGCGGCGCTCGCCTTCAAGCACTACGCGTACTGGCTCGCGCTACCCGCCGTCCTCGGCTACGCCACCGTCGCGCGGGTGCCGCTCATGCGCCCGGACGCGGTGCTCCTGCGCTGGTCAGCCGAGAAGCCCTTCATCCAGGTCGGCCTGGCGCCTGGGCTCGCTCAGGCACGTCGCGGGCCAGATGCCGCGACCGGTCGGGGCGGCATCACGGTGGCCGTGCTGCCCGCCGACCCGCTGCTGCTGCACGGAGTCGGTCGAGGCATCCGGGTCGTTCCGCATGACGATGCCCTGCTCGACGAGCTGCGCACTGCCCTCATGGAGGAGCATCTGACTCCGGTGCTCGCGCACATCCGGTCGCGGGTGCACCTTGGCCGGCGCACGTTGTGGGGATCGCTCGCCTCCGGTGTCGCGCACGGTCTGTCCCGGGCCGCGGATGTCATCCCCGGTCCTACGATCGCTGCTGCCGAGGCCGTACTCACGACCCTGGGGGTGCGCGACCTCGTGTCGGTGGGCGAGCGAACCGGCGGCGGGCTCGCCGTGCAGCGCCACACGTGCTGCCTGGCGTTCACACTGCCCGAGCCGCACCGCAAGGTCTGCTCCGGCTGCTGCATCCCAGCGGGCGGCTGAGGGCGCGTCAGCCGTTCTTGTTGGAGCGCGCGTACGCGACGAGCGCCCGGACCGCCCACTGTGCCGTCCGGCGCGCCTCCTGTGGGCTCAGGCCGCACGC
Source organism: Micromonosporaceae bacterium (assembly GCA_036557785.1). Lineage (GTDB taxonomy): Bacteria > Actinomycetota > Actinomycetes > Mycobacteriales > Micromonosporaceae > DATBGZ01. Next base: position 3,860 of record DATBGZ010000034.1, read on the forward strand.
GTCGCGCAGGCCAATGACCGCCTCCATGCCGATGGCGAGCGCCGCGGCACTGCGCAGGCGGCGCTTGTTCGCCGCGGTCAGCGGCTCGTCCAGGTCCTCCAGTGCGGCGTCGATCAACGGGATGCGCCGGATCGGCCGCGGCTGCTCGTCGTCGCTGTTCAGCCACTGATCGGCCAGTCCCCGCGCGACCATGTGCATCGCCCGTTCGTCGTCGAGCAACGGACCGTTCACGGCGGCCTCGACCGCGAGCAACCGCTTCGTCGGATCGCCCGAGACCCTCGCCAGCACCTCGCTGGCAGGCTTGAGGCTGGTGGCGAGCAGGGCATCGGCGATGAGGTCGTCGGCCGAGCTGAAGTACCGGTATGCCGTCGCCCGGGAGACGAGCGCGATCTCGGCGACCTGGTCCAGGGTCGGCGTCGAGCCACCGGCGAGGATCTGGCTCGCCGCGTCGACCAGGGCCTGCCGGGTGCGCCGCTTCTGGTTGATGCGCCCCGACTGGAGATCGGTGCTCACCGGACCCGCCGGCCCTGGCCCGCGACGAGCTCGACGGCACGCGGCGCTGCGTCCACATGTCGATCCATCACCATCATGGATTCCTGTGTGGACACCCCGCGCCCGAGCCGTGACATCGTCATGTCATGGGACATTGTCGGAGTCTTGTTGGGCGGTCAATCAGCCGTACGGACACCCGTTCTTGGCCATCATCGACAGTTGGGCGGCGCTCGTCTGCTCAACTGAGTACGAATCCGCCAGTCTCCTCGAACCGGGCGAGGTCGCTGAGCGTACGCCGTACGGCTTGCACCGCCGGCGACGGCAGCCGCGCCGCGTCGAAGAAGTCGGCGTCGACCGTCTCCTCCGTCTCCCGGATGAGTGAGCCGGTCCACGCGTCGACCCGGAACGCCGACGTGTGCAGCTGGTACGTGTCCCCGAACGCGTTGACAATCGTATGCGTCAGTCCCGTGTACATCGCGAACGGGGTCAGCTGCGTCGCGGTCAGGCCGGTCTCCTCGAGCACCTCGCGCCGTGCGCAGTCGCCGATCGACTCGCCGATCTCCAGCGCCCCCGCCGGCAGCGCCCAGTGCCGGTTGTCCGACCTTCGGATCAGCAACACGCGCCCGGCCTCGTCCCGCAGGACGCATCGAGCCCCGACCATGAGAATGACCTGGTCTCCGGCGAGTGCCCGCATCCGACCGAGGTAGGACTCCTCCCACGACAACCCCACGGCACCCACCCTATCGGTGCCACCGGGGTCGTCACCCACACTGGCCACAGTGGACCAGTCGAGCGGCGCGCGCCAGGGATTCGATGCGGAAGTCGGTCCGCGCCCTGACATCGACCTCGTCCACCTGCTGGGGTGACGACGACCGCAGACGCCCGACACGATGAGGTGGGCGCAGCTCGGTGGGTCCGTCTACCGGCTGACTCGGGTGCGTGGCGCTGTCACGATTGTGGCGTGAGCGTAGTCGAGGTCGTCGGCCGCGACGCGGAGCGCAGCTTCGTCCACGGCTTCCTCGACCGAGCCGCCGATCGGCCGGTCGCGGTGGTGTTCGAGGGAGAGCCTGGAATCGGTAAGTCGACGCTGTGGCTCGCGGCGGTCGAGGCAGCGCGCCGGCTTGACCCGATCGTCCTCTCGTCGCATCCGGCCGAGTCCGAGCGCGGCCTTGCGTACGCCGGACTCGGTGATCTCTTCGACCGTGTCCTCGACGACGTGATCGACGAGCTGTCCCCGCCGCGCCGGCGCGCGCTGGAGGTCGCGCTTCTGCGTGACGAGGCCGCGGGCGAGCCCGCCGACCCTCGGGCGGTCGCAGTGGCCGTGCGCGATGTGCTCGGCCTGTTGAGCAGACGGAAACCGGTCGTCGTCGCGATCGACGACGTCCAGTGGCTCGACGCCTCGTCGGCGACCGCGCTTGCCTTCGCGCTGCGACGCCTGGACGGTGTCGTCCGGCTGGTCTTGGCTCGCCGGCTGGAGGCCTCCGATCTGGAGCAGGCGGTGGACGTCGAACGGCTCCGGATCGGACCGCTCAGCGTCGCCGCTCTGCACAGGATCCTTCAGGACCGCTTCGGTAGGACGTTCGCACGCCAAACGCTGCTGCGTATCCATGAGCAGTCGGGAGGGAATCCGTTCTTCGCGCTGGAACTCGCCCGCGTGCTCGACGAGCATGTCGACCCGCTGGTGCCGCTGCCGGTTCCGCCGACGCTGGAGGAGCTTGTCCGCACCCGTCTCGACGGCCTCCCGGTGGCGACACGCGACGCGCTCGCGTACGTCGCAGCACTGGGAACGCCTTCGGAGCGGTTCCTTGAACGCGTCGGCGCGGCGCCGGATGTGCTCGGTCCCGCAATCGCAGCGCAGGTGGTGGAGCGCGAGCGCGGCGCGATCCGGTTCACGCATCCGCTGCTCTGCTCGGTGCTCTACAACGATCTCGGGACGCACCGCCGGGTCGTGCACGAACGCATCGCCGCGGTCGTGCACGATCCACTGCTGCGCGCGCGTCATCTCGCGCTCGCGACGGACGAGGCTGACCCCGCTGTCGCTGCCGCATTGGATGATGCGGCAACGATCGCTGGCGATCGCGGCGCCTCGGCAAACGCGGCCGAGCTGGCCGAGGCGGCGCTGCGCCTGACGCCGGCGGACGAGGTCGGCGAGCGCCACCGGCGGGCGTTGGCCGCAGCCCGCGCCCACCGCGCCTGTGGCGAGTGGACGCGCGCGCGGACGATCGCCAGCGAGCTGCTCGAGGCCAACGAACTCGGCTCGTTGCGTGCCGACGTGCTCCTCCTCCTCGCCGACCTCGAGGGCCTCGACCGTGCCGTCGCGTTGCTCGAGGAAGCGGTTCGGGAGGCGACGTCGCCGGCCATGCAGGCGGCGATCCAGTGCCGGCTGGCATGGTCGGCTCGCTTCGCGAAGGGATTCGACCGGGCGCTCGAGCATGCGCGCGCGTCCCTCGACCTCGCCGATGCGGTCGACGACGACGCGCTGCGGTTGCAAGCGCTCGACGTGATGACGTTTCTCGGCTCGATGGTCGGCGATCCGCGGGCGTCAGCATACGCGCAGCGGGCACACGCGGTCGCGGTCGCGACCGCAGACGCGCGGATGATACGCAGAACGCGGTTCGCGCTGCTGCAGACCATCAACACCAGCGACCACGCTTCCGCACGTGCGCTGCTCGAGCGCGAGTACGCGGAGTCCCGCGAGCACGACGATCTGTCGGCGGCCCAGGCGCTGAACGACCTCGCCTGGTTGGAGCTGCGGGCCGGCCGGTGGGAGCTCGCGGCCGAGCACGCGCAGCACGGCTACGACCTGACGACCCAGTACGGACTCGAAGTGCCGTGGGCCCATCTGCCGATCGCCGTCGTCGCCGCCCACCGCGGCCGGCTCGTCCTTGCGCGCCAACATTCGGAGCGGGCACTGCAGCTCGGCGAAGAGCAATTCGGGCGGCACACGCCAGTGCATCTCGGGACACTCGGCTTCGTCGCAGCGCAGAGCGGCGATCTGCAGACGGCGGTGCAATGGTTCACCGAGGCCGAGGCGGTCACGACAAGGCTTGGCTGGCGCAACGCGGGGCGCCGCTGGTGGGTCTCTGACCAGATCGAGGCGCTGCTCGCGCTCGAGCGCGTTGACGACGCCGTGCGGGTCCTTGACGCCTGGGAGAACGAGCGACAGCACGGGGACGGCTGGACGCTCGCGCAGGTGACCCGCTGCCGCGGTCTTGTTGCCGCCGCCCGCGGCGAGGTCACCGAAGCCGCCTCGCTCCTGCAGTGCGCGGTCACGCAGCATGAGCAGGCGGCCGACTCCTTCGGGCGCGCTCGCGCACTGCTCGCGCTCGGGGTCGTCCGGCGGCGCCAACGGCGCAAACGCGCCGCTCGCGAGCCGATCGCCGCCGCGCTGGAGAGCTTCGAGAAGCTCGGGGCGGCGACGTGGATCGAGAGGGCCCGCGCCGAGCTGGGTCGTATCGGCGGCCGCGTACGCGAGGAAGGCCTCACGGCGGCCGAGCGGCGCGTGGCGGCCCTCGTCGCCGAGGGGCGCACGAACAGAGAAGTCGCCGCCGTCCTCTTCCTTGGCACGCGGACGGTCGAAACGCACCTCTCCCGCGTCTACGCCAAGCTTGGCGTACGGTCGCGGGCCGAGCTCGCCAGAAGCTTTCGGCCGGATGAGCAAAGTTCCGGGGAACGCACGATTCCACGCTGAGCCCGCCTGTCTAGCTTCGGTCGGGGCGAGCCACCCCGTCTTGTGGTTGCTCGCCCCCAGCACCCCCGAAGAGCGCCACGCGAGTGGCGGGCGCGCCGGCCTGGTCGCCGCAACGACGGCCCGGGCCGAGCCGCTTCGTGTCGTCGAGGCGCTCGCAGGAGCAAAGGAGGAATCGTGAAATCAAGACCCGCTCTTGTGGTCGCGTTCCCGGCCGTGGGCCTGGCCGTGTTCGCGTTGATGACCGGTCCACGGACGCACGTGGCGTCGGCACAGCCGGCGGCCGACGCTACCCATTCCGTGATCGTGAAGCTGATTGGTGACGGAGAAATGCAGGTCGCCGCACCCGATGACGATACGGAAATCACCGTCAACGGTCAGTTCTCTCACATGTCTGTCCAATCCAACCTGCCGACGATCGCCACCGCGCCGTGCGTCGCGGAGGCCACCTATCCATATGCGGTCGGATGCCCCTTTGATCAGGTGAAATCGGTCCTGGTCCTCACGTCCGCGGGCGACGATGTGGTCCACACGCTGTTGGAGGCGCAGCCGGTGACCGTCATCACCGGCGACGGGAACGACATTGTCACCGACAACTCGTTGAACTTCACCACCGTGTTTCATGACCTCTTCCTACTCGGAGATGGCGACGACCGAGCGGGGTTCGGGAATTCCACAGGGGTGGCGAACGACGTCTTCGGCGGGCCGGGCCGCGACGAGGTGGAATACGGCAATGTCCTCAGCGTGTCGATCTCGCTCGATGACCTCGCCAACGACGGCCCATTGGACGAGCAGGTCCCGCTGCCGGCAACCTTGAACGACAACATCCGCTCCGACGTCGAGGACATCACTGGTGGACATGCTGCCGACATCCTGATCGGATCAGACAGCAACAACCTGATCATCGGGGGTGGCGACACCGACACGATCCATGGGCTCGGCGGCGATGACACAATGAACGGCGACAGCGAATTGGCCTTCTTCGCCAACACCGACATCATGGATGGCGGCGACGGAACCGACACCGTCAGCTACGACGACCGCAGCGCACCGGTGAACGTCAGCCTTGACGGCGTGGCCAACGACGGCGCCCCGGGCGAGCTGGACAATGTCATCAATACCGAGAACATCATCGGTGGCGGCGGCAACGACACCTTGACCGGCAACGCGGGGCCCAACGTCATTCGTGGCCTCGGCGGCAACGACATGATCGATGGCGCCGCCG
>DATBGZ010000035.1:0-18659 GCA_036557785.1 Micromonosporaceae bacterium
CGAGTAGGTCACCCTGCCGATCAGCCAACCCCAACGACACAAGCCACTCCCCGAGCCGAGAACCACACTGCCGTGATTCTCAGCCAAAGCCAGCCCGACCGGTGGGAGCCACGCCCCGAGAAAGACACCGCTCACCTAGCCGACTAGCCCTGCCCCCCGGGAAGGCGCACGTACCGGCCCCGGTAGTGGACCAGCGGTGGGACGTCCTGGGTACCGAGCTCCACCCGCTGCACCGAGCCCGCCACGAGCATCGCGTACCCGGCCTGCCGCGACGACTCGAGCACGCAGGCGACCCAGGGGTGCCGGCGCGCCGGTACAGGCCCGTACCCGGTCTGCTCCCAGTCGCCGCCGGAGAAGAGCCCGCCCGGGGCGGGTAGCAGCCCCGCGAACCGGTCCGCGAGCTGACCGTCGCCGTCGGCGAGTGCGGTTACCACGAACCGTCCCGACGCGAGCAGCGCCGCGTAGAGGTCGGACTCGTCGTCGAGCAGGCCGAACACCGCGCCGGGGTCCCCGTCGGCGACGAGCGTGGACGACACGGTGAGTCCGGCGGGCCGGCCATCGGGACCGTACGCGGTCCACAGCGTGACGGTCGCCGGCAGCCGACCGCGCGCCCGCCGCAGCGGGGTACGGGCGTCTTCCGGCGTCGCGAACGGGTCGGTCGGGTGGATCGTCACGCCGCCATTCTGTCCCCGGCCCGCGCCGGCGAGGCACCGGCTCGCGCCGCCCGCTGCCATGATCAATATGGGCCTGGCTCCGCCCTGGAAGGGGCAGGTTAAGCTGATCCGCTTGGTGCTGCCGCACCACCGACGCTGGGGCCGTCGACTGGGAGGAGCCGCCGTGACGACCGAGTCCGCGAGGGGGGCGAGGACACGATGAGCATGGGTCCATCGCCGCGCCAACGTCCCCACGGTGACTCGCGTGGCGGCAGCGGTGCTCGCCGTCCCGGCTACGGCCGACCGGTGAGGGAACGCGGCCGCCCGCCGCGCCGAAAGCCCAAGAGCCCGTTGTGGGCCAAGCTCACTGTTGCGTTCGGGGCGCTCGTGATGCTCGGCAGCGGCCTGTCCGTGGCGGTGCCGAAGCTCGCCGCTTGGTGGGCACTGGACAAGGTCGAGCAGATCAGCGGGATCCCGGATGAGCTGCGGGGCCAGACGCTGACCGGCGATGTCAACTTCCTGCTGCTCGGCCTCGACCAGAGCCTGAACAGCACCATCAAGACGTCGCCGCGCTCGGACTCGATCGTGCTTGTGCACATCCCGGCCTCGCACAAGCAGGTCTACATGATCTCGCTGCCCCGCGACCTCCTGGTGCCGGTGATGCCGGCGATGCCAGAGGTGGGGTTCAAACACGACTACACCTCCGACGAATACCCGATGAAGCTCACGGAGGCCTTCTACGTCGGCGCCCGCTCGGCCGACCCTCAGTACGCGGACGTGAACTGGGACTCGCGGCCCCGGGACGTGTCGAAGGAGGCGCTGGAGCGCGGCATCGGCGAGACGACGAAGGTGATCAGCGAACTGGTGCCCGGCGGCCTCAAGTTCCACGGATCGGCGATCATCGACTTCACGGGCTTTGACAAAGTGGTCGAGGCGATCGGCGGCGTGCACATGTGCGTCGACTTCAACGGCAAGGTGGTCAAGGACTCCAACGGCCAGACGCCGGATGGGATCTGGTCGATCCATCGCTACGCCAACGGTAAGCTGCTCCCGCAGAGCATGTCGCGGACGGCCCAGAACTACGGCTCCTCGGCCGAGCGCGCGACCCGGTCGCAGCGGGCTCACTACACGGAGGGTTGCCAGGACCTCAAGCCCTGGCAGGCGCTGGATCTGTCCCGGCAGCGGGACCAGTACACGAACACCGACTATGGCCGCCAGGCGATGCAACAGCAGTTGCTGATGGCGATCGTCAAGAAGGTCGCGAGCCCGGACACATTGACCAACTTCAAGACCATCGGCAAGCTGCAACAGGCCGCCGGCAATCTGCTCAAGCTCGACCTCGGCGGGCACGCGGTGGAGGACTGGGTGTTGACGCTGAAGGACCTGCGCCCGAACGACATGACCCCGATCAGCACCTACGGCAGCGGCGACGCCAGCTTCCACTTCCCGTCCGTCACCCTGGTGCGCGGTGGAGTTCCGCTCTCGTTCCAGCGGGTGGAGCCCGAGCTGGTGCAACTGTTGACGGCGGTCAAGAACGACACAGTCGACGCGTTCCTTGCCCAACACCCGACCTGGGTCGCCAAGAACGCGCAGTCCACTGGCGAGCCGACGACGGGGCCAACCACGACGCCTTAGCCGCCGCCCGACGGCGCTCGGCCGTCACCGCGGCGCCAGTGATGGCAGACTCGCGTCATGCCCATCGACTACCACCGTCTCGTGGACGGGCTGGGCGAGTTCTCGGCGCTCGACTGCGCCGGCCGAGAGCTGGTGGCGATGGAGGCGCTGGTGACGACACTGCGCGCGGCGACCAACGCGGCGGCGGGAACCTTCACCGAGTACGGCGACAACGGTGGCCGGGTCGTGGTCGCCCAGGGCGAGATGGCCTGGGCGCTCGGGCAGCCCGTGCCGACCGAGTTGACGGCGCCGGACGAGATCCGCCGCCCCTACCGCGGGTGGGCGGAGTCGATGCCGCCCGGCGCGGCGCAGCCGTTGCTCGCGCGAGGCATCCTGGCGATCGCGGGCCACCCCGTCTGTATCGACGATCGGGCGGCCGGCGCGCTGCACCTGTACTTCACGGAGTTCGGGGAAAAGGACTGGCCCGGTGTCGAGCGGGTGTTGCGGGTGGGCGCGGTCTTCGCCGAGCGTTGCTACACGGGCCGTGAGGCGACACCGGTCCGCTCCCCGGGGGAAGAGGATGACCGAAGTCTCTTCCTCGCGGTCGCCGGGCACGAGCTACGGACGCCGGTCACGGTGATCAAGGGATACGCGAGCCTGCTCGCCGATCGGTGGGACTCGCTCGGCGACGACCAGCGTCGGTCGGCGGCGAGGGTGCTCACCCAGCGCGCCGACGAACTGGCGCGCCTGGTGGACCGACTGCTCGGCGCCTCGGCCGGCGACACCGCGACCGCGACCCTGGTGCGGACCGTTCCGTTCGACCCTCTGGACGCACTGCTGCGGGCGGCGAGCGCGATGCCGGAGGAGACGCGCCGGACGGTCCGCCTGGAACTGCCCAACTGGCTCCCTCCTGCCGCTGGCGATCCCGAGGTCATCGGCACGGTCGTGACCGAACTGGTGACCAACGCGGTCCGTGCCAGCGGCAGTGTGGTCCACAATGGACCTGGTGTGGACCTCACCGCGGGCGCCGATGCCGACACCGTCTATATCCGGGTGATGGACCGGGGTGCCGGCATCGATCCCGCGCAGGCCGAGCGGGCGTTCGAGCGGTTCTGGCGGGGTAGCGGCGCCCAGCGCGACCAGGAGGGGCGTTCCGGGGTCGGATTGGGTCTATATCTCGTCAGACGCCTCGTGGAGCGACAAAACGGGTGGGTATCCTTACGTCCTCGTGACGGCGGCGGAACCATCGCCGAGGTTCGGCTGGGTCGGGCCGATGGACCGCCGCCGGGTCGCGAGGAGCCGCGCACGGGTCAGTCCGGGCCGGCGGCCGGAGAGGCATAGGCGAGTGTCGAAGGTGGTCGATGGCACCGGGCCAGCGTCCAGCGGGGGCGTGGGGCGCAGCATGGCGGTGCCCCACCACGCGGGCGGCGCGCGGCAGGCGCGGCAGTGGCTCGATACGGAGCTGGGCCCGCTCGTCCCGGCGGCATTGCGCGCCGATGTGATCGCGGTCGCCGCGGAGCTGCTCGGAAACGCCGTACGTCACGCCGCGCCATTGCCCGGTGACGTCATCCAGCTCGGTTGGCGCGTCGACACCGATGCCAACGGCACGCTCGTGGAGTTGCGGGTGCGCGACGGCGGCTCTCCCATGGTCCCCACGGAGCGGGCCCCGGAGCCGGAATCCCTCGATGGTCGGGGGCTCGCGATCGTCGCCGCGCTGGCCCGGTCCTGGGGCGTCGAGCGGGACGCCGCCGGCCAGTGCGTCTGGGCGCAGCTGCGCAGCCCCGCCGACGGGAGCACGCGGGCTGGATAGGCTGCGCGAATGAGCAAGCGACGCCGTCCGGGAGCCGTGTCATCCCGAGCGAAGCCGGCCCGGGAGCGGATCCGCGACGTCTACGTCGCCCGGCCGTTCGCGGGGCTGGCCGACGAGCCGGAGTGGGTGGCGCTGCGCGAGCTCGTGCCGGCCGCGACGGCACCGTTGCGCCTGTCGGAGAAGGCACGCGCCGAGCACGGCGAGCGCGACATCACGCTCGCCACGGTGCTTCCGTTGGCCTGGCCCGGCCTGGTCAAGCCCGATGGGCGCATCTTGCTGGGACTGCAGCGCTCCACGCAGTCGGGCGACGTGAGCCGTGACCTCGCGCTCACCCTGCTGCTCGCCTTCAATACCGAGCCCGGCGGCCCGGTCAGCATCCCGCCCCTGCCGGGCCTCGGCCCACGGTTGCAGGACCTGCTCTGCGACGACGCCCTGGCCGTGACGATCCGCGACGGCTTCGACTTCTGGATCGACGACGAGGCGAGCACCCCGGACGTTCGGGCCTCGCTGGAGCGGGCCAACGCCTCGGTCTTCCCGACCGCCCGGCTCGCGGCGGCACCGGGCGCGTACTGGTGCCGCTTCACCGAGAAGGCACACGTGCGCTGGGTACTCGGTGACGACGAGGACCTCGCGCTCGCCGCACTCTCCCGCCTCTCGCACGCCGGCGAGCTCACCCTCGGCCCGCAGACCCGCTTCGCCGGCATGTTCCGAGCGCACGGGTTGCTGGTGCCGGTCTGGGATCTGCCGACCGGGCCGGAGCCGGATGCGTGGGAGGAGCCGGTCGCGGCGCTGGCGGTGCGGTACGCGACCGCGCGAGACGCCGGAATCGAGCTCGACGCCGAGCAGCGGCGTGCCCGCGCGGGCCTGCTCGGCCGCCAGGTCTCGCTGCGGTGACCGCTCGGCCCGTCTGACCCTCGCCTCCGGATGACCCTCGACGCGGGATGATCCTCGACGCGGGATGAAAGGTGTCGGCCGGATTCATTCATTTGCTCCGGCACCACCTGCGGTCAGAGGATGAGGCAACCCCCCAATCCGTACGGTTGCGATGTGGCCACGCTCCGTACCGGATTGCCTCGTGACCTTGTGAGGCCCGATGACCACCCGCGCGATCGAGCAGATCTCGGCGTCCACGCACCCCCAGCCGACGCACCCAGCCCCTGCCCGCCCCGGTCCCGCCCACCCGGTGCCGGTACAGAAGGGATTCTTCGCGCGCCTTCGCCAACGACGGACTGAACGCGTTCGGCGGCGCCGGCTGGCCAGCCGCGACCGGGTGGCACACCGGGTCACGATGCTCGGCCCACACTGGCACATCGTCGACTACCACCCGGACGACCCCGACTTTCTCGCGATCGGTCCGGGCGGGATCTTCCAGGTGACCGTCGCCGATATCGGCCGGGCTCGCGTCGAGATCGCCGGCGACGTGGTGCAGATCGGCGGCCACCGACCGCCGTACGTCGCGCTCGCCCGCCGGGACGCGGCTCGGATCTCGACGCAGATGTCGGCCGCGGCGCTTAGGCGGATCCCGGTGGTGCCCGTCGTCGCCCTCCTCGGTCGAGGGGAGGTCGTCTATTACGGCCGGCCACCCGAGGGATGCGTGGTGACGACCTACGGTGACCTGCGCCGTGCCCTGAACGCTCATGGGCGCCGGATCCGCGAGTCGACGATCCAGAAGCTGGTGGCCGTCGCCTTGCGGGTGGACAGCGCCACCGTGGGCCAGTATCTGCATTGACCGGATCCACGAGAACCACCGTTACTGCGCGAAATCGCCCGCTGACAAATCGCGTATCACGCGATACGGTCACCGTGGACCGATCGGACGCGGCACAGCGGGGGTCGGCACGGAGGGAGGCCACTGTGTCGTACGTGGACCTGACGCTGTCGGACCTAACGGCACCGGGTCACCTGCCCGGTGGCTTCTCGGGTTCGCTGGAGCTGTGGGCCCAACCCGTGCGCGTCGCGGCCGAGGCCTGCCTGCTCGTCGACGCGGTCGGGGTCGTGGTGGCCGCGTCCCCGGGATGTGAGGGGCTGCTGGGCATCGACGCCAGCCGCGCCGTCGGCCTGCCGCTCGTCGGCTCGGTCCTGCGGCTGCTCGACTTCGGGCCGGCCGTCGCGGACCTTCCGGCGTGGGAGGTCGACAAGGTCCCGCCGCGCCTGGCCGCGAAGACGGGCGGGCTGGCCCGCGGCCTCATGCGCGTCGCCGGCCAGGGCGGCGTCGCCCGCACGGTCGACGCCATCTCGGTGCCCCTGCGCGACGGCCCCACGGGACCCGTGGTCGGCTCGCTCACCTTCTGCACGCTCGTCCGCCAGTAACTCCGTGTCGCGGGGTGGTTTCGTGTTGCTGTGATCGAGGTCGCTGCCCTGTGCCGGAAAACTTCGGGTTAGCCTCGTTCCGTGCTTGATCTCGTCCTGCTGCCGGACGAGTACGCGGTCTGCCGGCTCGATCCGGGCGCGGCCGTGCCGCCCGGGCTCGAGGCGGGCAAGGGCGTGGTCTCGGTGACCTGGACCGAGACCGAAATCTCGATCATCTGCCCGGCGCGGCAGGCGCCGACCACGGGCACGGTCAACGCACCCTGGCGCTGCTTTCGGGTCAACGGCCCGCTCGACCTGGCACTGACCGGCATCATGGCCGCTCTGGTGAACCCGTTGGCGCAGGCGCGGGTGAGCGTCTTCGTCTTCTCCACGCACGACACCGACTACGTGCTGGTGCCGACCGTACGGCTGGACGAGGCATACGCCGCCCTGGTCGCCGCGGGGCACCGGATCACGCTGCCCGTACCCTGAGCCCTATGTCGCGCGAGCGCACGAGGTACGTCTACCTCGGCCCGGAGGGGACCTTCGCCGAACAGGCGTTGCGCACGCTGATCGGCGTCCCCCTCGGCGCGCCGGCGCGGGGGCCGGCCCGCGCCGGGGGCCGGCTGGATCCCGTGCCGAGCGTGCCCGAGGCGTTGGACGAGGTCCGCTCGGGGCAGGCCGACGCGGCGCTGGTGCCACTGGAGAACTCGATCGGCGGCTCTGAGGGGGTGACTCTCGATGAGATGGCGGGCGGCGCACCGCTGATGATCATCCGCGAGGTGGTCCTCGCCGTGAACTTCGTCCTCGCCGCCCGGGCTCCGGTTCCGCTCGCGGAGCTACGGACGATCGGGGCACACCCGAACGCGGCCCGGCAGTGCCGGGGTTGGCTTCGCGATCACGCTCCCGGCGCCGTGGTGATGGAGGTGCTCTCCAACGGAGCTGCCGCGCTCGCCGCGGCGGACGCCACCTACGACGCGGCGATCTGTGCTCCCGTTGGTGCGCAGCGCAACCGGCTCACCGTCGTCGCGGACGCCATCGCCGATCACAAGGACTCGCTGACCCGGTTCGCGCTCATCGCCCGCCCCGGCCCACCGCCGGAGCCGACGGGCGACGATGTCACGTCGCTTGCGGTCTATATCTCGGCCGACCGGGTCGGCGCCCTGTTGGCGGTGCTGACCGAACTGGCCGTCCGCGGGGTCAACCTCACCCGCATCGAGTCGCGCCCCACGGGCGAACGGCTGGGCCGGTACGCCTTCTTCCTCGACTGCACGGGACATGTCGCGCAGGCGCGGATGGGCGAGGCGCTGCAGGGCCTGCACCGCGTCTGCGCCGAGGTGAAGTTCCTCGGCTCGTACCCGCGTGCCCGCCTCCCCGGCGGACCGGCCGGCCCGGTCACCCCCGCACCGATCGGTACCAGCGACGAGGACTTCGCCGAGTCGCAGGCGTGGCTCGACCGCCTCCGGGCCGACGGTTCCTGACCGCGGACATCGAAGACCCCCGACTAGTCCCAGCCGAGCTCGTGGAGTCGTTCGTCGTCGATGCCGAAATGGTGGGCGATCTCGTGGACCACGGTGGTGGCCACCTCGTCGACGACATCGTCCTCGGTGTCGCAGATCCGCAGCGTGGGGTTGCGGTAGATGATGATGCGGTCGGGCAGCACCCCGCCGTAGTGCCAGCCTCGTTCCGTCAGGGCGAAGCCCTCGTAGATGCCGAGCAGGTCAGGGTCGTCGCCCTCGGGGTCGTCCTCGACGAGGATCACCACGTTGTCCATCAGGTCGAGCAGATCGCCCGGCACCTCGTCCAGGGCCTCGGAGACGAGCTCCTCGAACCGCTTCCTCCCCATGGCGACGGGCACGGTCCCATTCTGCCGAGCCCACGATGGCTCGCGGCAGACCGGCCCGGCCTACCGCAAACGCGCCGGCCTGCGCCTCAGGCGAGACTGGCGGAGAGGGTGATCTCGGTGCCCGGTGCGAGCAGGCGCGAGATCGGGCAGCCATCCTTCGTCGCGGCCGCGATCTTCTGGAACTCGGCGTTGTCGATGCCGGTGACGGTCGCGGTGGTGACCAGATCGATGCGGGTCACGGTCGGTGCGCCCGCCACCTGGTCGAAGTGCACGCTCGCGGTGGTGTCGATCGCCCCCGGCGGGAACCCGGCGTCGGCCAGGCCCTTCGACAAAGCCATGGAGTAGCAGCCCGCGTGGGCCGCCCCGAGAAGCTCCTCGGGGTTCGTGCCCTCGCCCTCCTCGAAGCGGGACTTGAACGAGTACGGGCCCGAGAGCCCACCCTTGCCGGTACGCATGACGCCGGAGCCCTCCGTGAGGGTCCCCTCCCAACGGGCGTTCGCGGTGCGGATAGCCATGCAGATGAGGCTACCCAATTCGTGGCGGACCCACGCTCGTCGCGCCCGAACGTGACGCGAGGATAGGTGCATGGGTACGGACGCGCTCCCCGCTGGCAGTGTCGATGTCGCGATCATCGGGGGTGGGCACAACGGTCTCGTGGCCGCCGCCTACCTGGCGCGGGCCGGGCGACGGGCGGTCGTGCTCGAACGCCGGCACGTGGTTGGCGGCGCGGCCGTCTCGGAGCGACCGTTCGGACCGGACTATCTGGTCACGAGCCTGTCCTATGTGGTGAGCCTGCTGCCGGCGGACATGGTGCGCGACCTGCGGCTGCGCGAGCACGGTTACCACGTCTACCCGCAGGGCCCGTACTTCGCGCCACGCCGGGACGGAACCTACCTGAGCCTGCCGGCGGATCCGGCGCTGCGGCACCAGCGGATCGCCGCGTTCGCCGAGGCCGACGCGCGAGCTTACGAACGCTGGGAGGCGTGGCTCGCGGGCCTCGGTCGCCTCGTCGGACCGCTGCTGCACCGGATCCCGCCGAAGCTCGGCAGCAAGCGTCCCCGTGACTTGCTCGACCAGGCGGCGCTGCTGCCGATCCTGCGCAACCTGGACGTACGGTCCGCCTTCGACCTCACCCGACTCTTCACGAGCAGCATCGCCGACCTGGTGGAGAACTGGTTCGCCTCCGACGCCATGCGTGGCCTGCTGTCGGTATCCGGGGTCATCGGTACCTGGGCCGGCCCGCGAAGTCCGGGCACCGCGTTCGTGATGCTGCACCACCACCTCGACCAGTCCGGCTCTTCGGGGGCGGGCTGGGGTTTTCCTCGGGGAGGCATGGGCGCGGTGACCGAGGCCCTGGCGGCCTCGGCCCGCTCGTTCGGGGCAACGATCCTGACCGATGCCGAGGTGGCGCGCATCGAGGTCCGCGACGAGGCCGCGACCGGGGTCACGCTCGCCGATGGCCGCAGCATCGATGCCCGTACGGTCATCACCACGGCCCATCCCGCGATCAGCTTCCTGCGCCTGGTCGACCGGGCGGCGCTGCCCCCGGACTTCGTGCAGGACATCGAAGCGTGGAGGTCGAGATCCGGCACGGTCAAGGTGAACCTCGCGGTCGACCGGCTGCCGGTCTTCACCGCGCACCCGCAGCCCGACCCGCAGATCTATGGCGGGACGATCGTGCTCGCCGAATCGCTGGAGGAGATCGAGACCTCGTTCCAGGAGGCGGTCGCGGGCCGGGCTGCGACGCGCCCCTTCGCCGACCTCTGCATTCCCAGCGTCTTCGACGACACCCTCGCGCCCGAGGGAGGGCACGTCATCAGCGCGTTCACCCAGTGGGTGCCGCACACGTGGGCCGACGTGCCCGACCCGGCCGAGCTGGCCGCCTATGCCGACCGGCTGGTGCAACGGCTGGATCAGCTCGCCCCGGGCTTCGCATCGTCCATTGTGGGCAGACAGGTGATCGGACCCCATGAGCTGCAGACCGAGTACGGGCTCGTCGGGGGGAACATCTTCCACGGTGAGCTGACCCCGGGCCAGCTCTTCCACTGCCGGCCCGCCGCCGGCTACGCCGACCTCAGCACGCCGATCCGGGGCCTGTTCCAGGCTGGCAGCGCCACCCACGGCGGAGGCGGGGTGACCGGCATCCCGGGCCGCAACGTGGCCCGCCGGGTACTGCGGGGCGGGCGTCGATAACGGTACGGTTACGGCTAGCTCGGAGCGAGCTGTGGTGTGCAGGGGTGGCGGCGAGGAGGCGGCAATGCAGGACGAGTTGGTGGGGGGACCGCCGGCACCGGGCTTGGTTCGCAGGCTGCTCGGGCCCCGGGCGGGTTCGGCTGCCACGCCCGCGCTCGTCGCCGGGCTCGTCGGCGTCGCGGCCCTGATCGCCGCGCTGGTGCTGGACTGGCAGCACGTCACCTTCTCGCAGGACCCCGACATCGTGTCGACCACGGAAGGCGATCCATCGAACCTCACGCTGGCGCTCGGCCTGAGCGGCTCCGGCCTGAGCGGGGTGTACGCCCTCGGGGTGATCGGCCTGATCGCGCTCGTGGGCCTGGCCATCAGCCGACCCGACCTGGCCGCGGGAGCGCGGCTGGCCGCCTCGGGCGTGGGGCTCGGCGTCGGCGGCGTCGTGGTCGCGATGATCATCCAGATGCGCCACTGGGTGACGCAGCTCTACGAGGGCGGTGGCCTGACGGCGGCTGTGGTGTCGGGGAACTCGGACAGCCTGCAGCAACTCATGGACAACTCGCGGTTCACAGTCCAGCCGGGTCTGTACGCCGGGGGGGCCGCGGTGGTGGTTCTGGTCGCCGGGGTGTGGCTCGCCGCCCGACCCGCGCGTTCGCCTCTGCCGGCCGCGCCCGCCGAGGTGGCATCCACCGCGACCGCACCGCTGGCACCCGCGCCGGCGGTACAGACGTCGCCGCCCGCACCCCCCGTCGAGCAACCGGCCGCGCCGCCCTCCCTCTATGGGCCGCCGTCCCCGGCACCGGAGTGGTCGCGGCAGGAGGCGACCCGGGTCGGGTACGCCGACGGGCTCTCCGTGGCCCCAGCGGGATCCGTCGACATAGGTACGCAGACCGATATCCTGCGCAACTGACCGTACGGCCGACATATCGCCGTGAGCGGGCGCGGGCCGGCCGGTAGGCTCGATGCCGTGATTGACCTGCGGTTGCTGCGCGACGACCCCGACCTGGTGCGAGCAAGCCAGCGCGCCCGGGGAGCCTCGGAGTCCCTCGTGGACGAACTGCTGCGGGCCGACGAGGCACGCCGTTCGACGCTGCAGTCGTTTGAGGCCCTGCGGGCCGAACAGAAGCAACTGTCCGACCGGATGCGTACGGTCAAGCCCGAGGAGAAGGCCGCCCTCGGCAAGCGCACCAAGCAACTCTCGGCGCAGGTCAAGGCGGCCGCCGCGGCGAAGGACGAGGCCGAGGCGGCGCTACGGGCGGCGCACCTGGCGATCCCGAACGTCATCGAGCCGGAGACCCCAGCCGGCGGCGAGGACGACTACGTGGTGGCCCGTGAAGTGGGCACGAAGCCCACCATCGCCGAGCCGCTCGACCACCTCGAGCTCGGCGAGCGGCTCGGTGCCATCGACATGGATCGCGGGGCGAAGGTCTCCGGCAGTCGGTTCTACTTCCTCACCGGCCCCGGCGCGCTGCTCCAGCTCGGGATGCTCCAACTCGCGATCGCCCAGGCGGTCGAGTACGGCTTCACGCCGGTGATCACGCCGGCGCTGGTGAAGCCGTCGGCCATGGAGGGCACCGGCTTCCTCGGCGCGCATGCCGCGGAGGTGTACCGCCTCGAGGCCGACGACCTCTACCTCGTCGGCACGTCGGAGGTACCGCTGGCGGCGTTGCACAGCGACGAGATCCTCGACCTGCCCGCCGGCCAGCCCCGCCGTTACGCCGGATGGTCGTCATGCTTTCGCCGGGAGGCCGGCTCGTACGGAAAGGACACCCGCGGCATCATCCGCGTGCACCAGTTCGACAAGGTCGAGATGTTCTCGTACTGCCGGCCCGACGAGGCGCACGATGAGCACCTGCGGCTGCTCGCCTGGGAGGAGGAGATGCTCGCCAAGGTCGAGCTCCCGTACCGGGTGATCGATGTGGCGGCGGGTGACCTGGGCTCCAGCGCGGCCCGAAAGTACGACTGTGAGGCGTGGGTCCCGTCGCAGGGCCGGTACCGCGAGCTCACCTCGACATCGAACTGCACCACCTTCCAGGCGCGCCGGCTCGGGGTCCGCTACCGGGACGACGACGGGCGCCCGCAGCCCGCGGCCACGCTCAACGGCACGCTCGCCACCACCCGGTGGATCGTCGCGATCCTGGAGAACCACCAGCAGCCCGATGGCTCGGTCACGGTGCCCAAGGCGCTGCAGCCCTACCTGGGTGGCCGCGACGTCATCGAGCCGATCGCCCGCTGACACGTGGTGTTCGCGCGATACCGGGGCCGCCGCTCGCGCAAGCCGCGTATTGTTGTCGGCCCGCCCTGGCGGGGCCGCACATACGGAGGCTTGGCATGACGCGCAGTGGGCTGCCGAAGCTTGTCGCGACCGACCTGGACGGCACGTTGGTCCGCAGCGACGAGACGGTCTCGGACTACTCGCTCTCGGTACTGCGCAAGGTCAGGGAAGCCGGGGTGACGCTTGTCGGCGTGACGGGACGGGGTGCACGTCTGGTGGAGCTGTGCCGCCGCGATCTGCCCGATGCCGACCTGCTCGTGCTCGCCAACGGTGCCTACGTCGTCGACCAGCGCGACCCGGACGAGCACCGGGTGCTGCGACGGGAGCGGATCGCCGGCGCCGATCTCGCCGAGGCGCTGCGCCTCATCGAGCAGACAGTCGGCCCGCTGACCGTGCTCGTGGAGGCGCTCGACGAGCCGCGGATGCCGCTGTGGGGCGACCCGCACGTCGTGTGGCCATACCCCGAATGGATCCCGTACGACCGTGCCGAGGCCCTTGCCGGTCCGGTCTACAAGGGATTCGCGCGCGCGGAGGACCTCACCGCCGACGAACTGCTCGCCATCGCGGCCCGCGTGGTGCCCGGGGAGCTGGCGACCGTGACGCAGTCGGGCCTGGGCTATGTGGAACTCACCGCACCCGGGGTCGACAAGGCATCGGGCCTCGCCGTGGTCGCGGCCGAACTCGGCATCGATTCGATCGACGCATGTGTCTTCGGCGACATGCCCAACGACGTACCGATGTTCCGCTGGGCCGGGTGGCGGCGGGTGGCCGTGGCCAACGCCCACCCGTCGGTGCTCGCGCTCGCCGACGAGGTCACGGCGAGCAACGACGCCGACGGGGTCGCGGTCTGGCTCGAGGCCCTGCTCTCGTCCTGAGCCGGGCTCAGAGGTACTGGCCCGGGCGGGCGGCGGCGTCGCCGCGGTCCTCCGGGCGGACCTGACCGCCGGGCGCGCCCGGCATGCCCGGAATGCCCTGTGGCGTCATCGGCAGGGCCCGGCCCGAGCGCATCTGCTCCAGCTGCATGCGGGCCGCCATCTGCTGCGCGACGAGCGCCGCCTGGATGCCGTGGAAGAGCCCCTCCAGCCACCCGACGAGTTGTGCCTGACCGATGCGTAGTTCGGCCTCCGTCGGGGTCACGCCCTCCTCGAACGGCAGGGCGATGCGGTCCAGCTCGCTGACGAGCTCAGGAGCCAGTCCCGACTCGAGCTCCTCGATCGAGCGCCGGTGGATCTCGGAGAGCCGCGCGCGGGCCTTCTCGTCCAGGGGCGCCGCCCGAACCTCCTCCAGGAGCTGCTTGATCATGCTGCCGATCCGCATCACCTTCGCGGGCTGCCCGATCAGGCGCGACAGGTCCTCCTCCTCGCGCGCGCCCTCGCCCTCGACATCCATCTGCGCGGTTCCGAGCGGCCGCCCGTCCGGGCCTACCACGACGACCGTCTGGGGCTGCTGGGGGTCGGGGTTCGACGGCTGGCGGCCCTCGCTCGGGGATTCGCTTCGCTCACTCATGCCTGACGCTCGTTCATGGGTCGGCTCCCGGGTCTGCTCGGCGTGAGGTTTACAACCCATCCACGATATCGGTGCGAGGTCCCGGCGTGCCGTAGGCCGCCCATCCCCGCCCGGTACCCCTTCTCCGCTTGTGCCCGCCACGGGACTTTGGAGTACGGTGACCACCGGTGGTTCCGGCCCAGACCGCGGAACCGCTCATGTCCCCCCGGTGAGGAGTCCGTACGTGTCCCGTGGTACCTCGACGCTCGATCGCCGCCAGTTGCTGCGGATCTTCGGTGCCGTGGCCGCCGCAGGCGCGACGGGAGGGCTGGTCGCCTGCACCTCCGACACCGCCTCGCAACGCGGGGTGAAGCCCTCGGGGCTCACAATCCCGGTTGGCCTGGTCGTGCCGACCTCGGGACCGTTCGCCGGTGTCGGCGAGGACATCAAGCGCGGGTTCACGCTGTTCCTCGAGACGAACAACAACCTGCTCGGGCCGCACAACATCGACCTGCGCATCGCCGACGAGGGCAAGACCCCGGACTCGGCGCTCGCTGCGGTCAGCGGGCTGATGGACCAGTCGGTCGTGGCCGTCGCCGGCATCGCCAACCCGGACGCGCTGCCCGGGATCGCTCTGAAGGCGCAGGACCAGCGGATCCCGGTGGTGAGCTCCAACGCCGCCTCCGGCCGGCTGACCAACGCGCTCTACATCTGGCGTGCCGGCGCTGTGCTGGGCGACTCGGGCCGGGCGCTGGCCAGCTATGCCAAGCAACAGGGCAGCCGCACCTACGTGATGTACGAGTCCAGCACCAGCGGGCAGGAGGAGTTCGACAGCTTCCGAACCGAGTTCGCGCAGCAGTTGCGTGGCGAGATCGTGCAGAGCCCCGATGAGCTCTCCTCCGGCCAGGCCGAGGGTTCGGACAACTTCCCCGACCGGCTGACCCAGGCGGTCAACCGCGGCGCGGACTCGATCTTCGCCGCGTTCTCGGGCGACGACGCGATCAGCCTGATCAAGGCGTACCACGATCTGCGGATCGGCGTGAAGCTGCTCGGCACCGGGAGCCTCACCGAGGCGTACGACCTCACCAAGATCAAGGCGTTGCCGCAGAACGTCTTCACGGCCATGTACTACGCCCCGGATCTGGACAACGACGCGAACCGGCGGTTCGTGACCGGCTTCCACCGCAAGTACGGCGTCCAGCCGAGCAGCTACGCCATGGCGGGGTACGACAGTGCCGGTGTGCTCGACCGGGCCCTGGGCCAGGTGCCCACCGGGCCGAACGGGCCGGCGATCAACCAGGCGTTCAGCGCACTCGGACAGATCGACAGCCCCCGTGGCACCTGGACGTTCAACATCAACCGTAGCCCCCAGCAGAAGTGGTATCTGCGCCACCTCGCGCTCGACGGCCAGGTTCCGTCCAACCTGCTCGACAGTAACCTGGCTGTACTCGGCTGACCTTGGGCCCTGCTCCACTCAGGACGGTGGCGCGACCAGCAGGACCTTGCCGATGTGGCTGGACGCGTCGAGGGTCTCGTGCGCCCGCGCCGCCTGCGTCATGGGCAGGCGTGCATGCACCACCGGCCGTACCAGCCCCGAGGCGATCAGCGGCCACACGTGTTCGCGCACGGCGGCCACGATCTGCGCCTTCTGATCGGGCGGCCGATTGCGCAGCCCGGTGGCGAGAACCGTGGCCCGCTTGGCGAGCAGCGTGCCGAGGTTGAGCTCGGCCCGGCTGCCGCCTTGCAGGCCGATGATGACCAGTCGCCCGCCGGTGGCGAGCGCGTCGACGTTGCGGTCCAGATAGGACGCTCCCACGATGTCGAGTATGACGTCGGCACCCACGTTCCCGGTCGCCGTCCTGATCGCCGTCACGAAGTCTTCGCTCCGGTAGTCGATGGTCACCTCGGCGCCGAGCGCTCGCAGCGCTTCGTGCTTGTCCGCCCGGGCGGTGGTGATGACCCGCGCTCCGCGCGCCACCGCCAACTGGATCGCCATGGTGCCGATGCCGCTGGCGCCGCCGTGCACGAGCAACGTGTCCAGCGGCTGGAGCCCGGCGGTGTCGAAGACGTTGGACCAGACCGTACAGGCCGCCTCCGGCAGAGCCGCGGCATCGACGAGCTCCACCCCGTCAGGGATCGGCAGCACGTGGCTGGCGTCGACGGCGACGCGCTCGGCATAGCCCCCGCCCCCGAGCAGGGCACAGACCCGGTCGCCGACCGTCCACTGTGTCGGACCCGCGGCCAGAGCGTTCACCCGTGTGCCCAGGGCTACGACGGTGCCGGAGCACTCCAGGCCCGGGTAGGGTGAGGCGCCCGGGGGTGGCGGATAGAAGCCGGCCCGCTGGAGCAGGTCCGCCCGGTTCACCCCGGCGGCCGCGATCTGGATGAGGACCTCATCGGGTCCGGCCGTGGGATCGTCCACTTCGGACCATGTCAGGACGTCGGGCCCACCCGGCCCAGCAATCGTCACGGCGTGCATCGTCACCACGGCTTCCCGGTGAGGCGTTCGTACACCTCGATGTACCGGGTGCGGGCCCGCTCGACGATGTGCGATGGTACCGGCGGACCGGGCGGGGTCTTGTCCCATCCCGTCCCCGCCGCCCAGTCACGCACGATCTGCTTGTCGAACGAATCCTGGGAGCGGCCCGGCTGCCAGGACGCCGCATCCCAGAAGCGGGACGAGTCCGGGGTGAGCACCTCGTCGGCGAGGATCAGGCGACCGGTGTCGTCGCGACCGAACTCGACCTTCGTGTCCGCGATGATGATGCCGCGGCTCCGCGCGATCTCTGATCCGCGCCGGTAGATCTCCATGGTGATCCGCCGCAGCGCCTCGGCATCGTGCTTGCCCTCCTGCGCGACGACATCGGCGAAGCTCATCGCGGTGTCGTGCTGGCCCTGGGCTGCCTTCGTCGTCGGGGTGAAGATCGCCTCGGGCAGCTTCGACGCCTCCGTCAGGCCGCCGGGCAGGGCGATGCCGCAGACCGTCCCGGTTCCCCGGTACTCGGCCAGGCCGCTGCCGGTGAGATACCCCCGGGCCACGCACTCCACCGCGACCATGGCGAGCCGGCGGCATCGGATCGCCCGGCCGGCCCACTCGCCCGGCACGTCGGTGGCCGAGATGACGTGGTTGGGCACGAGGTCGGCGAGCTGCTCGAACCACCACAGGGACAGCCGGGTGAGGATGGCGCCCTTGTCGGGGATCGGGGTGGGCAGCACGACATCGAAGACGGAGACCCGGTCGGAGGCGACGAGGATCAGGTCGTCGCCGTCCGCGTAGACATCTCGCACCTTGCCCGAGTTCAGCAGCTCCACGGCGGCTCCTCTCTCCTGCCCCGGACCCTAGTCGCTACCGGAGCCGCGATCCGGCGAGATCGCGGGCGACGCGCCCGCACCGCCCGCCCGTTTCCCCCGCGTCACCGTGCCGGGCGTCTGGCAGACTGGGCCCCGGGCGCGCTTCCACCCCGTTGATCTAGGGCGCGCGACCGTGAGTTGATCTCCGATCACGGCCTTACGCCCTAGATCAACGGGAAGGGGGGAGCCGTGCCCGGCCGGGAGGGCTCGCCTAGTGGCCGATGGCGGCGGTCTTGAAAACCGCTAGGGGTGGTGACACTCCTCCAGGGTTCGAATCCCTGGCCCTCCGCACCACTTCGCCAAGCAGCCCGCCGAGCTGGGCAAACGCAATGCGCAGCGGTGGTGTCCGCCACCCCTGCGGTTCTCACTGGGTCCGACGGGCACCAGTCGTAGGGACGATCGACGTCGGGGGGCTCACGCCGGCCGAGTCCGTGGACCTGCTCAGGCAACTACTCACGGCCGTCTCCTTTAGGGGCAGCTGAGCACGCGTTCGGCCTGGCAGAGGTCGCTTCCGGCGCCGCCGTCGGCGACGTCCGTGCCGGTGTCTCCGATGAGCAGGTCGTTTCCGGCGAGTCCCCGCAGCTGGTCGTTGCCGCCGAGGCCACGAATGACGTTGGGCCCCGCGTTTCCCGTCAAGGTGTCGCTGCCGCCGCCACCGATGATGCTCTCGGTATTGATGACATTGTCCAGCTCGCCCGGAACGCCGTCGTTAGCCAGACCGTCAAGGCTGACGGCCACGGCGGTGGGGTGGTCGGCGTAGGTGGCAGTGTCGGTTCCGCCGCCGCCGTCGATGATGTCGCGGCCGGCGGCGCCATCGATCATGTCGTTGCCGCCGAGGCCACGAATGACGTTGGGCCCCGCGTTGCCGGTCAAGGTGTCGTTGCCGCCGCCACCGATGATGTTCTCGGTATTGATGACATTGTCCAGCTCGCCCGGGGCTCCGTCGTTGGCCACGCCGTCAAGGCTGACGTTCACCGGTGTGCCGCGTTCGTCATAGCTGACGGTGTCGATCCCGGCGGCGCCATCGATCATGTCGTTGCCGCCGAGGCCACGAATGACGTTGGGCCCCGCGTTGCCGGTCAAGGTGTCGTTGCCGCCGCCACCGATGATGTTCTCGGTATTGATGACATTGTCCAGCTCGCCCGGGGC
>DATBGZ010000036.1:0-77461 GCA_036557785.1 Micromonosporaceae bacterium
GGCGTGCACGACCGTGAGGAACTGGCTGCCGTGCTGCAGGCCCCGTTAGCCCGGGGTGACCGTGAGCGGCAGTGACGGATAACCGGGCCAGTTCAGCGTGAAGTCGATGCCCTCGGCAAGCTCGACGGTGAACAGCATGAAGTTCACCGACACGCCGCCGATGGGCTGGAACCCGGCGGCCTCGACAGTGTGGACCGTGCCGCTCGCGCTGGTAAGCGTGACGGGCCCGTCGAGCAGGTCCGAACCGGTATGCCCATCCAGCGGATCGAAGGTGACGGCGATGATGATGTAGCCCTGCTCTGGCGCCAAACAGAACGGATCGCTCGGGCTCGGCGTGCAGGGCGGCGGCCAGTGGTCGGTGATAGTCGCCTTGATGTTGGTAATCCAGCCGATGCCCGACCCGGCCGAACCGCTGCTCGGTACCGGTGGCGAAGTCGCGCGGCTCGGGGAAGCGGGAAGGCTTGGTGAGCTGACGAGCGACTCGGTGGTGCCGGATCTGGTCAACAGCCAGGCCGCCACACCGCCGCCGGCGAGCAGCACGACGATCGGCATCACGATCAGTGCCCACCGACCCCGACGATTGGTGGGTGAGCCGGTACCCGTGCTTTCCGGGGAAGTCATGCCCGAGACCGTACGGTCGCGGTCGCACCTTGTCATGAGTAGCGCACATACTCAACCCGCTGAAGCAGCAAGCCAGACCCGTGTATGGACACCCGAGCAGGAGAACGGGTCTTCGTGCTCGGGCTCGGCGGCACAGGTCGCAACCCCGCTCAGGTCTGAGGCGTGGAAGCATGGACCGACGTCAAGGACGTTCACGCGGGCGGCGCCGACCTTGCGATGTGACGAGCCCGTTGTGCCAGATCAGGTCAGTGTCACTGTCTCATAGAAGTTCTCCTTGCCGTTGGCCACGACGTTCATGACGAAGTCGGCGATGTTCACGTCCCCCCGATGCCGGGTCGTTTGCCCCCAACCGGCGCCTCGACTGCCGGACTACGCTGGACAAGGTATCCACAACTGGGGAGGCGCCATCATGGTCGGACACGTCGCAGGCGTGGGCCTCGCGGGCATCCTCGGCGCCCTGACCACCCTCGCCCTGCTCGTTCTGCTCGTCTGCGTCGTGGTGCTGGTGATCCGCGGCGCGACACGCGGCGGCACGCCGCCGCCCGGGCCGTCGGCCGAGCAGATCCTGGCCGAGCGGTTCGCGCGCGGTGAGATCGACGCAGAGGAGTACCAGCAGCGGCTACGGACGCTGCGCGGTCAGAACCGCTAGCGCGCCATCGAGCGTTGTCGTCCACGCTGAACCGGGCGTGCCGGCTATCCGAGAGGTCGGCGGACGCCCGTTGAGGTCGACGTCATGGCCGTTCGCCCGGATACGATCGGGCGATGGCGCAGCCGTACCCGGTCCGGTTCACCTACGCGAAGAAGATCGTACCGCTGCCACCGGCAACCGCGGACCAGCTGGCGGTGGTGGAGACGGCGTTCGGTCCGCTCCCATCGGAGTACCGCCGATTTCTGTCCACTGTGAACGGTGGGGCTCCGGTGCCGTGCTTCCTGGACTTCCCGAGCAGGCACGAGTTCGAGATCGAGTGCTTCTACGGCGTTGGCGCACCATCGGACGCGTACTCGGTCGAGTACCGGTCGGCCAGCGTCTCCGAGCGGATGGGCCAGACGGTGGTGGCGATCGCCGGCGACGGTTTCGGGGACCAACTGATCCTGCTGCGCCCAGGGGATCCCGCCGTCTACCAGTGGGTGCACGACGAGCAGATCCCACCGATCCGCATGGCGCCGTCGTTTCCCGCCCTGCTGGCGGCGCTGGTCCCAGCGCCGAAGGATCCCGACCGGTAGCCGCCAACCCGAGGTTTCTTCTCATGAGCGGATCCAAATGTACGGGATGTCGGGCTCTGCTGACCGCGCGGGCGTGAGAGCGGTTTCACGTGCGCGCATCCCGGGAATCGACGTTGCTTGACACGAGTACGCCTGACGCGGTAGAAACTGTGAGAGCGCTCTCACAACCCGCCAAACCGTCTGAGGAAGGTCGCACGATGACGCACTCCACGCTTCACCGCACACGCCGTCGCCTGGTCCTCGCCATCACGGCCGCGGCTGCGCTACTCAGCACTGCCCTGCTCATCCACACCGCTCAGGCCTCGGTACCGCCGACGCCCTCGGGCTGGTCGCTGGTCTTCAGCGACGACTTCACCGGCTCGGCCAACACCGGGCTCAACACCGGCAACTGGCTCTACGACACCGGAACCGGTTACCCCGGCGGTGCCGCCAACTGGGGCACCGGCGAGGTGGAGACCATGACCAACAGCACGGCCAACGTCTTCCAGGACGGCGCCGGACACCTGGTGATCAAGCCGCTGCGCAATGCTTCCGGCCAGTGGACCTCCGGCCGAGTCGAGACACAGCGCACCGACCTCGCAGCTCCAGCCGGCGGCAAGCTGCGGGTCCAGGCGTCGATCCAGCAGCCGAACGTCAGCGGCGCGGCCGCGGCCGGCTACTGGCCGGCATTCTGGATGCTCGGTGCAGCCGCCCGGCCGGTGGGAGCGACCAACTGGCCGAGCATTGGCGAGGTCGACATCATGGAGGACATCAACGGTCGCAGCTCCGAGTTCGCAACGCTCCACTGTGGAACGAGTCCGGGTGGCGAATGCAACGAGACGACCGGCATCGGCAGCGGCGAGCACGCCTGCGGCGGCTGCCAGACCGGCTTCCACACGTACGCGATGGAGGTCGACCGCAGCATCTCGCCGGAACAGATCCGCTGGTACCTCGACGGCGCCCAGTTCTTTTCAATTAACGCGAACCAGGTCTCAGCGACCACCTGGAACAACGCCGTCCACCACGGCTTCTTCATCATCCTGAATGTCGCTATGGGCGGTGGCTTCCCGGCCGCCTTCGGCGGCGGCCCTACCTCGTCCACCCAGTCCGGTGTGCCGATGCTGGTCGACTACGTGGCGGTCTACACCTCGACTGGCACGACCGCACCACCGACGACCACTCCGCCCACCACAGCTCCGCCCGGCGGGCGCGACGCATACAGCACCCTCCAAGCTGAGAGCTTCAACGCCCAGTCCGGCGTTCAGACCGAGGCGACCACCGACACCGGCGGCGGCCAGGACATCGGCTACATCGCGAACGGAGACTGGGCGCGGTACGACAGTGTGAACTTCGGGTCTTCCGCCGCCCATCAGTTTGTCGCCCGGGTCGCCTCCGGTGCGGCCGGCGGTGTCAGCGGATTGGTCGAGGTTCGCCTGGACAATGTGAACAACGCACCGATCGGCAGCTTCGCCATAGCGAATACCGGCGGCTGGCAGACCTGGCGGACGGTGCCGGCCAACATATCCGGGGTCACCGGTACGCACACGGTGTTCCTCCGCTTCACCAGCGGCCAACCGGCCGACTTCGTCAACGTCAACTGGTTCACCTTCGGGCACTGACTGGTGACTCGGTCCGGACCGCGGGTCGGCCGCGGTCCGGACCTCTGCCAGCAGAGAAGCCAGCAGAGAAGGATGAGAGAATCCGATGCGACTGAAGAGAATGGGTTTGCTGCACATGACTTCACGTGAACGGCCGACGCTCGAGCGGGTAGCGTCCCGGGCTGGCGTCTCGCGAGCCACCGCGTCCCGCGTCGTCAACGGTTCCGAGAAGGTGGCGCCGGCGATCCGCGAGGCCGTTCGCCGGGCGATCGCGGAGCTCGGGTATCTCCCCAACCCGGCCGCCCGCAGCCTGGTGACGCAGCGCACCGGCCTGTTCGCGTTCGTCGTACCCGAGCCGGCCGGGCGCGTGTTCTCCGACGACCTGTTCTTTCCCGGTCTCATCAAGGGGGCGAGCGAAGAGCTGGAGCTGGCTGACAAGCAGCTCGTCCTGACCCTGGCCACCTCTCCGACCAGCCACGCCCGCATCGAGCGTTTCGTCGGCGGCGGGCTTGTGGACGGTGTCATGATCGCGTCGATGCACGGCGCGGACCCGCTGCCCAATTCCTTGCACCGCATGGGAATCCCGGTTGTTGCCAATGGACGGCCGATCGGCGCGTCCCCTATCCCATATGTCGATGTCGACCACGCCGGTGGCGTGCAGAAAGCCATAACCTACCTGCTCGACCAGGGCCGGCGGCGCATCGCGACCATTGCTGGCCCGCAGGACATGGTGGCCGGCATGGATCGGCTGACCGGCTATCGTCAGGCACTCGCTGGTTCCCGCCGACGCTCTCTTGTGGCGATTGGCGATTTCACTCGCGAGTGCGGCGCCGAAGCCATGCGGACGCTCCTCGAGGACGACCCGCGCCTCGACGCGGTGTTCGTCGCATCCGACCTCATGGCCGACGGTGCACTCCGAGTCCTCCGGCAGGCCGGTCGTCGCGTACCCGAGGACGTCGCGATTGTCGGCTTCGATGATGTTGAGGTGGCGCGCTATACCGAACCAGCGCTGACGACTGTCCGGCAACCGATCGCGGAGATCGGGCGAAGCCTGGTGCGTCAGTTGCTGCGCCTGAGCGCCGGCGAGGAGGTTGAGCCGGCGCTGATCCTCCCGACCGAGCTGGTGATCCGCGAGTCGGCCTGACCACCGATGACTGCGGCTGGGCTAGCTGAACGTCGCGCGAGGAACGGCCATTGATCACGGCAGCGTGGCGGGTAGTGGGATCGCGATGCACCAGGGCGGCCCGAGCAGGCCGTCACTACAGGCATGCAATGTCATCGATGCGCCGGTGAGGGTGCCGGAAAGGGTTTCCTGTTGACCCGCCGCGCACACCGATGCGTTGACGTCTTCATTGAGATGGACCGCGCTTGCTGTGGCGCAGGTCCAGCCGCTCGACGTGTTCTGCACCGCGCCCGACAGCGGCACCGCAACCGGGTTCGAGTCATAGGCATTACCGAAGACATGGACACCCGGCCGCGTAAGGCTGAAGGCATACCAGGAAGCTATCGGAGCGTAGGTCCAGGATGCGCCGGTGCCGGTGGTCCGCAGCGCGGAGTCACCGACCGAAGACGGAATCTTGATCACGATGCACAAGCCGTACGGAGGTGGCGACGCCGGCTCCCAGCACAACTTGAAGGTCAACGCTCCGGTGAAGGCTCGGATCGCGAACGTAGCGGCCGGCTGGGCATCGCACACCTGCTTCGAGAACAGGCCGACGTCATTGTCCCCGCTGCCCAACGCCACCGCGCAGTTGCCATCAACGAGTTTGTCGGTCAGGGTCCCCAACGTCGTGCGACTGGTACCGCTGTCGGTACCCGTGCCGTTCAGCGCGACGCCGGGCAACCATGCCTGGTAGGCAAACGACGTCGGGCTGTCGTAGTGCCACGAGAAGCCGTAGCTTGGGATGACGATCGCCTCGGCCGGGCCTGCCGCCACAACGCTCGCGGCCGCTGCCGCCGCGAACACCACCGAGTAGGTCAAGACTCGTCCCAGCATCGTTGCCATCGCCACCTCCTGCGTGTCGGCATTGGTCGATACTGACCGTCGTCGCAGAGGAACCGCTGGAAGCGTCGCCATGCCGACTCTATGGTCGTGCGGGGCTGCTCACGCAGCGTGATGGACAGCCTCGCCACGCGAAGGCAGTCCGTGAGCGCGCATCACGATCAGTACGGCTGGCTCTTCGAGAACGCCGAAGTCCGGTCTGGTGGATCAGGGCGACGCCCTCGGGCAACGCGCCGTACGGTGACGACGTATGCGCGGCATAGCAGCTGGATGGTCAACATGTTCAGTACGATGGAGGGCTCGTGACTTTGCCTGCTGACAGCCACGTGCACAGCGAGTGGTCCTATGACGCCCCGAGAGGCTCGATGGAACGCACCTGTGCCCGCGCCGTTGAGCTTGGTCTACCGGCCATTGCGTTCACCGAGCACGTCGACCACACGGCCTGGCGCCTTCCACCCGGCACTGTCGATGTCTATGAGTCATTGGCCGACCCGGACCGCGTTGTGACGCCCCCGGAGCTCGATGTGGCCGGATATCTCGCGGCGATCGAGATGTGCCGCGAACGCTTTCCTGACGTCAGGATCCTCACCGGGCTTGAGGTGGGCGAGCCGCATTGGCACTCCAGCGCTGTCGCGAAGCTCCTGGCCAGTGGCTCCTTCGATCGGGTCCTCGGCTCCCAGCACTGCCTTCCGGACGGCGGCGGGTATGCGGCGCCGCCTGGTCTTTACCAGCGCCGAGATGCTGCCGACGTTGTCCGCGAGTATCTGGCTGAGGTCGCCAGGCTTATCGCGGAGAGTGACACGTTTGCCGTGCTGGCTCACATCGACTTCCCCGTCCGCTTCTGGCCCGCGGGGGCCGGACCGTTTGACGCGAACACGTTCGAGGACGAGTTCCGCCATGCTCTGCGGCTCTTGGCCGAGACCGGGCGGGTCCTGGAGGTCAACACCCGCGTTCCCCTATCCCCGGCGGTCGTCCGTTGGTGGTGGGAGGAAGGCGGGACTGCCGTGACTTTCGGGAGCGACGCTCACGACCCCATTGCGTTGACGCACGGCTTCGGTGAGGCGGCTGCCATGGTCGAGGCTCAGGGATTTCGCCCCGGTCGTTATCCCCACGACTTCTGGGTACGTTCCTCATAGCGGCCTCACGGTGCAGCGAGGATGCGAGCGGGGTTGCGCACGAGCATGGCGTCGATCTCGTCCTCGCTGACTCCGTGCTCGCGCAGGTAGGGCAGCACGTCCTGGCTGACGTGCAGGTAGTGCCAGTGCTTGAGCCCGGCCAGCGAGCCGGGCGCGAACCAGTCGATGTAGCAGCAGGTGTCGTGGGAGAGCACTATCCGGTCGGCCAGGCCACGCCGGCACAGGTCGACGACCAGGTCCGCACGTTCCTCGAAGCCGGCGATGTGGTCGATGCCGAAGCGGTCCATGCCCAGGGTCAATCCGGCGCGGACCATGCTCTCCAGGTAGTCGGGGTGGCCGATGGCATCGCCGCTGTGGCCGAGCACAACGCGGTCCAGGTCGACACCTTCCTGCCTGAGCACGTCGAGGATGGCGGGACCGTGCTGGCCCTCGGCATGGGTGTGGATCGTGACCGGCGTGCCGTGTGTCTGGGTATGCGCCCTGGCAACGGCGCGAAGCACCGCTTCGACGCCCCCGGTGAGGCCCTTGGCGTCCACGGCGCATTTGAGCATGCCGGCCTTGACGCCGGTACCGGCGATGCCTTCGGTGATGTCGCGGACGAACAACTCGCTCATCGCCTCCGGCGGCCGCCGGGAGAAGTACAACGGCACCTCATCAAACGTATAGATGCCGGTGGCGACCACGATGTTCAGGTCCGGCAATTGGTCCGCAATACGCTTCACCCGCGGGATGTTCCTGCCCTGGCCGATCGCGGTCACATCGACGATCGTGCTGATCCCGTTCTTGGGCAGCGCACCGAGTCGCCGTACCGCATCGGCGACACGGTCGTCCTCGTCGCCCCACTCATCCGGGTAATTCTGCTGAACCTCCGCGGTCAGCACGTACACGTGCTCATGCATGAGGGTACGGCCGAGTTGACCCGCCTCGACCGGGCCACGCGCCGTCGCTACTGTCGCCACCCGTCGAATCCTTCCCGATCCTGACCCGCTGTCAACGGGCGCCGGGCGGGCTCGCGGCCGGACGAAGCGTCGACGGTCTGATGTGGCAAGGTGTCTTCTGGTACGCCACGCTCTGGATCTCCTCCATGGATGCGCGGCCGTACAACTCTGGTTTCAAGGTCGCCGCGGGCATCACCGAGGACAGCGGACGAAAGCAATCCGGGAAGGTCGCCGTGCACAAAGAGAGTAATGACATCAGCGAACCCGTCGCCGTGGTGACGGGAGCGGGTTCCGGGATCGGTCGCGCCACGGCGACACGACTGCTCGACCGCGGCTACCGGGTGGTGCTCGCCGGTCGACGCCGCGAGGCGCTCGTCGAGACGGCAGGAAAGCACGCCGGTGCCCTCTGCGTACCGACCGACGTACGCGAGCCGCACTCCGTCGCCGCGCTCTTCCAGGCAACGACCGACGCGTTCGGTCGGGTCGACCTGCTGTTCAACAACGCCGGCAGCTTCGGTCCCGCCGGCACCGTCGATGAGATCGACGTTGACGAGTGGCTGGACGCGGTCGCCACCAACCTCACCGGAACGTTCCTGTGTGCCCGGCACGCCTTCCGCGTGATGCGCTACCAGGACCCGGCCGGCGGCAGGATCATCAACAACGGCTCGATCTCCGCGCACAGCCCTCGCCCAGGCAATGCCGCTTACACCGCCACCAAGCACGCCATCACCGGGCTGACCAAACAGCTCGCCCTCGACGGCCGCCGGTACGGCATCGCCTGCGGCCAAATCGATATCGGCAATGCCGCGACAGCTATGGCCGATCGGATCGTGAGCGGCGTACCTCAGGCCGACGGATCGATCCGGCCCGAACCGACATTCGATCCCAGCCACGCCGCCGACGCCGTGCTCGCCATGGCCGAGCTACCGCTGGACACCAACATCGCTTTCCTGACCATCACCGCCACGGCCATGCCCTGGATCGGCCGCGGCTGAGGCCATGATGGAGGCTGCCCCCGCGTCCGCGGCGTTCTTTCGGCCAGGTCGATAGAGCCCTCGTGGTAGTCCGAGGCGTGGATGACGGAGGCTTGGGAACGCCCGGGCCAACAGCACCGACGAAGCGCCGCCGCCGCAACCGATGTCCGCGACCTTGGCGCCTTTCTCCAGCTTCTCGCGGCGCCCTCGAGGGCAGGGATCCAGTTGGGTACCAGGTTCGTCAGGTAGCCGGGCCGGAAGAACCGTTCGCACCCCACATGCACGTCGGGGTTTGTTCGTGCCGGCCACATGTGCACACGCCGCCTGGTCAACCGAGGGATCGCACGACCATGCATAACTCAGGCAGCACTGCCCTGTGCCGTGTCCGTGTCCACAGTGGTGTCAGCCGCGAATCCCTGGCTCGTCGAGACCGAAGACCCGGACCGCGATGTCCTGGAAGAACTCCTTCTTCTCGCTGGCGCTCAGCGGCAGCTCGTCCTGCATCCGCACCTCGTCGGCGACGTACTGATAGGGGTAGTCCATCGCGTACATCACCCGGTCCGCGCCGAGAACCTCGCGCGCGAACATGATCGGTGGACCCCAGGGCATCCCGCTGGTCGTGACCCAGATATTGCGCCGGAAGTACTCCGAAATGGTCAACTCCAATGGTTTCATCGCCGCATAACGCCGCGACGCCACCTGGCCACGGTGCATGTAATCGAGCCGGTAGAGCCAGAACGGCAGCGCCTCGCCGAGGTGGCCGACCACGATCCGCAGGCCGGGGAAGCGGTCGAGAACACCAGCGGTGATGATCCGGAGCAGGTGCATGCCGGTCTCCACCGCGAAGCCGTAGATCGCTCCGTCCAACCCCGACCGGGCCAGCGTGTCGATCATCATGTCGTTGGGGGTGTTGGGGTGCAGGTAGAGCGGTACGTCGAGCCCGTCGACCGCCTCCAGGATCGGTGCGAATTGCGGTTCGTCGAGATAGTGGCCGCGGATGTGGGAGTTGCAGATCAGGCCTTTCAGGCCGAGATCGGTGACCGCGCGCTCAAGCTCGCTGACCGCTGACGGTGCGTCCTCGAAGCCCACCGCCGCCAGCCCCGAGAACCGCGTGGGGTGCGCCCGGCACGCCTCGGCGAGCTGGTCATTTGACGCGCGGGCGATCTCGCGCGCGGCAGCGCCCTCCAGCACCTGGGTGCCGGGCGAGGTGAGGGCGAGCACGGCGTGGTCGATGCCCGCAGCATCCATGTCGGCGAGCCGCTGCGCACCGATGTCCGCCAGACGGTCCCGCACGAACCGAGGTCGGTCGGCCTCGCTGGTCAGGTAGTGGCCCATCAGGCTCTGGAAGCCCTTGCCACCCTCGCCGGTGCCGAGCATCCGGCGGTAGATATCGAACAACTCCGTGGGACCCCACGCCTCCTCGGTGGCGATCCGCAGGTAGCCGACCTCGCCGCCGGTAGAAAGGGGGGCTGGTTCCGTCATGGTCAGCCCAGCGCCCGGCCGGCCTCGGGGTCCCACTCCTGGCCGGTCACCGGGTGGGGGTAGTGGAACGGGACCGTGTCGGTGTGCGGGAAGAGCTGGAAATCGCCGGTCAGCTCGTCGGGGCCCAGCGGGTCCTCAGGAAAGGTCGTGGTTGGGATGACCGCCGACATCGGGTCGGTCTTTGCCCAGCCCTTGGCGTAATCGCCGTGCCAGAAGGGCCGGTACTGCAGTCGCTGGAACTTCCAGACGCCGTCCTCCTTGACGTACTCGTTCTCGTAGATCCCGCCCTCCCACCACTGTTCATAGGACGTGGTGCCGGGGAAGGAGTCCCTGGCTGAGTAGTGCAGGCCGGCCTGCATGACCGAGCGGAACCGCCCGTGTGCGGTGCGGGCATCGTCGGCGACGGTGACCACGTCCTGCATCTGCGGGTGGTCGAGCAGGAAGCCGAAGACCGGCCCGTTGTGTCCCGCCACGAACCGCGTCCCGAACCGTCCAATGTAGAGCCGTTCGATGCCCGCACGGCCCTGGTAGAGCCCACCGCAGAAGTACACCTCGGCCTGGTCGCTGAACAGCTGCGTGACCTCGCGGTAGTGGCACTTGTCGAGGTAGTAGCCGTACTTGTGCTGCAGGGCCCTGATCTCCTGCTGTGCCTCGAGCCGCGCGAGTCGCTGCTCCAGTGCCGCGACCCGAGCCGCGACGGTGGAGCGGGTAGCCGGCTTGGCGGTCTGCGTCATGTTCCACTTCCAGCTCTGGTGCGGATGCGACCGGCGGCGTGTTCGGCGGCCATGATGACGGTCAGGTTCGGATTCGCTCGGGGCGCGGACGGGAAGATCGAGGCGTCCACCACCCGCAGCCCGTCCACTCCCAGCACCCGGCATTCGGGATCCAGGACGCTGACTGGGTCATCCGCCGCGCCCATCGGGCAGGTGCACGACAGGTGGGCGCTGTCGACGACCAGCGCCGGCACGTCCCGAGGGTCGGGCAGTTCGAGCGGTCCGTCCAGGACGGCCCGGAACGCGGGACGCGCGGCGCATTCGCGCACCAGATCGAGCGACGCGACCATCCGGTCCAGGTCGCGGGTGTCGGTGAGCACTGCCTGCTCGAGGTACGGCTCGTCGAGCGGGTCGGGCGAACGGAGCGTCAGCCGGCCCCGCGAGAAGACCTGCTCAAGCTGCGAGACGAGCAGGGCCTTCCCGCCGAGCGGCGGGTGGCCATTGTTCGGGACGAGGAACATGTCGTCCTCGTCGCCGCCGCTCGGCGCGGAGGCATACCGCAGCAGGCAGTTGCTGACCCGCCCACCGCGCGGCTTGGGCAGGCCGTGCTTGCTCGGCAAAGGGATCAGCAGGCAGGGGTGATCCTGCAGTGCCCGTCCCACCGGCAGGTCGACGATCGACGCGATGCCGAGCGCGGCCAACTCGTCGGCCGGGCCGATGCCCGAGCGCAGCAGCAGCGCGGGCGAGTGGACAGCCCCGCAGCACACGATGACTTCGCCGCCCGCGCGGACCCGCAACTCCTCACCGCCGACCAGCCGCACACCCACCGCGCGCGTGCCGTCCAGGAGCACCGTGGCGGCTTGGCTGTCGCCGCGGACAGTGAGGTTCGGGCGATCCCGGCACGGTTCGAGGTAGCCGTCGTTGGTGGACACGCGGCGGCGGCCGTCGCGCATGCTGACCCCGAATGGGCTCAGGCCGGTCGCGCCCGGGGCGTTATGGTCCTCGGACCAGGCGTAGCCCAGATCGTTCACTGCTTCGGCGAAAGCCAGGTCTATCGCGCCCCAGCCGTCCTGCGGTTCCCGGAAGACGGGAATGGGCCCGCCCGTGCCGTGGTATGCCCTGTCCCCGAACTGCTGGTCGTCCTCGAGCTTGCAGTAGGACGGGAGCACGTCATCGAAGGCCCAGCCGCGCACCCCGGCCCGCGCCCACGCGTCGAAGTCCGCAGGTGCACCGCGAATGGCGAACATGGCATTCACGGTGGACGTGCCACCGACTCCCCGACCACGCGGGTAGAACTGCTCCTCCTGGTGCGGGTTGCGTACGGCCGTGACGTTCGGCCACCAGAAGTCCGGGTTGGACGCGGGGTCCATGTCGAGCTCGGCGGTGTGGAACGCATGGGGGGTTTCGGCGCCGCGAAAGTCGCGACCGGCCTCCAGCAGCAGCACGGCCGCCTCCGCGTGCTCGGCGAGGCGGGCGGCCATCACCGCGCCGGCGGAACCGGCGCCGACGACAATCCAGTCCCAGGCAAGGTTCATGACCGCCTCCCGACCACGGCCGTGGTACGCACGCGCACCACATCGCCACGCCCCATCGTTGCCGTGAACTCGCCGCGCTCGCGCCACCTGTTCCGCTGGGCGAAAGCCTCACCATGGGCCGACCGAGTCCGGGCTCGCCGGAACGTGGGTGCTCCGGGAAGGAAAATGGGTAACCGTTCCCCATGCTTGGCCGACCATGATCACCTTACCGTGGCCACAGACCCACCAACCCTCGGAGTCCGCTATGGCCATCAATGCGTCGCGCCGCCTCAGCCGTGCAGCAGCCCTCGGTCTCACACTCGTCCTCGTTGCCGCGGCATGCTCACGACCAACCACAGCACCCGACCACCCCAACGCATCCGGCGACCCGACGACGCCCCTGCTGAAACCGACGATGCTCCCGTCCGCGATCGCCATCGTTGGCGGCAATACCGTCCCGTTCTCGATGTTCCCGTACTACGCCGACCTCGGTGTCGCGGGGTTTGGCTTCTTCTCGCCCTTCTGTGGCAGTTCGGTCATCGCGGCCGAGTGGCTGCTCACCGCGGCTCACTGCGACGTGGCGGAACTGCACGGCCAAACCGGCGTGGCCACGAGTCACACCAACGGCAGCGGCACGTTCACCGTCCATCCACTGTGGACCGGCGATCACACGGACGGGCACGACCTGGCGCTGGTCAAGGTCTCGGCCGCGCTGACCACCGACATCCGGCCGATTCAGGTCGGCGCGCCGTTCACGCCCGCGGACTACACCGGTGGTACTCCGGCCACCATCATGGGCACGGGCGAGACCACGGCGAACGATCCGAGCACGGCCGGTTTCTTCCAGGCCGCCGACACCACGATCCGCAGCGACGACGACATGGATGGCATCTTCAACCCGTGGTACTGGTTCGACGACTGGAACGAGGCGCTGATGATCGGCGCCGGATCGGAGTCAACCACCGTCTGCTTCGGCGATAGCGGCGGCCCGCTGGTGGTGAACGCGCACACGGCTGCGCCGGTGGAGGTGGGCGTCGCGAGCTTCACCCACACCTCGCCGTTTGACTCGGGCTGCTCCAACGCGGGGGGCTTCGCTGAGCTCTCCGGCGCCCAGCTGGCCTGGGTGGCGAGCATGGTGCCCGGGGTGGCCGCCGGTTGGGGCGACTGCACCAGCCTGAACGGCCAGGCGGGCTACGGCGTCGGTACGTACGGCTCGGACCGCGTCAACGGACCGAACAACGATGGTGGCAACTGGTGGGACATCCAGTGCGTCAGCTGGGACGCGCGCACGATCCAGGCCAAACACAGCGGCCTGTGCGGCACCGTGGACCCGACCTCCGGTGTGTTGACCCAGGGCAACTGCACCAACCAGATGTACAGCCTGTTCGAGCTGTCGCCCAGCGACGACGGCAACTACCGGCTGATCGTGACCGCCACCAACAAGTGCCTCGGCGTCATCGGCTCGAGCACCGCCCTCCGCGCGCAGATCGCCCAGGAGGACTGCGGCCCCGGACACAACCAGCAGTTCACCCTGATCCCCAGCGGCGGCGGCTACTACCAGCTGCTCAACCGCAACAGCCAGCTCTGCGTCGACGTGCAGGGCGACTACACCGGTCCGGGCGCACTCATGTGGCAGTACGCCTGCGATCGGGGCGACAACCAGCTGTTCCACCTCAACCACCCAGCCGCGTGCGCAGGCAAGCCGATGCCGAACGACACTGCGCTGCCCACCCTCGGCTGCATGCCCCCGCGCAAGGCCAAGTAGCGGTGGGCCCGCGCGTAGCCCTTTGCGCAACAGCTCGACCCTTGCCACGTTCGCGGCCTGGGCGACCTGGGTGGCGGAGATGCGTTCCCTTAGGCACCACCGCAACACGGTGATCATCCGCTGAGATCACTGGGTTACGCGAGTGCACCTGCCAGGCACCAATGCCACCCAGCTCACCGAGTGGGCCACGACCAACCCCGCACGCCGCGCGCGGCGGCAAGCGCCCCGGTGGGGTGTTTTGGCCGTAACCTCGGTAGGAGGACTCGGCGGATGAGAGCTAAGGAGCTGACGTGATGACCGCGAACACCGAGACGGCGATCCTCGCCGGTGGTTGCTTCTGGGGCATGCAGGACCTCATCCGTAAGCGCCGTGGTGTGCTCAGCACGCGCGTGGGCTATTCGGGCGGTGATGTCCCAAACGCCACCTACCGTAACCACGGAACGCACGCCGAGGCCCTCGAGGTCGTCTTCGACCCGAGTGTCCTGTCGTTCCGCGACTTGCTGGAGTTCTTCTTCCAGGTGCACGACCCGACTACGCGCAACCGGCAGGGCAACGACATCGGCACCAGCTACCGCTCGGCCATCTTCTACACCAGCGACGAGCAGAAACACGTTGCCGAGGAGACGATCGCGGACGTCGACGCGTCTGGACTGTGGCCAGGCAAGGTGGTCACCGAGGTGACGGCGGCCGGACCATTCTGGGAGGCCGAGCCGGAGCACCAGGACTATCTGGAGAAGTTCCCGAACGGCTATACCTGCCACTACCCGAGGACGAACTGGAAGCTGCCCAAGCGCTCCGAATCAACCCGTTGAGGTCGACGCTCAACGCCAACGTCGAAGCCACGCCGGGCGTCCGACTACTCTTGGGCGCGTGGGCGTTCCCGGCGACTCGGTGATCGCCCATCTGGAGTCGGCCTACGGCGTGCCGATCACCGGTCTGGCCGCGCTGGACCGTGACGTCTGGCGAGCTGACCGCGCCGACGGCTCGACGTGGGTGGTGCGGATCTTTCCACCGCAGCGCCCCGTCGCGGCGGTCGAGGAGGACGCCGTCATCCTGGACCGCCTGGAGGCGGCGGGCTTCCCGGCCGAGCGCCGCGTCGGACCGGTATCCACTCTGGACGGTCGAGGAGTGCTCGTCACCGGCTTCGTGGTGGGAGAGGACTCACAGCGGCCAGGGACGACCTTCGCCGTGCTCGGCGGGTTGCTGGGCAGCCTGCACCAAAGACTCGCGCACGGCGTACGGGCCGGCGGGGCGTGGCACCACCTGGCGCCGACCGGCGGACCTGAGGAGGAGGTCGGGGCGGCGCTCGCCCTGCTCCAGACCACGCTGGCCAGCAGCAGCGGTGCCGACGAAGCGCGGTGCGCCATGCTGCTCGACGCGGTTGCCGGGATCGACGACGCCGCCGACCTGCCACACGCGTTCGTGCACCCCGACTTCGTCCCTGCCAACGCGATCCAGGTCGGCGAGCGCAGCCTGGTCATGGTCGACTGGGCTGGCGCCGGACGCGGCCCGCGGCTGTGGTCGCTCGCCTTCCTGCTCTGGGCAGGCGGGGTGCTCGACCTGCGCCTCGTGGACGTCGCCGTCTCCCGCTACCGCCGGCACGTGCAGCCGACGCAGGATGAACTGGACCGCCTCGCCGGCGTCCTTTGGGCCCGCCCGGTGCTGATCGAGTGCTGGTCCGTGGCCGCCGGCCGGCGCAGCCTGGCCGAGGCCGTCGCCAGCCTGCGCTGGGCACAGCGGCAGGCGGCGCGGATCGCCGAGCGCGCCGTCGAGAGATTCCACGCACCTGCCGAGCAGTGAAACAGCCAGGCCACGGATCGCCGCGACCTCACATGGCCTGGTCACAGCCGTTCGGGAGCGGCGATACCGAGAAGGTCCAAGCCGAGCGTGAGAGTGTCGCCGGTGAGCCGGCAGATCGCGACCCGGTTGTCGCGGATGGCGTCGGTCGGCGCTTTCAGGACCGGACAGAGCTCATAGAAGTCGGTGAACGCCTGGGCCAGCGAGTACAGGTAGCCGCACAGCCGGTGCGGCCCGAACTCCCGCTCCACCAGGGTGAGCACCGCAGACAGTTCGTCGAGCAGCGTCGCCAGGCGCCGCTCGGCGGGCTCCAACGCCACCGTGAGGTCGACGTCGCCATCCTGCGCGCCGCCGGGCAGTTGACGCAGGATCGACCGGATGCGGGCATGGGCGTACTGCAGGTAGACGCCGGTGTTGCCCTGCAACGACACCATCCGGTCGACATTGAAGACGTAGTCCCTGGTCCGGCTCGTGGACAGATCGGCGTACTTGACAGCGCCGATCCCGACCTCGCCGGACCGTACCGCCAGATCCTCCAGCGCCAGGTCCGGACTCTTCTCCTGCACCGTCGCCTGGGCCCGCTCGACCGCCTCGTCGAGCAGTGAGACCAGCCGTACGCTCTCGCCGGCCCGGGTCTTGAACGGCCGCCCGTCCGGGCCGAGGACCGAGCCGAACGAGACGTGCACCGCCTCGACCGTGTCGGGCAGGTACCCGGCCCGACGGGCGGTGGCGAAGACCATGCGGAAGTGCAGCGCCTGGCGTGCATCGACGACGTAGAGGATGCGCCGGGCGCCGAGCGTGTCGACCCGGTAGCGGATCGCGGCCAGATCCGTTGTCGCGTAACCGAAGCCGCCATCACTCTTCCGTACGATCAGGGGCACGGGGTTGCCTTCGGGCCCGCGTATGTCATCGAAGAACACACACAGCGCGCCCTCGCTGTGCACGGCGACACCACGGCGCTCCAGGTCCTCGCAGACGCCGTGCAGAAACGGGTTGTAGAAGCTCTCCCCGACCGCGTCCTCGGCGGTGAGCAGCACGCCGAGTCGGTCATAGACGTCGTTGAAGTAGCGCCTCGATTCGGCGATGATCTCCCGCCAGCCGGCGAGCGTCTCGGGATCGCCGGCCTGGAGCTCGACGACGCGGGTGCGCGCCCGGTCGGCGAACTCCGGGTCCGAGTCGAACCTCGCCCGCGCCGAGCGGTACAGGGCGTTCAGGCGCGAGATCGCCTCCGACCCGGACTCCTCGGCCTTCGGCCGGCGGGAGTCGGCGTGTTCGATCAGGTACTGGATCAGCATCCCGAACTGGGTTCCCCAGTCGCCGACGTGGTTCTGCCGGATGACCCTGCCGCCCGCGAACTCCAGCACCCGCGCCAGTGCGTCCCCGATGATCGTGCTGCGCAGGTGGCCCACGTGCATCTCCTTGGCGACGTTCGGCTGCGAGTAGTCGATCACCGTCACCCTGCCCTCATCGATGGCCGGGATGCCCAGACGCGGGTCGCCCGACCGGGCAACGATCTGTCGCAGGATCGCGGCGTCGGTCACGGTCAGATTGAGGAACCCGGGGCCGGCGACCTCGCACGAGGCGATCAGGTCGTCAGCGCCCAGCGCCTGCGCGACGCGGGTCGCAAGCTCTCGCGGGTTGACGCGCAGCGGCTTGGCCAGCGGCAGGATGCCGTTGACCTGGAAGTCGGCATGGTCGGACGTGCGCACCTGCGGGTCCGCACCAGCCGCCTCGGGAGGGAGCGCGGCGACCATCGCCCGCCGTACGCGCTGCTCGACCGCTGTCGCGAGTGGTGTCACCATCGCCATCTCATATCGCTCTCTGTCGCTGCATCTTCGCGCGGCCGGCCCGCCACCCCTTTGATCCTTTCACCGGACGCAACCGAAAAGTTGTGCAACGCACATACCATCGTCGATGGGGCGGGTGACACGACCGAGGCAACGATGCTGGCATGCCTGTCGTGGAAGCGGTCGTGACGGTCCCGGCCCCGCCGGAGGCCCGGCAAGGGATACGCACCTGCACGCATGGACCCCGAGATCCTCGCCGCCGCTCGCGAAACCCTCTGACCGGCGGCCTTCGTGAATCAGCGGTGACCCGGGACCAACGACCTGGTGAGAGGACCAGTTCGCCCCTGGGTCGCCGACGGCCGCCGGGCGGAGTCTCGGTAGCGGGAATGGAGGCTGCGCCATGGCTCTCGCGGTGTCCATCCAGGACATGTGCAAGTCGTACGGGACCCTCCGGGCGGTCGACGGTCTGGATCTGTCGGTCGCCGAGGGCGAGATCTTCGGGATCCTTGGCCCGAACGGCTCCGGCAAAACGACCACTGTCGAGTGCGCGTACGGCCTGCGCAAGGCGGACGCCGGCCGGGTCCGGATCTTCGACCTCGACCCGTACGCCGACCCCGACCACGTCGGCAGGCTCGTCGGCGCACAACTGCAGGACTCAGCCCTCCCCGATCGGCTCCGGGTCGCCGAGGCCGTGCACCTGTTCGGGGCGCTGGCCGGGCATCATGGCCGGAGCGGTCACGCGCGCGGACCGGTCGATGAGGAGGGTGTGCTCGACCGGTGGGGATTGTCGGCGAAGCGACGAGCCAGCTACGGCAGTCTCTCGGGCGGCCAGCGCCAGCGGCTGCATATCGCGCTGGCGCTGGTTACCCGCCCGAGGCTGGTGTTCCTCGACGAGATGACAACAGGCCTGGACCCCAACGCCCGCCGCGAGGTGTGGGATCTCGTCGAGCAGGTCCGCCGTGAGGGCACCACGGTCGTGCTCGTCACGCATTTCATGGATGAGGCCCAACGCCTGTGCGACCGGCTCGCCGTTTTCATCGCTGGTCGCGTGGTCGCTCAGGGGACGCCCGGAGAGCTCATCGCCGCCCATGGCGGTGGGTCCAGCGTCCACTTTGTACTGCCGGACCATGGCCCACCGTTGCCGCGACTGGAGAAGGTGCCCGGTGTGCTCGACGTCCGCTGCGATGAGGGCCGGGTGGACGTGCACGGCAGCGGTCCGTTCCTGGTCGGGCTGGGCCACGCGCTGACCACGGGAGGTCTCGGCGAGGTGCAGATGACCGTCGACCAACCGAGCCTGGAGGACGCCTACGTGCACCTGGTCGGTCCCGGTGACGGAGACGATCCTCGATGAACGCCAACCGGGCACTCGCCGTGGTCGAGTTGAAGCTGTTCCTGCGCGACCCGATCACGGTGATCTTCACGCTGGCCCTGCCACCGCTCGTGCTCTACATCCTGGCCGAGGTCTTCGGCAACGCCCCCGATCCGGAGGGTCGGTTCTACCGTGGCGTGGGACCGACCAACTTCT
Source organism: Micromonosporaceae bacterium (assembly GCA_036557785.1). Lineage (GTDB taxonomy): Bacteria > Actinomycetota > Actinomycetes > Mycobacteriales > Micromonosporaceae > DATBGZ01. The sequence goes on from DATBGZ010000036.1 coordinate 19,056, forward strand.
ACGTGCCGGCCTACGTGGGTCTCGTGGTGGCGTCGCTCGGTCTCATCGGGCTCCCCGTCCATCTCGCCGCGTACCGGGAGCGCGGAGTACTGCGCCGGTTCCAGGCCGCCCGACTGCCGGTGCGGGCGCTGCTCTCCTCGCAACTGGTCGTGCTGGTGGCCGGTGTGGTCGCCGGATCGGTACTGCTCGTGGGGCTGGCCTGGGTCCTGTACGACGTCGAGTGGCCGGTGTCCTGGCTGGGCGTCCTCGTCGCCGCCGCCGTGGGAATGCTGGCGTTCGCGGCGCTCGGCGTGATGCTCGGCGCGCTGATGCCGACCGCCCGCGCCGCTCAAGGCGCGGGAATCCTGCTGTGGTTCACGATGATGATGGTCTCGGGCACCGGCCCGCCACCCGAGGTGCTCAACACCGCTCTCCACTGGGTCGGCGAGGCGCTCCCCTTGCGGCACCTGGTGCTCGCGCTGCAGGACCCCTGGCTCGGCTTCGGCACCAACTGGGCCCAGCTGGGCATCCTGGCCGGTGTCGGTCTCGCCTGCTCCGGCGTCGCCACCCTCGCCTTACGACGCCGCTCATAATCCACGCTGGACAGTGGGCATCGTCCTGAACTGGCTCGCGAATCTACGTCGCTGCGCCCCACAATGGCGGGCGTGACCGGCGACTTCGAGCGTGAGTATCGGGCGGAGCAGGATCGCCGGCGCATGGCGATGATGGCGTTGCCGACCGTGCCACTGGACCATCACGCGACCCTGACCCCGACCGGGACGGGGATGTACTGGTCAGCGCCTCCGTCGGGCCGGACGGTGAGGCGGTGGCGCTGTGGTCGGACGAGGAGGGCGCGGCCGCGTGTGCTGCCCGACGGTTCTCCACCGCTGCGGGCCAGCGTCATCGGCCGCGGACCCGACCTGCACCTGCTCGTCGGGACGCAGTGGTACCGGTGGAGTCTGACCGACCTCCCGCGGCAGTGAACGCGCGGTGGTCACGCGGCCGCGTGTCGGGGGCACCCGACTCGCCCAGCTTCGCCGAGTCCTTCCGGTTCCCAGTCGCTACGCCAGAGGCTCGGCGTGATCTCCTGATCGGCGGCACACTGCTCCTACTCACGCTGCCGGGCTGGATCCTGAACATGGGGCACCGCCTGCAGGTGGTGTCTTTCGTCTGGCGCGGCGAACGCCCCCACTTTCGCGGCTTCCGCCCGTGGCGCGTCGCGTTCCTGCGCGGCCTGCTTGCACTTACGGCGATCATCATCTACCTCTCCCCCTCGTTGGTGCTGGCCGCGTTCGCCTGGCTGGCCTGGCCCGGCCTCGCCGCGCGGTTCATCGCGGCAGCGGCCGGGCTGATGTGCGGCCTGGGCATGTTCGCGTTGCCCGGCGGTATGACGCGCAACGCGGTGGCGGACGATCTGAGCTATCTGGCGCGACCGGATCGGGCTTTCGGCGCGGCGCTCGCGGGCGGGCGCCGATACCTGAAGGCATGGCTCATCGCCGCGAGTGCGATCGCCCTGTCGTTCCTCGGGCTCGCCGTTGGCCTGGTCGGGTTCCTGTACACCAGCGTCTGGGCGTGGACCGTTGTGGGCTTCGCGTTCACCTCGGCGCTGCAGGACAGGCGGACGGACTCCACCTGACCCGTGATCGTGCGTCCACGGGCATGTCTCATGTGGACGAATGTCAGAACGGCACGGCGGTGGTCAGCAGGCCGGTGGCCTCGCCCCGGCCGGAGAGGACCCGGCAGAACTCCAGCGCGTCCATGCGGATCCGCTCGCCACCGGTGCCCCAGGTGCCGCCCGCGGTCCGGTCAGCTCGAGCGTGTAGGGCCGACCATGGCGTTGGGCCCACTCGTGGACGATGTCGTCGACGAGGAGGCCATCGTGGTCCGGGGTGGCCCGAGGGTCCAGGCCAGTGGCGGCGCAGATGTCCAGCCGGTGCATGAACGGGTCCCGGGTCAGGATCACATCGACCAGGAAGCCGAATGTCCACCGCTCCAAGCACCCGCCGACCAGTTGAGCCTCGGGCATCGTCCGGCGACGGAGAAGGCCTGGCATGCGGCGGCGTCCACGCACCGCCTTCGGGGCCAGATCCCGCCACCGCTGGATGAGCCCGGTCGTCGTCAGACCGGCGGTGCGCCGCACCTGCAGCGCGGTGAGGAAGTCAATCGAGACAGGTGCCTTGGTCTTCTTGGCCTCTCGCATCGAGGTCGATAGCTGCCCGAACAGCCGGGGCAGGCTACTCATCATCTCCACCATGCCGAGCATGTGACCGGCCGTATCACGCACGTCCCAGCCGGAGTTGACGGTCGGGGCCGACCAATGCTCACGCCCCAGTTGGGCCATCAGGTCGGCGCAGCGCGCGTACTCCGCGGCAGCGAGGCGCATCGCGAGACCGCGCTCGATGCGGGGGCGTCGGGGTGCGGCCTCGCTTCGGGGCAGCGCCAATGCGGTCATGGCCGGCTCCTCTCGTTCGTGATACCGACGTTGTCGGCGAACATGTTGATGGCCCGGTCGAGCAGTGCGGCCCAACGCTGACCGCCGGGATCGTTGGCGAGCTGAGCGTCGATCATCCCGCCGACGATCGCGACAAACAGGTCGATGTCGTCCTGCCGGCTCACTCCGTGACGAGCCATCCGGGCGGTGAAGTCCTCCATCACGGCCACCGATGGCGCGTAGGCCTCCGGGCTCGGCGTGAAGTCAGGAATCGTGCGCAGGTTCATCAGTTGGTGCCGAGCGGGAAACTCCACGGCGAAGGTGAAGTAGACCCTGGCGTAGAAGCGCATGGCGGCCCGACTCGTGCGGGGCTCGTCGGCCGCAGCCGCCTTACCGTACTCCCAGAACTGCATCCAGGCGTCGCCGAACATCGCATCGTAGATGGCGTTCTTGGACGCGAAGTGGCTGTAGAGGGACGGAGCACGCATCCCCACGAGGTCGGCGACGTCACGCAGCGTCACCTGGTTCAAGCCCTTGTCCCGGGCGACCTGCCAGGCGGCGTCGATGATCTCTCGACGGGTAGCCGTACGCCGTTCGGACTTCCTATCGCGCTTTGTTTCGCCTAACGCAGTTAGGATTGTGGACACGGGGAGCACCGATGTCAAGGCGATCCGCAGAGTCGCGCGAGTCAGCCCGGCGAACCTCACATATCTCCACAGTGGACGCCGAGCAGAGCGACGCCCGTTAATCATGGGTAACCACGGGGTCACCGCTTGTGAGGTCCACGATCCACATCGCGCACATGGCGGCCGCGCCTCGCTGGGGCTCGAACGCGCAGGGTCGGGTTGGACACTCGGGTGATATGACGGGCGGCCCGGGTGAGCGTAGCTTGTCGCCATGACTCGCTCTCGCTCGTTCACGGGCACCCTCACCGCCGCCATCCTGGTGGCCGTCTTCGGAAACCAGTGGGTCTCCGACTGGCTCACCAAGCACGTCACGGGTGACAACGTTGGCAGCTGGCTGATACGTCAGCTCATCGCGCCCTCGTGGTCCGTATCCTTCTCCGGCTCGAACGACGAACTGCGCTCAGTCGTCGCACGCGACGTTCGGGCGGTCCTGACCATCGTGTTCGTCTACGTTCTGCTGGTGGCGTTCCGCAAGACCTTCCCGGAGGGCTTTGCCGGTTTCATCCTGGGATGGGCGACCCTGATCTTCGCTTCGGCCCTGGCCGCCTTCGCAGCCGCGTTCGTCGCTCCCGGAACCAGCGTCGTGGACGCGTTGAACGCCACTGCACCGGCCTCGGTCTACGGCTTGTTCGTGGGATGGATCGTCGGTTTCATCACCTCCGTGGGTAGGAATATTCCCCTGTTAGGCGGCACGCGCAGCAAGGCATCGGCGGCGGCTTAGCAACGCCACTCTCCGGCTGAACCGGCCACGATGCTGCTATGCCAGTCGTGGAAGCGGCGGTAACCGTCCCGGTCCCGCCGGAGGTGGCCTTCGCGGTCTCCCAGCTCACCGCGCCGATGCGGTACCGCTGGGATCCGTTCGTCCGCGAGCAGTACCTGATGGACGGCGCGACCCGGCCCGGCAAGGCCGTGCGCACCTTCACCCGGTCCCGGCACGGACTGACGATGGTCAGCGAGTACGTTTCGTACACGCCGCCCACCAACGTCGGCATGCGGATGGCGCGTGGGCCGTGGTTCTTCGAGATGTTCGGCGGCGGGTGGCGCTTCGCCCCCGCCGCCGAGCCCGGCCACACGGTAGCCACCTGGCGGTACAACTTTCGCTGCCGGCCGGCCTGGTTGCGCCCGCTGGCCGATCGGATCGGTGTCGTGGTCCTGCGCCGCGACATCCGCGCTCGCATGGCCGGCTTCGCCGCCGGCTGCGTCGATCCCGTGGTCCTCGCCGCCGCCCGCGAGACCCTCTGACATATCCGGCGGCGGTCACGCTCGTCGAGACCCAGCTGGTTTCGACTGCACGGGAGCGGACTGTCGCGAGTGGATGGCGCAGGTCGGGTTCCGCGAGAGCTACGTCGAACTGCTCGTCGGGCCCGACTCCATGGTCGTCGGCCTCACGTCGGTGTCCGCCAGCGGAAGTCCTGGCGGGTGGCGAACTCGACGTACCCGCCTCGTGCGAACGCCGCACGCATGGCTCGATTGTCGTGGTCGGTGTCGCTCACGAGCGTGGTCAGGCCCGCGTCCACGACGACCGCGGTGCCGTATGCGAGCAGCTCGTCGACATAGCGGTGGCCGCGCCGCGATTCGATGACGCCGATCTCGGCGAGGAACGCCCGGCCGGGACCGGCGATGGCGGACTGCACGTAGCCGACCGGCTGCGCGGTAGAGTCGAGCCCGAGCACGAACCAGTTGTCAGGGTGGTCGCGGTGGCGGGCGCGGGCGAGCCGTGCAGCGGCCTCGGCCGAGCGGCCGTGCTCGGCCCGGGCGCTGCGCATGCCGTAGTCGGCCGACCCGTCGCCGACCTCGGCGAATATCCGCTCGAGCGTGGTGTTCGGGAACGTCGCGGCCCGTGCGAACGTCAACCTGCCGGCCGGCCGCGGTGCTTGCGCCGAGGACCGCCAGGTCAGCCGTACCCGGTCGACTTCGAAGCGGAAGCCGGTGGCTTGCAGGATCGTCGGCTGGGCCTGCCGAAGGGTGCGGAGCTCGAGGGACGCATCGGTGTCGATCACGACGCGGGTCGCGACCGACTGGGCCCCGAACGCGATCAGGTCATGGGCGAGCAGCGCGACCGCGGCGGCCTCGTCCACGTGGCCGAGCAGGTGCACGGAGGTGGGGACCTCGCCCGGGGCGCCGTCGGGTGACCAGGAGTCCAGGACGTGCGCGGCGAGCAGCGTGCCATCGTCGGCTCGGGCGATGCGGCACCACCGCGGCCGGGACTCCCCGTCTTCGAGAAGGCTGGTGACGAAGCGGGCACTGGTCTCCCGCTTGACGCTCAGGCTGACCAGCGCGTCGACCTCCGACATATCGACGATGCTGTCGAACCTCATCCGATGCGGGCTCCTGTCGCGGTCAGCCGTCCTGTAGCGCCTTCTGCTGGGCGCCTTCGCCGCCGCCAAGGTACGCGGCCACCACCCGCTGGTCGCGGCGGATCGACTCGGGCGGGCCGTCGGCGATCACCTTCCCGAACTCCAGCACCACGATGCGGTCGCAGATGTTGAGGACGAGCCCCATGTCGTGGTCGATCAGGAGGATCGACTGACCGTCGTCGGCGAGCCCGCGCAGGCGCCGGCCGAGTTCCTGGCTCTCCGTCCGGTCCAGCCCCGCTGCGGGCTCGTCCAGGCAGATCAGGCGGTGGTTGCCGACGAGCGCGCGGGCGACACCGACCATCTTGCGTTCGCTCTCGGAGAGCTCGTCGGGCGTCGCCTCGGCGGCCCAGTCCATGCCGACGATCGCGAGCGCCTCGTCGGCGTCCCGTCGGGCCGAGTTGTCCGTCTGGAGCATGCCGCGGAGCCTGCGCGCCAGCGTCTGCGCCGACAGCGTGCTCCCGGCACCGCCGGTGGCGGGTTCCGCGGCCACGAGCAGGTTCTCGCGTACGTCCAGGTCATGGAACAGCTCGGTGCTCTGCCAGGTGCGGCCGAACCCGCGGCGCGAGCGTTCGTACGCGGGCAACCCCCCGATGTCGTGCCCGTCCAGCTCGACCCGCCCGGTGCTGGCCACGAAGCCGCCAATGGCATCGAGGAACGTTGACTTGCCCGCGCCGTTGGGGCCGATCAGACCGACGAGCTCGCCGGAGCGCACCTCGAACGTCACGTCGCGCAGCGCGTGCACGCCGCCGAAGTCGACCGAGAGCCCGTCGACGCTCAGCACCGCGCCGTCCCGGATCTCCACCGCCTTCCGCTGGGCCGCCGGGGGCCGTGCGGTCTCGTCCGGCGCCCGCTGCGGTCGGCTGAGCACCGGCCGTTTGTGCGTGCGCTTGTAGAAGTCGCCCGCGACACCCTCGGGGTTCTGGATCAGGGTGAAGAGCAGCAGCACGCCGCCGAAGAGCAGGAACCAGTTGCCGTTGAGCCCGAACCATTTGTCCAGCGCGTACGGCACCAGCGCCTGGGCCGAGATCACCCCCGCGAAGACGGCGCCCGATATCTGCGTGATGCCACCCGCGTAGGCGAACGCGATCAGGCCCAGCGCCGTGAACGCGCTGAAGCGCTCCGGGCTCACCGAGCCGAAGTTGTAGGCGTACAGGCATCCCGCCACACCCGCGATGAAGGCGCTGATGCCGAACGCGGTCAGCTTGATCGTGCGAGGGTTGATCGCGGCCGCCTCGGCGGCACGCTCGTTGGAGCGAACCGCCAGCATGCGCTGACCGAGCGACCCGCGTCGCAGGTACCCGACGAGCAGGCACAGGGCCACCGTCGCGATCAGCGCGACCCAGCCGAAGATGGGGCTCGGCTGGTTACCGTCGAGTCCGCGGTAGCCCGCCCGTGGGCTGAGGTCGAGCCCGAAGAGGCCGAGGTCGGGCACGGGCGAGCCGCTCGGTCCGGCTCCCCAGGTGCTGTTGTTGAAGCCGAAGTTCGAGATCGCGACTGCGGCGGCGAGGGTCACCACGGTCAGGTTCACGCCCCGGACCCGCAGTGCCGAGACCGCGGTGAGCAGGCCGATCACGACCGAGACCGCGACGCCCGCCAAAGCGGCGAGCGGGAAGCCGATGCCCGCGTCGGCCGAGATGTGGAAGATCGTGAAGCCCGTCGCCCCGGCCAGCGCGAGCTGGACCACCGAGACCTGGCCGACGAAGCCCGTGATGACGACCAGCGACAGGGCCATCAGAGCGCCGATCAGCGAGACCACGAGCGCCTGCCGGAAGTCGAAGGGCAGGACGACCAGCGCCACGGCACAGACAACGGCCAGCGGGAGGGCCACCCTGAGCAGCCGCTGCGGCCGGGGCGCTGCGGGCAGCCGCTGCTCAACCAGCTCGCCGCGGCCGGGGATCTTCGTGCCGCGCAGGAACATCGCCACGATGATGATCAGGAACGCGACCAGCTCCGGAACGCCCGAGATCAGGGTCCCGTGGATGCTCGGGAACCAGTCCAACCCTTCGAAGTAGATGATCAGCGAGTCGAGGATGCCGATGCCGAGCCCGGCCGCGCAGGCGATCCCGAACGAGGTGAAGCGCGCCAGCAGAGCGGCGGCGAGGGCCGGCACGATCTCCAGCGGCAGGGTGAATGCGTCGACCGCGACGACCGAGGCGGCCAGGATCCCGATCCCGCCGGCGATGAGCGAGGTGATCAGCGTGTTCACCATCGAGATCAGGTTGGGCGACTGGCCGGAGAGGATGGCGGCGACCTCGTTCTCGGACGCCGCCCGGGTCGCCAGCCCAAACCTGGTCCACCGGTACAGGGCCCAGAGCGCCGCCGCCAGCGCGATGACGAGGCCGGCGAGGATGAACCGGTCCACGGGGACGACCACGGTGGTGCTCAGCCGCACGTTGTCCGACGGGTCCGACGGCAGGACCAGCACTCGCGACGTGTGTGGGGACGTGCCGAAGGCGAGCAGCATCGACGCCTGGGCGATGAGCAGCACGGCGAGCGAGGAGACCAGCTTCGCCAGCGGCGAGGCGGTGCGCAGCGGCCGGAACGCGAGCAGCTCGATCAGCGCGCCCACGACCAGCACGAAGAGCAGGCTGACGATCAGCGCCGGCACCATCGGCAACGAGGCGAACTCGCCGTCGGTCAGCGACCAGAAGGAATAACCGGCCAGCATCGCCACGGCGCCGACCGACACGTTCACGATGCCCGAGCCGCGGTAGGTCGCCACCACGCCGAGAGCGATGGCGGCGATCAGGGCGCCGTCGCCGAGGCCGAGCAGGACGTAGAGAGCAATCAGTTCCACAGTATTCTCCGGACGGCGCGGGTGGCAGCCTTTCAACAATTTAAGTTTATGGAGCCCCGCACCCCTTCACGACGAAAAGGTGCGGGGCTCCACATGGTAGGGGATCAGGGGGTCGGCGGCCTCGTCCAGCCCGCGACCTTGGTGAACTTGTTGGTCCCGGCGTAGTTGAAGAACTGCACCTGGTCGTTGCAGACCGCCGGCGCTTCCGAGTACTTGCCGCACTGCAGTGACGGCGCACCGAGCGCGAGCGGGCCGGTGAACGCCTTGGCCTTCGCCTGCACCGCCTGCGGGGTGATGTTGTCGTAGCCGATCTCGTTGAGCCACTTGATCGTGGTCAGCGTCTGCGAGAACGCGACGATGTTCCACGGGTCCGGGGCCGCGTCCGGCGTGCCGTACTTCTGCGTCACCGCGGTGTAGGCCGGCATGCCGGGGTCGGTCGTGTCGCCGAAGAGCGAGCTCGCGATCGTGTACGTCCAGATCGGGAAGTCGCCGAGGGCCGCGATCACCTGGCCGTTCAGGCACAGCGGCGCTGAGACGATCTTGTTGGCGTTGGTGATGTTCAGCGACTTGAGGCCCTTGGCGAGGTTCACGCAACCGGCCGCGCTGCTGTAGGGGATCACCAGGTCCGCCGTCTGCGCACCTGCGCTGGTCAGCGGCCCGATCGTGTCGTTCTGGGTCGAGCTGTACCCGATGTTCTTGACCGTGATGCCGGCGGCCTTGAGCCCCGCTTCGATCGCGGCCGCGCCCTCGATGATGCCGGGGTCGTTGGGGTGGACCAGCGCCGCGGTCTTCGCGTGCAGCACGTCCCTGGCGTAGGTCCCGATCGGGCCGAGCACGTGGGTGGCGTCGCCGAAGAGGATCACGGCGTTGGATTGGGCGCCGTCGATCGGTGTGACCGCCACGCCGTCGACCACGGGCTTTTGGCCGTTGATCGTCGAGTAGAAGGACTGGACGCCGACCGCCACGCCGCCCATGAGGACGACCGAGACGGAGCTGTCCGCGGCCATCTGCTGCCCGCAGGTCGTGCCCTCCTCCTCCGCGGAGGCGATGAAGCACTCCTTGAGCTGGACCGGATGTCCGCCGATCCCGCCGAGCTCCTCGTTGACATACTTGACCGCGAGTTCGGCGCCGCTGGTGGCGAAGTGTCCGATCTCCACCTGGCCGCCCTGTTGGTTGATCCAGCCGATGGTGACCGGCGGCAGGCTAGCGTCCGCTTTGCCTGCCTTGCCGCCGATGTAGGCGAGGTAGTCGGTGACGGACTGCGCCCCTTGGCCGCCGGGTCCGGTCACCTGGGTCAGGGTAGGGCCGCTCGTGCCGTTGGGTCCGTTCCCGCTACATGCGGTGGCGGCAACGACCAGAGCAATTGCGATCGGGATTGCGCGCAATCCCCTGGGAATGTGTCTGCTCAACAACGTCCTCCTCTGCAAGGCATGGCCGCGTTGCACTGAGGAATCCCGTTAAGGATCCCGTGTCCCACCCGTCGACGGCACCAGCCTCGGGCAAGGCAGCGCACTGCAAGTCGTGAGCAGGGACGGCACCGGTAGCGAGGATCCGGTGCACGGCTCCCCGCCGCGGTGAGACACGTGCCCATCAAAGACCACCGTCAACTATTTTGTCAACGATCTCGGCCTGTATCATGTGAACACCTTCGTCGACGGTCAATGGACGTTTACATCGAAATAAGGACACGGCACATGGCGCCTCACGCGACGACACTGGAGCTCGACGGCCTGACTGCGGGCTACGACCGCGCGGCGGTCGTGCGGAACCTGAGCCTGACGGTGGCGCCCGGCGAGGTGGTCGCGCTGCTGGGCGCCAACGGCGCCGGCAAGACAACGACGTTGCGGGCCATCTCAGGTCTCCTCAAGCCCATGGCCGGAAAGATCCGCTTGGACGGCACCGATCTCGCCGGCGTGCCCGCGACGGCCCGAGTGCGCCAGGGCATCGTGCACGTCCCGCACGATCGCGGGATCTTCTTCGGGCTCACGGTGGCCGAGCACCTCCGTCTCGACGGCGTGACCCAGGCCGACGAGCTGGCGGCGGCGTTCGAGCACTTCCCGGTCCTGCTCGAGCTGCGGCATCGCCGGGCCGGACTGCTGTCGGGCGGTGAGCAGCAGATGCTCGCACTCGCGCGCGCGCTGGCCCGCAAGCCGAGGCTGCTGTTGCTCGACGAACTCAGTCTTGGTCTCGCCCCGATCATCGTCGAGCGCATCCTGCCCGTCGTGCGCGAGTTCGCGGCCAGGACCGCCACCGCGGTCCTGCTCGTCGAGCAGCACGTTCAGCTCGCTCTCGAGATCGCGGACCGGGGCTACCTGCTCTCCCATGGAGAGCTGGTGGCGACCGACACCGCCGCGCGGCTGCGGGAGGACAGTGCGCTGCTGGCTACCAGCTACCTGGGAGAGCAGGCGCGCTGAGCGCCTCTGGTCGCACCGACACGGATACCGTCAGGACAGCCGGCGTCATGGCGCGGCGGCGTGCGCCACGGCCCGCCAGTACTGGTCAACGTCGACGTCATCGGGTGCGGCGGCCTCCTCGATGGCTCGAATCTCATCCGCCGACAGCCACCTGATGAGGCAGAACTCGTTGCCGAACGGGTCGACCATGACGGCCCAATCGATTTCGGGCTTCAGCCCGGGATGCGAGCCGGGCCTCGGGAAGATGCTCGGCGCCTTCTTCAGCCTGCCGCCGATCGCTTCGACCTGCACGATGGCTCTATCGACGTTCTCAACCTTGATGTCGACATGGGCGCGGTTGGCGTCGGGACCCTTGGTGGTGGTCACGAGGCGCAATCCCAAGTGCTCTCGGGCGGGGCTCGTCTCCCCGAGACTGGAGTAACGGCCGGCCCACGCCGAGTGCAGGACCGTGAGGCCGGTCACCTCTGACCAGAACGCCTCCGCGACAGCGAGGTCGTCGACACTGATCACCGTGTTATGGATTGAACCGATCGCCATCGATGCCTCGTTCAATCAAGGGTCGCGTTGGCTGAGAACCTACTATCGTGGCGATGGCGACGCCATACCGCGAACAACTGCGGCGGAGAGCCCTGAGCGCGCCTGGTGGCCATGACCCGCTAGGGGCACACTGGCTCGCACGTGGTCGTGGCGATTCTTGAACCTCTCATCCCGAAGGCCAATGATGGTGGCATGGCTGCTTTCGCACCGGCCAGCGTCAGAGACGACCGGGTGCTGCCCCTGACCCGGATCGTCGCGTACACGATCGTGCCTTTCCTCGTGGTGGCGTTTGCGGTCCTCTATCCCGTTCCGACCGACACCGGGCGCTTGTTCGCCTGGCACATCGTGCCCACCCTGACACCGATGATCCTCGGTTCCGCATATCTCGGCGGAGCCTACTTCTTTCTGCGTGCCGGCCGGGCGCAGAGCTGGTCGGTCATCAAAGGGGGCTTCGTCCCGGTGGCCGTATTCGCCTCATTGATGGGCATAGCGACCATTGTTCACTGGGACAAGTTCAATCATCACCATGTCGCCTTCTGGCTGTGGGCGTTTCTCTATTTCACCACACCGTTCCTCGTCTTCTGGACCTGGTCGACCAATCGACGTTTTGGTGAATTACCAGCCGACGATGGACGCGAGCTGCCGCCACTCGCCGCCCGAATGACCGCCGCAGTAGGCGGGCTGGCTCTGGCGGTGGGGCTCTTCCTGTTCGCGATTCCGTCGGCCGCCATCCGGATCTGGCCCTGGCAGCTGACCCCGCTCACCTCACGAGTGCTCGGCGCCGTCTTCTGCCTTGGCCTGGCTGGCGTGGGCACCCTGTTCGACCGACGGTGGACCAGCGCTCGCCTCCCGTTCGAGGTCGCGCTGATCATGCTGACGCTGATCCTCGTGGCCGGTCTGCGTGCCCACGCAGAGCTCGACGCAGGCAACCCCCTCACCTGGCTGTTCGCGGCCGGCTTTGCCGGGCTGATCATCGCGGTGGGCGGCCTGTACGGGCGGATGGAGCGGCGGTCTGCGGTGGGTGCGCCATGATGGCGGGCGATATCAACGCCCTGCTGGAGCGGATGCGCTCCGATCTCACCGAATTGGATGCGGCCGGCGATGCTCGCCGCTTCTTCCACGCGACCTACCTGCGCACCACTGAGGCGGTCGCGGCGGAGATCGTCCGCGGTGGGTTCGGTGACCCTGACTGGGTCAGTCGTTGGGATCTGGCCTTCGCCCTGCTGTACGTGGACAACGCCCTCGGCGCGGCCCGTGCCGGTCGGCCGGTGCCCGGGCCCTGGGCTGTGGCATTCGAGGCCGCCACGCGCCAGCCTGATCTGCCGCCGCTGCGGCATGTCCTCTTTGGCCTGAACGCCCACATCAACTACGACCTGCCCCAGGCGCTTCTTGCGGTGATCGACCCGGCAGAGTTCGAGGATGCGGCCGTCATCGCTGCGCGTGCGGCCGACCATCGGCACATCGACACCGTGCTCTCGGGGCGCGTCGGTGCCGAGGACGACGAACTCGTGGCCATCTCGCGGGTCACTCTGGTCGACCGGCTGCTGCGACCGGCCAATCGCGCAGCCAGCCGCCGGTTTCTCGCTGAGGCCAGACAGAAGGTGTGGCGCAACGCGTTTGTGCTCGACCGTGCCCGCCGCAACGGCGCTGCGGCGTACGGTGCGGCGCTGGCGGAGCTCGAACGGCGCTGTGCCGCTCGGGTACGTGACCTCACCCGCTCCGGCCCGGTGCTGCTGCGCTTGGCGCGCAAGGGTTTCGGCGTCCTCCTTCCGGGCGCGTGAGCTGCCCCGAGGCGGTGAGCGGGCGCAGAGTACGACCGGGGGCCCCTCGGGACCGCGCTTGGGGCAGACTCAGGGGCATGGACGTGGGCGCCGGCCCGGGTCATCCTCGCTCGGGGCGAGAACGACACGATGGTGACCGACGAGAATCTGGCACGGTACGCACCGGCCATGGTCACGCAACTGCTGCGTGTCAACGGCAGCTTTCCCTCGTTTCTATAGGCGTTACCTGGCGATGAGGTCAGGCCGCGGACGGAGGGCGCAGGGGTGATGGAACGGACGCCATCGAGCGTCGAAGCGAACGCATTGCGGCTCTTCGAGCCGCTTGGCCCGACCTACGACCGGGTGGGGGCCGCGCTGTCGCTGGGACAGGATCCCCGGTGGCGGCGCTTCCTGGTGTCACGCCTTCCGCAGGCCGGCCACGTGCTGGACGTGGCGACCGGCACGGGGTTGGTCGCGGCGAGGCTGCTGCGGCAGGGCCATCAGGTGACGGGCGTCGACCAGAGCCCGGACATGCTGCGGATGGCACGCCGTCGCTTCGGCGATGCGGTCACGCTGATCAATGCGCCGGCGCAGGCCCTCCCCCTGGCGTCGCGGTCCTTCGACCATCTCACGTTCACGTACCTACTTCGATACGTTGACGACCCCGCCGCCACGCTGGCCGAGTTGGCGCGGGTGGTACGTCCCGGCGGTATCGTCGCCTCACTCGAGTTCGGCGTACCCGAGGGCCCGGCCCGTCCGCTCTGGGGTCTCTACGTCCGCACGGCGCTGCCACTGGCCGGGCGGCTCGTGGGCAGCGGCTGGCGCGAGGTTGGCGATTTCCTCGGGGGGTCCATCCGGGACTTCTGGCAGCGCTACCCGCTGGAGCGGCAGCTCGACTGGTGGCGGGCCGCCGGCTTGCAGGACGTCGCGGTGCGCCGGATGAGCTTTGGCGCTGCCGTGGTCATCTGGGGACGCGGGGCGCCAGCGTGACCGACCAGACCGCTGCGGGCGTACCCCGGCAGGCGGCGCTGCCGCAGGCGCGTCCGGCCTGGTACGCGTTGTCGGGCGGCGGGTGGCGGGACTACGTGACGCTGCTGCATCCTCCTTACACGGCATGGCATCTGTCGTACGTCGTGATCGGGGGCTGCCTCGCTCCGGTCGTGTCCTGGGAAAGGCTCGGCGCCGTCGTCCTCGCCTTCGCGCTTGCCGTCGGAGTCGGCGCGCACGCCCTGGACGAGCTGAACGGACGACCCCTGCGCACCAGGATTCCGGACCGGGTACTAGCCTGGCTCGCCGGCGTCTGCATCGCGGGCGCTGGTGCGATCGGCGTGCTGGGGGCAGTTCTGTTTGAGCCCTGGCTGGCCCTGCTCATCCCGGTTGGCCTGTTCCTGGTGCTGGGCTACAACCTGGAGCTGGCGGGCGGTCGCTTCCATTCAGATCTGTGGTTCGGGCTCGCCTGGGGTGGCTTCCCCGTGTTGAACGGGTACGCGGCGGTCGCGGGCAACCTCAGCGTGGTGGCCGTGCTCGCCGCTGTCTTCGCGGTGCTGCTCTCGCTCGCCCAGCGCGTGCTGTCCACGCAGGTGCGGTTTGTCCGGCGAAAGGTGGCTCTGGTGAGCGGCGTGCTCGTCCTCACTGACGGAAGCCGGCAGGAACTGGACGCTCGACGGCTCACCTCCGCCCCCGAGACCGGACTGCGGCTGCTGTCCCTGGCGATCGTCGCGCTCGCCGCGACCTTGGTCGCGCTCAAGATCTGACCTCATGCCTACCTCGGGAAGCGGTACGGCCGGCGGGCGATGGCCGCGGTCCGATCAGCGTGGGAACGGGTACAGGGGCGACCTGTCGCCTACCGACCAGTTGTGACCGAACGGATCCTTGAAGCCGCCTTGGCGGTGCGTTCCCCACGGCATGCGGTGGTCCACGATTCCGCTTCGGACAGTCGCGCCCGCCGCGACCGCGCGTTCGACGAAGCCGTCGGGGTCATCGACGAAGAGCTCGATGCGGACGCTCGTGATCCCCAACTGGTCGGGACTGGCCTCGCTGGGGTTGTCGGGATTGACCTCGTGGAGGAAGAACGGGGCGCCGCCGATCTCGAGACCGGCCACGCCGCCAAGGTCCCATAGTTCTGTCGCACCCAGTGCGCCCTTGTACCAGCCGATCGCAGCGCGCGCGTCTGGCACGATCAGCATCACCGAGATCACTGGTGACGACACGGGCCCCATGTCGCCGGCCGGCACGGCAGGATCGTTCGGCTCCTCGCTCATGCCCACAGCATGCACGACGTGCGGCGCCGAGGCAGGCCAGTGGCATCGCCGCCGGTTCTAGCCGAAAGCGACCGAGCCTGGTCCGGTGATGACGATGAGCTGGGCGAGGTACGGGGAGGTCTGGTCGCAGTGGGTTGGCTGGTAGACCTCGTCGAGAGTGAGTATGAGGTCGAAGGTGCCGCTGATCCCCTGGTACCAACCGGTTCCTGAGCCCGGCACGATGGGGCTCGCCGCGCTGACGCTCGCCGTGGCCGAGCAGGTCGTGGTGTCCACGCCGACGTTGCTGAGCAGGTCTACGAACGCCGCACCGAGGTCGGCGATGTCCAGCCGGAACGTGCCGTGTGTCAGCGTGAGGTTGAGCTGGTGTGTGTGCTCGGGGTCCACCGAGCCATCGGCGTTGACGGTCTGCGCCTGACCGTAGTCACCGACGGCGCCGGAGAGGACCACCGTGGAGGTGGGGCCGTCGTTGTCCGTGTAGTCGGTCAGATGTACGGTCCCGCCGAACCTGGTGGTCGCCGGTGTCGCGGCCGTCGCCGGGGTGGCGGCAGCAGTACGGTCAGCGTCGCGCGGCTTGGTCGGGATTGGCGAACACGCCACGCACGCCGTGGACGCCACTGCGGCTGTGGCGGCGACGAGGAGCGCATACCTGAACTGGCGAGAGGACATGGGCAGGAGTCTGGCCGCGTGCCCGCGCCCCGGGATCGGGGAGATGCTCGGAGAAAACCCTGACGTACGACGCCATGCCCCTCAGGGCGGTCGGATGGCATTGCCGTGTGGGCATGGGCCGATCAGTAGCAGCCGCCCAGCCTCCGTCCGCGCCCCGGTACGTCATTCGACGTAGACTCGCTCGCCGCTGGTGGCCGGCGGCCGGAGTCATTCGTCCGTGCCGTGGGGTGGCCGGCCGATCTACAGTCCTCATATTGTCACCCTTGTCCCGCTTCGCAAGGCACTCCCGCTACTCGGGCCAGACCGGCCCCATCACTCGCATGGCGACGCCCCGTCAGGCGATCGGCACCACACCGCAGACAGGTACTGACGATAAGAGGTTGGAGTCGAAGTGACCGACATCATCGCCCTGCCGAGGACGGCGTTATACATCGGTGGCCAGGAACGCGACGGTACGGGCACGCTCGCCGTCGCCGACCCGGCCAAGCCAGGGGCCATCGTGGGCCATGCCGCCGCTGCATCCGAACAGGACGCGGCCGATGCGGTGGCCGCCGCCAAGCAGGCGTTCCCGGCCTGGTCGGCACTGAGCCCACAGGAACGGGCCGCGACGATGCTCGCCGCTATCGAGGGCATCGACGCACTGCGCGACGAGGACGCGGCGATCCTCTCTCAGGAGAACGGCAAGATCCGGCTCGAGGCATGGATCGACGGGCTCGTCTTCGAGCTCCGGTGGCGCCTGGCCCTCGGGCTTGCCGACCAGGTGGACGTGAACAAGGTGCTCGACCCGGCTCCCGGCATTCCGGTCACGACGACGGTTGCCTACCAGCCGCTCGGCGTGGTCACCGTGATCGTGCCGTTCAACTGGCCCATCGCGATCCTCGGTGCCTCGCTGCCGCATGCGCTGCTCGCCGGCAACACCGCCATCGTGAAGCCACCGCCGTCGGCGCCACTTGCGACGGCCCGCGTCGTGCAGCGGGTCGCGGAGAAGCTGCCACCCGGCGTGCTCAACGTCGTCACCGGGCCTGACGCGAACATGACGCCGCTGGTCCAGAACCCCGACGTGGCGAAGGTCTGCTTCACCGGCAGCGTCGCCGGTGGCAAGCGGATCATGGAGCTCGCCTCGAAGACGCTCACCCGGGTCACTCTCGAGCTGGGCGGCAACGATGCGGCGGTCGTCCTCGACGACGCGATCCTCGACGATACGCACCTGGACCGGCTGTACGCGGCGATCTTCGATACGACCGGTCAGATCTGCATGAACGCCAAGCGGATCTACGTGCACCGCTCACGGATGGCCGACGTCATCGACGGCCTCTCCCAGCGACTCGCGATGGCCAAGCTCGGCTACGGCCTCGACGAGGGAACCACGATGGGGCCGCTGCACTCGCCCGTGCAGAAGGCGTTCGTCCAGGAGCTCGTCGAGGAGGCGAAGGAGTCCGGCGCTCGGGTGCTCGAGTTCGGCGAGTTGCCCAGCGGCGACCTCGACGGCGGTAACTTCGTACGCCCGGCGATCGTCGTCGACCCGGATCCGAACCTGCGTCTGGTGACCCACGAGCAGTTCGGTCCGGTCATCCCGATCCTGCCGTTCGACACCGAGGAGCAGGCCGTACGGATGGCGAACGAGACCTGGAGCGGCTTGTGCGGCTCCGTCTGGACGGCCGACGCCGACCGGGCGAACCGCGTCGGCGGTCAACTGGTCTGCGGCTATGTCTGGGTGAACGACCACGGCGCGACGCGCCTGGATCTTCGCGCACCCTTCGGCGGCATGAAGCAGTCGGGCATCGGCCGCGAGCAGGGCATCGAGGGCGTCCGGGCCTTCCAGGACACGCGCTCGATCGCTCACCTCGATCCGGCCACCCTGGCCGCGATGGCTCACTGACCCCTGACTCGTCGCTCACGGCCCGGCCTACACAGATCGTGGGCCGGGCCGTGGTGAGCCGCCTCACGATGCGATGGCGGTGCCGCCCGTGCGGACTAGGGTTGCAGCACTCGCTCCCCCGAGAGGTCCCGCCGCGTGTCGACGCCGTTCAATACCACCTTCGCCGCGCTCCGCAACCGAACCTTCCGTGTCTGGGCCGCGGCCGACATCGTCTCCGTGACCGGCACGTGGATGCAGGTCCTGGCGGTCAACTGGTACGTGCTGCAGCTCACCGGTTCGACCGCGCAGATGGGCCTGACGGTGATGCTGCAGACGTTGCCGAGCCTGTTGCTCGGGCCCGTCGGCGGGGCGATCGCGGACCGGATCCGCGGCCGCCACGTCCTGGTTCTCACGCAGCTCAGCCACGCGGCCATCGCCCTGGGCCTGATGATGGTTGCGGCGAGACACTCGCATGTCTCGATCCTCTACGCCCTGTCGGTGGCCAGCGGGCTTGTCGCCAGTGTCGAAGGTCCGATCATGGGCAGATTCAGCGCAACGATCGTGAGCCGGTCTGAGCTGGGCAACGCGCTCTCGTTCGGCTCTCTCATCAACTCCACCGGCCGCATCATGGGCATGGCGGTCGGCGGGGTCGTGCTCGCGGCGACCGGCCCGGTGCCCCTGTTCGCCGCCAATGCCGTGAGCTTCCTCGCGGTCGTCGGAGCACTGCTGTCCATCCGGCCACGGCATGCCAACCAGGCAGAGGCATCACCACAGGCCACAGAACACGGACTGCGGGCCGGGCTGCGCTATGTGCTGCGACAGCCGGTCGTGCTCGCGATTCTCGGACTGGCGCTCGTTCTGGGCAGCCTGGGCCGCAACTACCAGGTCACCATGGCTGCCATGAGCGCTGGTCCGCTCGGCGGTGGCGCGGCGGGATACGGCGTGCTCTCGGCCGCCTTCGCCGCCGGGACCGTCCTTGGCGGGCTCGTCGCGGCCAGCCGCAAGATCCTGGGACTTCGGACACTGGTGGGGCTCGGGCTCATCACGAGCGTGCTCCAGCTCGCCGGCGGCCTGGCTCCCGGCGTCGCGGCACTCGCCGGCATCGTCGTGCCGGTGGCCGTCGGCGCGGTCGTGATCGACACCACGGTCGCGACGCGGATCCAGCTCGACACGGCGTGGAGCATGCGCGGTCGGGTGCTCGGCGTCGCCACTGCGGTCAGCGGCGCTTCCGGCGCGTTCGGCGCTCCGCTGCTGGGCTGGCTCTCGGAGACGATCGGCCCGCGGCTCACGCTGGTCGCGGCGGGATCGACGACGCTGCTCGCCTGTGCCGTGGCGGGCATGGTGATGGCCAGGCTCCGCGGCGTCCCGTGGACCATCGACGAGCTGCTACGTACCCTGCGAACCTCGCTGGGCCTGCGAGAACGGCGTCGCTACCGCGAAGCCGTGGCCAGCACGCCGTAGCCGCCGCGCACGGCGCGGCCGTCATGGCTCCGCGGCCGGATCCGCGGAGCCGGGCTCGGTCCGCTTGCGGTGCATCTCGGCTCGGGCCGGCTCGGAGAGCAGCCGGGAGCTTGCGGCCATCGCCTTGTCCCGCACGGACCCCGCGATGACGTGGTCGTCGCCCCTCATCAACGCCTCGAAACCCTGGCGCGCGACATCATCGGGGTCGTCCTTGTCCGCGGTCGCGCCGAGCTTGGTGTCCTGCATGCCCGCGCGCTCGAAGAAGTGGGTATCCGTGACCCCCGGCATCAGCACCGTGACGCTCACGCCGGTGCCTCTCAACTCGGACCGCAGGGCCTGCCCGAAGGACTGGAGGAAGGACTTCGAGGCGGCATAGGTCGCCTCGAAGGGACCCGGCGCGGTCGCGGCGACCGACGAGGTGACCAGAACGCGACCCATGCCCCGGCGGACCATGTCCGGCAGCAGACGCTTCGCGAGGTGCACCGTGGAGACGACGTTGAGCTCGAGGAGGTTGAGCTCATCTTCCAGCGGTACGTCCCGCGTGAAGTCTCCGCTCACGCCGACCCCGGCATTGAGCGCCAGCGCGTCGATCGGAGAGTCGCGGACCTCCGCATAGAGACCCTCGACCCCTTCTCGCGTGCGCAGATCGGCACGCACCGCCCGAACGTTGGCGCCGCTACTGCCGACCTGCCGTGCGGCCGAGTCGATCCCCTCGTCCTCCGCCGTCACGATGAGGTCGTAGCCGTGCTCGGCGAACTGCTTCGCCAGCGCGAGGCCGATTCCGCTCGAGGCGCCGGTAACGACCGCCAACGGTCCGCTCGTTGTCGTCATGGTCGCCCGACTCAACTCTGCAGGAATGCGAGCAGGTCGTCGTTGACCTGGTCCTGCATGGTCGCCGTGATGCCGTGCGGAGCCCCCGGGTAGTAGATCTCCTTGGCGTCCCGGACCAGTTGCGCCGTCTTTCTCGCCGAGTCCTTGACCGGCACGATCTGGTCGTCCTCGCCATGGAGCACCAGCGTGGGTACGTCGAACTTGTCGAGGTCCTCGCGGAAGTCGGTCTCCGAGAAGGCCCTGATGCTTTCGTAGGCGTTGTGCAGTCCGGCCTGCATGCTCCACAGCCAGAACTGGTCGAGGATTCCCTTCGATACGCTGGCGCCGGGTCGGTTCGCGCCATAGAACATCAGAGCCAGGTCCTGGTAGAACTGGGAGCGGTCCTGCAGGAGGCTCGCACGCAACTGGTCGAATACCTCGACGGGCAGCCCCTCGGGGTTGTCGGGGCGCCGCAGCATGATCGGTGGCACTGCGGAGATGAGCACCGCCTTCGCCACGCGTTCAGTGCCGTAACGGCCGATGTAGCGAGCCACCTCGCCGCCCCCGGTCGAGTGTCCGACGAGCATGACATCGGTAAGGTCGAGCGCGTCGATCACCGAGGCGAGGTCGTCCGCGTACCCGTCCATGTCGTTGTTCGCCGCCGCCTGCTCGGAGCGGCCGTGGCCTCGGCGGTCATGGGCGACGACACGAAACCCGTGCTGTACCAGGAACTTCATCTGGCCGTCCCACGCGTCGGCACCCAGCGGCCACCCGTGCGAGAACGTGACAACAGGACCAGAACCCCAGTCCTTGTAGTAGATGTGCGTGCCATCTTTCGCGCTGATGTAGCCCATGGCGCAATCCCTCCCCCGTCGCGCATGGCCTTCGCGGTTCAGCCTAGTCGGCGGCGTGATCCGCGCGGGTCGAAACAGCGAGGCCCTGGAGCCTGTCTGTACGCTCTGGCCGCGGGGCCGGCAGAGGGCGGCCTAGCCTGGACGACTGGGACGGGATGGTTCTCACGATCATGTTGGGGAGAAGGGGCGGACGAACGTGAAGATCGCTGTGCTCGGCGGTACCGGGTTGATCGGGTCGCAGGTCGTGCAGATCCTGCAAGCGGGCGGGCACGACGCGGCGCCGCTGTCACCGTCCTCGGGCGTGGACCTCCTCACCGGCCAGGGTCTTGCCCAGGCGCTCAAGGGTGCCGATGTAGCGGTGAACCTGACGAACTCGCCGACCTTCGACGACGCCTCGGTCAGCTTCTTTCGGACCACGATGGAGAACCTGATGCCGGCCGCCCGCGACGGCGGCGTCGGACACGTGGTGGTGCTCTCCATCGTCGGCATCGACGAGGTCCCCGGCTCCGCGTACTACCGGGCCAAGCTCGCGCAGGAGGATATCCTCAAGGCCGGGTCATTGCCGTACTCGATCGTGCGGGCGACACAGTTCTTCGAGTTCATCGATTCAGTCGTCTCCTCCACCACCGACGAGGACACCGTACGGTTGCCCGCCACCCCGATGCAGCCCATAGCCGCGGCCGAGGTCGCCCAGGCCGTCGCCGACACCGCCACGGGTCAGCCGCTGCAGGGCACCCGCAACATCGCGGGCCCAGAGGTCTTCCCGCTCGACGAGCTGGGCAGGCTCACCCTCGCCGCCCGCGGTGACCACCGAACGGTCGTCACCGATCCCACGGTCGGACCGTTCGCGGCCGTGCCCGGCGATGCCATCATCGCCAAGGGTGATGCCGTCCTCGGGAAGACCACGTACCGGGAGTGGCTCGCCCGGCACTAGCGGCCTGCGATGGTCGATGCAGGTGACCTACTCCGACGGCCTAGGCGACCAGCGACTCCAGCGGCGCGGCCGGGTCGGCGAGCCGGTCGAGGTCGACCGCCCGGCCCGAGTGTCCGGCGAGGACGAGACGGTCGAGGGTCTCGCCGTCGTCCCAACTGTTGACGTTCATGGCGGCGAGCACGCGACCGTCCTGGGTCCAGAAGACCAGGAACGGTGGTGTCTTCGCGTCCGTCAACTCGGTCGAGCCGCGGAAGACCACGCGATCGTAGCCGCCCGGTTCGGCGTACCCGCGGTACTCCATGCCGAGGTCGTACTGGTCGGTGTAGAAGTACGGGACGTTGTCGTGCACGGCTGGGCGACCCAGCATCGCCCGTGCCGCGGTCGCGCCGCTCCCTCGGGCATTGGCCCAGTGCTCGACCCGCAGCGACCGCCCGAGCAGCGGGTGCTCGAACTCGGCGATGTCGCCGGCCGCGTAGATGTCCGGGTCGCTGGTTCGCATGGACGCGTCGGTGACGACGCCCCCGCGCACCTGCAGGCCGGCGCCGGAAGCGAGTTCGACGTTCGCCCATACGCCGATGCCGACCACCACGAGGTCGGCGGCGAGGGTGCTGCCATCGGAGAGCTGGACCGACTGGACCCGACCATCGCCGCGCAGCTCCTGGACCGACTGCCTGGTCAGCATACGTACGCCGTTGGCCTCATGGAGGTCGACGAATACCTGCGCGACCTCCCGGCCGAGCACGCGCTGCAACGGCAGGGCCGTGGTCTCGATGACGGTGACGTCGCCACCCGCCTGGCGCGCGGCGGCGGCGACCTCCAGCCCAATCCACCCGCCGCCGATGATCACTACGCGCGCGCCCCTGGTGAGGCGCGGTGCGAGCCGCTCCGAGTCGCGGAGCGTCCGCAGGGTAAACACGCCGTCGAGGTCGATGCCTGGCACGGGAAGCTGTCGGGGCGTGCTGCCGGTGGCGAGCAGCAGCTTCGTGTAGGGAAGGAGCGTGCCGTCGGCCAGGGCGACCGTGTGGGCGGCGGGGTCGATGGCGGTGGCCCGGGCGTTGGTCAACAGGCTCACATCGTGCTCGGCGTACCAGGTGGGCGGGTGGACGAAGACGGACTCCCGGTCCGCGTTCGCGGTCAGGTAGGCCTTGGACAGCGGGGGACGCTCGTACGGACGGTACGGTTCCTCGCACACCAACGTGATGGGGCCGGCGAACCCTTCCTCGCGCAGGGTCTGCACCGCAGTGGCCGCGGCCAAGCCGCCACCCACGATCACGAACTGATCAACCATGTGAAGAATCCCATCTATGAGTGGACGAGGTTGAGGAACTCGGCCCGCGAGCGGGCGTCGGCGCGCAACGCGCCGAGCAGCGTCGAGGTGACCGTACGGGCGCCGGCCGCCTCGACCCCGCGCAGCGTCATGCACATGTGCTCGGCCTCGATGACGACCCCGACGCCACGGGGGTGCAGTCGCGTGTCGAGCCAGTCCGCGATCTGCTTCGTCAACCGCTCCTGCACCTGTGGGCCGTGCGCGTGCATCTCGACGAGCCGGGCCAGCTTCGACAGGCCGAGGATGCGATCACTGGGCAGGTAGCCGACGTGCGCCCGACCATGGAACGGCAGCAGGTGGTGTTCGCAGATCGACGCGACCGGGATGTCGCGCACCAGCACCAACTCGTCGTACCCGTCGTCGTTGGGGAAGGTGGTGAGATCGAACTCCCGCGGGGTCAGCAGTTCGGCGTAGGCATGCGCCATCCGTCTCGGCGTGCCCGCCAGCCCCGAGTCCTCGAGGGACAGACCGAGGGCGCGCAGGAAGTCGGCCGCCGCCCGCTCCGCCGCGGCGAGATCACGTACGGCCGCGGGGAGCACTGCTCGTACGGGCCCCGCGCCGTTCGCGCTGGATCCGGCCATCACGTACGCTCCAATTCCACCAATGGTCACTGGCGGAATACTGCCGCACCGGCGCCGGGTTTTCAATAGCACGTGTTGCCTATAATCCTGGCGTGGCCGACCAGAGCTGGGAGGTGGTCGCCGCACTCGTCGATCCGGTGCGGCGGTCCCTTTATGAGTACGTGCGCCGCGAGAGCCATCCCGTCACCCGGGAGGAGGCCGCGCAGGCGGTCGAGATATCCCGCGGGCTGGCCGCCTTCCACCTCGACAAGCTCGTCGAGGTCGGCATGCTCAGCGCGCGGTACGAGGCGCCGAGCGAACAGCCGCGCGGCCGTGGTCGCACGCCGAAGGTCTACGTGGCCACCGGTGACGGGCTCACCCTCACCCTGCCGCCACGCCGGTACGAGCTGATGGCGACGATCCTGGCCGACGCCGTCGCCACCGGCACGACCGATGCGGCCGCGGCGGCGCGCGAACAGGCGGCGGCGCTCGGCCATGCGATCGGTGCCGCCGGCGTTCGCACGGGTCGGGCGGTCGACCGGGTCGAGCAGGCCCTGGCTGACCTGGGCTTCGAGCCACGACGGGAGGCCGGAGACATCGTCATGAATAACTGCCCGTTCCACCCTCTCGCGCAGCGGCACACCTCGCTGATCTGCGGCATCAACGTGGACTTCGTCGCCGGGCTGCTCGCCGGGCTCGGCGGCGAAACGCTGCACGCCGAACTGATGCCCCGACCCGGTGCGTGCTGCGTCCGGGTCCGTCCACAGTGAACCACCGGCCGGCCGCCGGCCGCTGCGGTCAGGGGAATCAGAACCCGAAGTCGCTGAGCCCGGGGTGGTCGTCGGGCCGAGGGCCGAGTGGCCAACGGAACCTGCGGTCCGCTTCGGCGATGGGAGCGGTGTTGATCGACGCGTGGCGGACGCGCATCAGACCCTGGTCGTCGAACTCCCAGTTCTCGTTGCCGTACGAGCGGAACCAGTTGCCCGAATCGTCGTGATACTCGTAGGCGAACCGGACGGCGATCCTGTTCTCGCGGAACGCCCACAGTTCCTTGATCAGGCGGTACTCCAGCTCGGTGTTCCACTTGCGGGCCAGGAAGGCGACGATCTGCTCGCGACCGTCGATGAACTCGGTGCGGTTGCGCCAGTGGGAGTCGACGCTGTACGCCAGGGCGACCCGCTGCGGGTCCCGGCTGTTCCACCCATCCTCCGCGAGACGGACCTTCGTCGTGGCCATCTCTTCGGTGAACGGCGGCAGAGGCGGCCTGGGTGCGTCGGTCATGTCGACTCCGTTCGGGGAAGCGGCAGGTTTCGCGAGTTCTCTCGCACGGTCGCTGATCGATCCTATCCTGGTCGGAAGGCGGGTGAACCGCCTCGCGTATCGATACCTGGCGAAGGAGCGGCAGCATGGACCGTACGGTCGCCTACCGGCGCATCTATGACGAACCCGAGGCCGAGGACGGTCGACGCGTGCTCGTGGACCGCGTCTGGCCACGCGGCATTCGCCGCGACGCCGGCCGGTTCGACGAGTGGCTACCCGAGATCGCCCCTTCGACCGACCTGCGGAAGTGGTTCGGCCACGACCCTGCCCGGTTCGACGAGTTCCGCCGCCGGTTTCTCGACGAGCTCGACGACCCGGCCCGGGCGAACGCCAAGCAGCGGCTGCGGGATCTGGCACATGACGGGCACCTGACCCTGCTCACGGCCGCCCGCGACCTCGAGCACAGCCAGGCCGCGGTGCTCGCCGAATGGCTGCGCCACCACGCGCGCCGTCGCTGATCCTCGTCACCAGGCCAGTGGCCCAGATCACGGTCGCGGGCCAGGTCGCGCCGGCGCGATAGGGTCAGCGGCGTGGTGGACGGGGAGACGACAGCGCCGGTGATGCCGGCGCTCGCGCTGCGCGGGCTGACGAAGAGGTTCGATAGCAAGGTCGCGGTCGCCGGGATCGATCTCGATGTGCCGGCCGGGTCGTTCTTCGGCCTGCTCGGGCCGAACGGCGCGGGCAAGACGACAACCCTGTCGATGGCCGTCGGCGTGCTGCGACCCGATGCGGGCACTGCCTTCGTGCTCGGTCACGACGTATGGTCCGACCCAGCGGAGGCGAAGCGGCGCCTGGGCGTGCTCCCGGATGAGGGGCACATGTTCGACCGGCTCAGCGGCACCGAGCTGCTCGCCTTCACCGGCCTGCTGCGAGGCATGGAACCGACGCAGATCGATGCACGTGCCCGTGACCTGCTCGACGTGCTTGGCCTGGCCGACGCCGGCCGCACGCTGGTCGTCGACTACTCCTCCGGCATGAAGAAGAAGATCGGGCTCGCCTGCGCACTGCTGCACGCACCGCGGCTGCTCGTGCTCGACGAGCCGTTCGAAGCGGTGGACCCCGTCTCAGCCGCACTGATCCGCGATATCCTGCAGCGTTATGTCCACACTGGAGGCACGGTCATCTTCTCCAGCCACGTCATGGAGGTGGTGGAGAAGCTCTGCACCCACGTCGCGATCCTCGCGGACGGCGCCGTGAAGGCAGCCGGCACGCTGGACGTGGTGCGGGCGGGGCGGGACCTCGAGGAGGTCTTCGTCGAGGTGGTGGGCGGCCGGATCGCGACCGGGCAGGAGCTGTCGTGGCTGTGAGGCAGCCACGGGCCCGGGACTTCGTACGGCTGAAAGTCCGGATGCTGGGCAACGGCCTGCGTAGCCAGACGATGCGGACCGTCGGCTTCGTGCTCGGTGCTGTCGGCGGGCTCGTCGGCGGTGGTCTGGCCTTGACCGGCCTGGCGCTGACTTCCGCCGCGTCGGATCAGACCGGTTACGTGGTCGCGGTTCTCGCTGGCACGATGGTGGTCCTTGGCTGGACGTTGGTACCGCTGCTCTTCTTCGGAGTGGACGAGACGCTCGACCCCGCACGCTTCGCCCTGTTGCCGATCCGACGGGGCGTGCTGGCCCGCGGCATGCTCGCCGCCGCATTCGTCGGAGTACCGCCGGTGGTGACCCTGGTCGCCACCATGGGCCTGGTGATCGCTGCCGGGCTGCGCTTCGGCCCGGTCGCGGCCGCCGCGGCGCTGGTCGGCACCGTGGCGGGCCTGAGCCTGGGCATCGTGGCGAGCCGCGCGTTGACCAGCGCCTTCGCCGCGCTCCTGCGCTCACGTCGGATGCGAGATCTCGCGGCGGTGCTCATGTCGCTGCTCGCCACATCCATCGCGCCGCTGCAGTGGACCATCAGCGCCGCGGCGGGGAGTGGGTCCATGGCACAGGCGGCCGGCGTGGCGCGCGTGCTCGCGTGGACGCCCTTCGGCGCGGCGTACGCGCTGCCGTACGACGTCGCCATCGGTCGATGGGATCTGGCCTGCGCCCGCGTGGCGATCGTGCTCGGGTCGGTCGTGCTGCTGCTCTGGTGGTGGGCGCACACCCTGGAGTCCGCGATGTACGCGTCGAGCTCGGGCGGGACGGCGCGCTCCGGTGCCGGGTCGGGCGGAGCGGTCGCCGACCTGATGCCCGGATGGCTGCGCCCACTGGTGCGCCCCGGTCCCTACGGCGCGATCCTCGCGCGCGAGCTGCGGCTGTGGTGGCGCGACGGTCGGCGGCGCGCGGGACTGGTCTCGATCGTCGTAGCCTCGCTGGTCCTGCCGGTGGCGATCAGCTTCAGCGGCCGCGGCGGCGGGACTCCGGGCGTGAGCAGGGGCGCGCTCGCCATCACGGGGTTCATCATCGGGGCGGCGATGGCGGGCGCGATGGCGGGCGTGCTGCTCTGCAACCAGTTCGCCTACGACGGCAGCGCCTTTGCCTCCCACCTGCTGAGCCGGGTCAAGGGCGCGCTCGACCTGCGTGCCCGGGCAACGGCGCTGGCCCTGCTGGTGCTGCCCGCGCAGGTTCTGGTGGTGACGGCCGTGTGCGTCGTGACCGGCGCGCGGTCCTACCTGCCGCTGGGGCTCGGCGTGCTCGCGGCCACGGTGGGCGTCGGGCTCGGGGTCGCCGCGATCGTCTCGGTCATCGCCCCGTTCGCCTTGCCCCAGAACGCGAATCCCTTCGCGACGAACAGCGGTGGCGGCTCGGTCAAGGGTCTGCTCGGTCTGCTCGCGTTGGCGGTGACGCTGCTGCTCAGCGCCCCCGTCGCGATCGGGGCGATCCTGTTGCACAGCGCCGGCTCGGCGTGGCTGATCCTCGTCGTCGGTGCCGCCTACGGCCTGCTCGCGCACCGGTTGGCAACATATATCGCCGGTGATGTCCTGGACCATCGCGGCCCGCAGGTCCTCGCCGCGGTCATGCCCAGGCGCGGTTAGCCGGCGCGCCTTTCCCGTGGCCCCGCCGGGCGCCGGTACGCTCCGGCCGTGCCAGGTCAGGGCCTCCCGCCGCAGGCGCATGAGCGTTCCGGTCGCAAGCAGGGCGGCCAGCCGACGAACAGCCTGGTGATGTCCTCGCACGTCGGTGCCAACACCGAGGTGTTCGCCGCAATCCTCGACCTGTACGTCTCCGCGGGCGCGACGGTAGCCGACGTGACCTTCGGCTCGGGCGCGTTCTGGAAGCAGGTCCGGCGCGACGACCTCACCGTGCTCGCGACCGACCTGGCCGACGGCGTCGACTGCCGGTACCTGCCGTACCATGACGGATCCATCGACGTCGTCGTCCTCGACCCGCCGTACATGCATACGCCCGGCCAGGCGGCGCATCAGGGGCATCAGAACTTCGAGTCCTACTACCGCAACAACGCGACCGCCAACACGAGCGAGAGCAAGTACCACGAGGCCGTCCTTGCCCTCTACGTCGTCGCGGGCAAGGAGGCCGCGCGCGTGCTCAAGGACGGCGGCATCTTGATCGTCAAATGCCAGGACGAGGTCTGCGCGAACCGCCAGCGGCTGACGCACGTCGAGATCATCAACCACTACGAGGCCCTGGGCTGCCTGCAGACCGAGGACCTGTTCGTGGTGACCCGCGCCACCCGGCCGGGCATGAGCCGGGTCATCCGCCAGCGCCATGCCCGGAAGAACCACTCGTACTTCCTCGTGTTCTGGAAGGCGAGCAAGTCCAGGCGCTGGCCCGGGCGCCGCGACTAGGGCATGTCTACTGAATGATCGGCTCCGGATCTGGTAGATCATCTGTGTGATCGATGACGCCCGCCAACGTTCGATCCGTTGCGCCACAAGCAACGCAACGTCGTCGAACGCCGCGTCAACAAGCGCGAATACGTGTTCGCCGGCCGGCCCCACTCCAAGAACTCACTTCTTGGGCACCGCGCGGACCCCGGCCTGCCCAAGAAGTGACTTTTCTTGGGCTTGGCCGGGTCCAACGCGGGTGCAGGATTCAACAGACAGGCCCTAAGGCCGCGGCGCCGGTCTGATCCGCAGCGTCACCAACTGGAACGGGCGCACCTGCAGGCGCTGGGTCTGGCTCTGCCACGCCCGTGGTTCATCGAGCCGCCGCTCGAGCAGGTCGGTCTCGTACACCTCGTCGGCCTCGAATCCCAGCGAGAGCTGGGCCGAGACCCGACCGCCGAGCGACTCGTACAGTCGCACGACGAGGTCGCCGGAGCGGTCCTCGGCCAGCTTGACCGTCTCGACCACCAGGGCCGGATCGTCGACGGCCACGAGCGGCTCGACCGCGCCGCCCGTGCACGGTCGCAGCGGCAGGTTGACGCGGTAGCCCTCCCGTACCGCGTCGGCGATATCCGCACCGAGGGTAAGGGTCGAGGTGAATCGATGCTCGCCCTGATCGGCCTCCGGGTCAGGGAACAGCGGGGCACGCAGCAGGGACTGGCGTACGAGAGTGAAGACCCCACCCCCGGCACGCGCCACCCGGGTCACGTCGTGTCCGTAGCTCGCGTCGTTCGCCACGGCGACGCCGAAGCCCGACTCGCCCACGTGCATCCAGCGGTGGGCGCTGGTCTCGAAGCGCGCGGTGTCCCATGAGGTGTTCTGGAGGATCGACCGGTTGATGTGTCCAAACTGGATCTCCGACGCCGCCCGCTCCGCCTGGACGTCGATGGGGAACGCGAGCTTGAGCAGCCGTTGCCGCTCGTGCCAGTCGACCACGGTCTCGACCTCGACCGTGGCGGCGCTGGGTGCGAGCGCGATCCGCTGCTCGATGCGCGACCCGCCGACCCGATGGACGACCACGACCCGCGGCGAGGTCCCGGACGTGTCCACCTCGACGCTGTCCGGGGTGTCGAGCACGCTCTGGTGGAGTCGGTACTGCACGTCGACGTTCCAGGCATCGAATGCGGTCGGGGTGTCGCGGAAGATCTGCAGTTCGGCGAGGTGCTGACCCGGTGGCACGGCCTCACGGCCGGTGGCGAGGTGGACCGCCGAGCTCACCCGGCCGCTCGCGTCCACTGTGCACCGAACGAACGCGTTCGCGAGGACGAGGTCGGTTCCGTCACGCTCGAGGGTGGCGGGCACGGCGCTGACGCTGATGCCGACCGCGCCCGCAGGCACGCCGTCACGGACGAATGGACCGGGGTTGGCGCGGGCGACGCTCTCCGAGGATCCAGGCGCCGCCTGCTCGAGCGCGCTGAGCGCGTCGGCGATGATCTGCTCGAGCCGCAGCTCGGCGCTGGCGTACTGGTCCTCCGCCACCCGGTAGACCCAGGCGATCGACGAGCCGGGCAGGATGTCATGGAACTGGTTGAGCAGCACCATCTGCCAGATCTCGGCCAGTTCCTCGTACGGGTACGGCCAGCCCGTACGGACGCTCGCCTGGCTCGCCCACAACTCGGCCTCGCGCAGCAGGTGCTCGCTGCGCCGGTTGCCGCGCTTGATCCGTGCCTGGCTGGTATACGTGCCGCGGTGATATTCGAGGTACAGCTCACCTGTCCATACAGGAGGGTCGGGGTACTCCGCCTGGGCGGCGCGAAAGAAGTCGATCGGCGCCGCCATCGTCACCGTCGGCGACCCCTCCAGGTCGCCGGCGACACGGGCGGCCGTGACCATCTCCCGCGTCGGGCCCCCTCCGCCGTCACCGAAGCCGAACGGCACCAGCGAGGAGTTCGCCCGTCCCTTCTCGGCGAAGTTGCGCTCGGCCCGGGCCAGGTCGACCGCGGAGAGCTCCGAGCAGTAGTTGTTGACCGGCGGCATGTGGGTCAGGATGCGCGAACCGTCGATGCCTTCCCACCGGAACGTGTGGTGCGGGAACACATTCGTGTCGTTCCATGAGATCTTCAGGGTCAGCAGATAGTCGGCGCCGGCGGCGGTCGCGATCTGCGGCAGCGCTCCGGTGTAGCCGAACGAGTCGGGCAGCCACACCTCACGGCACTGCACCCCGAACTCGCGGAGGAAGAACGACTGGCCCGCCACGAACTGGCGCACCAGCGCCTCGCCCCCCGGCAGGTTTGTGTCCGACTCGACCCACATCCCGCCGACCGGCACGAACCGCCCCTGCGCCACGCGCTCCTGGATGCGGGCGAACAGCTCGGGATAGGCCTGCTTGATCCACGCGTAGTGCTGGGCCGAGGACGCGGCGAAGACGAACTGCTCCGCGGCGGCCTCCGGGTCGCTGTCCATGAGGTTCAACACGTTGGCGAAGGTACGGGCGACCTTGCGCCTGGTCTCCCGTGCGGGCCACAGCCAGGCGGAGTCGATGTGCGCGTGGCCGACCGCGGTAACCCGGTGGGCTGAGGCGTTCGCGGGCTTGGCGAGCACGTCCCGCAGCGCCGCCCGTCCGGCTCCGACCGTGCCGCGGACGTCCCACGGGTCCATCGCGTCGACCATGTTCTCCAAGGCGCGGGCGATCTCGGCGCCGCGGATGGAGGAGACCGGCGTGAGGTGGTCCACCATTCCCGACAGGGCGGTGATCTCCGCGATGAGCAGCGCCACCTGCTCGTCGCGGAGGACGAGATCCATACGCCGCAGGGCGTAGATCGGGGCGTCACCGGCGGTGAGCGGGTCACCGAGCGAGGTGGGGGTGAAGGTCCAGCCGCCGGAGATCTCCGGATTGGCCGCCGCCTCGACATAGAGGTCAATCGAATCACCGGCGGCCCCGGCCGGGATGTGGTTGTTGCGTGGCTCAAGCCCCTTCACAAGGACGCCGCCCGGCGACCAGACCAACCCCTCGGCCTGGAAGCCCGGCTGGCCGCCGGTGAACCCGAGGTCGACGAGGATCTCCGCGCGCGTCCTCGCCGATGCTGCCGAGCCGGCTGCCACCCACGTCTCGGCAAGCGCCTCGGCCCACTCCGGGGGGACCGTGCCGGTGACGTGGAACCAGACCGTGCCCCAGGGCTTGCCCCAGGGCGTGCCGATCGCGAACGGGTGGAACTTCTCCGCCACAGCCTCGGCAAAGGGCACCGGCTCACCCGGCGCCTCCCAGGCGCTGACCGCGAGGGGGATCGCCGCGCGGTGGATCGCCGGGGTGATGCGCTCGGAGAGGAACCGCCGTACCCGGGCGAGGACGAGCGCGCTGTCATCGTGCATCGCGCTAATATCGCGCACCGCCCGGCCGCGCTGTTAGCCGCCTGTCCAAGCCCCGACACGTGGGTGACCTTCAGCCGGGTCGGTAGGTCACGGATCGCTGAGAACGAACCGGGCGGCGCCGGCGAGAGCGAACGTCGCGGCCCATCCCGCGAGCACCGCCAGACCCGCCCAGGGGCCGATCCGCGCGTGGTCCAGACCGACCGTGGCCTGCACCGCGAGCCCGGCGCTCAGCGGTCCGTACGTCCGGATCAGGTCGCTGTCAACGAACTGGGAGACGATCGGGAACAGGTAGAGCAGGCCGACGGCGGCGGTGATCGCGACGGCCGTGTCGCGCACGAGTGCCGCCAGGCCGAGGCTGAGGACGGCGATCAGGCCCAGGTAGAGCACGGTGCCCACCGCGGCGCGAAGCGATGGGCCCTCGGCGGGTGCCGGGAGGTGCGCGAAGCCGTTGTGGCGCAGGATCGGTCGGGCGAGCGCGATCGACCCGGCGACCGCCAGGGCACCGGCGGCCAGCGCGGCGCCCGTCACGACCGCCGCCTTCGCCGCGAACACCCGCAGCCGCCGGGGCGCTGCCGCGAACGTGGTACGGATCATCCCCGTGTCGTGCTCACCACTGACGCAGAGCACCGCCAGCACGATGACCAGGATCTGTCCAAGATGGACGCCCGATAGGCCGAGCCTCGTGGTGTCCTCGAAGCACTCGGCAGGTGACGTGCACTGGTCGATGTGGACGGTGGCCGTCACCGTGGCCCCGAGCGCGACCATGCCCCCTGCGGTCCCGAGCAGGAGCCACAGGTTCGTGGCCACCGTGCCCAGCTTCACGGTCTCGGCACGCAGGAGCCTCATGCGTCGCGCCGCCGGATCCGCCAGACCGCCAGCACGAGAACCACCGTCGCGTAGGCGGCGAGGACGCCCAGACCGGCCCACGGCGTGGTGGCCGTGTTCCACAGCGACCGGGTCTGCAGGATCGCCAGACCCGCCACCGGGGTGCTCCGGCCGATCCACCGCGCCACGTCCAGGGGCAGTGCGGTATCGAAGACCGTGGGGAGGAGGAAGACCAGCAGCATCAGCGTGATGGCGGCCGCGCCGCGCCGCAGCAGTGCGCCGAGTGCGACGCCGAGGACTCCCACCAGTGCCAGCAGCAGCCCGGCGCCGACCACCACGCGCAGCATGGTCGGGTCGGTCAGCGACAGCACGGGGTAGTTCGGTGCCGCGAAGCCGTTGCGGGCCAGTTGCGGCCGGGCCAGACCGTATGAGGCGAGGGCGCCGACGAGACCGACCACAAAGGACACAGCGGCCACGACAACGGCCTTGGCGAGCAGCGCCCGGCCACGCCGCGGGCTCGCGGTGAAGGTCGTACGGATCAGGCCGCGCCGCAACTCCGAGGAGATGGTCAGCACCGCGAGGACCACCACCATCACCAGGCCGAGCAGCAGGCCGTCGAGCGCGGTGAGGACGACATCGTCGTCGCCGATGACCACGTACGTGATGTCGCCGGAGCCGGCAACCGTGACGGTGCCGTCGGACTCCGTCATGCTCCCCGGCTGCGTCGGCTCGCTCTGGACGGGCGCCATGACGATGTCATCGCTGCGCCAATCGGCGGTGCTGCGCGGGGTGAGCGCGACGTGGTCGAAGGTCGCGGTGGCGAGGGTTGGTGTGCTCTCCCGATGCGTGCTGCCGAACTGCTGCTCCATGACGGACTCGGTCGGCGAGCTCACGAACAGTCCGATCTCGACAGTGGTGGGCAACCGGTCCATCGGGACCACACCGACACGCGTCCACACGGTACCGTCCGCCGATTCGTCGGCCGCGATGGCCGAGCCGGTACGGGTCAGCCGCAGCCAGGTCGGTGCGCCGCCCGCCCCACCCGATGTCGCCGCGCCAAAGTTGGACTCGAGCCGGACGCCGTGCGCGGGGGCCACGTACACGGCGGCGTAGGGCGAGCCGCTGACCGCCTGCTGCTTGACCATCAGCCCGGCCCTCGCCCCGTCGTTGCCGGCGGACAGGCTCGCCACCCGCGCCACGACCGAGCCATCGCCTGCCATCGACTGGTGGACGAAGTGGAACTGGTCGATGTAGTTCGGATAGTCGTTGGCATCCGTGCTGGAGAGCGTGGCGAAGGCGGTCGACGCGACGGCAGACACCACAGCGGCCGCGACCGCCGTGATGACCCACCGGCGTACCGACCGGAACTTCGTCCACTCTGCCCGCAGCAGCCGTACGAACGAGTTCATCGGACCTCCTGGGCACGATAGTCGGTGGCGGCGCGGGTGAGCTCCAGGTACGCCTCCTCCAGGGATGCGCGATGTGCGGTGAGCTCCGAGAACGGCACCGCTTGCTCCGCGAGCACCGAGGTGACGCGCTCGGCAGGAATCCCGTCGATGGTCAGCGTGTCGCCACCGGTCGCGGCTACGACGGCACCGGCGCGGGCCAGCGCCGCCATCGCCTGCGCGCGATGGGTTGTGCGCAGTGTCAGCCGGGCGCTGGACGCCGAGGCGATGAGCTGGGCCACCGGGGTGTCCGCGAGCAGCCGTCCCCGGCCGATCACCACGAGGTGATCGGCGGTGTCCTCCAGCTCAGCCATCAGGTGACTGGAGACGAGCACGGCCCGACCCTGCTCGGCGAGCGACCGGAGCCGGCCCCGGATCCACCGGACGCCCTCGGGATCCAGACCGTTCACCGGCTCGTCGAGGATGAGCACCCCGGGGTTGCCGAGCAGTGCGGCGGCGATGCCCAGCCGTTGCAGCATGCCCAGCGAGTAGCCACCGGCGCGGCGCCGGCCGGCCGAGCCGAGCCCCACCTGCTCGATCACCTCGTCAACCCGTGCGGTCGGCAGCCCGTTGCTGCGCGCCAGCCACAGCAGATGGTTGCGACCGCTGCGGCCGGGATGCACCGCGTTGGCGTCGAGCAACGCCCCCACCTGGCGCAGCGGGTTCCTCAGCGCCCGGTACGGCGTGCCACCGATCAGGGCCTGACCGCGCTCCGGCCGATCGAGCCCGAGGATGATCCGCATGGTGGTGGACTTTCCGGCGCCGTTGGGGCCGACGAACCCGGTGACGCGTCCAGAGTGGACGGTGAAGGAGAGCCCGTCCACGGCCGTGGTCCGGCCGTAGCATTTGCGTAGTTCACGCACCTCGATGGCGTGTGGCATGGCGGCCACGCTAGGCAACATCGCGCCGCTGGTCGTCGCGCCGCGGTGCCGTCTTTGACCTCCCCGGCGCACGCCAGCCCCGCCGGTGGCATCCCCCGCGCGAGGGAGACGGAACCGACCACGCCTGGGTGATTCCGCGACCGCGCGCACCGGCCAGAATGGCGGGGTGGGCGCGGTGGCGATGGTGCGCAGGGGGGCGGCGGCGCCTGGTTCGGCGATCATCGCGGCCGCCGTGCTGGCGACCCTCGCCATGATCGAGGTCGTGCTGCGCGAGCGATCACAGCCGCAGGTGTCCCTGCTCCTCGCGTTAGCCGGCACCGTCCCCGTGGCCGTCGCGCGCAGGCTGCCCTTCATCGCGGCGCTCGTGGTCACCGCGGCCATCGAGATCACGGCCTCGCGAAGGGTCGCCGTCCCGGTCGCCGCCGTGATCGCGCTGGTGGTCACGGCATATCTGGTGGGGCTGGTCAGGTCCGCGGCGCACGCGGCGATCGTCGTGGCGCCGTACATGCTCGTCGCCATCGTGCAGCCGTGGGGCCAGGGCACAGCCGAACGCCTCGGCATGATCGCTCTGCTCGGTCTGGCGTTCGCGGCCGTCGCCATCGGTCGCCGACGACGCACGCGCGTGCAAGCCGCCGCGCACGAGGCGACGGAGCGCGCGCTCGCCGGCACGCTGTTGGAGAATGCCGAGCGGGGTGAGCGGGCACGCATCGCCCGCGAGCTGCACGATGTCGTCGCGCATCACATCTCGATGATCTCCGTGCAGGCGGAGACCGCCCGCCTGACGACCCCCGGGCTGCCGGACGAGGGCGCAGCGCGGTTGCGGGCCATCGGTGACACCGCCCGCACCGCCCTGACCGAGATGCGCCGCCTGCTCGGCATGCTGCGTGAGGACAGCCGGCCCCGCGAACCCAGCGATCAACCGGGCGCCGCGGCGGACCGAGCGCCACAACCGGATCTGACGCAGATCAATGAGCTCGTGGACCAGGCGCGGGCCTCGACCGGCGCCGCCGTACGGCTGGTGGTGCAAGGCGGGGTCGAACCGTTGGATCCGGGCGTGGAGCTCGTCGCGTACCGCATCGTCCAGGAGGCGCTGACGAATGCCCGCCGCCATGCCCCGGACGCGGCCGTCGCCGTCGAGCTCGACTACGGCGCGGACGCGCTGCGGGTGCTCGTACGCGACAACGGTCCGGGCCCTGCGCCCGACGCCCGGCCCGGCCACGGAATTCTCGGCATGCGCGAGCGAGCCGCCATCGTCGGCGGCGCGCTCTCGACCGGTGCCGCACCCGGCGGTGGCTACCTCGTCATCGCCGTCCTGCCCAGGCGGGCGGCCGCATGAACCCATCCATGGGCGCCATCCGCATCGTCGTCGTGGACGACCAGGAGGTGGTCAGGGCCGGGTTCGCGGCGCTGCTGGCGACCCAGCCCGACTTCGCGGTCGTGGGCAGTGCGGCGGACGGCGCGGCCGCGATCGCGCTCTGCCGCGAAGGGCGACCCGACATCGTATTGATGGACGTACGGATGCCCGTGATGGACGGCATCGAGGCGACCCGGCAGATCAGCGCGCAGAGCCCGGCACGGGTCATCATCCTGACCACGTTCGACCTCGACGAGCACGTGTACGCCGCCCTGGGCGCCGGGGCCAGCGGCTTCCTGCTCAAGGACGTCACCGCCGAGCGACTCTTCGACGCCGTACGCGTCGTGGCCGCGGGCGAGGCGCTGCTCGACCCCGCCGTCACCAAACGGCTCATCGCCGAGTTCGCCCGGCTGCGACCGCGGCCGGCACCAGTGCCGAGCACCCTGACGCCGCGTGAGACCGAGGTCCTGCGGCTGGTCGCGGCCGGCCTCTCCAATGCCGAGATCGCCGCCGACCTCGTCGTCAGCGAAGAGACCGTGAAGACCCACACGAGCCACATCCTGGGCAAGCTCGGTCTGCGCGACCGCACCCAGGCGGTCATCTACGCCTATGAAACCCGGCTGGTCGTCCCGCGGGCGCAGCATTGAATGCTTCGATGGCTCAGTTCTCGGCAGGACACTCCTCGCCCGCATCGCCGTTGACGGCGGCTCGGCGGTAGGCGGCGGGCGGCTGGCCCATCAGGCGCCGGAACGCCTTGCTGAACGCGGCCGTCGACTCGTACCCGGCGCTCGCCGCCACGTCGGCGACATCGCGGCGCGTGCCACGCAACGCGATAGCCGCCGTGCGCAGCCGCCAGCGCGTCGCGTAGGCGATCGGAGCCTCGCCCACGAGGTCGGTGAAGCGAGCGGCGAATGCGGATCGGGACATGCCAGCGCCGGCGGCCAGCTTCGCCACGGTCCACGGCGCTGAGGGTTCGGCATGGATGAGCCGCAGGGCCGAGCCGATCTGCGGATCGACCAGAGCGCGCAGCCAGGTCGTCTCGTCCGCTGGGAGGCAGGCCAGATGGCTGCGCAGGACATAGACGAACAGCGCGTCACAGAGCCGGTTCACCACGGTGGCGGCGCCGGGTCGTTCGGCACTCGCCTCGTCCGCCAGCAAGCCGATGGTCTGGGCCAGCCACGGGCCGGCCGTGGTCTGCTCGCTACGGACGTGGATCACGGCCGGCAGGGCCGCGAGCAACTTGTCGCCCCGCACGTCGGTGAACCGGAAACAGCCGCAGATCAGGTAGGCGTCACCGCCGGCCGGCGGGTGGTCTGCGCGACGTGGGTCGAACGCGCCCTCCGCCAACAGATCGCGCAGGTCCCGGGCCGGCGATCCCTCGCGGTCGCGCAGGGCATGGGACCGCCCCGGGGCCAGCACCACCACGTCACCCGCTGCGACATCGACCGGGTCGAGTCCCTCCACCTCCAGGCGGGCGCCGCCGTGAGGAAGCACGTGGAAGGCGAACTGCTCGCGGCCGTCGGCGCGAATGCCCCAGGGCGGCCTGAGCCAGGTCTGTGCGAAGACCGTGCTCTCGAGCCGGACGGCGTCGAGCATGTCGGAGAGTACGTCCATGGGTCTGCGATTCCATCGAG
Source organism: Micromonosporaceae bacterium (assembly GCA_036557785.1). GTDB lineage: Bacteria > Actinomycetota > Actinomycetes > Mycobacteriales > Micromonosporaceae > DATBGZ01. The sequence goes on from DATBGZ010000036.1 coordinate 57,279, forward strand.
CCAGTGGTGGACGATCAGATAAGTAATCAGGATCGTAGAGCATAGACAGTCCAGTACGCCGAGGCGACGATGACGGCGTGGAGACGATGAGCGGCAAGGTCGTTGTGGTCACGGGTGCGACGGGTGGCATCGGCAAGGAAGTCGCCCGGGGGCTGGTCGGGCTCGGTGCGCATGTCGTGATCGGTGCTCGCGATCCACAGCGGGGCGAGGCGACTCGGCAGGAGCTGGGCGCCGCAGGCAGTGGCGGTGTGGCGGTCCTGCCACTCGATGTGGCCGACCAGTCGTCGGTGCGGGCCTTCGCGGCGGCGTTCATCGACCAGCATCGCCAGCTCGATGTCCTGGTGAACAACGCCGGCGCGTGGTTCAGCGACCGCCGCGAGAGCCCGGACGGTTACGAGTTGACCTTCGCCACCAACGTGCTGGGACCGCATCTGCTCACCGAGCTCCTGCTCGACGCTCTGCTGCGGGCCGCGCCGGGCGCCCGCGTGGTGAACATCGTCTCCGCGATCGTCGGCAACTACGACGCGACCGATCTGCAGTACCAGCGCCGGGCCTACGACGGCTACAAGGCGTACGCCCAGTCCAAGCAGGCGCTGTCGATGCTGACCTGGGGTCTCGCCGCGCGGTTGACCGGACAGGGCGTCACCGCCAACACGGCGGCGCCCGGGTTCGTACGCACGGGCTTCAACCGCAACGCCCACGGCCCCCGCGCCGCGATGATCGGGCTGATGTCACGGCTGTTCGCGGTCTCGCCGGAGAAGGGTGCGGACACGCCGCTGTGGGCAGCGAGCGCGGCCGAGCTCGACGGTGTGACGGGCCAGGCGTTCACGGCCCGCAAGGCCCGACCGCCCAAGTTCACCGAGCCCGGGCCGATCGCCGAGCTCGAGCGGTTCTGCGGCGGACTCGAGCGGGCCACCGGCTGACGCCAGTCCGGTCATCGGCTTCCCGCTATAACGTGGACCGCCAGTGGCGAGGGTGATGGACAAACCCAAGTCGGCGGGCGTATAGAAAGGCCCATGACATCTACCGAGCTGGCCAGCGCACAGCAATCGGTAGCACGGATCCGCGAGCGGTGGAGCTCGTTCCTCGACGCGCGCCAACAGCATCTCGCGGCCGCCGCCGACGGCAGAGCACCCGCGGAGAAGGTGGCGGAGAACATTCTGTCTTCGCTGTTCACGCACGTTCTTGACTGGACGACGGAACAGATCCGGCTACAGGACGAGCGAACGGACATGACGCTCACCCGCGGCGGCCTGCGCTACCTCATCGTGGAGGTGAAGCGACCCGGTTCATTCGACGGGCGCGGCGCCATCACCCGCGCGCTGAGCCAGGCCATCGACTACGCGCGGACGCTGAAGGTCGACAAGGTCGCGGTCAGCGATGGCTGCATCTTCGAGGCGTACGACCTGACCCCAGATGGCGCGGCCCAGCGCATGGCCGTTCACCTCGCCGATCCGGAACCACCCGGCGACCTGTGGTGGGTCAGCACGCGGGGCATCTACCGGACGCCACCGGTTCAGCGTGCGGTGGCCAACGCGGAACTCGCAGGCGATGACGTACTGCACCCCAAGTACGGCCTGCCCGCCCGGTGCTTCGCCCACGTCGGCGATCCCCGGCATCCCGCCACGTGGAAGCTGCCGTACCTGCTCGCCGATGGTGCGGTCGATGCCAAGCGACTGCCGAAGGCGATCGGTGCGGTGCTCACCGACTACCGCAGCGAGCAGGTGCGGGGGCTCAGCGATCAGCACACCAGCGACGTGCTGGTACGCCTCGCCGTGGCGGCGGTGCGCATCGGCCGCATGCCGCACCAGGATCCGACGCCGGCCGCCATCTACGTGACCCTCCAGGACCACCTGCGACAGATCGGCCGGACGGGCGAAGTCCCGGGCCTGCCCGCTTGATTCGAGAAGCCGTACGGGCGGTCATCGGTGGTCGGGTAGCAGCAGACAACTGTCGCCGAACTCGTGCCAGCGGTACCGCTCGCGCAAGGCGTGCTCGTACGCGGACTCGACGAGCTCGGTGCCGGCGACCGCTTCGAGGAGGTCCAGGTGGCTCGCCCCGGGCTCGTGCCAGCCGGTGATCAGTCCGGTCACCACCCGAGCCGGCCGATCGGGGCCGAGGACGAGATCGGTCCATCCCTGGGCCGGGTGCACTCTGCCTGATGAGTCCACAGTGGACTCCAGGGCTCGGGCGACCGTGGTGCCCACCGCGACCACGCGGCCACCCCAGCGCCGGGTGGCGGTGACGAGCCGGGCCGTCTGCGCGGGGACCTCGAACCGCTCGGCCTGCGGCGGCTCGCCGACCTCCGGCGATGATACGCCGGCATGGAGCAGCACCGGCGCCACGACGATGCCCCGACGAACGAGATCGGTCACCAGCTCTGTCGAGAATGGACGCCCCGCGCTCGGCATCTCGGCGCTGCCGGGCCGCCACCCGAAGACGGTCAGGTACTCCGCCAGTGGGTAGCGCTGACGCAGATAGGCGTAGCCGATGGGGCGCCCGACGCGCCGCAGGTAGGGCAGGACGTCGACGGCGACCCGCGAACGCCACAGCCGGTGCTGGCCCAGTGGATGCGGCGCGACGACGGACAGGCTCACCCCTTCCGGCAGCGCGAGCCGGTCGCCGGGGGCCAGGTCGGGCACCGGGCCACTCGCGCGGCCGGCCGGACGCACCTCGACCACCCAGTCGCCGTCGTCGAGCGCGGCGGCGAAGTGGACGCTCACCGGGGATCCGTCGCCGCGTGCCCCGTCGACCGCGGCGGGCAGGGCGCCGGAGGTGTTCACCACGACCAGGTCGCCCGGGGCAAGATGCGACGCGAGCTCATCGAAACGCGCGTGCACGATGCCGCCGGGCCGGGCAACCAGCAGGCGCACACCGTCGCGCCGGGGTGGTGGCGCGTCGGCGGCCAGCGACGGCGGGACCGCGAAGCCGATCATGGTGTCGCTGCCGAGAAGTCCGCGGCGCGGTAGCGGCCGCATGGCGGTCGTGCCTGCACCAGACGCAGGACGGACGGCACGACCTCCTCTGGCAGCGGGCGGTCCGAGATGTCCTCGCCAGGGAAGGCGCGCTGGTGCATCTCGGTGCGCATGTCTCCGGGGTCGACCGCGTAGGAGCGCAGTTCGGGTTCCTCGACGGCGAGGACCGCGCTGAGGTGGTCGAGGGCGGCCTTGGACGAGCCGTACGCGCCCCACCCCGGGTAGGCCTCGACGGCAGCGTCCGAGCTGACCCAGATGACGGTGCCGTCGCTGTCGCGCAGCAGCGGCAGCACCAGTTGCAGCAGCGCGAGCGGGGCGATCACGTTGGTCTCGTAGACGGCGCGGACAGCGTCGACGGGCACGGCGGCGAGTGCCGGCAGAGGGCTCGGGCCGAGCTCGCTGGCGTTGGCGACGAGCAGGTCCAGGCGGCCGAGGTCGGCGACGGCCGCGGCGAGGGCCGCCCGGTGCTCGGCATCCGTGACGTCGCCGGGCACCACGGTGGCGTCGGGCAGTTCGGCGCGTACCGCGGCCAGGCGCCCGACGTCGCGTCCGTCGAGGACGACCCGCCATCCCTGTCCCCTCAGGGCGACGGCCAATGCTCGGCCCAGCCCCTGGCTCGCGCCGGTGATGAGTGCTACCTGGTCGGTCATGTCACCATGATTGAAGTTGAAGTTAGCTTTAGGTCAAGGGGGTTGCGCGATGAAATCGTCGGACCTGCTCACCGTCGGCGAGGTCGCCGCCCGCAGCGGGGTCGCAGCGTCCGCGCTGCGCTTCTACGAGGCCGAGGGCCTGCTGCCCGCCACCCGAACGACCGGCAACCAGCGCCGGTACCCGCGACACGTGTTGCGACGGCTCGCCTTCATCCGAGCCGCCCAGAACATCGGGCTCAGCCTCGACGAGATCACGGCGGCGCTGGCCAGCCTGCCGGATGGGCGGACCCCGACCAGGGCCGACTGGGCCCGGTTGTCGCGAGGGTGGCGAGCGCGGCTTGACGAGCAGATCGCCGCGCTGACCAAGCTGCGCGACGGCCTCGAGGAGTGCATCGGCTGCGGATGCCTGTCCCTGCAGCGTTGCGCGGTCTCCAACCCGGCCGACGTCTCCGCGGGCAGCGGGCCGGGCGCGGCGTACCTGCCCCGCACCCTGCGGGTCAATCCAACGCGGCGGTGAGGTCGAACTGCAGGGCAACCAGGTGGACGCCCGGCACGGGAGTCCAGTCGCGCTCCGGCAGCCGGATGAAGCCCATCCTCGCGTAGAGGCGTTGCGCAGCCTCGACGAAGTCCCGTGCCGAGATCACGACCCGCTCAGCGCCGCCGGCCCGGGCATGATCCAGGCAGGCCCGGACCAGCCGCTCCCCGATGCCGCGGCGCTGGGCCTTCGGCGCCACGGCGAGCATCCGGAACTCCGCCTCTCCCGCACCCGCGAGCTCCGAGTACACCGAGCCGGGCCAGACCAGAAGCACCGCCCCGAGCACGTCGCAGCCCTCGACGGCCACGAGGATCTGACCCGCCGAGGCGCGGCCGGCGACATTGGCGAGCGTCGAGCGGTATGTCGTCTCGGGGCCGAGCTGCCCATCGGCCTCGTATGCTTCGACGGTCAACTCGGCGATCGCGGCGAAGTCGTCCGGGGTGGCGGCGCGAATCACGATCGGTTCGGGCCTGATCACTGCTGGCATGCCTTCACACCTCAGGTTCTGGGCTGCCCGCACGGCTATCGGACAGCAACCACGCCATCGTAGGTGCCCAGGAAGGCCAGCCCGCGCGCCAGCGTCGGCGAGGCGAAGTGCGGCAGGCCGTCGCCCAGGTCTACCTGGGCGATCACGGCCCCGGTGCCGGTGTCCAGCGTGTAGAGCGTGCCGGAGCGGTAGTCGGGCACCCAGAGCGCACCGGAGCCGAGCACCGGCGAGCCGTTGGCCGGCGCCGCGGCCTGCCAACGCACCGAGATGTGCCCCGCCGCATCGAGCTGGACCGCGCGGGTGCCGTCGCCGCAGGGCACGTAGACCGTGTCGCCGGCGACCGCGGGGCCGCCGAAGGCGAGGCAGACCGGCGCCTGCGCCACCTCGCCGCCGACGTCGCCAAGGTGATCGGCGCGCAACACGTAGCCGGTGCCGCTCTTGCCGGCGATGAACACGAAGTCGCCGACCACAGCCGGAGTCATCGACCCCAGGTCGCGATCACGGGCATTGTCGGCGGCCCAGGTCGAGGGCGCGAACCGGTCGGCGAGGCCGAGCGCCGGGGTCAGCGCGAGCACGGAGTCGCTGCCGTCGTACGCACCGGATGTCGATTCCCCGTTCCCGACGGCGTAGAGCAGCCGGTCGCCCTGCACGCTGCCACCCCCGGAGGCCCAGATGCCGCCCTCCCGGGTTGTCGGCACGGCATAGCTCGTCTCCGGACCGGAGCCCACCACCGGCACCCCGACCACGGAGCCGATGTATCGCCCGCAGTCGCCGAAGAGCCCGCCGTAGCCGATGTAGACCACGCCGTCGAGCAGCGTCAACGCGGAGCGCTGCTGGTGCGCGATCGGGTCGCCCATCGGCGGCTCCGCGGCACGGGCGAGCCGTACCTCGCCCGTCGTCGCGTCGAGCCCGTAGAGCGTGTGGTGCCCACCGGTGGTCTCGGCCACCGCCAGCACGAGATGGTTGGCCGGGTCATAGACCATCGTCGAGGTGATTCCCAACGGGTCGATGTTGCCGCAGGGCAGCTCGTCACGCCGGGCCGGCGTACCGAGGTGGCGCGACCAGCGCACCGCCCCGGAGGCGGCGTCGAGGGCGTAAACCGTGTCCTGCTCCGTCCCGGCATAGAGCAGATCGCCGACCACCAGCGGCTGGCCGTAGACCGCACCGTCGAGTGGGGCCTGCCAAGCCACGGTGAGCGAGCTCGGGGAGGACGGACCGGCACCGGAACCGCTCTCCGGCGCGACGCCGGTCCGGGCGTTGTCGCGGTGGTAGGTCGTCCAGTCGGCCGGCTCGGCGCCACCACCGGTCGAGGTCGGACCGGCCGTGATCAGCACGGTCGACGGCACAGGCGTTGGGGACTGGCTCGAACACGCGGACAGCGCAACGTACGCGGCAGCGGCAATCACGGCACCCCGGCGGGTTGCCTGGCGCACAGCGGGGGGCAGCGGCATTTCACCGACTCTAGAGGCATCGCCCCGCGGTTGCCCGGCGGCGGCGCTCGAGGTGTAGGGAAAACCCTCATTCATCAGAACGGAGGCGAGCCTACCGTCACGGCAGGCGACTGGACCGGCACCACATGACCGGTGCCTGCGACTCCGCGGAGGACGTTCATGCGTTTGAAGTCATTGATCATTGCCATCGTCGCGATGACCGCGCTCGGGCTCGCCGGCTGCGCCAAGGACAGCACGACGAACCCCACGACGAACCCCACGGCGAACCTCACAGCGGGGCCGTCAGGCAACCCGAGCAACAGCGGCGTGCCGGGCGGCGGTGGCGCAGCGCCCGACCCATGCACCCTGCTCACCACCGACGAAGCCACCGCCGTGCTGGGTGAGAAGGCCAAGGACGGCGAGCCTCACTCGTCCACCGGCACCAAGCAGTGCGAGTGGGACGCGGTCTCGGGCCACTCGTCGGTCGCGATCCTCATCTGGGTCGGCGGGTGGAGCTCCAAGTGGCAGTCGACCCACGACAGCAGCAAGGCCGCCCCCGGCTTCAAGGACGTCTCGGGTCTCGGTGACGCCGCGTTCTCGAACGGGATCGACCTGCACATCCTCAAGGGCGACGACATGTACCAGATCGGGGTCCTCGGGCCCTTCAAAGACCTCGTGGCCAAGGCGACCACGGTGGCCCAGAAGGCGCTCGCCCGGGCCTGAGGCAGACCGCTCCCGTCATGGCCGCACCAGGCGGATCGGGGCGCCGTCAAGCCAGGCCAGCACGTTGGCCACGGTGTCCTCGTACATGAGGGCCAGGTTCTCCCGGCTCACGAAGCCCAGGTGCGGTAGCAGTACAGCGTTCGGTGCGGCGAGCAACGGATGGTCCAGCGGCAGCGGTTCGCTGTCGTAGACGTCGAGGCCGGCGCCGGCGAGGCGCCCCTCCGCCAAGGCGGCGACGAGCGCGCCGGTCTCGACGATCGGACCACGCGAGGTGTTGATGAGATAGGCGGTGGGCTTCATCCGGCCGATCTCCCGCGCTCCGATCAGCCCGCGCGACGCGTCGGTCAGCGGGACGTGCACACTGACCACATCGGACAGTTGAGCAGCTCGTCGAGGTCCATCCGCTGCGCGCCGTGGCGAGCCGCCTGCTCGTCAGTAAGGTGCCGACTCCACGCGAGCACGTGCATGCCGAAGGCGTCGGCGTACGCGGCGATCCGTTGGCCCAGGCGCCCCAGCCCGATCAGGCCGATCGTCTTGCCGGCGAGCACCACGCCGAGGCTCCGCTGCCACTGACCCGCGCGCAGGGACGCCTCGTTGGCGGGTAACTGCCGTACGGTAGCCAGAATCAGCCCCCAGATCAGCTCAGCGGTCGATTCCGGCCGGCCACGATCGGTGTGGCACACCGTGATCCCGTGCGAGAGCGCCGCCGCGGTATCGAGCGTCGCGTTGCTCGGTCCCGTGAAGCTGATGAGCTTGAGCTTCGGCAACCGTGCCAGCGTCGCCGCGGGCAGTGGCGTGCGGTCGCGCATCAGGCACAGGACGTCGAAGTCCGCTAACCGGGCCGCGGGGTCGGTGACCGGCTCACCGAACACGGTCACCGTGGCGCGCGCCTCGACGCCGCTCCAATCGGCCAGGTCACGGGCACAGCCCAGGTAGTCGTCGAGCACACCGACCTTCATCGCCCCTACAACCAGTCCTTCACCTTGAACGTGACATAGAGAGCGGTCACGGCGACGAGCATGAGGGCGCTCGACACCACAATCCCCGACACCCTCTCGTAGCCCGGGAAGGGCAGGTTCTGCCCATAGAAGCCGGTCACTGCAGTCGGCACCGCGATGATCGCGGCCCAACTCGTGACCTTCTTCATGACTGTGTTGAGCCGGTTGCCCCGGACGGTCAGTCGCGTCTCGAGCATGTTGGATACCAGATCGCGCAGGTCGTCGACGCGCTGCTCGACCCGCAACACGTGGTCATAGACGTCCTGGAAGTACGGACCCAGCTCTTCGGTGCTCAGGCGCAGATCCCGGCGCAGCACGGTGTTGACCACCTCACGCATGGGCAGCACCAGCCGGCGTGCCTGCACCAAGCTCTTGCGTAGCTCGAAGAGACGGCGCTGCATCTGGGTGTCGCTGGCCGCCTCGTCGAAGAGCGCGTCCTCCATCGAGTCGATGACGTCGTCGAGCCGTTCCACGGCGGCGAAGTGGGTGTCGACCACGTAGTCCAGCAGCCCGTGCAGCAGGAACGGGACGCCGCTGCCGGACAGCCGCTGCGACCCGTCCCAGCGCGCCACGACACCGTCGATGTCGAAACTGCGGTCGGCATGGACCGTGACGAAGGCGCGATCGGTGATGAACACGCTGATGTCGCAGGTCGTCAGCTCCCCGCTGTCGCTCTGGACCTCCAGCGCGTACGCGACGAGGAACAGATGGTTCGGGTAGTGGTCGACCTTGGGCCGCTGTCCCGCCTTGAGCACGTCCTCGATGGCGAGATCGTGCAGGCCGAGCTCCTCCTGAATGAGGCTCAGGTCGTCGCCGTCCTGGCGGCACAGGTCGAACCAGACCACGTTCGCCGGGTCGGCGAGATAGTCGGAGACCTCGGCGACCGGGAACCCCTCCTGCACCAGAGTGCCGTCGCGGTAGCAGCGTGTGCGCGGTTTGATCACGGCGTCCAGGTTACGGGGTGTAGGCAGCTGCGCCGGCCGGGGCGCGGCCGCGGCGACGATCTTGACAACCGCCGAGGAAGTTTGCCGATACACGGACGTCTCGCCCGCACGGTTCGTTACGGAACGAATCGTCACCGAACCGAAACAGTGGCCACCGTTGACCGTGGAGCGGGCGAGCGTCAGAGTGGCGAAAGATCCTCACAACAACGTCTGCATCCCTGGAGGAAAGATGCGTGGCTTTAAGAGCATCGTGGCGGTCGGACTCGGCCTCACCACCGCTCTCGCCATGACCGCGTGCAGCGACAAGGGGTCCTCGGCGCCCAAGGACGTCGAGGTATTCACGTGGTGGGCCGATGGTGGCGAGAAGGCTGGCCTGGACGGGCTCGTCGCCCAGTTCCAGCAAGACTGCAGCGCCTTTAACTTCGTCAACGGCGCCGTAGCGGGCGGTGCCGGCGCGAACGCCAAGCAGGTACTGGCGTCGCGGCTTGCCCAGAACGACCCGCCGGACACCTTCCAGGCCCACGCTGGTCTGGAGCTGACGGACTACATCAACGCCGGTCAGGTCGAGGACCTCAGCTCCGAGTACCAGGAGTGGGGACTCACCAACGCCTTCCCCAAGGGCCTGCTCGACAACCTGACCGTCGATGGCAAGATCTACTCGGTGCCGGCGAACATCCACCGGGCCAACGTGCTGTGGGGCAACAAGACGGTGCTCGCCAACGCGGGCATCACTGCCAACGCCACCACGCTCGACGGGTTCATCGCTGACCTGGACAAGCTCAAGGCGAAGGGTGTCACGACTCCCCTCGCGCTCGGCCGGGACTGGACGCAACTCATGCTCTTCGAGAGCGTTCTCATCAGCGACCTCGGCGGGGCCAAGTTCACCGGCCTGTGGAACGGGTCGACCAGCTGGGACACGCCGGACATCGACAAGGCGATCGCCGACTTCCAGAAGCTGCTCACCTACACCAACGCCGACCGGGACACCTTCGACTGGACCGACGCCGAGAAGCTCGTCATGGACGGCAAGGCCGGCTACCAGCTCATGGGTGACTGGGAGGCGGCCGACCTGGACGCCAAGGGCTTCAGCGACTACAACTACTCCGTGTTCCCCGGCGACACCGGTGTCTACCAGTGGCTGGCCGACTCGTTCGTACTCCCGGTGGGCGCCAAGAACCCGGACGGTACGAAGTGCTGGCTGAAGACCGTGGGTAGCGCCGCCGGGCAGAAGGCCTTCAACATCAAGAAAGGCTCGATCCCGGCCCGTACGGACGCGGTGGCATCGGACTTCCCGGTGTACCAGCAGTCCGCGATGGCCGACTGGAAGACGCTGACCCAGGTGCCGTCCTGCGCTCACGGCTCGGCCTGCTCGCTGGGCTACCAGGGTGCGCTCAACTCGGCGATGGGCAAGTTCTCCGCGGATGGCAACGTGGCCAGCCTGAAGTCCGCGCTGGTCGCCGCGGCGGGCCAGTTCGCCAAGTGAGCCGATAGCGACAACTCGAACCAGGCGCTAGGGTGCGCGCGGCGGGACGTCTTCCCGCCGCGCGCGCTCGTCGTCAGCGTCCCGTCATCAGCGAGGAGCGATGATGCAGACCCAACTGGAGCGGCGACCACGCCGCCGCCGCTCGTGGCGCCGGGTGCGCCAATGGGGACCCGGCCTGTTGCTGCTCTCGCCGTCGCTGGTCGTCCTCGGTGTGTTCGTCTACGGCCTGATCGGATGGACGGTCAATCTCTCGCTGGAGAACAAGCACAACGCCCGCCCAGCGCAGGGCTATGTCGGGGTAGATAACTACACCAATCTGTTCACGAACGACATCCAGGACCGGTTCGTGCACTCGCTGAAGAACCTCGGCGTCTTCACGGTCGTGTTCATCGGCGGCGCGATCCTGCTCGGCGTGCTCTGGGCCACGCTCCTGGAGCGCGGCACCCGGGCCGAAGGGTTCTTCCGGACGGTCTACCTGTTCCCGATGGCGGTGTCCTTTGTGGCCTCCGGCGTCGTGTGGCGCTGGCTCATGAACTCGGGCACGGGCGACAGCGCCGGCGGCATCAACGCCATCTTCTCCGGGCTGGGGCTGCACTTCCTGGAGAACAAGTGGTGGACCGACCCGAACTGGGGCATGGGCGCGATGGCGATGCCAGCGATCTGGCAGCTCTCCGGGTACATGATGGCGCTGTTCCTGGCCGGCTTCCGCGGCATCCCGCACGAATTGCGTGAGGCCGCGTTGGTCGACGGCACGAGCACCTTCCAGCTGTACCGGTACGTGCTCTTCCCACAGCTGACTCCGGTCGCGCTCTCGGCCCTCATCATCGCCGGGCACATGTCGATGAAGATGTTCGACCTCATCATGTCGGTCTCCGGGCCTCAGTACCTGACCGAGGTTCCCGCGGTATACGTGTGGCAGACGCTGCTCACCGTCGACCAGGCGAAGGCGGCCGCGATCTCGATCTTCCTGCTCCTGTGCGTGGCCCTGGTCATCGTGCCGTACCTCATCTACATCAACCGGGTGGAGAAGCGCTCATGAGCACCGCGGTACTGACCGAACGGGAGCTGTCGGCCGCGCCGCCACCGCCCGCCGTGGGCCGCCGGGGCGCCGAGTCGATCACCGGTCGCACCGTCCGGTATGGACTGCTGATCGCCTTCGTCATCATCGTCCTGATGCCGCTCTATGTCCTGATCGTGACCAGCTTCAAGGCGGGCAGCGAGATCGGCGTCAACGGGCAGTGGAACCTGCCTGAGCACTGGACCCTCGCCTCCTGGGAGAAGGCATGGGACGCGCTGCGGCCCTCCTTCCTGCGCACCTTCGAGATGGCCATCCCGGTCGCGTTGATCTCGTCGCTCATCGGCGCCGCGAACGGGTTCGTCCTCTCGCGCTGGCGCTTCCCTGGCGCGGATGTCGTGTTCACCCTGATCCTGTTCGGCATGTTCATCCCGTACCAGGCCGTCATGATCCCGCTGGGCGAGGTCGTCCGGTGGCTCGCCGTCCCCCGGGGCATCCCGACGCTGATCCTCGTGCACGTCATCTACGGGATCCCGATCTGCACGCTCATCTTCCGCAACTACTTCGCCACGATCGTCCCGGCGGAGCTCATTGAAGCGAGCAATGTGGACGGTGCCGGCCTGCTGCGGACGTTCTGGTCGATCATTCTGCCCATCGCCGGCCCCGGCTTCGTGGTGACGATCATCTGGCAGTTCACGTCCGCGTGGAACGACTTCCTGTTCGCGATCTTCCTCACCAACACTCGCAACGGGCCCATCACCATCGCGCTGAACGCGCTCGCGGGTGCCCAGTCGCCGGACTACGCGGCGTCCATGGCCGGGGCCCTCATCACGTCGCTGCCCACGCTCGTGGTCTACGTCCTGCTCGGCCGCTGGTTCATCGGCGGTCTGATGGCCGGCTCCGTGAAGAGCTGACCATCGCGTCACGCCCGCGAGCCGGGCCTCGATGTCATGGTCCACTCCGACATCGTGCGTCGGGGCGTCGAGATCAGCGCTCGTACATCGATCGGTAGGCCGCGCGGGACGGGAGGATGCCGTCCGGGCTCGGCGCCAACTGGTCGAGGTAGGGGTCGGCGTCGTCGCGCAGAGCGATGTTGTGCGCCATGACCGTGTCGACCGCGGTGCCGCGGCTCTCGGTGGGCCGATACCGGACGATCGCTGCCTGTGCCGACGCGCTGAGAATGACTCCTGGCCGCCACGAACCCGAGCAATAGACCCATACCAGCCGGCCGGGCGCGAACTCGGGCCGCGGTGTCTCGGCGAACGGACCGTTCGCGGGGGTGAGCATCGGAGCAGACATCGTGCCTCCAGCCGAGGTGCTCGATGTTCCAGTCAGGCGACCCGTCGCCGGGTGCCTGGATGGCCGCGGTGGCTGTCTATGCGCGGCGCCGGATGCAGGGTTCCGGCGCCGGGTGCGTCTGAGCATGGCAGAGCGGATGTCAACGTGCAAGGTTTCACACTGAGAGATCTCGGCTTGCAATGGTGCTGGACGGCGGGTTTCAGTTACCCTACGTACGTCCACGTTTCATCGTGAAAGGACGTTGGGACTCAGACAGCCGGGTATATGCGTCACTACCTGCACAAACGTCCGGCCGTACCGGAAGAGGACCGACAAACCGATCACCGAAAGTAATTGCGGCGACGCGGCCGGTGGACAGCAACAACGAGGGGTGGCGATGTGCCCGCCCGACGATGAGGGAGAACAAAGTGGACAACGACGGCGGTTGGATCATGTCGAGCCGGTCGGCTGGCAACGGTGGAACCTGCCTGGAGGCGCGCCGCCACGACGGTGCGATCGAGGTGCGGAACAGCAAGAACCCCGACGCCGGCACCGTGCGCTTCACGGTCGAGGAGTGGGACTCGTTCCTCTTCGGTGCGAAGCGGGGCGAATTCGACGGCCTGCTGGCCGATCAGTCCTGATGACTACGAACGACCCGTGCCGATCATGATCATCGCCATGGTCGGCGCGGGCCGGGGCAGGACCATCAGGGGATCGGCTCTGGCGAGGACAGCTCTGGCGAAGACTCAGACGAACTGCGACACCGGTACCGACGCCTCGCGGATCAGGCCGAAGATCCGACGGTACTCGTCCAGCTCCGCCTGCTCCTCCAGGTACAGCGCGCCGAGATGGGACTCGATGTAGACCACGTCCGGGTCATCGGGATCGTCGAACTCGAGAATGCGGAACGCGCCGGCCATCGCCGCGTGCGCCCCCGCCGACCAGGGCAGCACCCTGACCTCGACATGAGGGAGCTTGGCCGACTTGCGGATGTGCGCGAGTTGCGCCTGCAACACCTCGTCGCTGCCCACCACGCGGGTCAACGCTCCCTCGCCGAGGATGTAGACAAGCTCGGGTGGCGGCTTTCGCTCGAACATCGTCCGCTGCCGCTGGATCCGCAGCTTCACGTGGCGGTCGGCACCCTCCTGGTCATCGGGCTGCGCCGCGCCGTAGACGGCCAGCGCGTACTCCTCGGTCTGCAGCTCGCCGGGCACGATCTCGCCGTCGTACGACCAGACCCGCTTCGCGCTCGCCTCGAGGCCGATGTAGAGCTTGAACCAGTCTGGGATGAGCCCGCTGGCGTCCCACCACTCCTCGACCGAGGTGCCGACGGCGAGTTCCGCCAGGGCATCGGTCGTGCTCTGGTCGACGCCGTAGAGCCAGCACAGCGCCCTGACGTTGGCCGCCGTGACCGGCACCTTGCCTGTCTCGATCCGGTGCAGTGTGGGCTCCGACAGCCCGAGCTTCGCCTCGACGACGTCGCGCCGGCTGCGACCGCTGGCCACGCGCAACCTCATGAGCCTGCGCCCCAAGGTTCGGCGGACAACCCGCTGTCCGGTGACGGGCATCTCCCACCTCATCCCAATGGTGCGGTTTCGTCGCAGTGACCTGTTCGACCAGTCACCTTACCGAGAGTGGCACCAATATCACACCCTACGAGCGGCTCGGAGCTCAAGCCGGTCCGGGCACAGGGCTCGGGCGGGGGCGCGCCACGATCCTGACCTCTGGCCGCGGCAACGCCAGGCGCAGATGACATTTGTCATCGTCGAAAGCGTATGGACCGCTCTGACCGTACGGCTGCCGTCGCCGCACCGTGGGCACATGCGTCGTATCGGTCCCGCCCTAGCCCTGTTCCTCATCTCGCCGCTGGTGGCCGAGTATCTGCTCGGCGACCTGCCGATCACCCTGCTCGGCGGATTGTTCGCCCTCGCTCCGCTCTACGGTGGCGGCGCGGTTCTCATCCGCGAGGTGGTCCGCCGTACCGGCCGCGGATGGCCCAGCATCATCCTGCTGGCGCTGGCGTACGGGCTCGTCGAGGAGGGGTTGCTGACCCAGTCGCTGTTCAACCCCGACTACCTGCATCTGCGCTTGCTCGACCACGGCTTCGTACCGGCACTGGGCATCTCGGTGCCGTGGACCATCTTCGTGCTCACCCTGCACGTCGCGTGGAGCATCAGCGCACCGATCGCCGTGACCGAGGCGCTGACCCGCCGGGGGACGCGGCCGTGGCTGCGCACAAAGGGTGTGGTCGTGGCCGGGCTCGCGTTCCTGGCCGGCGCGACATTCGTGGCCATCGAGTCCTACAGCGACGGTCACTTCGTCGCGACCTGGCCACGGCTGGGCACGGTCGCCGTCCTGGTGGCGCTGCTCGCCGTGGTCGCGCTGCGCCTGCCCCGAACCACAAGCCGTACCGCCGCACCAGCGGTGTCCGGCCGCGCTCCCGCACCGTGGCTGGTCCTGGTGCTCGGCCTCGCCGCCGGCGGCGCATTCATGCTCCTGGACCGGGTGGCCGACTCCTGGCCGTGGTGGCTCACCTCGGCAGTCGCCGTCGCGGTCCTCGCCGGCGCGATCGCGTTCACGTCCTCGGGTTCCCGCAAGGCCGGTTGGGACGATCGGCACCGGCTCGCGGTCGCGTCCGCGGCACTGCTCACGTACGCCTGGCGGGCCTTCGCCGCCCGCCCCCTGCAAGCGGACCTGAGCCGCTCGGTCGCGCTCGCGAGTCACATCATCTTCGGCTCGGCCGCCGTGGCGCTGCTCGTGATCGCGGCCCTGCGGGTCCGGTCACAGCGGAGTGCATCGCTTGCTGTCGATGCGCAGCCATCGCATGCCGGCCTCGGGGCTCGGTAGGCTCATGGCCGTGCCCCAGCGACGCCGGCTCAGCCTGATCAGCAGCCTGCTCTGGTCCGGCGTCTGGCTGTTCCCACTCGCCTCACCGCTGAGCACAGCGACGAGCAGCCTCGCCGTGGCCGGGCTCGCCGCGTTCGCGATCGGGTACACCCTGGTCGCAGCGGCCGGCTTCGAGTCGCTGGGCCCCCGGTGGTTGCGGCTGGCCGGCGTCGCCGTCGTGTGGGCCCTGGCACTGACCCTGGCGAGCGCCTACGGACCAGAGTGGTCGCTGCTGCTGCTCTACGCGGGAAGTTCCGGGACCGCGGTCTGGGCACCAGCGCCCAGACCCACGGTCGCGGGCATGGTCGCGGCGGTGGCCGTGATCGTCGCCATCGGCCAGGTCAAGGGCTTCAGCCTCGGTACGGTCGGGGTCACCGCCGGGGGCACCGTGCTGGCGTGCGGGGTCGTCTACGCCGTGCGCCAGATGAGCGCCCTCATCGCCGAGTTGCGCTTCACCCGCGAGGCCCTGGCGGCGGCCGCGGTCGAGCAGGAGCGCCTGCGCTTCTCGCGTGATCTGCATGACCTGCTCGGCCAGACGCTCTCGCTCGTCGTGGTGAAGGCGGAAGCGGTCCGCCGCCTGGTCGGGCAGGACACCGCGACGGCGGCCGCGCAGGCGCGCGACATCGAGGAGGTCGGCCGGCGCGCACTCGCCGAGGTCCGCGACGCCGTCGCCGGATACCGTGACACCGGCCTGCTCGCGGAGATCGCGCAGGCACGCCGGATGCTCACCGCCGCCGACATCGCCCTGACGGTGCGGATGCCGACCTCCACGTTGCCGGCCAGCGTGGACCGGTTGCTCGCGTGGGTGGTGCGGGAGGCCGCGACGAACGTGGCGCGGCACAGCCAGGCGGCCCAGTGCGAGATAGAGGTCCGGGTTGACGAACGAGTCGCCACTGTGGAGGTTCGCGACGACGGCAGCGGACCCACCGAGGTCGGCTCGCCGGGCAACGGGCTGCGTGGACTCGCCGAACGCCTCGCCGCCGCCGGCGGCTCACTGCTCGCCGGCCCGGCCGACGACGGCGGATTCCTGGTGACGGCTCGGGCACCCCTGTCCGCCACAGCCTCATGATCCGGGTGCTCCTCGCCGAGGACCAGGGCATGATGCGCTCGGCACTGGCGCTGTTGCTGCGGCTGGAGCAGGACATCACCGTGGTCGCCGAGGTCAGCAACGGTGCTGAGGTCGTGCCAGCCGCCCTGCGGGAGCGGCCTGATGTGGCATTGCTCGATATTGAGATGCCCGGGGTCGATGGGTTGACGGCCGCGGCCGAGTTGCGTCAGCGGCTGCCCGGCTGTCGGGTGCTGATCCTCACCACCTTCGCCAGGCCCGGCTACCTGCGTCGCGCCATGCAGGCCGGCGCGGTGGGCTTTCTCGCCAAGGACGGGCCGGTCGAGGCGTTGGCCGCCGCTATCCGTCGCGTACTCGCGGGCGAGCGGGTCGTCGACCCGGCCCTGGCCGCCGCCGCCCTCGCCATCGGCCCGGACCCACTCACCGACCGGGAGCGTGACGCCCTGCGCGAGGCGGCCGACGGTTCGACCGTGGCCGACATCGCGGCCCGCCTTCACCTGTCCGAGAACACGGTCCGCAACTACCTCTCCTCGGCGATCACCAAGACCGGCACCCGCAACCGCATCGAGGCGGTCCGCATCGCCCGCGACAACGGATGGCTCTGATCGGTATCGATCACGGGGCGCCGCCGGGGAGAATGGGCGCATGGCGTCGGCACATCTTGCCGCGAAGCAGGAGTTGCTCGTCCGGTACCTGGACGCGTGGCTGCCGGCGGTCCTGCATGGCCACAAGCGGGTCTGCATCGTCTGCGCCACGGGATCCGCCGACCTGCTGCGAGCCGTGACCGGCGTGCTCACCGAGCTCTCGGATCTGTTGGAGCGGCGCGGTGTCACGGTCGTTGCCAAGCTGCCGTTCGATGCCCCGGCGGGAGTCGCCACGACCCCATCGTGGTCGCGGGCACTCGGTCTTCCGTTTGCCTTTCTCGATGGTTCGGATGAGTTGCTGGACTCCGTCGTCGCCGTGCGGGACGCCGAGGTGCTGGCCTTTCTGCCGCAGCCCCGCGAGCCCGGCACGCCGTACCGGTGCCTCGCGGACGTCGTGGCGCGTGATGGCAGCCAGCAGGCGCTCGTCTTCGGCACGCCCACGGAGCGGGCGCTGGAGAAGTTCAAGGACGAGCTGTGGGCGCTCGACGAGTTCTCCGGGGTGCAGTTGCGCGACCCGGGTGACCCGGAGCTGCTCGACATCTCGCTGCAACCGCACCCCGGCCCGTTGCGTCGCATGCTCGCCCGTCGGCTCGCTGCCGAGGGAGCGACGACCCTGCAAGAGCTGCGGACCTGGACGCTACAGCGGACCGTCTTCCGAACCGCCGACACCACCCGTGCGCTGCAGCTGATGCTCGCCGCCGGCGAGGTCCGCCGCTCCCCCGAGTCCGGTCGCCTCACCCCCGCCACGCTGATCAGCCGACGCGGCGCGGCGTGAGGCCCGGGCCCGGTTGACGGGCAGCAGGACCGCGAGCGAAATGAGGGCCCCGACGACGGCGATCGTCATGTCCTTGTGCGGGTCGAAGATGTCGCCCTGCTGGCCGTTGTAGGCCTCCGCCATGTCCGGGGCGAGTGTCGCGGCGATGCCCCACTCCAGCAGTTCGTAGAGCGCCCCGGTCGACAGGACGATGTCGACCGCCGCGAGCGCGGCCCATCGGCGACGCCAGCGCAAGCGGTCGACGAAGTACCGCCACAGCACCGGAGCGAGGCAGGCGCCGTAGACGAAGTGGACCAGCCGATCAAAATTGTTGCGGTGCCAGCCGAAGACGTCGGAGAGGCGCACCCCGAACAGCGCCTGAGTCCAGTCGTCGTATGGCACGTAGGAGTAGATCCACCGAGCGGCGATCGTGTGTGCGGTCAGGAAGACCAGGATGAGCACAAAGGACGAGTACGGCAGCCGGACGCGGTACTGCAGCCAGACCAGTGCCACCACCGCGACGACGGTCAGGCTGTTGTGGAGAGCCTGGTCGACCGGCCACTGCGGATTGATCCAGGTGGCGGAGAAGGCCAGCCCGAAGCCAGCCAGCGTGATCCAGTAGCGGCGCGTCACGCGGAGATCATCGACTGCGCGCGTGCTGCCCGCAAGACTTCGTACGGCCAGGACAGCCGGGGCCGGCACCCGGTGTGGCGGCTGCCCCGGCTGTCTGCACCACGATCACTTGGCCATGCGGGTGGCCCGGCTCGAGGGAGCCTTCCGGCCGGCGTACGCGCTCTGGGCGTAGGCGCTCTGGGACCCGTGGCTGGAGGCCCGAGCCGTGTGCGTACGGCTGCTCTGTGCCGGGCTGCTCTGCACGCGGTTGGTCGGCGCCTTGCTGGTCTGCGCCTTCACGGTCCTCGTTGTGGTCTGGCCGCGTGGCGCCGCCTGTGCCCGTGCCCGGCTGTTCTGGCCCTGCCCAGCTTGAGCCCGCCCGCTTTGGCCCCGCCCGCCTTGGCCCTGGCCGTTGCTCTGGGTGCGGCTGCCGCCGTTGCCCGACACGAGGTTCTTGAACGACGTCCCCGGTCGGAATGCCGGAACGGCGGTCTTCTTCACGTTGATCGGCTCACCTGTGCGGGGGTTGCGGGCCGTACGCGCTGCCCGGTCCCGCCTCTCGAACACACCGAACCCGCTGATGTTCACTTTCTCCCCGGAGCTGACCGCGCTCTCGATCTCGTTCACGACGGCGTCCAGGGCCTTGCTCGACGTCTTCTGGTCGCCCAGCGGCTTGGACAGCTTCTCGATGAGCTCACCCTTGTTCATTGCAGTCCCCCATTCTGGTCGTCACTCCGTACGGCACCAGGGACCTTCGATGACCCGGTACCCGCGCACCTCAACCTCGCATCAGTGGCCCTATCGCCAACGCCGTACGGAAGGCCCGATCAAGCGGTCACGTTACCGCAGCCCGGCGTTCGTGGTGCTGAGCGGCAAAAGTCGGTCCCCAGCGCCGGTCTGGGACAGGCACATGCGTCCATGCCGCACCCACCGGCAGCCGCGGTTACTCTCGTCGCAGGTCGGGCGCATGGGTGTAACGCCCTCTCGGATGACGGTGGCGTCGAAACCGGACGATCGCGGCGAGCCGTGATTTCGTCTACTGTGGACCTTCTTGGGCCAGGTTGTTTCTGACACGTTTCCCCGCGACACGCCGGTCTTGCTCCGAACATTTGTCGGAGGTGGTTGGTAGGGTGTGGGCATGTCCGTCAGGTACCGGCGCAGCCGGCCGGCCCTGCCCGCGACACCGGTCGCCGGGCCGGTGGCGTGTGCCGCGGTGGCGGCGTTGGCCGAGGTCCCGGTCGGGCCGGGGCTGGCCGCGGCGTTGGCCCAGATCCGGTTTGGCGGGTTGAGCGGGTTTGACAAGGTGCTGCTGCTGCGCGCCCGGCACCGCCAGGACAATCACGAACGTGGTCTGCTGCTGCAGGCCGTCGCCGCGGTCGCCCTGCACACCGACCCCACCGACGATGACCCCACCGACCCCAACCCCACCGACCCCGGCCCCGACGAGGGCGGCGACGACGGTGACGGCGGTGTCGGCGGTGTCGGGGTGCTGGTGCCGGATGTGGATGAGGTGCGGGCGGCGTTGGTGTTGACCCGTAGGGCGGCGCAGGGGTTGTGTGGGCTGGCGGTGGATCTGGTCGCGCGGATGCCGGCGGTGTTGGCGGCGATGATCGCCGGGGGGCTCGACCAGCCCCGGGCGCGGATCTTCAGCAGCTGGACCGAGCAGCTGTGTGCCCGGCACACGGCGGCGGTCGTGGCGCATC
>DATBGZ010000037.1:0-133605 GCA_036557785.1 Micromonosporaceae bacterium
CATGCGCACCATGGGCAGCCGGGCCCAGCCGTCGGAGCGGACGCTGCCGCCGTAGTCCAGGCCCGCGGCGGCGGCCGAGTCGCGGCCGGCGAGCACCCCCACCCAGATGCCGTCGCGGACCGCGTCGCGCGCCGTGGCGGGAGTGCCCTCGTCGTCGAAGCCGAAGCTGCCCAGCGCGCCGGGGATCGTCGGGTCGATCGTGATGTTCATCAACTCCGATCCGTAGCGCAGCGAGCCGAGCTGGGCCAGGTCGAGCCAGGAGGTACCGGCGAACGCCGCCTCCCACCCGAGCACGCGGTCCAGTTCGATCGCGTGCCCGACCGACTCGTGGATCTGCAAGGCCAACTGCTCGCTGTCGAGGATCAGCGTGGTCTGGCCCGCGGGGCACGCCGGCGCGGAGAGCAGGGCGCGTGCCTCCTCCGCGATGCGGACCGCGTGCGCGGAGAAGTCCAGCTCCCGCACGAGCTCCCAACCGCGCGTGCCGTACTGGCCGAAGTACGCCGGGTAGGAGCGGCGCTGGGTCTCGCCCTCACCGATCACGGTGGCGGCGATGCCACCCCCGCTCTCACGGATGTGCTGGTCGATGCGATGACCCTCACTGGAGACGAACCACTTGCGGGTGTCCCAGATGTTGTAGCGGCCCTCAGCCTGGTCGGCGCCCGCGGCCTTCATCGCGGCCGTCGCGCCGACGAGCAGGTCGCCCTTCTCGGAGAGCGGGACGCCGAACGGGTCGACCTCGCAGGAGGATGCCCAACTGCCGGAGACCATGGGTGCGGTGACCCGGGCCGCCGTCGGGCCGGCGACCGTGGCGCTCGCCGCCGCGATCTGCGCGGCCCGGACCCCGGCTCGCCGGGCGCCGGCATCCGAGAGGTCGGGTACCGCGAAGAACCCCCAGCCCGAGCCGACCAGCGCGCGCACGCCGATGCCCGCGTCCTCGTCCTGCGACAGCTCCTCTATCTCACCATTGCGGGCATCCATCGACTCTGCCCTGCGGTACATCACCCGGGCATCGGCATAGCTGGCTCCCGCGTCCAGCGCCGCCTGCACCGCGGCGGCCGCAACGTCAAACTCGCTCACGCTCGACAGCCTGCCACGAGGTACCGACAGGTGCCCGCCCGGCTGCCCGTGTCGCTACCGGCCCGGTCGGCCGGCGCGTCACAAGTTGCGGCGCAGGAAGTCGAGCTCGAGGCGCAGCAGACGCTGGCCGACGCCGCCGGAAGCCATGTGGGTGGCGCCGGTGAGTGGGATGACGGCGTGCGGGCGACCGCTGCCGAGCAGGGCGGCGGACAGGCGCAGGGTATGCGCCGCCACGACATTGTCGTCGGCCAGGCCGTGCACGAGCAGGATCGGGCGGGCCTCCTCGGGGTGGTGTGGTGGGGCCGCGGCGAGCTCCAGCAGCGAGTTATGGCCGTAGATCTCACTGCCATCGCTCGGCAGGCCCAGGTAGCGCTCCGTGTAGGCGGTGTCGTAGAGCGTCCAGTCGGTGACCGGCGCGCCGACGATCGCGCACTTGTAGATGTCCGGCCGGCGCAGCACCGCGAGCGCGGAGAGCCATCCGCCGAACGACCAGCCCTTGATGGCGACCCGGCCCAGGTCGAGGTCGAGGTGCTTGTCGGCGAGGGCGGACAGGGCATCGACCTGGTCGGTGAGGATCACGTCGGCCAGGCGCCGATGGATGACCTTCTCGAAGGAGGGCGCCACGCCCGGTGTGCCACGGTTGTCGATGGTGATCACGGCGAAGCCGGCGTCGGCGAACCACTGCCGCTCCAGCCAGCGGGCGCGCTGCACCACGACCTCCTGGTGCCCTGGGCCGCCGTAGATGTCCACCAGAACCGGCAGCTTGCGCCCGCCCACGTGGTTGCGGGGGTAGAGCACGCCCGCCGGCAGCCCCCGGTCGGTCACCCGCTCCAGCACTGGCCGCGGCGCGTATGGCGGAACCGCCGCGTAGGAGGCGAGAGTCGCCACCAGCGACTGTCCCGCGGTGCTCGTCTGATCGGCTCGGGTGCTCGTCGAGTAGACCGTCCACCGGGTGCCCGCATGGTCCAGCGAGAGCGCACCCACGACGAGGGTCTCCCCACCGGCGCTGCCCATGTGCCAGCCCGGGTCGGTGGTGACCCGCGTGATCTCTACGGCGGGCGCGCCGATGCGGGTGCCGACCCGGTAGAGATGCTGTTCGCCCGGCTCGCCCTCGCTCGCCTCAACGAGCACATCGGCGCCGAGGCGGCCACAGACCCGACGCACGTAGAGCGAGGCCGGCGTGAGCAGACCGCCATCGGCGAACAAGCACCGGGCATCGAACCCGTCGTGCGCCAGCTCGCCGCCGATCAGGACCCGGCCATCCGGCAGATAGGACGGGGTGCCCGGTACCGGCTCCACCCATCGGGGGTCTGCGAGCTCCGCGTGCACCTGGGTCTCGCCGGTGCGCGGGTCTACCGAGAGCACCAGCCCGTGCTGTTGGAGCCGCCGCAGCACGGTGACCAGCGGTCCGCCCACCTCGGACCACGTCACCGAGACGAGGTAGGGGTAGGTCTCCCGGTCCCAGTGCACGTCCACCCAACCACCGTCGAGGTCGAGCAGGTGCAGGGTCACCTCGGCGTTGGCGGTGCCGGCTGACGGGTACTCCAGGATCGTCGGCGGGTTGCCTGGCTCGGCCGGATCGTGCAGGTGCCAGCGCTGCACCCGCGTGTTGTCGACCCGGGCCGCGAGCACCGTCGTCCCGTCCGGAGACCACCAGTAGCCGCGGTAGCGACCGAACTCCTCGGCCGCGATGAAGTCGGCCAGGCCCCAGGTCACCCGGGGGTTGCCGTCCTCGCCCGCGAGCAGCGCGTCCTCACCGGAGGCGAGGTCGAGCACGCGCAGGGTGTCCTCGCTGACGTAGGCCACCCGCTCTCCGGTCGGATCAGGGCGTGGGTCCACGACGCCGGCGGCCACTGGCCGTACGGTCGGTTCGCCGGAGACTCCGGTCAGGTCCGCCGTCACCAGGGCACCGCCGAGTGCGAACGCGGCGACGCGGGCCTGGGGGTCGGTCGCGTAGGAGCCGATGCCCCCCGCGGTCAGGCGCAGCCGTTCCCGCAGCGCGCGCTCCGCGTCGGGCAGGCTGGCGGCGGTACCCAGCCGCGAGGCATCGGCGACGAGCCGTTCGGTCCCGGTCGCCACATCGAGGACCCATAACGCGTCACTGGTGTCCTCCGGCCCGGCTGAGCGGAGGAAGACCACGCGCGCGCCGTCGCTACCGACCGTGACGGCGCGCGGCTCGCCGGCGCGGAACCGCGAGGTTGCGGCGGCGAGCTCCGGATAATCGACGGGCAGCGTCACCACGAGATCGTCGCACGCGTCCGCGCGTAGAGTTGGCCAGGTGACCTCACCTGCCCCAGATGGGGTGCAGACCCCGCTTGTTCCCGAAGGTCCGGCCCCCCGCGGCCGGTCCATTCTTTTCGTGCACGCGCACCCGGACGACGAGACGATCTCGACCGGCGCGACCATGGCGCGATACGCCGCCAGCGGCGCGCGGGTCACGCTCGTGACGTGCACGCTGGGCGAGGAGGGCGAGATCCATGTCGCTGAGCTGGCCGGGCTCGCCGCGGATCGGGCCGATCAGTTGGGCGGGTACCGGCTCGTCGAGCTCGAGCGTGCCTGCCAGGCGCTGGGCGTCGTGGACGCTCGCCTCCTCGGCGGTGTTGGGCGCTACCGCGACTCGGGCATGATGGGCCGGCCGGCCAACGATCACCCGCGGGCGTTCTGGCAGGCCGACCTCGAGGCGGCGGCCGGAGAACTGGTCGAGATCATCCGCGAGGTGCGCCCGGCCGTACTGGTCACGTACGACCCCAACGGCGGGTACGGCCACCCGGACCACATCAACTCCCACCGGGTCGCGATGCTCGCCGCGGCCAAGGCGACCGAGGCCGGGTTCGGACCGGCGAAGGTCTACTGGTCGGCGATCCCGCGCAGCCTGCTGGCGGCGGGAATCGAGCACTTCGCCGGCAACGCGGAGAACCCCTTCGGCGCGGTGACAAGCGTGGAGGATCTGCCGTTCGCGGTCCCGGACGAGCGCATCGCCGCTCGCATCGACGCGCAAGAGTACTCGGATTCGAAGATGGCGGCCGTGCGCGCGCACGCGACCCAGATCCCGACCGACTCGTGGCTGTACACGCTGGCGGACGGCTTCGGCAAACAGTTCCTCGGCGTGGAGTACTTCGAGCTCGTCGTTGGCGCCCGCGGCCCGGGTGAGGGCCCCGATGGGCTGGAGACCGATCTCTTCGCCGGCCTGTCGTGAGCGGGGCCGCCATGACCACGCCGGTCCCGACCGGGTCGCGCCCCGAGGGGCCGCCATCGACGGAAGAGGTGTTGCTGAGGCTGGCCGGCGTCGTGGTGGCCAGCGCCGCCGCGTTCGTGCTCGCCGTGGTGGGCGCCTTCCTCACGCCGCTGCGGGTCGGCACGGTACTGGTGCCGGTCTCGCTCGTCCTCGTCGTGGCCGGGTTGGTCGCCATCATGTGGTTCACCCGGGCGGTCACCGCGCGTGCTGGGTTCGCTCTCATCCCGGGCGGTGTCTGGCTGATCGTGTCGCTCGCGCTGTCGGTCCGGACGCATGAGGGTGACCTCGTGCTGGTCCAGCAGGACTGGGTGGCCCTGGTCTACCTCCTCCTGGGCACGGTCACGATCGGCGTCCTCGCCTACCGGATGACCATGCGCCGACGCTGAGCACCCGGGCGGCCCCGGGCCCGCAGATCGGCCAGGTGCAGGTTTGCCGCTCGCTGCCATACGATTCGTCATCCCGACAGCTTCATCGAGGGAGGCAGCACATGCCGGAGAGCCGCTGGGTCCGGTTCTGGAGGAACCGCTGGGCACAGGTATCCGCCGTGGCACTCGGGGTCTTCGTGATCAACGGGCTGGCCCGGTTGATCAGCAGGCTCACCGACCATCACGACGGCCCGGCCGCCACCTACGACGTGATCCAGAGCTCGACGGACAACGTGGTTGCGGTGGTCGGGATACTCGGCGTGGTCGCGCTGATGGGCGTCGCTGGCGGGTACTGGGCCGTGCGGCACCCGCTGGGTCGGGTCGCCGGCGACCTGGGGCTCGCGGTCCTCGGCGGCGCGGTGCTGGCGATGATCGTCGCCCCGTTCATCGGGGGAAACACGCCGTTCCAAGACGGCGCCGAGAGCTTCGTGATCGACTTTCTGGAGTTCCTCGCCATCAGCGTGATCGGTGTCTTCGTCGGCTTCTCGGTGATGGTGGTCCTGGGCAAGGAGTGGAAGACCCGCGGGCTGGCCGCGTACGCCGAGCGGTACGGCAAGCGGCCGCACGGGGCGATCACCACGCGCAAGCGCTGATCGGATGCCTACGCCGGCAGGCGGTACGTCACGTACGTGTGGTGGGTGAGAAAGCCCATGCTCGCGTAGAGCCGGACGGCCGGATCGTTGCTCTCCTCGACCTGCAGCACAGCCCTGGTCGCACCCAGCCCGCGGGCCCACTCTCCGAGCGAGGCACTGACCGCACGGGCGAGGCCCTGCCGTCGCGCCCGCGGGGTCACCTCGACGAGTCCGATGTGGAGCCAGCCATCGACGAGCGCTCCGCGCGCGCCCGCGATCGCGCGGCCGTCGTCATCGACGGCCTGGGCGAACCGTACGGCGTCGACGCCGAACAGCACGTGTCGGGCGGCCGGCGGTAGCTCCTGCCTCGCGTTCGGGTCCTGCTTGCGCGCCGTGAGCAGCCCGAGCAAGCCGGACGAGGGGCGCTGCACCAGGGCGATCCGGATCGGGCCGGGCGATGGCCAGGCGTCCAGGCGCGCGGTCTGGACCAGCACCAAGGGCTGCGCGACCCACCCGGTAGCCACGAGATGGCGGGCCACGTCACGCCGTACCGGCAGCGGAACCGTGATCTTCGCGGGCGCGGCGCGCTCGGCGTAGAAGCGAGCGCAGGCCCGCACCGCCTCGTCCAGTGGCCGGTCCGCGTGGCCGAGGGGAAGGGCGGAGTTGGCCCGGTTGGTCCAGCCGTCCGCATACCGCAGTCGCCACTGCCCCAGGTGCTCGACCACGGGCGCGGGCCAGGCCCGGTCGGCGACCCGTTCCAGCTCGATGATCTCCGAGTAGCGAGCCGGTCGAGGGCCGACGGGCTTGCCCGCGACCACGTCGGCTCGCGCGATGCGGTGCTCCTGTCCGGCTTCGGTCCGGACCACGAGGTCGTTCTCGTCGAAGGCGACCAGCTCGCCCAGGACGTCGGTGGAACCGCCTGCGGCGCGATGGCGGACCACCACCCGATGGCCGATGTCATCCGCCGTCAACACGCCGACTCCGATCTTCCCGTGCCGGCGTGTCGGTGGCGCGGGCACGGATACTAGGCTGGGCGCCGGGTAGAAGCTGGAGGCCGAGGAAAGGGACCGCCGGTGACATACGTTATCGCCGAGCCATGCGTGGACCTGCTGGACAAGGCATGCATCGAGGAGTGCCCCGTCGACTGCATCTACGAGGGCAATCGGATGCTCTACATCCACCCCGATGAGTGTGTCGACTGCGGCGCGTGCGAACCGGTGTGCCCGGTTGAGGCGATCTTCTACGAGGACGACCTGCCGGAGCACTGGAAGGACTACCAGGCCGCGAACGCCGTGTTCTTCGACGACCTCGGATCGCCGGGCGGCGCCTCCAAGAAAGGCAAGATCCCCAAGGACGCGGAGCTCGTGGCCGCGCTTCCGCCGAAGGAGCACGAGCACTGAGCACCACCACGGGGTCCGTCGCCTCGGCCGGGCCGGCCGTGGGCAGTCCAGGCCCGCTCGCTCGGGTCTCCGCCGGGCTGCCCGACTTTCCGTGGGATCTGCTCCAACCGGCCAAGACCCGGGCCGCCACGCATCCGGATGGTCTGGTCGACCTCTCCATCGGCACCCCGGTGGACCATGTCCCGGCCTCGGTTCAGCGCGCCCTGGCCGTCGCTGCTGACGCACCCGGATATCCGGCGACGGCCGGCACCGCCGAGTTGCGGCGCGCCCTGGTCGACTACCTGTCCCGGCACTGCGACGCGGCGCTGGGCGAGGAGTCGGTGCTGCCGACGATCGGCTCCAAGGAGCTCGTGGCCGCTCTGCCGTCCCAGCTCGGGCTGCGCTCGGGCGACCGCGTGGTGATCCCCAGCGTCTGCTATCCGACGTACGAGGTCGGCGCCCGGCTCGCGGGAGCGTCGGTGGTGCGCGCCGACCACCCGTCCGAGCTCTCGGTCGAGGCGCGGCTCGTGTGGGTGAACTCACCGGCCAACCCCCACGGCAGGGTGCTCTCGGCCGCCGAGTTGCGGGACTGGGTCGCCTGGGCCCGGGCACACGGCGCGGTGCTCGCCAGCGACGAGTGCTATCTCGAGCTCGGTTTCGAGACCTCGCCGGTCTCGGCGCTGGCGCCGGCGGTCACGCAGGGCGTGCTCACCGGGGTGCTCGCCGTGCACTCGCTGTCGAAGCGCTCCAACCTCGCCGGTTACCGGGCCGGTTTCGTCGCGGGCGACCCCGCGCTCGTCGGTGAGCTGCTGGCCGTACGCAAGCAGGCGGGCCTCATGGTGCCGGCGCCGGTGCAGGCGGCGATGGTGGCCGCCCTCGGCGACGCGGAGCACGCCGTGGCCCAACGGGCGATCTACGCCGCGCGCCGCTCGCTCCTGCGGCCGGCCCTCGAGGCGGCGGGCTTGCGGATCGACGACTCTCAGGCCGGTCTCTACCTGTGGGCGACCCGGGGCGAGGCCTGTTGGTCCACAGTGGACTGGTTTGCCGCCCGCGGCATCCTCGTGGCGCCCGGCGACTTCTATGGACCGACGGGAGCCAGCCACGTCCGGCTCGCGCTGACCGCCACCGACGAGCGGATAGCAGCCGCAGCCGCCCGCCTGCGCTGAGGCTGGCAACCATAACTTTCAGTCACCGCAACTCCAGTTATGGAAGCTGGGGGGCGTGTGGACAAGCCGCGGGATGTCTTCGACCGCGATCATGAGTGGGCGGCGCTGACCCGGTTCGTCGGCGATGATCAACCTGGGGCGACGATCACTCGCGCGGTCAGTCGTTTTCGTGCAGGGCGGCGTTGAGCTCGATGCCGACGCCGGCCCGGGCGACCGCCTCGAGCGCACCGGTGAGGGAGTTACGCCGGAAGAGCAACCCGGGTACGCCCGACAGCTCCCGCGCCTTGACCACCCGGCCGTCGGGCAGGGTCAGCTTCGTGCCGGCCGTGACATAGCAGCCCGCCTCCACGACGCAGTCGTCCCCGAGCGAGATGCCCACGCCGCCATTGGCCCCGATCAGGCACCGCTCGCCGATGCGGACGACCTCCTTGCCGCCACCGGAGAGCGTGCCCATGATCGATGCCCCGCCACCGACGTCTGACCCGTCGCCGACGACGACCCCGGCGGTGATGCGACCCTCCACCATGGACGTCCCGAGCGTCCCCGCGTTGAAGTTGACGAATCCCTCGTGCATCACGGTCGTGCCCGACGCCAGGTGCGCCCCGAGCCGTACCCGGTCCGCATCGGCGATCCGGACACCCGAGGGCACCACGTAGTCGGTCATCCGGGGAAACTTGTCCACGCCGAAGACGGCGAGCACCCGGCCAGCCGCGCGCTCGAGGACGCGCAGCTCGTCGACCCGTTCCGGTGGGCAGGGGCCGGCCGACGTCCATGCCACGTTCGTGAGCAGCCCGAAGATGCCCTCGAGGCTCGCGTCGTGCGGCTTGATGGCCCGGGTCGAGAGCAGGTGCAGCCGCAGCCACACGTCGAACGGGTCCTTCGGCGCATCGGCCAGCGATCCGATCGTCACCAGCACGCCTGCCGTGGTCAGCCCCGGCAGCACGCGCGCGCCGACCGTGCCCGGGGGGAGGCCGAGCAGCTGCTCGCCCTCGCTCAGCGACAGCACAGCGCCGGGAACGGGCGAGGGGTCCAGCTCCGGCCCCGGCCCCAGGCCGAGCCTGGGGAACCAGACATCGAGCACCTGGGCGCCCGCCAGTGTCGCCAGTCCCAGACCCCAGGCGGGCTGCGTCACCGTCATGGCACAGAACCTACCGGGTAGCGTGCGGTCATGGCGTCACCACCACTGACGGAGCTCGCCGACGACCCGATCGCCTTGACCCGGGCCCTGGTCGACATCGAGTCCGTGTCCGGTGAGGAGAAGCAGATCACCGACGCGGTGGAGCTGGCTCTGCGCGAGGCCGGGCACCTGAGCGTGCAACGGGTCGGCAACGTGGTACGGGCCGCCACGAACCTCGGCCGCGGACAGCGGGTGATCCTCGCGGGTCACCTGGACACCGTGCCCCCCCATGGGAACCTTCCGTCCACACAGGACGGTGATCGTCTCTACGGCTGTGGCACCTCGGACATGAAGAGCGGCGCCGCACTCGCCCTGCACCTGGCACTGACGCTGCCCGAGCCCGACCACGACGTGACCTACCTCTTCTACGACTGTGAGGAGATCGAAGCCGAGCGCAACGGCCTGGCGGTGATCGGCCGCACCCACCCGGAGTGGCTCGCCGGCGACTTCGCGGTGTTGCTGGAGCCGACGCACGGCCTGGTGGAGGCCGGGTGCCAGGGCACGTTACGGGTGCGCTTGGCGGTCGGTGGTCGCCGGGCGCACGCGGCACGCGCATGGAAGGGCGTCAACGCCATTCACGGCGCTGCCCCGGTGCTCGCGGTGCTCGCCGATTACCGCCCGCGCCGTCCCATCATCGATGAATGCGAATACCACGAAGGGCTGAACGCCGTGGGCATCTGCGGTGGAGTCGCCGGCAACGTGATACCGGATCGCTGCGAGATCGACATCAACCACCGCTTCGCGCCCGACCGCACACCCGACGAGGCGATCGCCCACCTGCGGGAGCTCTTCGCCGGGCACGAGCTCGAGATCGTGGATGTGGCACCGGGGGCACGACCGGGCCTGACCAACCCGGTGGCACGCGAGTTTGTGGCCGCCGTCGGTGCGCCGGCGGTGGCGAAGCTCGGCTGGACCGATGTCGCCCGGTTCGCGGCGCTCGGGATCCCCGCGCTGAACTACGGTCCCGGCGACCCGAGCCTGGCGCACTCTCCGGACGAGCACGTCGAGCTCGCGAAGATCACGCAGGGTGCGGCTGTGCTGCGTCGTTGGCTCACGGGCTGACGGGCGCGGGATACCGTGGGCGGCATGCAGCAGGGTGCCCCGCGACCGGGCCGCCGGGGCGGACCGGCCCCGCGACTGCACCGCGCGCCCGGAACGACCGCCGACGAGCATCTGCTCGACTCGCGCCGTCGCGAGGACTGGAAGCAGCACGACGCCTGGCGCACGCTGCGGATCCAGTCGGAGTTCGTGCACGGATTCGACACCCTCTCTGACCTGCCGCCCGCGGTGAGCGTCTTCGGCTCCGCGCGGGCGAAGGCGGACAGCCCGGAGTGCGTGCTGGGCGAGCGGCTCGGCAACGCCCTCGTCGAGGCCGGGTACGCGGTCATCACCGGTGGCGGACCGGGGGTGATGGAGGCGGTCAACCGGGGCGCCTCCGACGCGGGCGGCATCTCGGTGGGTCTGGGCATCGAGCTGCCGTTCGAGCAGGGCATCAACGGCCACGTCGACATCGCGATGCACTTCCGGTACTTCTTCGTACGCAAGACGATGTTCGTCAAGTACGCGCAGGCGTTCTGCGTGCTGCCCGGCGGCTTCGGCACCCTCGACGAGCTCTTCGAGGCGCTGACGCTGGTGCAGACCCGCAAGGTGACCCGGTTCCCGGTGGTCCTGCTCGGCTCCGCGTACTGGCGCGGGCTGATGGACTGGCTGGAGGTCCAGTTGCGCCAGCCGGGGCGCATCGAGGCGGCCGACCTCGATCTGGTCTACCTCACCGACGACGTGGACGACGCGGTGGCGCATATCCGACACGCCTCGGCGACGGGCACGCCGTCCTGATGGCCGCGGTCTGCATCTTCTGCGCCTCCGCCGACGACATCGACCCGCGCTGGCTGGTGCTCGCCCGGCAGGTGGGCAAGGAATTGGCCGGGCGCGGGCATCGCCTGGTCTCCGGCGGCGGCAAGGTCGGCATGATGGGCACCCTCGCCGCGGGCGCTCGCAGCGGCGGCGGGCACACGCTGGGCGTGATCCCGCAGAGCCTGGTCGACCTGGAGGTCGCCGACGACGACGCGGACGAGCTCGTGGTCACCGACGGCATGTCGGCCCGCAAAACCGTGATGCTCGACCGGTCGGACGGTTTTCTCGTGCTGCCGGGAGGACTCGGCACCCTCGATGAACTCTTCGAGGTCTGGACCACGGCGACGTTGGGTCTGCACGCCAAGCCGATCGTGCTGCTCGACCTCGATGGCTTTTACGCTGGCCTACTCGCCTGGCTGGAAGGGCTGGTCGAGGGCGGATTCGTCCGACCGACGGCTCGATCCGCGGTGCGCGTCGTCTCGACGGTCGAAGAGGCTCTCGACGCGGTGGACGACTTCGGATAGCGTGCGCTTCGTGACGGAGCGTGGTCTGAAGGGTCTCCTGGAGCGGCACGTGGAGCTGTTCAACGCCGCCGTGTCATCGGGAAACTACGACAAGTTCCTTGCGACCTTCGCGGAGGACGCGGTCATGCGCTTCGACGACTTCCCACTGGGGCCCTTCGTCGGGCTCGGGGCCATCGCCGAGGCGTACGCCACCCAGCCCCCATCGGACACCATGGCGTTGATCGACATGGAGGTGGTCGGCGCGAACGCCGTAATCGCGGCGTTCGAGTGGGACGCCGGCGGCACCGGCCGGATGTTCCTTCGTTTCGACCATGCCAAGGTGGTGGAGCTCGCCATCGAGTTCGGCGAGGCTCGGGAGCCGGAAAGCGTCTAAAGCCCCCGTTCGTGCGGGTGGATCGCGCGACCACAGGCGGGCGTGCCACGATCGGCATCATGGCAACCGTCTGGCTCGTACTGGTGGTGGTTTTGGTCATCGCCGGCCTGGTGTTCGGCGTCGTCTCGCTGCTGGCGAATGACGACCCGGGACTCGTGCCGGCCGAGCCAGATGGCCGGGCCCGGCCGCTGCCGAACGACCGGTCCCTGCACGAGAGCGACCTGGAGCAGGTTCGCTTCGACGTCGGCCTGCGCGGGTACCGCATGCCGCAGGTGGATCGCATGGTGCGTCGGACGGCGTACGACCTGGGGTACAAGGACGAGATGATCGCGGTCCTGGAGGCCGAGGTGGCCGCACTGCGCGAGGGACGCCTGACGGACGCCGATGTGCTGCGGCACGCGCGCGAGGAGGCCGCCAGCCCGCAGCCGACCCCGCAGGTCAAGGCCGCCGATCTGATCGCCGACGAGGACGACGAGGACGAGCGCGTTCCCGACTTCCATCCGAGGCACGACAGGTCGGGGGAGACCGGTACCGCCAGTGCGTCCGCGGTCGACGCGGCGGCCACCGATGCCCACGAGGCCAGCGATACCGACCAGGACACCGATTCCGACACCGACGATGACGGTCGTCCGGGCGCGGCCCACGCGAAGGCCGAGCCGGAACCGCGCGAGGGGTCGCTGCGCCGTCGCAACCCCGTGCCCGATGGTGCTGAGCTGGCCCGTGTCGAGGCCGTGCTCACCCTCGCCGAGGCGGGGCCGCAGTTGCCCGAGGCCACAGCGAACGGGGCAAACGCCGACGGGGCGAAGGCCGACGGGACGAGGGCCGACGGAGTGCAGGCAACCTCGGCTGGCGACGAGGGCGCACCAGAGCCCGACGAGCCGAAACCCGTGCTCGAGGCGGCCGACCGACCCGCCCATGCCTGACGGCTCGCCGAGCGACCCGGCGCACTCCCGCGCCACCAGCCCGCCGGACCCGGCGCAACCCGGTGCCGGCGAGGTCACCGCCTCGGTCGTGGTGGCGGCGCCGGTTGCCCGGGTCTTCGCGGCGTTCGTGACCTGGGACCGCCAAGGGGATTGGATCCCCCGGACCCGGGTGCGGGTGATCGCCGGCAATGGCGGTGCGGGCAGCGTGATCGAGGCTGTGACCAGGGTCGGACCGGCGGTGCTGCGCGATGAGATGCTCGTCGATCGGCTCGACCCGCCGTACGAGGTACGCGTCGTGCATCGTGGCAACCTGCTGCGCGGCCCGGGTGTCATGCGGCTGACCCCGCTCGCGGGTGGCGCGCGGACCCACATGGTGTGGCACGAGTGGTTCCAGATTCCCGCCGGAATCACGGGGCTGGTCACCTGGCCGCTGCTGTGGCCCGGGTCGAAGGCGAGCCTGATGCTGGCACTTCGCCGGTTTGCCCGGCTGGTTGAGGCCGGGACGCTGCCGTAGCGGGCGCGACGCCGGTCTGTCGCACCGCGTCGTTAGCGTGGCGCCATGCCTGAGCTGGTGACGGGACCCGATGGCCTGGCCCGCTGTTGGTGGGGTGCGTCGTCGCCGGAGTACGTGGCGTACCACGACGAGGAGTGGGGGCGCCCGGTCCGCGACGACGACGGGCTCTTTGAGCGGATCGCGCTGGAGGCCTTCCAGTCGGGCCTGTCCTGGCTCACGATCCTGCGCAAACGGGAGGCGTTCCGGGCCGCGTTCGCCGGGTTCGCGATCGAGGCGGTCGCGCGGTTCGGCGAGCACGACGTTGACCGGCTGCTCGCCGATGCCGGCATCGTGCGCAACCGATCCAAGATCGAGGCGGCAGTCGCGAACGCCCGCGCCGCGGCACAACTGCCCGAGGGCCTGTCCACCCTGGTCTGGTCCTTCGCACCGAGCCCCCGCCCCCGGCGCCGGCCAGGTGCCGCCGACGCGCCCTCGCAGACGCCGGAGTCCGTGGCGTTGGCGAAGGAGCTGAAGCGCCGTGGCTTCCGGTTTGTCGGCCCCACCACGGCGTACGCGACCATGCAGGCCGCCGGCCTCGTCGATGACCACCTCGACGGCTGCCATGTCCCGCCGACGGTGCCGTGATCTGATGACAGCATGCGGCACTGGGTCGGCATCGTGTCCGCTGAGCAGTTCGCCAACGAGCGCCTCTACGCGCATGACGTGATCGGTGTGCCGGTCGGCTCAGGTGCGGCCGCGGTGCCCGGGGACCGCGTGGCGCTCCTCACCACCGATGGCGGCGACGCGGCCCCGGTTCTGTTCGGCGACGGGATCGTGCGGGGCGCGCCGCGTGTCGGGACGGTGCTCGTCGAGTACCGGCAGCGCCGCTTCGACGACCCGCCGCCCGTGCCGGCCGACCTCGTCCCGGCATCGGGGAGCGTGGGCCTGCACCCGCTCCCACAGCGCCGGTACAGCCGGCTCGCGGCCCTCGCCGGCGCCGCGCCACAGTCCGGCGTCGGCCGCAGCGTGTGGTTCGTGAGCGTCGCCCTGCCGATCGAGGCGGCCAGCCGGGCGGAGGCCGTGCGCGAGTTCTGGACCTACCTGGACAAACTCGGCCCGAGACAACTGCCGGCGTACGTGTGGCCACTCGGCGACGAACTCGCCATGCAGGCGTTCGTGCTCGGCGCCGTGACCAACCTCGACCCGGAGCAGGACGACGGGGACTGAGGTCGCCGCGGACACGGTGCGCGGTCACAACCGACCACATCTGTCACGATCCGACAGCCCCCGTTTGGGCGGGGCTGCGCCCATCAGGGAAAATCATGTGACGCAGCCCGCTGGGGCTGGCGTCCTCCTGCCCGCGGCCGGGCGCGAGCACCGCCGGTCGGGAGCGACGCAGGGCAGTCCCGAGTGAGGGGAGAGGACATGGCGGCGATGAAGCCGCGGACCGGTGACGGCCCGCTGGAGGTCACCAAGGAAGGCCGTGGCATCGTCATGCGGGTGCCGCTCGAGGGCGGGGGCCGGCTGGTCGTGGAGATGACGCCGGACGAGGCGACCGCGCTCGGCGAGGCACTCAAGACCGCCGTCGGGTGAGGACCAGCCCGGACCTGCTGAGTTCGCTCTTCCCGGCGCCGAGCGCCCGCTCCTCGCGCCCAGCCCCGTTTGCTCGCGATCGCGGGGCGCGTGCGTGCCTGGTGGGCACGCTCAGGCGCGGCCGCGGACGCGATGCACCTGGCGCCGCCAAGTCCGATCGTCGCCAACCCCTCCGCTCCGGCACGACCCGGTGCCGGGCAGGTGAGGTGGCGATCTAGTGTCTTCGACCATGCAGTTGCAGATCTCGGTCGATCATGGCGCGTTCCCAGCCGGGCGCGGCCGTGGAGATACGGCGGTCGCTCTGCTGGTCCGCCCGCCGGCCGAGCCCGGCCCGGGGAGCGGCGACGACGGGTCCACGGGCGTGCTGGTGCCGACCGTCTGGTCGCTGCCCGAGCCGCTGCCCGGCGAGGTGGCCGCGTTCCTGGGCGACATCGGCCATCGTGGCGAGGCCGGGGCGCTGCACCGGCTTGCCCGGCCCACCCGAACCCCG
This sequence comes from Micromonosporaceae bacterium, assembly GCA_036557785.1. Lineage (GTDB taxonomy): Bacteria > Actinomycetota > Actinomycetes > Mycobacteriales > Micromonosporaceae > DATBGZ01. The sequence goes on from DATBGZ010000037.1 coordinate 15,282, forward strand.
TCACAGCTACTGCTCGTCGGGATGGGTGACGGACGGCCCAGGGCGTGGCGAGACATCGGTGCGGCCCTCGTTCGGGCCACGTCGGAGCGCATGCCCTCGGTCGTGCTGGCGCTGCCCGCCGACAGCACCGATGTCTTCGCCGGCGAGCTCGCGCTCGGCGCCTGGCTCGCCTCGTACCGGTTCGCCTCCGACGGCTCCGCGGCCCGGTCCGCTCCGCGATCCGCCCGGCGCCGGATCACTCTCATCGCAGCCGCCGGCGACGTGGCTGTTGCCCGCGAGGCCGTCGCGTCTGCTCGCGCCCTGGCTCAGGCGGTGACGCTGGCCCGGGACCTCACCAACACCCCGAGCGCACAGAAGTCGCCCCAGTGGTTCGCCGATCGGGTGGCGCGGGCCGCATCCCGCCGCACCGGGGTCGCGCTGACCGTGCTGGACGAGATCGCCCTGGCCGACGCCGGCTTCGGCGGTGTGCTGGCGGTCGGCGGCGGCTCGACCCGACCGCCCCGGTTCGTCGAGCTCTCCTGGCGACCCCGCGGTGCCCGAACCCACGTCGTCCTGGTCGGCAAGGGCATCTGCTTCGACAGCGGGGGCATCTCCATCAAACCGCTCGACGCGATGAAGCTCATGCGCAAGGACATGGGCGCGGCCGCGACGGTCTGCGCGACCGTGCTCGCCGCAGCGGACCTCCGGCTGCCCGTACGGGTGACGGCGCTTGCCCCGCTCGCCGAGAACCTCGTATCAGGCTCGTCGATGCGTCCCGGCGATGTGATCCGTCATTACGGCGGCCAGACGACCGAAGTTCTCGACACCGACGCTGAGGGGCGTCTCGTGCTCGCCGACGCGCTCGCCTACGCGGCCCGGCGCCTGCGCCCGGACTACCTCATCGATCTCGCGACGCTCACCGGTGCTTCCCATGTGGCGCTGGGCAAGCAGACCGCGGCCCTGTTCAGTGACGACCCGGCGCTGGCCGACGCGCTGCGTGTCGCTGGCGACGAGGCGGGCGAGCCGGTGTGGCGGCTGCCGCTGACCGACGACTACCTCGGCCTGCTGCGCAGTGACGTCGCCGACCTCGCCAACATCGGGCAACCGTCGCAGGCCGGTGCCATTGTGGCGGCGCTGTTTCTGCGCGAGCTCACGGGCGAGTGCCGCGACCGATGGGCACACATCGACATGTCCGCGCCGGCCTGGAGTGACCGCGAGACGGGCCCCTTGGCCAAAGGGGCCACTGGTTGGGGCGTGCGCCTGCTGGTGCGTTTCCTCAGCACGTTGACGGCGCGGGGTGCGCTGATCGAGCGCTGAGCGCCGAGGTCGATCTCCCCGCGGGGGGTCGGCGCGGACCCTCGCCTGAGAGGGGGCCGGGTGCTGCGATGTTGCCCCCACGGCACGGCGTCCATGCCATTCTGGGCGGAACAAGCCGGACATCCCGGTCCGGCGAACCGTCCTGCGGGGGTGGTCGGGGCATGGCTGTCGGGCTGGATGATGGCCTGTGGGCGTCGCCCGCACCGGATGGTCGGCCGGCATCGCCCGCGAGCGGTCCCGCTGCCGGTTCGCCGGAGGTGCCCAGCGGCTCGCCGTGGTGGTCCGACGCCTTGGCGGATCCCTGGCGCGACCCCGACGCTGCCGCGGTCGTGGTAGCGCCCGCGCCGGAACCGGTCGCGCCACCCGTGCCACCACCGGCGCCGAAGCCGGTGGCGTTCACCGCCCGGTGGGTGGCCCTGATCAGCATCGTCGCCGGCATGCTGGCCGGTGCCATCGGCGGCGCGGTTGGCTTCGCCGCGGCCACGGGACGTCAGCACTCGGTGGTGCTCGGCGCCGGTGGCGGCGCCCCGCCCGCGCCCCGAGTGCCGGGCACCATACCCGACGTGGTCACGCGCGTGCTGCCCAGCGTCATGACGGTCACCGCCTCGCTCGGGACGGCCGAGAACATCGGCTCGGGCTTCGCCATCAGCAAAGATGGCTATATTCTCACTAATGAGCACGTCGTGCATCCGGTCCCCGATAACCAGGTCAGCGTGACGTTCTCCGACGGCACGCAGTCGGCCGCCTCCGTGGTCGGCCGGGATCCGGAGTCCGACATCGCGGTACTCCATGTGGACCGCGCGAACCTCACGCCGGTGTTCATCGGCAACTCCGACACCGTGTCGGTCGGTGACGGCGTCTTCGCGGTTGGAACGCCCCTGGGCCTGCCCGGCACCGTCACCGCGGGCGTCGTGAGTGCGCTGGACCGGACGATCGAGGCGACCGACGTCGATGGTGTCGACCGCTACTACGCCGCGATCCAGACTGATGCCGCGGTGAACCGTGGCAACTCGGGTGGGCCCCTGTTCGACTACGCGGGCCGCGTCATCGGAATCAATTCGATGATCAAGTCCGTGGTCGAGAACGGCCAGGATGCCGGCAACATCGGCATCGCCTTCGCCATCCCGATCAACCAGGCGATGCGGGTCGCCTCGCAGATCATCGATACCGGCGAGGCTCACCGTACGGTCGTCGGCGCACAGGTGGACGCCTACGACGGGCCGGGTGGTGGCGCTCGCATCACCGCCATCGACTCGGCCGGCCCCGCGGCGGCCGCGGGCCTGCGGGACGGCGACGTCGTCGTGCGCATCGACAGTCACGTGGTGGAGCAGCCCCCCGATCTGATCGCCATGGTCCGCCGCTACGACCCGGGCCGGACGGTCACGATCGTCTACCGTCGCGGCAGCGCCACGCAGGTGGCGAGCGTGGTGCTCGCGCAGGACGCCAACTGACCAATCTGGCCACTGTCCTGGGCCGGTGGCGGGCGTACGCTGGGTGGCGCCTGTCGTCGGCGAGGGGGGTGGCGTGTTCGGCAACCTGAACGTCTGGGAGCTGCTCGTCCTGGTCCTGCTCGCGCTGTTCATCTTCGGCCCCGAGCGTCTACCCAAGGTGATCTCGGACGGCGTGCGGCTCCTGCGAGGGCTGCGGAAGATGGCGACCGACGCCACCAGGGACCTCAGCCGCGAACTCGGCACCGAGGTCAGCCTGGAGGACCTGCACCCGAAGACGTTCATCCGCAAGCACCTGCTCAGTGACGAGGAGCAGGCGGCGCTGCGCCGGCCGCTGGACGACCTGGCGCGCGAGATCCGTGGCGTCGAGTCAGACGTGCGGCGTTCGGTCGAGTCGCGCCCCGAGGACGGGCAGGGCACCCGCCACCGCACTGACCCGGACGCGACCTGAGGTACGCGCACCGCGCTGACGGCCGGCCGACCTCGGCAGGGTCAGCGGCGCGACGGTGACAGGCCGAGCGACTTGCCCGCGAGCGACTCCCGACGGATCGCGAGACGGTCGGCGATCGCCGTGAGCGCCGCGGCGGCGGGGGCCGACGGCTCGGCGAGCACGATCGGGTTGCCCGTGTCGCCGGCCTCGCGGACCCGGGTGTCCAGCGGCACCTGGCCGAGCAGCGGCACCGGCGCGCCCACCAACCGCGAGAGGGTCTCCGCGACTGCGGTCCCGCCGCCCGTACCGAAGATCTCCATACGCTCGCCCGTGGGCAGCTCGAGCCAGGACATGTTCTCCACCACGCCCACCAGGCGCTGATGCGTCTGCGCGACGACCGCGCCAGCACGCTCCGCGACCTCGGCCGCCGCAGCCTGCGGTGTGGTGACGACGATGATCTCGGCGGTGGGCAGGAGCTGGGCCAGGGAGATCGCTACGTCCCCGGTGCCCGGGGGCAGGTCGAGCAGCAGGACGTCCAGCTCGCCCCAGTAGACGTCGGCGAGGAACTGCTGCAGCGCTCGATGCAGCATCGGTCCGCGCCAGACCACGGCGGCGTTGCCGGAGGTGAACATCCCGATCGAGATCACCTTCACGCCGTGCGCCTGGGGCGGCATGATCATGTCCTCGACCTGGGTGGGGCGCCCCGTGACGCCGAGCATCCGGGGCACCGAGTGACCGTAGATGTCGGCGTCCAGCACCCCAACCGAGAGGCCCTTGGCGGCCAGGGCAGCAGCCAGGTTGACGGTGACCGATGACTTGCCGACCCCACCCTTGCCGCTGGCCACCGCGTAGACCCGGGTCCGCGAGGAGGGCTGGGCGAAGGGGATCACCGGCTCGGCGCCGGCCGGTCCGCGAAGGCTCTGCTGCAGCTCCTGGCGCTGCTGTGCCGACATGACGCCGAAGCTCACGCTCACCCCCGACACGCCCTCGACCGTGCTCACGGCGGTCGTGATGTCACGCTCGAGGGTGCTGCGCATCGGGCAGCCGGAGACGGTGAGCAGGACCGCGATCGTGGCGCGGCCGTCGGCTGTGATCGCGACCGAGTCGACCATGCGAAGCTCGGTGATCGGGCGTCGGATCTCGGGGTCATGGACCTCGGCCAGCGCGGCCAGAATCGCCTCTTCCCGGGCGTCCTGGGTTCGACCGCGGCGTGGCCCGGAGGCCGAACTGGTCACAGGGGCCGACATGGCCCAAGCCTATGCCCGTACCGTCGGTGTGCCCGTGGCGGCGGACGTTGCGCTGGTCACCCGGGCGGTTCCTCACGCCGGCTGGACCGCCGGCGCGGCCGGTGCGAGGATCGGTGCAGTGCCGCGCGCCCTGCCCCTTGAGGCGCGCGGCCCGCCCATAAGTGCGTGGTAGTACCGATTCGCGACCGCACCTGGGTTGCCTACCGTGCCGACTCAGTCGGCCCGCGCGCGATCCCGAGCCAGCCGCTGCTCGGCCCGGCGGGCGCTCTTGGGCGCCCGCGACGGCGGCGGACTTGGTTGCACATCGGGCTTTCCCAGCACCTCGGCCACCTGGTCGCTGAGCCGGCTGAGCTCGCCACGCAGGAAGTCGCGGGTCACCACGTCGCCGAGGGCGATCCGCAGCGCCGCGATCTCCCGGGCGAGGTACTCGGTGTCCGCCTTCTGCATTGCGGCCCGCCGGCGGTCCTCCTCCAGCGACAGGCGGTCCCGGTCGGCCTGCCGGTTCTGGGCGAGCAGGATCAGCGGAGCCGCGTAGGAGGCCTGCACCGAGAGCAACAGGGTGAGGAAGGTGAAGGTGTACGGGTCGAAGCGCCAAGCCCCGGGCGCGAGTGTGTTCCAGCCGATCCAGAGCAGGATCACGATCGTCATGTAGACGATGAACTGGGCGGTGCCCAGGAACCGGGCGATGCCCTCCGACCACCGGCCGAACGCCTCGGGATCGAAGCGGGGCAGCCGCAGTCGTCGCGTCTCCCGGGGCTGGTCCAGCCTCACGGGCGGGCGCAGCCGTACGCTCTCGCGCAGCCGCGTCCGCGTCCGTCCATCGGGGATCCGAGCCGTGGGGTCAGACATGGATCCACTCATCGTCGGGGGAGCGGAGCCGTCGCAGTGACCCATCCTTCTCGCGCCAGTCCTGCGGGAGCAGGTGGTCGAGCAGGTCGTCCACCGTCACCGCGCCGACCAGCCGGTCGGCCTGGTCCACGACGGCGATCGCGACGAGGTTGTAGGTCGCCAACCGCTTGGTGATCTCGACGACCGACGTCTCCGGCGCCAGTGGGTCGATGCCGGTGTCGACGATCCCGCCGAGCAGCGCGGCGGGAGCCTCCCGCAGCATGCGCTGAAAATGCACCACACCCAGGTAGCGCCCGGTCGGCGTGGCGGTAGGAGCGCGGGCGACGAAGACCTGTGCGGCCACGGCGGGCGGCAACTGCTGCTCCCGGACGCGGGCCAACGCCTCGGCCACCGTCGAGTCGGGAGTCATCACGACCGGTTCGGAGGTCATCAGGCTGCCTGCCGTACCGGCTTCGTAGGACAGCAGCGCCCGAACGGGTGAGGCCTCCGCGGGCTCCATAAGGCCCAGCAGCTCGTCCTGGTCGCGCTGCGGTAGCTCGGCGAGCAGGTCTGCCGCGTCGTCGGGGTCCATCTCCTCCAGCACGTCGGCTGCCCGGTCGCGGTCGAGTGCCGCGAGGATCTCGACCTGGTCGTGCTCGGGCAGCTCGCTCAGCACATCGGCGAGGCGGTCGTCGTCCAGGGCCGCGGCCACCTCGTTGCGACGGCGGCTCGGCAGGTCCTGCAACATGTTCGCGAGGTCGGCCGGGCGCATGTCCTCGACCATCTCCAGCAGCGAGGCCGTGCCCTGCGCTCGGGGCGTGCCGAGCAACCCGCGGATCTGCCCCCAGCCGAGCTCGTGGAGTGGGCCGCGCCGGGAGAGCCGGCCGGTCACCGCACGGACCGCGACCCTCGTCAGCGACCACTGGCCGGTGCGGTCAGCTTCCATCGCGACATCTACCACCGTCGCAGGCCGCCCCGAGTCGACGATGGTGACCTGGCGGTCCAACAGCTCCTGCAGGACGAGCAGCTCACCCGGGCGTTTCTCGAACCGGCGCACGGAGACCTTGCCCGTACCGAGCACGACCGCCTCGGCGTCGATGGCGTCCACGCGCCCGATCGGCAGGAAGATGCGGCGCCGCAGCGGCAGCTCCGCGACCAACCCCACGACCTGCGGCGGCCCGGACTGGCGCACGCGTGCCACGGCGTCGCGAACCCGCCCGACGAGGTCCCCGTTCGGGTCGAAGACCGACAGGCCGGTGATCCGGGCGACGTAGATCCGGGTTGAGGTCACCTACCCAGAGTATTCGCGCGTGCGCCGCCACGGGCGGGCCGGTGCGATCGCCCGTCCCGAGTGCATAGGGTGGACGGTGTGACGTCGCTCGCCTACGAGATCGTGGATGTCTTCACGGACCGGCCGTTCGCGGGAAACCCGCTCGCCGTGGTCTTCGGTGCCGAGCACCTCGACACGGACCAGATGCGTGCCCTGGCCCGGGAGTTCCACCTCTCCGAGACCGCGTTCGTGCTCGCGCCCACAGTGGACGGTGCCAGCTACCGCTTGCGCATCTTCACGCCCGCCGCCGAGCTGCCCTTCGCCGGCCACCCGAGTGTTGGCGCCGCGGTGACCCTGCATCGGCGCGGGCTACTGGGTGTCGGTGTCGCGCACCAGGAGTGCCTGGCCGGCGTTCTGCCCATGCGGATCCACGATGATGGTCGGGCCACCCTCTCCGGCGGCACGCCGACGCTCGGGCCGACCGCGGACCCGACGCCATACCTGGCCGCAGCCGGGCTGAGCCCGGACGACCTCGCCGGCCCGCCCGTACGGATGGCGGGAACGGGTGTGGACTTCCCCTATGTCTGCGTGCACGCCGACGCGATCCCCCGCGCGGCCGGTGTCCCGGTGCCCGGGGCGTCGCATGTCTTCGTCTTCTCCTGGGACGCGCAGAGCCGGACTGCTCAGGCGCGCATGTTCGCGCCCGGCCTCGGGATCAGTGAGGACCCGGCGACCGGAGCGGCGGCGCTGGGGCTCGGCGTCTGGTTGGTGGGCTGCGGCCTGCTCGCGGGCGACGGAGACAGCGGGTACACGGTCAGGCAGGGCGCCGAGATCCATCGTCCGTCCACTCTGGAGTGTTCGGTCTCCGCTGTGGACGGTCACGCGGTGCGTACGACGGTGACCGGAGCAGTCGTCGCGGTCGCCCGCGGCGAGATCGCCGTCCCGCCCTTCGTGGGCTGAGCTTTGCCTGCGGACCCCCCGAGGCGAGCCGGCCCGGCCGACCAGACAGGCGAGCTGACGGTCGGGCTGGCGTTGGCCATCGGGGTGCTCGCGGTCGCCACGTCGGGACCACTCATCGCCTTCGCTGCCGCGCCCGGACTCGCGATCGCGTTCTGGCGCAACGCTCTGGCGTTACCCCTGCTCGTTCCGGCTGCGGCGGCCCGCCGCCGCGCGGAGCTGCGGGCCCTGCTCGGCCCGGCACGCCGGCAGGGGCTCTACAGCGTGCTGGCCGGCGTGGCACTGGCCGGTCATCTGGCGGCGTGGGTGCCCAGCATCAAGATGACGACTGTGGCCACCTCGACGGCACTCGTGACGGCCCAACCGGTCTGGGTCGGGCTGATGACCGTCGCGGTGGGCCGGCGACTGCCGACGTGGACCTGGGTCGGGATCGCCGCGGCGGTCGTGGGTGCCGCGGCGGCCACCGGCGTGGACGTGACCGGCTCCCGTACCGCCCTGCTCGGGGACCTGCTGGCGCTGCTCGGTGGCGTGCTCGCCGCGGTCTACACCATGCTCGGCGAACGGGTCCGAGCGACGACGAGCACCACCGCGTACACGACCGTCTGCTACGGCGTCTGTGCCACGGTGCTCCTGGCGGTGTGCCTGGGCGCTCGGGTCCCGATCACCGGCTATCCCGCCACCGCGTGGGCGGCGATCGTCGCGGTGACCGTGGGCCCGCAGCTGCTCGGGCACTCGTTGTTCAACTTCGCGTTGCGCCGGGTTCCCGCGACCACGGTGTCGGTGCTGATCCTTCTCGAGACGCCCGGCGCGGCTCTGATCGCCTGGGCGTGGCTCGGGCAGGTTCCGCCCGCCGCCGCGGTACCGGGCCTGGTGCTGCTGTTGCTGGGGGTGGCGGTCGTCGCCGTCAACGACCGCCGAACCGAGCCCGTCGCCTGACCGCTATCCTTTGTGGACGCCGGCTCAGGCCCCGACCGCCTTGACGCTGGCCTCCCAGAGGCGTTCGGCGAGTTGGGGCTGCCCGGCCCGGGCCCCGGCGGTGCGTTGCCGTTCGTCCAGGTAGTACCCGCCGGGGCACAGTGAGGCCCGCGGGGCCGTGGCGAGGTACACGAGCGTATGCGCGCCCTGCTCCGGGGTGCGAAGGCCGGGTGCGTACTGCCAGAAGATGCGGTATATCGCGTTCTCGCGCCCGAACCGGGTGCGCACAATGCCGGGGTGGAAGGCCACCGACAGGATGTCCGGCCAGCGCCGGGTCGCCTCGATGGTGAACAGCACGTTCGCCTGCTTCGTGTCGGCGTAGACGCGCAGCGACGCGAAGCGACGTGCCGCGCGGTTGAGGTCATCGGGGTCCAGGCGACCCCGCGCGTGCACTCGTGAGGAGGTGTTGACGATGCGACCGCCCCGCAACGACTCCCGCAGCAGATGGCTGAGCAGGAAGGGGGCGAGGTGGTTGACCTGGATCGTCTCCTCGAAACCGTCCCGGGACCAACGACGGGCGGCCACGTTGCCGCCCGCATTGTTCGCGAGCACGTCAATCGACGGGTACGCCTCCCTGACCTGGGCGGCGACGCTGCGCACCTCGGCGAGTGACCCGAAGTCGCACCGGAACGATCGCGGGGGAAGGCTGGCGACAGCGTGCACGCGCTCGAGTGCGGCAGCGAGCCGGCCCTGATCGCGACCGAGCAGGCCCACGTACCAGCCGCGCCGGCCGAGTTCGATCGCGGCGGCGAGACCGATGCCCGAGCTGGCCCCCGTCACGACGGCCACCCTCGGGCGGTTTGACCAGTCGCCCATCGCCTAGGGCGTCTGCTGCAAGTTGTTTCCGGCCCGGACTGCGAACCCGAGAATACCGATGTAGGCGATGCAGCCGAGGACGCCCAGGGCGGTGCCGATCCAGCCGACGATGATGCCGGTCTTGGCGTAGCCCTCGCCCTGTTCGCCGGTCTGGCGGACCTGCTTGAGGGCGACGTGGCCGAGGATCGCGCCGACCGGGAAGGCGATGCAGGTGACCAGGCCGGCCAGCGCCACGATCATCGCCGCGAGCGCCATGCTGTTGGTGGGCCGGGTCAGGACGTACGGCGCCGGTTGGCCGTAGCCGGGGACCGCGCCGTAGGCCGGGGGCGGGGTCTGGTAGGCCGGGTACGCCGGCGGCGCCGAGGGCTGCGGCGGGTAGGGTTCGCCCGCCGTCGGCCAGCCCGGCGCGGAGGAGGGCGTGGGACTCGGCTCACTCGGTGACGGCCAGCTCGGCGTGCCCGGCGGCTGGTAGGTCGGGTCCGGCCACTGGCCGGGGTTGGAAGGGCTGCTCATCGCGCTGCTCTCTGATAGGGCAATTCGTACCGGTCAGGGCTGGTCAGGCTAGATATTCGAGTTGTTCGCGATGGATCCGATCAGGGCGATGTAACCGATGCAGCCGAGGACGCCCAGCGCGGTGCCGATCCAGCCGACGATGATGCCGGTCTTGGCGTAGCCCTCGCCCTGTTCGCCGGTCTGGCGGACCTGCTTGAGGGCGACGTGGCCGAGGATCGCGCCGACCGGAAAGGCGACGCAGGTGACCAGGCCCGCCAGCGAGACGATCATCGCCGCCAGAGCCAAGTTGTTCGTGGGCCGGGTCAGGACGTACGGCGCCGGTTGGCCGTAGCCGGGGACCCCACCGTAGGCCGGTGGCGGGGTCTGGTAGGCCGGATAGGCCGGTGGTGCCGAGGGCGGCGGCGGTGGCTGCTCACTCGAGGACGGCCAGCTCGGCGCGGCCGGTGGCTGGTAGGGGTCCGGCCACTGGCCGGGGTTCTGTGGGGTGGTCATCGGTGTACTCCGGGGTTTTGGCGATAGTCGCAGGTCACAGTAGCGGGTCCTCGCCGCCCGGGGGTACCGACACGACCCCGCCGAAGTCACGCCGCGCGCATGCGTTTGCTCCCGGTAGGGTTCGGCCGGCAGGATCACTGCCATGGATTCCGACCGCCTCGATGGCCGGGTGGCTCTGGTCACGGGTGCCGGCAGCCCCGACGGCATCGGCTTCGCCACCGCCGCGCGCATGCGTGCGGTCGGCGCGTCGGTGGCGATCGTCTCCACCACGAAGCGCATCCACGACCGTGCCGCGGAGCTGGGTGTCACCGGGTTCGTGGCCGACCTGACCGACGAGGCCGAGGTCGGCGCGCTCGTCGACGCCGTCGGGGACGCGCTCGGGGACATCGACGTCCTTGTCAACAACGCGGGGCTGGCGAGCAAGGCGAGTCCCGAGGTCCTGCGGCCGGTGGCGCAGCTGACCATGGACGAGTGGCGGGTGGAGATCGACCGGAATCTCACCACGGCATTCCTGGTCAGTCGTGCCGTGGTTTCGGGGATGGCCGAACGCGGCTGGGGGAGGGTCGTGAACCTCTCGGCCACGGCGGGCCCGGTCAACGCGTTGCCCACCGAGGCGGCTTATGCGGCCGCGAAGGCCGGCGTGCTCGGCCTGACCAGGGCGCTTGCCATGGAGGTGGTGGCCGACGGGGTCACCGTCAACGCGGTGGCGCCCGGGATCATTCACACGGGTAGCTCCACGGTCACCGAGCTGCGGCGCGGGCTCGAGACGCCGATGGGTCGCCCCGGCACCCCGGACGAGGTCGCCGCGGCGATCGCGTTCCTCTGCACGCCGGCCGCCTCGTACATCACGGGCCAGTTGCTCGTCATCGACGGCGGTAACAGCGTTCGCGAGGTGCCGCTCCGCTAGCCGGCCTCAGTTCTGGAACTGCCCGTTGCGACTCGCCGCGAGCGCGAGGGCGAGCAGGGCGCAGCAGGAGACCACGGCTACTCCGGTGATGATCCAGCCGACCCAGATCGCCGCCTTGGCCATCGCCGCGCCCTCCTCGCCGCTGCGCGAGATCTGCCGTAACGCGTAGTGCCCGAGCACGGCGCCGACCGGCGCCGAGATCACCGTCAGCAGCCCCGCCAGCGAGCAGACGAGCGCGGCGACCGCGAGACCGTTCGTCTGGCGGGCACCTGCGTGGCCAGGGTAGGGCTGTCCGTACGGCGGCTGCGGGTACGGCTGGTACGGCTGTGCGTACGGAGGCTGCGGGTACGGCTGGTACGGCTGCCCCGCAGCCTGATGCTCGTAGGTGACGTACGGCTGCGGCGCGGACCCCTCGGGCGGCCGCGACCACACCCGTTCGTCCCACTGCTGGGCGGACTGGGGTGCGCCGCCCTGCTCTGGCTCAGCCGGGGCGGCACCGGAGCCACCGGCTTCGCTGGCAGGGCCAGCCCCGGACGCCGCGGCGTCGGCCGGCGTCGTCGCGGGATCGCCGGCGCGGCCTTCGCGGCCTTCCGAATCGTCGCGAGGCGGATCCCCGCTCGGCCAGGTCATCGACGTTCCCTCCGCTGATGGCATCGCGATCTCGCTCGCACCAGACTCTGAGGGCGATTCTTCCCTACTGCGGGGAACTGGGGGAAAAGTTCAGAAACGTCGGGTAAGGCGCTCAATAGCCCGGATCACGGCGATGCACATGTCCTCGACGTAGTCGAGGCCCGCGTCGGTCGCGATCTGCCGGCCCACGGGGGAGACGATGCCCTGCTGCAGCCAGACCGCCTTCGCCTCGATCGCGACCGCATCCTTCACGACCGCGGTGGCCTGCTCCGACGGGCGGAACACGTTGACCAGGTCCACCGGCTCAGGGATCTCGGCGAGGCTGGCGTAACACCGCTGATCCCAGATCCGGTCGGCGTACGGGTTGACCGGGATCACCCGCCATCCGTGCATCTTCAACTGCAGTGGTACCGCGTACGCGGCCTTGTCCTCGTGCCGGGACGCGCCGACGACCGCGATGGTCGGGGACTCCTCGAGGATCTGCCGAGGTGTGCGCACCGCCGAACAGTATCCGTCCGGCGCGGGCCACGACCACCCGCGGGCACGGCAGCGTACCCCGGCTACAGCAGCCGGAGTTGCTCTGCCTGCACCTGGCTGTCGGTGTGCCCGGGCTGCGGCGCCGCATCGATGCGGCGATGCCGCGACATCGACGCTTGCCCCACCCCGTGGCGCCGTGCCGCGATCGCCACCCGGGCGCTGATCTCGCGTTGATAGACCTTCGGCGCGTAGGAGCCGCGGCCGTACAGGGACCGGTACTGCTCGACGAGGTGGGGATGCGTTCGCGCGAGCCAGGTCGCGTACCACTGCCTCGCGCCGGGCCGCAGATGCAGCGTCAGGGGCGACACACCCGCGGCTCCCGCCGCCGCGATCGCCGCCACTGTGGCATCGATGGACTCATCCGTGTCGGTCAGACCGGGCAGGATCGGAGCCATCAGCACATGCACGTCGAATCCGGCGTCGACGAACCGCCGCACCGCGTCCAGCCGGCGCCGTGGGCTGGGTGTGCCGGGCTCGACGCTGCGCCAGACGGCCGGGTCGACGAAGCCGACCGAGAAGCTCACCCCGACGCTCGCCACCTGCGCCGCCTGGCGCAGCAGGTCGATGTCCCGGGTGATGAGCGTGCCCTTCGTCAGGATCGAGAACGGGTTGGCGGCGTCGCGCAGCGCCGCGATGATCCCGCGCATCAGCCCGTAGCGGCCCTCGGCCCGCTGGTAGCAGTCGACATTCGTGCCCATCGCGATGTGCGACCCTGTCCACTGTGGAGCGCTGAGCTCCCGGCGCAGCACCTGCGAGGCGTTGACCTTCACGACCACCTTGGTGTCGAAGTCGTGCCCGGCGTCCAGGTCGAGGTACGTGTGGGTGTTGCGCGCGAAGCAGTTGTGGCTCACCACGCCGTTCGCGATGAAATCACCGGTTCCGGTCGTGATGTCATACATGGGCAGGTCGATGCCGAGCGGTGTGATCGAGACGACCTCGAGCGCGGCGTCGGACTTGAGCGCGGCACCGGCGATGGTGCACTTGCGCGCGATCGCGGGGCCAACCGCGTGGATGAACCTCAGCCTGGCGGCCAGCCCACCAACGAGACGGACGTTGCGACAACCGTCTCGGTCCGCCGCCTCCCGCACGTAGCCCACGCCGATGGTGTCCAAGGCCGCTTCGATGGCGTCAAGGATGTCGTGATCGGTGTTCGGGATCCGAGTGACTTGGCCCGCATGCCCTTCGGCGTCGAAGATCCCGGCCAGAAAGCCCCGCTGCCAATCCTGTGTGGGTTCGGTCGGCCACTCGACGAGGCGTGAGATCAACTCGACGTCGGACCTGCGGTTTGACCGGATCGCATCCGCGTCGCGTCGGTTGGCAATGTCCCGGGTGAATGCGAACCGGTAGAGATGCACACCAAGCTCAGTCAGATAGCGACTTGTGCGATCCAGTGCCTCGTGGTCAACGAGAGCCAAGCGGACCGTGTGCATGGTCCACGGCCGGCCGTTGCGTCGCGGGTACCGATAGGTGCCGAGCGTGCCATCGCCGCGGATCACCCCGCAGAGGTAGCCGAGCCGGTAGTCGCGACTCTCCTTGGGCGGTTCCGCGAACGCCCCCGTGCCGATGAGCTTGTTCGAGGTGGTCAGGTGTGGGCGCCGGCCTGCACCCCGATCGGTTCCAGTGACGTGCTTCCAGCCGCGTTCGGTGAGGAAACGGTGATCGCCGCTCGTGATGAGCTCGGTGCCGTCGCGCAACGTCACCCGGTGGGCCGGCTTGACGGTCTGCCAATGGGCAAGCACGGTTGTGGCCACGTAGCGCCGGTACCGTCCGCGCCTGACGGTGCCGCAGACCCGGTCACCGACCCGGATCTCGGCCAACGGCTTCGTCCGTCCGTCAGCCATGAGCACCGGCGTGTCACCGGCTACGCAGTAGCGGCAGGCGTGGCTGCAGCCCCGGTAGGGGTTGACGGTGTACTCGAACGGCATGCGGGAGGCGGCCGGCACCCGGCTGATGATCGATCGTGCCTGGATCTCGTAGAACGTCATGCCCGCGAACCCGGGCGAGTCGAACGTTCGGGCCCGCGCACCGGGGATCACCAGCGGCAGCGCGTCCGCCGGCGGGGGTGCGTCCAGGGCCAGGTTGCTCCAACGCATGTTCGATATCCGAACACACGTACGTGCGATTGTCCAGTCGTGGCACGAGAAAAGCCCGTACCGGCTGCCCACCCGTACGGGCTCTACGCGAGGGTCTCCAGCGGCAACCGGCCTCAGGCGGCCTGCGCGCGGACCTCGTCCATGTCGAGCTCGCGGACCTTGGTGATCAGGTTCTCCAGCAGGGGCTCGGGCAGTGCACCCGCCTGTTGGAAGACCACGACGCCGTCCCGGATCGCCATGATCGTGGGGATCGAGGAGATGTCGAGCTCGGCCGCGAGCGCGACCTCGGCCTCCGTGTCGACCTTCGCGAACGTGATGTCCGAGTGGTTCTCGGACACCTTCTCGAAGACGGGGGCGAAGCGGTGACACGGCACGCACCAGTCGGCCCAGAAGTCCACGAGGGTGATGCCGGAGGCCTCGCTGAGCTTTTCGAACTCGGCCTTGGTCAGGTTCTTCGTCGCCACTCTCATCCACTCCGATCATTGGGAGTCGGGCGCGCCGGCACGGCTGTCCCCGACGAGCATGGGCAACGCCGATGATCACGGAGTAATTCCGGTGTGAGCTAGGTCTCGAAAAAAAGGGGTAGGAAGCGTGTGCATCGGCACGGCAGAATGGTGAACACGAAGCGTGGGCGGCGGGCGCCGGGGAGGGCCCCGCCGCTCACTGCTGTCCGGTCATGCCCGGATCGGTGTCCGCCGCCCTTTCGAGGCGAACTGCCCTGCCCTTACCGGCCCCCGCGCGCTTATGCTGGCCGTGAAGGCCGTGGGAGGTCGTCACCATGTCGAACCAGTCCCGTCAGTCCACTCACGTCCCGTTCACCGACGCAGCATCCGGTCACGCCGAGCCCGGCCGGGGCCAGCGTGCGCTGGCCTTCGAGCGCGACGAGTGGGAGCTGGTGGTGACCCTCCCCCGCCGCGTGCTGCTCGCCGCCGTCGCCGCCGCTCCCGCGGACGGTCGCCGGGCCGCCGAGGGCATCGCCGGTATCGAGGCGATCGCGTCGGGGCTCGCCTCGCCGAGCCCGCTGCTGCGGGAAGTGGTGGCGGCGATCTATGCCGAGTCCTATCAGGACCCTGATGAGCCCGGCGACGCCGACGTGATCACCGTCCGGACGCTCGCGGCGTGCCGATATGCCGCCAATGTCGTGGCCACGCGCTGCGGTCCCGAGGACGCTTCGGCCTACCGGGAATGGCTCTTGCACATCGCGGCGGTCGTCACGGGCGTGGCCCAAGGGGTGGCGCGCTCCGGGCCCGACCGGGGGCCGAGCGGCCTGGCCGAGAATAGGTTCCTGTACGCGCTCGACGGCGTGTTGCGCCCCTGACACACTGCCCGCGTGGCCGAGCTGGAGAGCGGGTACTCGCGGGAGCCGGTCGACGACATCGGGGTCGGTCCCTGGCTCGGTCCGTGGCCGCACGACTCGCGCTACGACCCGGCGCTGCTCGCCGACGGGGACCGGCGCAACGTCGTCGACCGCTATCGCTATTGGCGCGTCGAGGCGATCGTCGCCGATCTCGACGAGCGCCGGCACGACTTTCACGTCGCCATCGAGAACTGGCGGCACGACCTCAACATCGGCACGGTGGTCCGTACGGCCAACGCGTTTCTCGCCGCAGCGGTGCACATCGTCGGCCGGCGCCGATGGAACCGGCGCGGGGCGATGGTGACCGATCGCTACCAGCACGTGCGTTACCACCCCGACGCCGAGGCGTTGGCGCGGTGGGCCAGCGCGGAGGACCTCGTGGTGGTGGGCGTCGATAACCTGCCGGGCGCCGTGCCGATCGAGACCGTACGGCTGCCGCGCCGCTGTGTCCTGCTCTTCGGCCAGGAAGGCCCGGGCCTCTCGGCTCCGGCCCGCGCCGCGGCCGGGATGGTCTGCTCGATCGCCCAGTACGGCTCAACTCGGTCGATCAACGCGGGCGTCGCGAGCGGCATCGCCATGCACACCTGGATCCGGCAGCACGCCGGGCCACCCCCTCCCGCTGACGGCTGAGCCGGCGCGACGGCCCCAGCCTCGGCGCAGACGGGATCAGTGGGCGGTCCGGACTGGCGGCCATCCGACTCCACTGTGGGCGGTCCCGCAGCGTCCACGTTGGAGAGGCGAGGGCGCGATCGGGGTCGCCAGGAGCTCCACGCGTCGCACCAGCCTGGATCCGCACGGCGGTCAGTTTGGACCGAGCGGCCAGCCCCGACGCGTGCGCCCGCCGAACCACGCGGATACGCAGGTCATTCGACCGGATGACCTTTGCCAGGGCCGGGATAGTTTCGGCGAACCTATCAACCGGGCCAGATGAAGCTGCTAACGTAGGTCAGACTCTGCCCATAGGCTCGGGGTACGGAAAGACCGGACGCCAGACCGATGGAGGCAAGCGACCAAGGAGGGACCGGAGATGGCCAAAAAGGCCTTCACCTGGGGTGGAGTGGCGTTCCTGATCTTCTTCATCGCCTTCCGCCCAGCAGCGGCCGCCGAGGTCTTCAAGTCGATCGGAACCAGCATCATGGACATCGCTACCGGTTTCGGCGACTTCTTCACCAACCTCGTCGCCTGAGCCTCACTTAGCAGCTGTCCATGCCCGAGGACCCCCGGCCTCATCAGGGCCCAACAGACGACGATCGTCACCCGTCACCGTCGGACGACCCTACCGTGCAGGTCCCGGCGGTGGAGGGGACGATCGTCGATCTTGACGAGGATGAGTACGGCCCGGTTCCGCAGCGGGGGCAGGGTCGCACCCAAAAAGTCGATCTCATCGCGACACGGGAGCCGAGCGACCTCACGAGGCGCTACCTGTTCCCAACCGAGAAGTTCCGCGGCGAGTGGCGCCGGCACTGGATCCACCTGGTGAAGAAGCTGAGCCTCGGCGTGCTCGCCACATTCATTCTTGGCTATCTCGCGGGCTGGTTCGCCAAGCAGGGCTATCAGAATGCCCTGACAGTCCTGGTCCTCGTCTGGGTGGCCATCATCGCCTGGGTGCTGTGGGACGTGGCCCAGTGGTACTACGACCGGTTCATCCTGACCAACAAGCGGGTCATGCTGATCGAGGGGATCGTGGCCCGCAAGGTCGCGATGATGCCGCTGACCCGCGTCACCGACATGAAGTACACCCAGTCACCGCTCGGGCGGCTGCTCGGCTACGGCACGTTCGAGATCGAGTCGGCCGGACAGGAGCAGGCCTTGCGCAACGTGCCGAACCTGCCGAACCCGACCGACCTGTATCTGCAGGTCGTCGAGGAGATGTACGAGCCGGACGCCTCCGAGGCGCGGCGTCGACCGTCCAAAGTCGACGACGGCCTCTAGGCCCGTCGGCGTGCGTGTGGTCCGGCGGAGCCGGCGCGTCGCTGTCTGGCATGGGACTCGGGCTCCCCGCCACTGACGCCGGCTCGGGTAGCCTCGGCGCCGATGCGCGCGATCGACCTGCACACCCACTCGACCGTCTCGGACGGCACCCTGAGCCCGAGCGGGGTCATCGCGGCGGCCGCGAGCGCGGGGCTCGACGTGGTGGCCTTGACCGACCACGACAACGTCGCCGGATGGCCGGAGGCGGCCGCCGCGGCGGAGTCGCACGGCATCCAGTTCGTGCCCGGCGTGGAGATCTCCTGCCGGTGGCACGGCGTTGCGCCGCCCATCTCGTTGCACCTGCTCGGCTACTACGTGGACGCCGGCCATGCCGGGTTGCGGGCCGAGCTCGCCCGGGTCCGCGAAGGCCGCGAGCACCGGGCACAGCGGATGATCGAGCTGATGCGTGCCGATGGCATCGACGTGACGTGGCCGGAGGTCGCCGGGTACGCGGCCGGAGGTACCGTCGGGCGCCCGCACCTCGCCCAGGCGCTCGTCCGTCGTGGGCTGGCGGGCAGCGTCGATGACGCGTTCGCGCCCGAGATGCTCGGTCGGCGATGGCGTGTGCCGAAGCCGGACATCGATGTCTTCGTCGCCCTCGCGCTGGTGCGTGAGGCCGGCGGCGCGTCGGTCTTCGCCCACCCCCGGGCGACCCGACGCGGCCGGGTGGTGCCCGACTCGCTGATCGCGGAGATGGCCGGGCGGGGGCTGACCGGGATCGAGGTCGACCACGAGGACCACTCGGCGCAGCAGCGCGCGCAGACCCGGGCACTCGCCATCGACCTCGGCCTGCTGCCCACCGGCTCGAGCGACTTCCACGGAACCAACAAGACGACCCCGATCGGGGCGAACCTCACCGCGCCCGAAGTCTTCGAGGCCCTGCGCGCCGCAGCCCGGCCCTGAGCCCCCACCAGCCGCGTGATCGCGTCCTTCCCGCGCTGGCCGGTCCCGCCGTTCGCCTCATCGGGGCACCTTGACCCACGTAACCTCACCGCATGGCCAGACGCGGGGAATCGGGATACACACCGCCGCCCCCGACCGCGGCGCCACCGACGGGCTGGCGACCGGCTCGGGTGGCCTCACCCGTGGCACCCCGGGACCTGCCCGGGCAGGACCACGCGGCCATCGACGAAGCTGAGCGGATGGCCCTGCGGTTCACCGTCGGCGTGGGCGCCGTGGCCTCGATCGTGCTGGCCACGATGCTGGTTGTCCTCTGTGGCCAAGCGCTGCTGTAGCGCCGCTCGGGGCGCCTTGTCAACCGCCCCAGACGGCGTGGGCGCCGCTGTCGCCGGTTCGGATGACGTAGTACAGCGTCACCACCGAGACCACGACCGTCACGACCACGGCCGCGACCCGTACCGCAGCCGCGGGGCTGCGGCCTGCGCCGAACGAGATCGGGCCGGGGATCGCATAGAGCACCGTCACGAGCAGCGCCACCCCCAGCCCGGTCGCCCACCACGAGGTGGGCAGGCCGAACGACTGGTGTCGGTTGATGCTGTCCAGGAACGCGCCGGACGCGCCCTCGTCGATCTTCTGCTGCCGGAACGAGGTGCCCGAGATCCGCGCGGCCCAGCCGGCGAGCGGAGCGATCACGCCGAGTCCGAGTACCGCCCACCAGATGTGGCTGCGGCTGCGGGGAACCAGCGTGTAGACGATCCCGGCCAGGGCGGCCAGCGGTATGAACACCACGGCGGCATGGACGATCAGGACATGGGCGGGCAGGCCGAACACCGAGGTCAACACCGGGTGGGTCTCCTTCGCGGGCAGGGGGCGACAGCCGAGGTATACACCCACACGGGCCACCGTGGCTGGCCGGTTCACCGGCTGAACGCACTGCGGGGGATCTGGGTCGGCCATGTGCGGTGGCGCGACCTGCGGCCGGCTCGGGCCGACGGCGTGGCAGGCTGGCGGCGTGGACGATCGACGAACCGATGCGGCCGGTTGGGATGGCGACGGCGGACTCTTCGGCCCCGGCAGCGTGACCTGGCGGGTGCACGCTGAGCCCATCCTCTGGCTCGCCGGCTACCGAGCCCTGCTCCTGCAGGCCCTGCATCCGCGCGCGCTGGCCGGGGTGCTGCAGAACTCGAAGTTCCGTGATGACCCGTGGGGCCGGCTCATCCGGACCGGCCGCTTCTACGGTGAGGTGGTCTTCGGCGATACCCCCACCGCCACCAGGGCCGGCCGGCGGGTGCGGGCCATCCACGCGCGGATGGGCGGGATCGACCCCGACACCGACGAGCTGTTCCGGGTCGACGACGCGGACCTGCTGCTCTGGATCCACGTCACCGCCACCGAGTCGTTCTGCTCGATCGCGCAGCGGGCCGGCTTGAGCCTCACCGACGCCGAGGTGGACCGGTACTACCACGAGCAGCGGGAGGTGGCGGTGCTGGTCGGACTGGACCGTGACCAGGTGCCGGCCGACGCCGCGGGCATCGAGGAGTACTACCGGTCAGTACGGCCGGCGCTGCGGGCCACCGCCGACGCTCGTGCCACCGCTCGATTCCTCACCCTGCCCAGCTTCCCCTGGGGGCTCGGGTGGACCCCGGTGCGCCCGTTGTGGATCGGTGTGTCAGCGTTCGCGTTCAGCCTGCTGCCGCCGTGGGCCCGGCGCCTGTACGGGCTGCCGGGTCTGCCGACGACGGATCTCGCCGCGACGCTGGGCAGCCGGACCGTACGGTCGCTCATTCGGGTGACGCTGCCCAGCCGGGCCCTGCAGGGTCCGCTCTACCGGGCGGCCATGGACCGGGCGGCACTGGCCTCAACGCTGGACTGACGAGGCGGTCACCCGGCCGGCTCGGCGCCCACGGCGGGCCCCGGCCGTACGGCGTGCGCGGCCCGGGCGGAGGCGGCCTCGTGGGCGGCGGCACGGGACCGGTCCACCACCCGGAACGCCGGCGCGAGCGCGGTGATCAGCAACACCAGGATGGCCGGGATCGCGAAGGCGAGGCGCAGGTGGGGATAGTCCTCGCCGCCCGCACCGCCGATGCCCCCGACCACGCCGATGGCGGCCGACCCGATGATGACGCCGGCGTAGTTGAAGAGGTTCACCCGCGCGATCACGGCCCCGGAGCCGGCCGGGTCGAGCCCGTCGGCCGCGGAGAACGTCAGCGGCACGACCACCGACAGGCCCAACCCCATGAGCGCGAACCCAGCCACGGCCACGCCCCACGCGCCGGAGACCGCGACCACCGCGAAGCCCAGGGTGGCCACCACGGCGCCGACGACCAGCGTGCCGGTCGCCCCGCGAGCGCCGATGACCCGGTCGGCCACGATCCGGCCGACAAGTTGCAGGCTCAGGTAGGCGAAAAGCCCGGCCCGGATCAGACCCCCGGTCGTGCCCAGCGCGTCCTCCATGAAGACCGTGCCATAACTCGTGGCCGCTGAGTCACCGATGAACATGACCATGAGCGCGATACCGACCAGGGTCACCACGCGGGCGCGGTGGCTGACCCGGTGGACCTGCGTGAGGCCGGCCGCCGCTTCGGCCGCCGGTTCCTCGGCCTCCTGGGCCTTGGAGAGCAGGCCGGGCGCGCCCGCGAGCGCGACCACGAGCCCGGCCGCGCCGGCGGCGGCCAGGGCTGCCGCGAGGGTCACCCCGTGATCGGCGAACCAGATGGCTCCCGCCGCGGCGGCGATGCCGGCGACGCTCCACCAGGCATGGCACGAGGCGAGAATGCTGCGCCCGTACCGGCGCTGGACCGCGGTGCCCTGCATGTTCATCGACGCGTCGACGGCACCGATCAGCATGCCGAACACGCAGACCACGACGTAGTACGCCACCACCTGATCCACCGCGCCGATCACGGCGACGAGCACCGCCTCGGTGGCGGTCGCGACCCGCAGCACCCAAGCGCTACCGATGCGGGGGGCGAGGACGCCGGCCAGCACGCTGCCGACCCCGGCGATGATCGGCAACACCGCGAGCGTCAGCGTGAGCTGCGTGTCGTCCATGTGGTACTTGTCCCGAAACGCCGGAACCTGCGCGATCACCGCCGCGAAGCTGAGTCCCTGGACGGCGAAGCCGGCCGAGGCGCTCACCCTGGCCCAGCGGTCGCGCCCGCTCGCCGGGCGTAGCTCTGAGCCCGCCGGCTCGGGAGGCCGTAGCTCTGAGTCCGCCGGCTCGGGAGGCCGTAGCTCTGAGCCCGCCGGCTCGGGAGGCCGTAGCTCTGAGCCCGCCGGCTCGGGAGGCCGAGATTCAGATGCGGGCATATCGGCCTCCGGGGTGAGCCATCCTCATGTTCGGCCCGGATCCTCCTCCGGCCCAGGCGAGCGGCGCAAGCGCGCTCGGGGGTCAGTCCACGGGCACGGCCTCGACGCCACGGTCCAGCCCGGCCCACGATTCGTGCCCAGCACGTGCCGCCCCTGCCGGGCAGGAACGGCGAAAGTCGCACCAGCCACAGATCGCGCCGGGGTTCGCCGGAAAAGCCGCGTCCGGGTCAGTGCCGGCTCGCAGCGACTTCTCGGCGGCCACGGCGTCCGCCGCGGTCTGCTCGGCCCGGCGGACGTGCCGGGCGATCGACTCCTCGGTGTGCTCGTGCGCGGCGAGGGTTCCCGTCGGCAGGTGGTGCAGTTCGACCCGCGAGCACGGGCGGCGGAACATGCGTCCCGCCGCGAACGCGTAGAGCGCCAGGGCGCGGGACGAGCGCGCGTCGTCGGGTCCCAGGCCGGTACGGCCGGTCTTGTAGTCGATGATCACCAACGCGCCGTCCACCTCGTCGAGGCGGTCCACCCGACCGGACAAGGCCAACGTCGGTGTCTTCGCCGCCACCGTCCGCTCGACGCCCAGCGGCTCGAATGCGGGGTCCAACCGATTGAGGTAGGTGCGCAGCCACTGCAGGGCGCGGTCGTACGCCTGCCGCTCCTGCTCCTCGTCCCGGTAGCCCTCGCGCACCCACGTCCGCCGCAGCAGTGTGTCGACCGCCTCCGGCGTGCGCCGTGCCGGGGGCAGCTCGAACCAGGCCCGCAGGGCCGTGTGGACGCTCGCGCCGAGCGAGTTGTGTGCCCAGGGCGGCCCCTTGGGCGGGGTCGGCCGGTCGACGTAGCTGAACCGGTAGCGGCGGGGACAGTCTTCAAACGCGACGAGCCGGCTCGGCGTGCAGGCGAACAGACGGGTCGGCTCAGGGAAGAGCCCGAGCTGCCCGCCAGACGCCCCGACCTCCGTCACGCTCCCGATCCTCGCACGGGCGTGCGACCACTCACCGAGGCGACACGCTCACCGGTGCCCGCAGACGCCTACGTATGTGATCATCGGGTGGGCTAGCTTTCCGGGGCGCCAGCGCCGGAGGCCCCGCCCGCACGGCGGCGGCGGCGTCGCGGACGAGGGCCGGTCGTCGCGGTCTCCCGGTCATCCTTATCCACTGTGGACTGTGTCGGAGCGGACCCAGACACTGTGGACGGTGATGGCGTACCGGCATCGCCGACGACGCGACCGCCGCGGCGGCGCTGGCGTGGACCTGCTTGCTCGGGTTGCCGGGGCGCGCGGGCAGCACCCTGACCACCGCGCCGGGGCCGGCGACCGCCGCCCAGATCCTCCTCGACCTCGGCGCCCAGCCCGGCCCGGGTGCGCTCGGCATTCGGCAGCGTGCCCGTGATGGACGCGTCGATGTCCAGGTCGGCGAACAGGTGCGGGGACGTGTGGTACGTCTCGGGCGGCTCCGGGATGTCCAGGCCGAGGGTCTTGTCGATGATCCGCCACCGGGGCATGTCCTCCCAGTCGACGAACGTCACCGCCAGGCCCGTGGCGCCGGCCCGGCCGGTCCGCCCGATGCGGTGGGTGTACGTGTCCGGGTCCTCCGGGCAGTCGTAATTGATCACGTGCGTGACACCGGAGACGTCCAGGCCGCGGGCCGCGACGTCGGTGGCGACCAGCACGTCGACCTTGCCGGTGCGGAAGGCACGCAGGGCCCGCTCACGAGCGCCCTGGCCCAGGTCGCCGTGGACGGCCGCGACGGCGAAACCGCGGAAGTCCAGGTCCTCGGCCGCCCGGTCGGCGGCCCGCTTGGTCCGACAGAAGATCATCGTGAGGCCACGCCCGCGGGCCTGCAGGATGCGCGCGACGACCTCGAGTTTGTTCAGCGGGTGGGTGCGGTAGACGACCTGCTTGGTCAGCGCGGCGGCGGTCACGTCGTGCCGGGCGTGCACGGTCACCGGCTGGCGCAGGAACCGCCGCGCGAGGGTCACGATCGGGTCCGGCATGGTGGCCGAGAAGAGCATGGTCTGCCGGTCCTCGGGCAGCATCTTCAGGATCTTCTCGACATCGTCGAGGAAGCCGAGGTCGAGCATGCGGTCGGCCTCGTCCAGCACGAGCGCCCGGATCCGATCCAGGCGCAGCGGCGGCTGATGGCGTCCCTTCGCGGGCCTGGCCAGGTCGAGCAGGCGCCCGGGCGTGCCGACGATGATCTCGACGCCGCGCTTGAGCGCGTCCACCTGTGGCTCATAGGCGACGCCGCCATAGACCGGCAGCACCCGCACGCCGCGGGTCGCCCCCGCCAGGGCGATGTCGCGGGCAACCTGGAGGCCGAGTTCCCGGGTCGGCAGCACCACCAGCGCCTGCGGGCAGCCATCGGCGCCCTCCGCCGGTGCTACCAGGCGATCCAGCAACGGCACGCCGAACCCCAGCGTCTTGCCGGTGCCGGTGGGAGCCTGCCCGATCAGGTCGGTACCGCGCAGCGCGAGCGGCAGCGCGTACTCCTGGATGGCGAACGCCTGGGTGATGCCGGCCGCGGCGAGTGCCGCCACGGTCTCGGGCCGGGCGCCGAGCTCGGCAAATGTCGGGGAGTCGGGCCGCACAGGCGTGCGGCGCAGCGTGCTCTCCTCGCCGGCGACGGTGGGCTCTGCGGTCGTGACCTCGATCTCGGTCGGGTCAGGGCTCACCGACGCGCCACCTGCCTTCCGCTGGACAGTGCCCCTGCGGCTGCGGCTGGTCCGGGTCGTCGCCGTCTCGCCGGCGCTTTCCTTTGTGGTCGGTTCTGCGGTGTTCTGGGTGATGTTGTTGGGTTCTGTCGATGACGACGCTGCTTTGGGCGTCTTCGTATTCGGCAACGGGTGTCCCTCATTCGGGAGCGCCCCGCTCAGGATGTCGCCGGGCGCTCGGTCTTCTCGCGGGCCGCTCGCGACCTGCCGTACTCGGGACCACTGGGGTCCTTGCGGCGGCCATCCCACTGTCGCGGGCCACGCGGCCGGGGCGCGCACACGGCTGCCCGGGCTCGCGGTCCATGCTACGGCGCCTCGCGACCACGCGAGAAGACGGGTTGACTAAGGGTGACGTCCGTCCCGTACTAACTCGCGGTGAAGCCGACCCTGCGCTGCGTCGCCTCGTCGATCTCGACGTAGGCGATCTTGGCCACGGGCACGATCACCTGGCGGCCCTTCTCGTCCATCAGGGTGAGCACGCCGTCGGGCTCGGCGAGCGCCTTCGCCACCGCGTCGGCGACCTCGGCCGGCGTCTGCGCGCTCTCCAGCGCCAGCTCCCGGTGGGCGTGCTGCACGCCGATCTTGACCTCCACGGAAACGGCTCCTCCTCGGGTTGTCGATGTGGTCCTTCGCAGGCTAGCCGACCGTGGGGGCGGTGGTTGGCGCGTCCTGGAGCGGGAAGCTGGCAATCCCTCGCCACAGCAGCGCCGTGAGCAAGGTCTCCGCCTCCTGCTTGGCGACCTTGCGACCCCCGCCCAGCCAGAACCGGGACGCGATCTCGGCGGCTCCGCACAGACCCGCGGCGAGCAGTTCGGCCGGCTCCCGGCCGATGCCGGTGTCCGCCATGATCGTCTCAGTGATCGCGTCCACGCAGCCACGCTCGACCCGGTCGAACCGCTCCCGTACGGACGGCTCGTTGCGCAGGTCCGACTCGTAGACCAGCCGGAACGCCTCGCTCTCGTGGTCGATGAAGTCGAAGTACGCGCTCGTCGCCGCCGCCACCCGGACCTTGTTGTCGGTGCTCGACGACATGGCCGCGTGCATCCGCTCCAGGATCGCGTCGCAGTGCGTGTCCAGCAGGGCCAGGTAGAGGTCGAGCTTGCCCGGAAAGTGCTGGTACAGGACCGGCTTGGAGACGCCGGCTCGCTCGGCGATATCGTCCATCGCCGCCGCGTGGTAGCCCTGCGCGACGAACACCTCCTGGGCCGCCTCGAGCAGCTGCTTACGCCGGGCCGAGCGGGGCAGTCGCGCTGGCCGTACCGCGTGCGTCCCATTCACCGACGCCATAAGGCCTCCACCCCTGCATTTCTCCGTGTACCGGCATCCCGTCCGGCCCGTCGTGGGCAACGTTCGACGATACATTCGTCGCACCGGGGCGCAGCGATGACACCGTGCACACGGTAACCTCACTTGAGGCTACCGAGGAGCGCACGGGATGGGCGAACGCAACAGCCCCGAGGCCGGGGAGACGACCCTGGCTGCGGCGACCGCAGCCATCATCGCCGCACGGTGGGCTGCGCGCAGCCACGCTCCGTACGGTGGCGAGGGCCAGGCCTCGGGCAACGGTCACGCCACCGGCAATGGCCACGGTTATGACAACGGCAACGGTTATGACCACGGCAACGGCTATGACCACGGCAATGGCTATGACCACGGCAATGGCTACGGCAACGGCCACGGCAACGGCCACGGCTATGGCAGCGTCCAGGGCGATGGCGACGGCTACCCCGGGGCCCTGGGCAACGGTTCCGGGCCGAGCGGGGTCGGTTTCGGCGAGATCTGGACCTCGCCGACCTCAGGGCCCGCGTTCGACGCGCTCGCGCCGGTCTCCGGTCCCGCCTTCACCGGACTTCCTCCGGTATCCCCCGCGCCATCCGTCCCACCGTCGCCGGCCGGGGTTCCGGTCTCGGCCGCGCCGTATGTCTACGGCCAGGCAGCCGGCGTGGGCGCGGCCGCGGCGACCTTCTTCAGTGCCGTGCCGCCCGAGCCGGTGCCGGAGGTCTTCGATACCCAACCGGCCGGATGGGATGGGCCCAGCCAGGACATCGCACGCGACCTCGGCCTGGCGCCGGACGAGGTCCGGACCCAGGTACCGCCGGGGTTCGAGCGCCGCAACTTCGGGCCCTTCCCGGAGGCGCCGGAGCAGACGACTCCGCCCGGGGCGTGGGGCACGACCGCGGCGCCGCGCGTGGAGGAGCACCGCGGGCACGAGAGCGTGCCATCGGCGTTGCTGGGCGTGCTGCCCCCGCCGGTCCCCGTGCCTAGCCCGACCCCGGCCACGCTGGCGCCACCCGAGCCTGCGCCGTGGACCGACTCGGGCTGGGTGGACTTCCCGCGGGATCTGGAGTCGGACCCGGTCGGGACACTTGCCGGCGCCGGTGTGCGCGTGCCGTTGCCACGACGGGTCCCACGCGTCCCCGACGACGACTACCCGCTCTTCGACGACGATCCGGAGCAGCCCGCGCCGGACCCGATCGCACAGCGTCAGGAGCTGAACCGGATCGCGGACTTCCTTCGCGACGAGGACGACGCACCCAGCTCGGGGGTCCGCCCGGACGGCGTGGACCTGGAGGCCGTGCTCGGCGCGGTCCGGCAGGTCCCGGCGGTGCGTGACGCGCAGTTGCGATGGAACGCGCAGGCGGGGCACACGCTGCGCATCGAGTTCGCCGATGGCGTCGACGAGAGCGAGGTCACCCGCTCCGTGGTGCGCCTGCTGCGCACCCGGCTCGGCCTGGCCGCGCAGCCCAGCACCGAAGAGCCCACTGTGGACAGTCCCTACCGTGGCCGGGTCTCGACGCCGCCCCGGGGCGTCAGCCGTCCCGCGCCCGTCGGCGGGCGGCCGCTGCCTCGCCCGTCCGGAAACGGCGTTGCCCGGCTGGTCGTGGAGAACGTGACCATGACCCGGATGGGTGCCGAAGCCACGGTCCAGGTGCGGCTGCGCCAGCCCGGGACCGGACTCGTCGCGATCGGTGAGGGGCGCGGTCCGGGGGTCGACGCGTACCTGTCCCGACTCGCCGCGACGGCGGCTGCGCACGCGGTCGACCAGGCACTCGCGGCCGCCGGCACGCCGCGCGGCAAGGTCTTCATCGAGCACGTCTCCGTGGTGCCGTTCGGCGTCGTCGAGGTCGCGGTCGTCGTGCTGCTGCTGTCCTACGACGGCGTCACTGAGCAGATGTCCGGCTCGGCGATCGTCGGCGAGGACCCGCACCTGTCGGTCGTCCGGGCCACCGTGGCCGCCCTCAACCGGCGGCTGGAGTCGCTGCTGCAGTAGCGGTACCGGCCGGCCACCTGCGGGCCGGGTGCAGAATGGCATGGTGAAACGCGCTCGCCTTGCACCCGTGAGCGACCTGCCCGAACTCGTCGGCATCACGCCAGCGTGGCCGGGCGAGGAGGTCATGCTCGACGGGACCGTGACCCACGTCCGTCGGACCCGCAGCATCAACCCCGACGCGGAGCCGGCGCTGTTCGTGCACGGGCTCGGCGGTTCGGCGCTCAACTGGACCGATCTCGCCTTCCTGCTCTCCGGCCGGTTGGATGGCGAGGCGATCGACCTGCCCGGCTTCGGGCGTAGCGGCCCGGCCGAGAGCTACACCGTGGCGGCTCTGGCGGACCGGGTGGTGCGCTGGATCGAGCATTCCGGCCGGGGCCCGGTGCACCTGTTCGGCAACTCCCTCGGCGGTGCGGTGACCGTACGGGTCGCCGGCACCCGGCCTGACCTGGTGCGCACGCTCACGCTGATCTCACCCGCCATGCCGTTCCTGGATCCCCGGCGATCCGTCCAGTCCCGGATCCTGCCGCTGCTGCTGATCCCGGGCATCGAGCGCCTGGCAACCCGCCAGATGACGAAGCTGCCGCCCGACGAGCTGGCCAGGCAGGTGATCGAGGCCTGCTACGCCGATCCCTCCCGCGTGCCACCCCAGCGTCTGATCGAGGCGGCCGAGGAGGTGCGGCGGCGGTACGAGGCGCCGTGGTTCGCCGACGCGTACCTGCGTAGCCTGCGCAGCCTGGTGAGCAGCTTCTTCCGCGCCTACCTGCCGGGGTCGGAGTCGATGTGGCGCATCGCGGAGCGGATCACCGCGCCGGCGCTGGTCATCACTGGTCGGCAGGACAAGCTCGTCGATGTCCGGGTGGCCCCCACGGTGGGCAGGCTCATCCCCGACAGTCGCCTGCTCATCCTCGACCAGGTTGGTCACGTGGCGCAGATGGAGCGGCCCGACATGGTGGCCCGCGCGGTCGTCGCGATGCTGGACGAGGTGGCCCGCGCGGCGAGCGAGCCCACCGTGCCCGTCTCCGCCCGGCCACGCCCCGACGATGACGCGGGGCCGTCGAACTCCGACGCGCTGGCTACGGCGAACTGACCCCTGCGTGCGCGCCCCCGGCCCACTGATGCGCCGAAAGCGGTGGCGGGGCGAGTTGTCCCTGGTGCTTCTGCTCCTGCTCGCGGCGGTGGTCGCGGCGTACGGCTACCACCGCGGGGCCCTGTTGCTGCCGTTCGGCCCGGGCCCTGAGGCGCCAGAAGCGGCCGGGATACCCGCGCCGGCCGGGGCACCCACCCGACCGGCCGTGCGCGCCTCAGGAACGGGGCAGTTCGAGTTCGCGAGCGTCGATGGGCCCGTGGCCGGGACGGGCGGATCCGTGCTCGATTACCGAGTCGCGGTCGAGGACGGTCTCGGCGTCCCCGCGGCCCAGTTCAGCGCCATCGTGGAGGCGATCCTCTCCGATCCGCGCAGCTGGACCGCTGGTGGCACGATCCGGTTCCACCGCGTCGCGGGCGACGAGCCGTCCGATTTCACCATCTACCTCGCCTCACCCGTGCTCTCCGAGCAGATGTGCCGCGAGGATGGCCTGCACACGGAGCAGTTCACCAACTGCCGCCTCTCCGACGATCGGGTCGTGATCAACTCCGCCCGATGGCTCACGGGCGTTCCCGATTACGGTGCCCCGCTCGCGGAGTACCGGGCGTACGCGATCAACCACGAGGTCGGGCATGAACTCGGCCATCAGCACGAACTCTGCCCCGGCCCGGGGCTGCCGGCTCCGGTGATGCAGCAGCAGACGCTCGGCCTGGACGGCTGTGTCGCCTACGCCTGGCCTTACCGCAACGGCGTGCGCTACACCGGCCCGCCCGCAGATCCGCGCTGACCGGCGCTTACCGGTCTGGTCCCCACCGCGCCGGTCCGCCGTTCCTGCGTTGCCGGAATACCGATCGGGTGCGGCCTGTTGGCGCCTGAGGTGGCCACCGGTCGACAATGGTGGCCGCCCAGTCGTTCGCCGAGGGAGATCCGCCGTGTCCTTGCCACCGCTCGTCGAGCCAGCCGACAGCCTCACCACGGACGAGGTGCGCCGGTATTCGCGCCACCTGATCATTCCCGACGTCGCGATGGCCGGGCAGAAACGGCTCAAGAACGCCAAGGTGCTCGTCATCGGCGCCGGCGGGCTCGGCTCCCCGGCGCTGATGTACCTCGCGGCCGCGGGAGTCGGGACCCTCGGCATCGTGGACTTCGACACTGTCGATGAGTCGAACCTCCAGCGCCAGATCATCCACGGCCAGAGCGACGTCGGACGGCCCAAGGCCGAGTCGGCGGCGGAGTCGGTACGGGAGGTCAACCCGTACGTCAACGTGGTGGTTCACAACACGACGCTGTCCAATGACAATGTATTCGAGATCTTCTCTCAGTACGACCTGATCGTGGACGGCACCGACAACTTCGCCACCCGGTACATGGTCAACGACGCGGCCGTCCTGCTCGGCAAGCCGTACGTCTGGGGTTCGATCTACCGTTTCGACGGGCAGGCCTCGGTCTTCTGGGCCGAGCACGGTCCGTGCTACCGCTGCCTATACCCCGAGCCACCACCGCCGGGCATGGTGCCCTCGTGCGCGGAGGGCGGGGTGCTCGGTGTGCTCTGCGCCTCCATCGGATCCATCCAGGTCACTGAGGCGATCAAGGTGCTCACCGGTGTGGGCGAGCCGCTGGTCGGATCGCTGATCGTCTATGATGCTCTGGAGATGTCGTACCGCAAGATCAAGGTGCGCAAGGACCCGAACTGCGCGATCTGCGGCGAGAGCCCGACGATCACCGGCCTGATCGACTACGAGGACTTCTGCGGCGTGGTGTCGCCGGAGGCGGCGAGCGCGACGGCCGGATCCACGATCACGGTCATCGAACTGCGCGACTGGCTCGCCTCCGACAAGCCGATCCAGCTCGTCGACGTGCGCGAGCCGGCCGAGTACGAGATCGTCAAGATCCCCGGCTCGGTCCTGATTCCCAAGGGCGACATCGTCTCCGGGCAAGCCCTGTCGGAGCTGCCGCAGGACAGGCAGATCGTCCTCTACTGCAAGTCCGGCGTGCGCAGCGCCGAGGCGCTCGCCGCGGTCAAGGCCGCCGGCTTCAAGGACGCGGTCCATGTCTACGGTGGCGTCAGTGCCTGGGTCCGCCAGGTCGATCCTTCGCTCCCGTCGTACTGAGGGCATGACCGCCACGGCTGGCGGGACACCGGACCGGTAACCTGACGCGCATGGTCGACATCGACGCCGCGATCGGTTTCGTCGTGGCCCGCGGGGACGCGGTGGACCGGGCCCGCCTGTCTTTCCTGCGCACCGGGGTGGTGCCGGGCGACGAGGTCTTCGACCAGATCGAGCGCGGGCAGACCCGGTCCGGTGGCTGGCCGGCCAGACCCGACGATCAGACGCCCTCAGTCGACGCGACCTGCTTCCGCCTCGCCGAGCTCGACGACCTCGCCGGGCTCGGCCGTCCCGCCGCGGTCCGGGCGCTTCAGTGGCTCGCCGGCAGGCAGCGGCCGGACGGCTGCTGGGAGGAGGACAAGGCACTCGCCGACCTCGCGCCGCCCTGGGCGACCCCGGGCGATCCTGATGCCCGCTTCTACCTCACCGCGTGCGCCGGGTTCTGGCTCGCGGTCGCCGACGCCGACGCGCAGCAGGCCGACCCGGATTCCCCGTCGCCGTACGGGATAGCGCCCGACGGCGAGGGTTCAGCGTTTCGCGACCCGGTGGAGCGGGCCTCGGAAGCGCTGCACGAACGCATCGACGAAGCCGGCGGGTGGCCCGGCTTCCTCGTCTCTGGCTGGCTGGCGGGAGCCGTGCTGCACCGCACGGGCCGGTTCTACGAGGCGGCCCGGATCTTCGTCGTGCTCGCGGAGCGGGTGCGCACCATGTCCGCGGCGGATGCGGCGTGGCTCGTCGCCGCACTGCGTCGGGCCGGCGTGACCGCGGACGACGCCCTGCTCGTGGCGGCCCGGGACCGGCTGTCGCGCACACAGCGCCCGGACGGCTCGTGGCCCAGCGACGACGACCCCGCCTTCGACGTGCACACCACCCTGACCGCTCTGCGCGCGCTGCGCTGAGCGAGGGTCGCCCGCCCCGGCGTCCTCTGTGGGCGCCCGTATTGACTCCGTTCGGTCAATCAGAGGGTGGCGGGTCGTCGCCGGGGGGCGGGCGCATCCAGTCCCGGACGCGGTTGGCGCCGGCACCGACCCATTCGCTCAGACCGGAGGCGCCACCGCCGAGGCGCCGGAGCAGCGACATCAGGGGGTCGGACGAGTCGGCGAATGCCTGCCGGTACGACTCGGCGGCGGCCTTCACATCGGCCGTGGTGGAGGCGGTGCGGTCGTCGTCGCGGCGAGGGTAGTCGCCGCTGAGGATCCGGCCGTAGACGCCGCTGTCGATCCACTGACGCAGGGCGGCCGCCCGAGCGACCGGCAACGGGTGGGTACGCCCCAGGATGAGTCGCAGCTTGATCAGGCTGTCGCGCAGGTCGCCCGTGCGGTCGTACTCTGCCGCCTGCTCCAGGAATGCCGTAGTGTCCACTTCGGACAGATCGCCGCCGCCGGCGAGCTTCATGGCCAGGCGAAGAGCAGCCTGCGGGTCCTGCCCCGCCAGCAGGCCCGCGCGGTCGGCCGACAGCTCGGCCTTGCGCCACCACTCGAGCAGCGCCAAGATGATCGCCCGCAGCGCCAGCTCGCCCAGCGGCAGCCAGCCGAGCGACGCGGCCCAGTCGGTGAGGATGATGATCATCGTGCGGTACACCGCATGCCCGGACATCAGATGCCCGATCTCATGCCCGAGCAGGTGGCGCAGCTCCTCGTCGTCGAGCAGCTCCAGAGCTCCGCTGTTGACCACGATGAACGGCTTGGAGAGGCCGATGCACATGCCGTTGAGCGTCCGGTTGTACTGGATGTAGAGCTCGGGCAGCTCGGCCAGGTCCAATGTGGCCGCAGACTCCGCGAACAGCCGGTGGACCCGTGGGTACTGCCGGTGGTCGACCCGCATGGCGCCGCCGAGAAACTGCAGCCGGTACGCCCGCTCGTTCCATACCGCGGAGAGGGCCTTGAGCACCTCATCGAAGCCCTTCAGCTCCCGCAGCGCGGTCAACGCACCCCGGTCGGCAGGGTGCTCCCAGGCCCGGGAGGAGATGGCGGTCAACGTGATCCGGCGCCGGTCGGGGGTCCGCGCTGGCGACGTGTGCGACGCGGAGTCGTCAGGGGGTTGCTTCACCGGTTGCGCCGGCGGGTCGTCAGAAGCTGGCGCGGTCATCTCCGGATCCTCCTCCGCGGCGACGACGGCGGCAACCCGGGAACCGAGCACCTACAGCAGCACGAGGTCGTCACGGTGGACCACCTCCTTGCTGTAGTCCGGACCCAGATCCACAGTGGAGCGTCCGAGCAGGCCGGGCAGCTCGATCGCGTCGTAGTTCACCAGCCCCCGCGCCACCCGACGACCCGTCGGGTCCACCAGGTCGACCGGATCGCCCGCGGCGAACTGCCCATCGACGCCGGTGATGCCAGCGGCGAGCAGCGATGCCCGGCGGCCGACCACGGCCCGCACCGCACCCTCGTCGAGGTGGAGCTGGCCGCGCCCCTCCGTCGCATGGGCGAGCCAGAAGAGCCGGGCCGGGGGGCGTTCCCGTACGCGGTGAAACAGCGTCCCGACCTCGTCGCCGGCCAGGACCGGCCCGGCGAGCGCCGCCGAGGTCAGCAGCACCGGAATCCCAGCGCCGGTCGCGATCCTGGCCGCCTCGATCTTGGTCATCATGCCGCCGGTGCCCACGCCGGCCCTGCCTGGCTTCCCCATCGCGACGCCTGACAGGTCCGACTCACCCCTCACCTCGGCCACCCGGACCGACGTCGGCCGGGACGGGTCACCGGTGTAGAGAGCGTCCACATCGGAGAGAAGGATCAGGAGGTCGGCGTGTAGCAGCGCGGCGACGAGTGCGGCGAGGCGGTCGTTGTCGCCGAACCGGATCTCCTCGGTGGCGACCGTGTCGTTCTCGTTGACGATCGGGATCGTGCGCAGGGTGAGCAGCCGGTGCAGAGTCCGGTGGGCGTTGCGATAGTGGGTGCGACGGACCACGTCGTCCACGGTGAGCAGGACCTGGCCGACCGTACGGTCGTGCCGGGCGAAGGACTGGGTGTACGCCCGCATCAGCAGGCCCTGCCCGACGCTCGCTGCGGCCTGCTGGGTGGCGAGGTCACGGGGTCGTGCCCGCAGCCCGAGCGGGGCAAGCCCGGCCGCGATCGCGCCGGAGGAGACGAGCACGAGCTCGCGGTTGCCGACGGCATGGCCGGCGAGGGCATCGACGAGAGCATCCACCCTCGCCGGGTCCAACCCGCCGTGCGTAGTGGTCAGCGACGACGAGCCGACCTTCACGACCACTCGGCGGGCCGCGGCCAGAAGCTGCGGGCGCGACCCGTCGGGCAGCGGCTCCGCGCGCGTCTGCTTCACCCGCCCACTCCCTCCGACGCACCCGCCCACGGCTTCGCCCCGCCCATGACATTCTCCGATACTGCCTGGCATGGCGAAGTATGACCCTGGCGAGTACGTCGAGGCGGTGCTCGACCTCGTCGAGCGGATCCCGGCCGGGCACGTGATGTCCTACGGCGCCATCGCGGAGTATCTCGCCCTGCGTTTCGGGAGGGGCTCAGCCCGGCGCGTCGGAACGATCATGGCCCGGCACGGCGCTGCGGTGCCCTGGCACCGGGTCGTCACCGCGAACGGCCGCACTCCGCCCGGCCACGAGAAGCGGGCGCACGATCTGCTGACCCGCGAGGGTGTCACCTTCCGCGGCGCCAACGTCGACATGGCGACCCATGCCTGGTTTCCCGCAGACAGGTGATCGGCGCGGCAGATACCATCCGCGACCATGACCGCCCCTCACCCCGCCGGTACACCCCGACTCTCCCGGCGGGTGCAGGTCGGCTACGCCACGGGCTCGCTCGTGACCGGCTCGTTCGGCACCGTGCCGGGGTTGTTGCTGCTGCCGTACCTCACCGACACGCTCGGGATCGCCGCCGGCGTCGCCGGACTCGTCGTCCTGCTGCCCAAGGCCTGGGATGTCGTGGTGAACCCGGTCGCCGGTCGCATCTCCGACCGTACGGCCGGGCGGTGGGGAGCACGGCGGCCATACCTGCTCTTCGGTGGCCTGGCGATGTCGGTGTTGTTCGCCTCGATGTTCGCCGGGGTGTTCACCGGCCATGGCGCCGCGGTGTGGGTGGCCGTGACGTTCATCGCGACGGCTACGGCCTTCGCCTTCTTCCAGGTCCCCTATGTCGCGATGCCGGCCGACATGACCGAGGCCGCGGGCCTGCAGGACGAGGGCGGTCAGCGGA
Organism: Micromonosporaceae bacterium; assembly: GCA_036557785.1. Lineage (GTDB taxonomy): Bacteria > Actinomycetota > Actinomycetes > Mycobacteriales > Micromonosporaceae > DATBGZ01. The sequence continues at coordinate 50,584 of DATBGZ010000037.1, forward strand.
CCCGGATGATGACGTGGCGGGTCGCGATGCTGGCGCTGGCGATTCTCGTCTCCGGCGCGGTCGCCCCGGCGGTGCGCGACGCGTTCGACCGTCCGGCACAGACCTTCGCGGGCAGCATCTTCGGACACCGCGTGATGGGTGTCTTCGTCGCGGTGCTCATCGTGACCGGGACCCTGCTCGTCTTCTTCCTCACCCGCGACGCCCCCAGGGGCCTGGTGAGCCAGAGCGAGCACTCCTTGCGTGCGCAGTTGCGCGTGGCCGCGGGCAACAAGCCGTTCCGCGTCCTGGTGGGCTGTTTCGTGGTGCAGGCCGCCGGCGTGGCGGCGATGCTCGCCGGGGTGCAGTACTTCGCCGACCACGTGCTGCACGAGCACGGGGCCGTGACGCTGCTGTTCGTCTGCGTCGTGGGTCCCGCGATCCTCGTCATGCCGATCTGGAACCGGGTCGGCGCCCGGGTCGGAAAGCTGCGCGGTTACGTGGTGGCCTCCCTCATGATCACCGCGGGCACGTTCGCCCTCGCCAGTGCACCGCTGTTGCGTTCGGCCGGCGCGGTCTGGGCGGTGTACCTGATCGTGGGGCTCATCGGCTGCGGCTACGCGGGCCAGCAGCTGTTCGCCCTGGCGATGTTGCCCGACTGCATCGCCTACGACACGATCCGGACCGGCAAGCGCCAGGCCGGGGTCTTCACCGGGCTATGGACCGCGGGGGAGACGTTCGGTCTGGCGGTCGGCCCGTACCTGTTCGCGCAGACCATCGCGCTATTCGGCTACGTGCCGAGCAACACCGGCGAGGCGGCACCGCAGTCGTCGATGGCTGAGCTCGGGGTGCTGCTCGGCTTCACCGTCGTGCCCGGCGTGGTGGTCGGTCTCGCGCTGCTGCTCCTGCGCGCCTACTCGCTCGGACCGCTGCCGGGACCGGGCAACGCGGTGGTCGCCACGGCAGGGTCCACATGAGCGCCATGGCCGCGCTGCCCCCTGATGGCGTGGCGGCGCAATCGATCCTCGACGAGATCGCCGCGATGCGGGCCGCCGACCATCCCACGCACGGCGGCCGCCTCTTCGCCTATGTCTACGACCCGGGCCTGGCCGATCTCGACGCGCTCACCGCAGCCGCCCATGCCCTCGCCTCCCCGGTCAACGGCCTCGACCCGACCGCCTTCCCGTCCCTGCTCACCATGGAGAACGCCCTCGTCGGCGCGGCCTCGACTCTGCTCGGCGGGGGCCGTGAGTCCACTGTGGTCGGTAACCTCACCAGCGGCGGAACCGAGTCGCTCATCCTCGCGTTGAAGAGCGCCCGCGACGCTCACGCGGACGTGCCGGACCCGACGCTCGTGCTGCCCGGCACGGCACACCCCTCGTTCTTCAAGGCCGCGCAGTACCTGCGGGTGCGGCCGGTGGTGGTGCCGATCTCGGCGGCGACGCTGCGACCGTCGGTATCACAGATCGAGGCCGCTATCACCGACAACACCGTACTGGTCGCCTGTTCGGCGCCCGCGTATCCGTACGGGCTCGTGGATCCGGTGGCGCAGATCGCTGCCGTGGCGGCCTCGCGGGCGGTGCGCTGCCACGTGGACGCGTGCTTTGGCGGCTGGACCCTGCCGTACCTGCGCCGGCTCGGGATCGACGTGCCACCGTTCGACTTCTCGGTGCCAGGCGTGAGCTCGATCTCGGTGGACCTGCACAAGTACGCCTACGCCCCCAAGGGAGTCTCGGTACTGCTGCACCGATCCGACGACCTGCGGGCGCCACAGTACTTCGCCTATGCCGGATGGCCCGGATATACGGTGGTGAACCCGACGATCACGTCGACCCGGTCGGGTGGGCCGATCGCCGCGGCGTACGCGACGCTGCGCCACCTCGGCGACTCCGGTTACCTACGCCTGGCGTCACTGACGTGGCAGGCCGTCCGGACGCTCGCCGGAGCGATCTCCACTGTGGATGGTCTACGGCTGGTGGCCGAGCCCGAGTCCACTGTGGTCTCGTTCACCTCGTCCGATGAGGGCCTGGACCTGTTCGTCCTCGCCGACGAGCTCGCGTCGCGCGGCTGGCACACCCAACCTCAGCTCGCGCTGCCGCCGGGCAGTGCCGCGGCGCCGGAGGGGCTCGCCCGGTCGATCCACATGACCGTGACCGCATCCGTGGCGGGGCAACTGCGCTCGTTCGAAGCTGACCTGACCGCGGCGGTGAGCGCGGCCCGGGCGCAGGGACCGCTCGTTGTCGACGCGTCGTTGCGGGAGCTCGCGGCCGCGTTGACCCCCGAGCAGCTCACGCTCGACACGGTCGCCGCCTTGGCCGTAGGTCTCGGCTTCGCGCTGGAAGCGACCCCGGGGGCAGCGACGCCGCTGCCGGCCCGCCGCGCGGGCATCAACGCCCTCGTCGAGGCAGCCGCCCCACCGGTTCGCGAGGCCCTGTTCAGCGCGTTCCTGCGCCTGCTGCAGCGACCCACATACGCCTGAGCGAGCGGCGCCCGGTCCTTATCGACCGGGCCGGGTTGCGGATTTGCCGTTGCATGTGCACCAGCGCCACCCGGAGATCTTCGGGACAGATCGCCGGGTAGCGCGCATGCGCGCTGGCGCGCATCTGAGCCACCCGGTTCAGTGGCAGCGCGGTCCGCGGTGGGCGGCGCGGCGTTGCCTGGGTTTGTCGGTCGAGCGTGGTTGCATGGGCCGGTGAGCGCGAGCCAGGCTGCCGCGGCGCGGGCCCGGCTGCCCCGGTACCGGTTGGTGCGGGCGCGGCCGGGGCCGGCGCGGCCATCGCCGATGCTCGACGCCACGCAACAGGCCGTCGTCGCCCACGCGGTCGGCCCATTGCTCGTCGTCGGCGGGCCGGGGACCGGCAAGACCACGGCTCTGGTTGAGGCGGTCGCCGCACGGGTGGCCGAGGGCGTCGATCCCACGCGGATCCTCGTCCTCACCTTCGGCCGCAGGGCATCGGCTGCCCTGCGCGATCGCATCGAAGCTCGCATCGGCGCCGGTTCGGCGCGCTCGACGATGGCCGAGCCGGTTGTGCGGACGTTCCCGGCGTACGCCTTCGGGTTGCTGCGCCTCGCCGCGGCTCAACGGGGCGAGCCCGCCCCCCGGCTGCTCACCGGTGCCGAACAGGACTCCGTGATCCGGGAGCTGCTCGGCGCCCCCGGGGCCGCTGCGCGCTGGCCAGCCGGGCTGCACAAGGCCGTACGGACGCGGGCGTTCGCCGCGCAGTTGCGCGACCTGCTGCTGCGGGCCGCGGAGCGAGGCATCGGCCCACGCGGCCTTGCCGAGCTTGGTCGCCAGCACCACCGCGCCGACTGGGTCGCGGCCGCCGACTTCCTGGCCGAGTACCAGAACGTGCTGGCGCTGCGCGACGCCACCACACGCGGCAGCGTCGCGTACGACCAGGCTGAGCTGGTCCGGGCGGCCACGCGCCTGCTGGAGGACGACCCGGAGTTGCTCGCCACCGAGCGGGCCCGGAGCCGCTACGTCTACGTCGACGAGCTCGCCGACACCGACCCGGCCCAGCTCGATCTGCTCCAGCTCGTCGCGGGTGGGGGGACGCACATCGTCGGCCTCGCCGACCCCGACTCGGCCACGTTCGCGTTCCGTGGCGGTGATCCGACCGGCGTGCGCGAGTTCACCGAGCGCTTCCGCAGACTCGACGGCGGGCCGGCACCGCAGGTCGTCCTCGACACGTCCTATCGGTCCACTGTGGAGCTCGTTGAGGCGACCCGGCGAGTGGCGGCACGGTTGACCGGCCGGGTGGACCACCGGGCGCTGCGGGTCGACGCGAGCCATCCGGGGGCCGAGCCGACCCCATCCACAGTAGACGTCTGTACCCTTCGGTCCGCGACGAGCGAATCGGCCTACATCGCGCAACGCCTCCGCGAGGCGCACCTGCACGAGGGCATTGCCTGGTCGCGGATGGCGGTTGTGGTCCGGTCGTTGCGCAACCACCATGGTGCCTTGCGCCGCGCGTTGACCCAGGCCGGCGTGCCGGTCACTACGGGCGCGGAGGATACCGCCCTAGCCACCCAGCCCGCGATCGCGCCACTGCTCATGGTGATCCGGTGTGCCCTCGGCATGGCCACCCTGGACGAAGGGACCGCCGTCGACCTGCTGCACTCCTCGCTGGGTGGCGCGGATCCGTTCGGCGAACGCCGGCTGCGCCAAGCCCTGCGCGCCATCGACCCGTCCCGCACATCGGGAGAGCTTCTGGTCGAGGCGCTCCGCGAACCGGGCCGTCTCTCCCTTGTGGACCAGCGCTGGGTCCGCCCGGCTCTGGCCGTCGCCGGGTTGTTGCGGGCCGCACGCGCGGCCGCGGCCCGACCGGCGGCGACCGCCGAGGATGTGTTGTGGGAGGTCTGGCGCAGCAGCGGTCTGGCCGAGCGCTGGGCGGCCGCGAGCGCCCAAGGCGGGCGTCGGGGCGCCACTGCCGACCGTGACCTCGACGCGGTGCTCGTGCTCTTCGACGCGGCGGCGCGGTTCACCGACCGGCTGCCAGGAGCGCGCATCGAGCTGTTCCTCGACTCCCTCGCCGAGCAGCAACTCCCGACCGACACGCTCGCACCGGCGGCCGAGCGTGGTGAGGCGGTGCGGCTGCTCACCGCGCACGCTGCCAAAGGGTTGGAGTGGGACGTCGTCGCCGTCGCCGGCGTGCAGGAGGGCGTCTGGCCGGATCTGCGGTTGCGGGGCAGCGTGCTCGGCTCCGAGCGTCTGGTCGACGTGGTCGCCCAACGCGAGCTGCCCGAGGGGCGGGTGAGCGTGGCGGCCCAGGTCAGCGAGGTACTGCAGGAGGAGCGACGGTTGTTCTACGTCGCGGTGACCCGGGCGCGCCGCCATCTCGTCGTGACGGCGGTCGATCCCAGCGGGACCGGCTCCGGTGGCGACGAGCAGCCCAGTCGGTTCCTCACAGAGCTGGTCCAGACCGTTCGGTCCGAGCCGGAACCCTCGCACTTCGCGGTTGCGGGGCCAGCGGTGGCCCGCGACGAGCTCGACGACGCTGAGGTCGCGCTCGCCGTGCCGGCGGGCCTGCTGCGACGACCGCTCACGCTGCCGGCACTCGTCGCCGAGTTGCGCCTGATCGTCACCGATACGGACAGCCCGCAACCGCTGCGCCGAGCCGCCGCGACCCAGCTCGCCCGGCTCGCCGTCGCGAAGGTGCCGGGCGCCGATCCCGAGGACTGGTGGGGGATCCGGTCGCTCTCGGACGATGGTCCGCTCGTCGCGGAGGCTGAGCCCGTGCGGGTCTCACCATCCACTGTGGAGAGCTCGCTGCGGTGCGGGCTCAAGTGGCTGCTGGAGCGCCACGGCGGAAGCAACCCGCCGACGTCGAAGCAGGGCGTCGGAAACCTCGTGCACGCCGCGGCGATGCTGTTCGCCGACGCGACCGTGGGACAGGCGGCACAGGCCGTCCGATCCTATGTGGATGAGCGCTTCCACCTCATCGAGCTCGAGGCGCGCTGGCTGCGTCAGAAGGAGCGCGACCGCGCCGAACGGATGGTCGAGAAGCTGCTCACCTGGCTCGCCGGCAATCCACGCGAGCAGGTGGCGGTGGAGCGGGACTTCGACGTGCGGCTCGGCCCGGACGACACCTCGGCGGGTCGTGCCGTGCAGATCAAGGGCCGGGTGGACCGGCTCGAACGCGATGCCAAGGGTCGCCTGGTCGTGGTCGACCTCAAGACCGGGGCCAGCGCGCCGAGTGAGGCGGACGCGGCGCAGCATCCCCAGCTGGCCGCGTATCAGGTCTCGGTCGAGGCGGGTGGGTTCGGCCCTGGCGAGGAGTCGGGCGGCGCGGAGATCGTGGCGCTGGGTACCACGAGCGTGGGACCGGTCGTCCGCGGTCAGGACCCGCTGCAGGAGAGCGGGGATCCGGGCTGGGCGCACGCGTTGGTGCGCATGGCCGCGGCCACGATGGCGGCATCGACGTTCCGCGCTGTCGTGAACGACTCGTGCGGGTACTGCGCGGTGCGCACGTCGTGCCCGCTGTCCGGCAAGGGAAGGCAAGTGCCGGCGTGAGCCTGTCGATGGCCGGCCCCCGGTACGCGCCGCAGGAGATCCAGCGGCATCTTGGCCTGCGCTACGGGTTCACCGGCGAGCAACTCCGGGTGATCGGCGCGGCTCCGGACGAGCCGGTCCTCGTCGTCGCTGGCGCCGGCTCCGGGAAGACCGAGCTGATGGCACTGCGGGTGGTGTGGCTCGTCGCCAACGCGTACGTGCGCGCCGACCAGGTGCTCGGGCTCACCTTTACCCGCAAGGCGGCCGGCGAGCTCTCGCACCGGATCCGCCTCTATCTCGGCCGGGCCCGGCGCCTGGTCGGGTACGACCGCCAGCTCGACGGGGAGCCCACGGTCGCCACCTACCACTCGTTCGCGGCCCGGGTGGTGCGTGAGCACGGCATGCGGGCCGGCTTCGAGCCCACCGTACGGCTGCTCACCGAGGCCGCCTCCTGGCAGCTCGCCGACGTCGTGGTGCGCCAGCACGACAGCGCGGCGATGCGCAACTTCCCGCTCGCCCACCCGACCGCCACGGCCGCGGTGCTCGCCCTCGCCGGTGAGCTGGCGGAGCACCTGCGCGACCCCGACGACATCGAGAAGTTCACCCTCGGCCTGGTGGCCCGCGTCGAGGGCGTCAGCGGCGGTCGGCTCTACCGCGACGTGAAGGAGGTGCTGGCGCGCCAGCAGGCTCGCCTGGCGCTGCTGCCGCTGGTGCGCGAGTACGCCGAACGCAAGCGTCACGCGGAGGCGATGGACTTCGGCGACCAGCTTGCCCGTGCCGCCGTCGTGGCGCGCGATCACCTCGAGGTGGCCGACGCGGAACGCGACCGGTTCCGCGTGGTGCTGCTCGACGAGTACCAGGACACCTCGCAAGCGCAGGCGGAGCTGCTGCGCGCGCTGTTCGGTGGCGGGCATCCGGTGACCGCGGTTGGCGACCCATGCCAGTCAATCTATGGCTGGCGGGGCGCGAGCGCCGGGACCCTGGAGCGGTTCCCGCGGTACTTCCCCCGCTCTGGCGGCGAGCCGGCCAGCCAAGCGCCACTGTCGACGAGTTTCCGCAACGCGCCGCAGATCCTCGAGGTGGCGAACCAGATCTCGGCCGACCTGCGCGCCGGGTCGGTACCGCCCGTGCTCCCGCTGACCGCGCACCCCGGCTACCAGGCGAGGTTCGGCGAGCCGCTCGTCCGGTGCGCCTACGCAGCGTCCTACGTGGACGAAGCCAGTTGGGTCGCGGACGAGGTCGCCGCGGCCTGGCACGACTGCGAGCGCGGGGGGTCGGCCACGCCGACCACGGCGGTTCTGGTGCGGGCCCGATCGCAGATCCCCCCGCTGGAGCGAGCGCTGCGCGAGCGTGGCCTGCCTGTCGAGGTCGTCGGCCTCGGGGGGTTGCTCGACACCCCGGAGGTCCGTGACGTCGTGAGCACGCTGCAGGTGCTCGCCGACCCGACCGCTGGCGCGTCGCTGTTGCGGCTGCTCACCGGAGCCCGGTGGCGCATCGGCCCGCGCGACCTCGTCACGCTCTACCGCCGGGCCCGGGCACTGGCGCTGGCCCGGCGGCCCAGCGACGAGAGCCAACCCGCGCAGGTCGCCCTGCCCGGCCTCGGCCCCGCCGACGAACCGGATCTCGGCGGGGAGCGGCTCGACGACGCGACCCTCGCCGAGGCGCTCGACGACCTCGGTCCGGCCGGACTGTACTCTGTGGACGGTCACCGGCGGCTGTCTCTGTTCCGGGACGAGCTGCGCGACCTTCGCCGGCGCATGGACCAGTCGCTGCCGGACCTGGTCGCCGACATCGCGGCGACGATCGGCCTCGATGTTGAGGTCGCCGCGCGGCCGGCCGGCCAGCAGTCCGGCACGGGCAGTCCCGGCGGGCTGGCGCGAGTCCACCTGGACGCGCTGGGCGACGTGGCCGCGCGTTTCGCCGAGGAGTCCGAAGGCGGCACGCTCTCGGCGTTCCTCGCGTACCTGGCGGCGGCCGAGGAGGAGGAACGGGGGTTGACGCCCGGCGACGTCGAGGTACTCGATGGCGCGGTGCAGATCCTGACCGTGCACGCGGCGAAGGGCCTGGAGTGGGACGTGGTGGCGGTGACCGGGCTCTGCGCCGATGCCTTCCCGGCCCAGCCCAAGTCGAGCGACCACTGGCTCAAGGGCATTGGTGTGCTTCCCTTCCCCCTGCGGGGCGACTCGGCGGGCCTGCCGGCGCTGGGGATCGACGGGGCGACCGACGCCAAGGCCGTGCAGACCGCGGTGGCGCGCTTCGACGAGGCGTGGCGGGAACATCAGGAGCGCGAGGAGCGTCGCCTGGCCTATGTCGCGGTGACCCGCCCGCGGCACTTGCTGCTCTGCTCGGGGTTCCGCTGGGGGGCCGGTCTGACGAGGCCTCGAGACCCGTCCATCTTCCTCGATGAGATCGCGGTCGTCTGCCGGCGCGGCGCTGGCGCGGTGCGGCTCTGGGCTGCGCCGTTGGCCCCGGACGAGTCCAACCCCACCCTCGCCGAGGAGGTATCGGCCGGGTGGCCGGAGGATCCCATCGGTGCGCGGCGAGCGGCCGTGGAGTCGGGTGTCGCGATGGTGCGCGAGGCCATGGCCGACCCGGTCGGAGGTGAGGTGGACGACCGTGGCGCGGCGGAGGTGGCGCGACAGGCGGCAGCGTGGGCGAAGCAGGCCCGGCTGCTGCTCGAGGAGCGCGACCGCCAGCGGACCGGCGCCACCATCGACGTCGCCCTGCCCGAGCACCTGTCGGTGTCACAGCTCGTGGCACTGCGCCGTGATCCGCAGCGGTTGGCCCGACGCCTGCGCCGGCCACTGCCTGAGGCGCCGGACGTGCACGCGCGCCGGGGCACTGCGTTCCACCTGTGGCTCGAGCGCCGCTTCGGCGGCGAGGCCCTGCTCGACCTGGCGGATCTGCCCGGGGCAGGCGATGACGGCGCCGCGCCCGACTCCGACCTCGAAGCGCTGCAGCAGTCGTTTCTCGCCAGCGGTTGGGCCGATCGCAGCCCGTACCGGGTCGAGGTGCCGTTCGCGACCGTAGTGGCGGCAGTGGTCGTGCGGGGGCGCATGGATGCGGTCTTCACGGTGCCCGGCCGGCCGGACCACTACGACGTCATCGACTGGAAGACAGGAGCCAAGCCGGCCGGTGCGGAGGCGGCCGCGGCCGCGGTGCAGCTCGCCGCCTACCGGCTCGCGTGGGCAGAGCTGGCGGGCGTGCCGGTGACCCAGGTCAGCGCCGGCTTCCATTACGTCCGCTCGGGCGAGACCGTACGTCCGGCGGATCTGCTCGATGCGGGCGGAATCGCCGCGTTGATCGCGGGGGTCCGCACGCCCTGATGATGTGGCCCCGAACTCCAGAGAGTTCGGGGCCACCGTTACCGCTTGTCGGGCGTCGGGGTCAGCCGCCCGTGGCCGACCGGCGCCGCCGCATGAGCAGAAGTGACGCCAGGAGCGCAACGCCTGCCGCTACGAGAACGCCGCCGCCGACGAGCATGCCAGTCACGTTCGAGCCTGTCTTCGGCAGATCGGTTGTGGTCGGGGTTGGCGTCGCAGTCCGGGGTGGCGCACACTTCGCCGCATCAGGCGCCCACGACACAGTCTGGGTTCCGCTGCCGTCTACCGGCGTGTACGTGACCTGGAGGCCGGAGGTACCCGGGAAGGTATACGTCTTCGTTTCGCCCCGTCCAGCGGTCAGTGTTACTGGCGAGCCGACGTTCGGCGTATAGGTAACGCTGACGTTCTCCTGCTTGCCGTCCGCGGGGTTGGTGAGCGTAACCACGATGCCGTCGCAGGTTGACTCGATCGTTCCGGATGGCGCGCCGCAATACTGCGGTTTGCTATACGTATGATCGCCGATCTTGGAGCCGTCAGCGTACGCGCTCAGGGGCGCCGCTGTGGCCGGCACCGTCAGCGAAAAGTCCGTCATCTTGGTGCCGGAATCCTGCACGCTGGTGTCGCTGAGGACCACCTTGAAGAGCTGAGCCACGTTGCTGTGGAACGTGACCGTGATCTGGTCGCAGGTATCCTCGAAATTCACGGTCGGAGCCGCGGGGGTCTCACAGTTACTGGGTCCAGTGCCCTTCGCATATGAGTCCGACTTCGTGACATACCCGCCGCCGGTCTCCGCGCTGTACCAGTACAGCGTCACATCGAGCCTGAGCTTCTGTCCGGGCAGCACGGTGATGGGGGTGGTCTGCGTCACCGCGTACGTGTCCTGGTTCGCCGGGATGTGGTACCTGGTGGTATTGATCCCGAGTTCTGCCTGGGTCGGCGCTGTCCCGCTCGGGTTGGTCAGCGTCGCCTTTGGTACGATCTGCACCCATTCGTGTGATTGGTTGATGTGGCTGTAGATCGTGAACGTGATCGTCGGGTTGCCGTTAACGCACGAACCTTCGGCGACCACGGTGCTGAAGTGGGCGCTCGCCGGCGTGGCGACGACGAAGACCCCGACAATGCCGGCGGCGACGGCCGCGAGGAGAACGCCCGTTCGGCGTAGTCGATTCACGCTTGCTCCTGAATGGGTCAGGCGACGGTATGGGGTGGTTGTTGGTGCAGTGACGTCGCAAGGGATGCTCGGCCAAAGCAACCTAGCGCATCTCCCAACACCGCGGGGTCATCGGTTCGGCCGGGTGCCAATCAGATACTTCGGCCCGTGCGAGTGGGGTCACTAAGTGCGAGTTCACCGCCCCGTTTGTCGTGGCTCCGACCGTTCAGTCCCCCGGCCCTTGCCCTGGTGTCAGATACCCGTCAGCGGGACGGAGCCGGAGTGTCTGTGCCGTTCGACCCGCGACGCGCCGTTGCGAACCTGCGAGGCGTGGACGGGCCATGGGGCGTGGACGGGCCATAGAGCTGACGCCGACCTGCCAGCGCTAGCCTCACGGATATGCCGAGTGTCGAGACGCGATCATGGGAGCGCTTCGCCCTCCCCAACGGTCTGCGGGTGGTCCTTGCCCCGGACAGGTCGGCGCCGGTCGTGGGCGTCGCTGTCGTCTACGACGTCGGCATCCGGTCCGAGCCGCAGGGGCGCACGGGGTTCGCGCACCTTTTCGAGCATCTGATGTTCCAGGGCTCGGCGAACCTGGAGAAGCTGGCCCACTTCCGTTATGTGCAGGGCTCTGGCGGCCAGTTCAACGGCTCGACCCACCTGGACTACACCGACTACTTCGAGATCCTGCCGAGCAACGCCCTGGAGCGAGCGCTGTTCCTGGAGGCCGACCGGATGCGCGGGCCACGGCTGACGGAGGAGAACCTGCGCAATCAGGTCGACGTGGTCAAGGAAGAGATCCGGGTCAACGTCCTCAACCGCCCGTACGGTGCGTTCCCCTGGCTCAAGCTGCCGCCCGTGCTCTTCGACACGTTCCCCAATGCCCACGATGGGTACGGCTCCTTCGACGACCTCGAGGCCGCGACCGTGTCGGACGCGGCCGACTTCTTCGAGCGGTACTACGCCGCGGGCAATGCCGTGCTGGCCGTCGCCGGCGACCTGGACGTGGCCCAGGCCACCGAGTTCGTCCAGCGTCACTTCAGCGATGTGCCGGCCCGCCCCGCTCCACCGAGGCCGGACTTCGCCGAGCCCGACCTCACCGCCGAGCGGCGAACGTCCTATGTGGATAAACTCGCCCCGCTGCCGGCCCTCGCCGCCGCCTGGCGCGTTCCCGATCCGCTCACCGATCTGGCCAGCTACCTGCCCTACGTCGTGCTGGCCGAGGTGCTCACCGACGGTGACGCCTCCCGGTTGGTGCGGCGGCTGGTGCTCACGGACCGGATCGTGACCAGCATCGGCGGCTATGTGAGCTTCATGGGCGACGCGTTTGATGTGCGCGATCCGACCGCTCTGCTGTTGGAGGCGCGCCTGCCGCCCGACGGTTCCGTGGACCGGGTGCTCGCGGTGACGGCGGAGGAGATCGACCGCGTCGCCCAGGACGGGCTCGACGAGGCCGAGCTCACCCGTACCGTGGCCCGCATGTCGACCCACCTGCTGCGCGAGGCGGACACCGTGCTCAACCGGGCACTGCGCCACGCGGTCTACGAGCAGCAGCGGGCCGATCCGGCGCTCTCGCACGAGCTGCCCAGACGCCTGGCCGAGGTGAGCGAGGATCAGGTGCGCGCTGCAGCGGCCAGGTTGAGCGCGAACCGGCGTGCCGTGGTCGAGGTTGTCCCTGGGGGAGGTGCGCGGTGACGACCGAGCTGCTGGTCGGCCCACGTGCGCTGCCGGCGCTGGAGGAGAACCGGCCGCTGGTGGTGCCGCCATCGGCGGAGCGCACGCTCGGCAACGGGCTGACCGTGATCGTGATCGAGCGCCGTTCGGTCCCGCTGGTCGAGGTGCGGCTGCGCATCCCGTTCGGCCGCGCGCAGCTCGACCCGGGATTCGTCGCCCGCGCGATGCTCATGAGCCAGACGCTCTTCTCCGGGACGCCCACGATGTCCACTGTGGATATAGCCGCGGCCCTGCAGTCGGTCGGCGGCGCGCTGCACGCGGGCGTGGACGCGGATCGGCTGCTCATCTCCGGCAACGGTCTCGCCAGTGGGTTGGAGCGGATCCTGTCGATCCTCTCGGATGTGCTGCATGGCGCGAGCTACCCCGAGGGCGAGGTGACCACCGAGCGCTCCCGCTTGCTGGACCGCATCCGGGTGGCGCAGAGCCAGCCGTCGCACCTGGTGCGGGTGGCGTTGCTGCGGCGCATGTACGGCGAGCATCCCTACGGTATGCAGAGTCCGGCCGCGGTCGATGTCGCACCACTGCGGTCACCCGACCTGGCGGACCTGCACGCGTCCCGGGTGCACCCGGCCGGGGCCGTGCTCGTGATCGTGGGTGACGTCCATGCGTGGTCGGCCCTCGATATCGCCGAGGTGACCCTCGGCGGATGGGACGGATCCGGTGGGGCACAGGTGACGCCGCCTGTCCCGCCGCTGCGTCCCGGCCCGGTCGTGCTCGCGCACCGGCCGGAGTCGGTGCAGTCCTCGATCCGGCTGGCGCTGCCGGCCGTGGGACGGACACACCCCGATCACGCCGCGCTGCACCTGGCGAACCTCGTCTTCGGCGGCTACTTCTCATCCCGATGGGTGGAGAACATCCGGGAGGACAAGGGCTACACGTACGGCCCACACTCCGCTGTGGACCACTCCGTCGCCGGCTCGTCGCTGATCCTCTCGGCCGAGGTGGCGACAAACGTCACGGCGGCCGCGCTGCTGGAGACGTACTACGAGCTGGGGCGAATCGCGACCGTGGCGCCGAACTCGGAGGAGCTGGAGCAGGCCAGGCGGTACGCGCTGGGGTCGCTGCTGCTGGGGATGTCCACCCAGGCCTCGCTCGCGGGGCTCGCCACGGCGTACGCGGCGTACGGCCTGCGGCTGGACTACCTCGTCGAGCACACCGCCCGTCTGGCCGCCGCCAGCTCCGAGGAGGTCGCCGCCGCGGCCGCTACCTACCTCGCACCAGCCAAGGCCGTGACCGTGGTGCTCGGTGACGCCGAACGGGTGGCCGCATCCCTGTCCACGTTGTCTACAGTGGAGCTCGTGCCCGCCCCCGTCGGGACCGCGGCGCTCGACGAGCCCGAGCAGGGCACACCACCGCCGAGCGAGCCGGAGCCGATCCGGGGGCCGTCGGGTGTCTGACCGGCTGCCGCGCCGGCTGGACCTCCCGCCACTGGCACGCTCCACATTGGACCGAGCGGCTCAGCTGCGCACCGACGCCGTCTGGTTGGACGAGGCCTGGGCCCGAGCGAGAGTGCTGGTCATCGAGGGCGGCCGGGCATTGGTCGCGGGCGAGCGCCTCGTCCTGGTCGGACCCGACGAGGCGCCGGAGGGCCAGCGGCTGTTTCTTGGTGTCGACCCCGACGGCACGCCACACTTCGCGGTCGTCGCACCGCTTCCGGCGACGAAGGCGAACGACCTGGCCCGCCCCTACTCGGTGCGGGAGGTCGGCCACATCCTGTCCTCATTCGAGGCGGGGCTGCTCATGACCGCCGCCGCGGTGGCGAACTGGCACGCGGGCCACCCCTTCTCGCCGGCCAGCGGCCAGCCGAGCACACCCGTCCAGGGTGGCTGGGTGCGCGAGACCGAGGACGGCGCTCAGATGTGGCCTCGGACCGATCCCGCGATCATCGTGCTGGTGCATGACGCGGTACCGGGGGCGGACGGGCTGTGTCTGCTCGGCCGCAATGCCGCCTGGTCGCGCGGACGCGTCGGCGACCTGCCCCGCTACTCCTGCCTGGCCGGTTTCGTGGAGCCCGGCGAGTCGGCCGAGCAGACGCTGGTTCGGGAGGTTGCCGAGGAGGTCGGCGTCCACGTCAGCGACCTGACGTACCTCGCGAGCCAGCCCTGGCCCTATCCGGGCTCGCTCATGCTGGGGTTCCACGCGGTCGCCGATCCCGACGAACAGCTCAACCTGGACCCGACCGAGATCGCAGATGCTCGGTGGTTTACCCGTGCGGAGATCCGTGCGGCCATCCGGAACGACCCTGCTGCCGGCTTCGCCGTGGCCGCCCCGTCATCGATAGCACACTATCTCATCGTGCGTTGGCTCGAGGAGGTCTGATACTCGTCGATCAGTCGATCGCGAGCTTGACGAGTCGGGCCCGCACCTCGTGCACGGTCGGGTTGGTGAGCGCCGATCCGTCGGCGAAGCGCACGGTTGGAACGGTCTGGTTGCCATCGTTGACACTGCGTACGTACTCGGCGGCCGTGGGGTCGCGCTCGATGTCCACGACCTGGTACGGGATGTTCTCCCGATCGAGCTGGCTGCGTAGCCGATGGCAGTAGCCGCACCAGGTGGTCGAGTACATCGTCAGAGCAGTCTTCGGCGAGGTTGGCGTGCCGAACATCAGGCGTTGCCTCCGTGCGGTGGTCGCGCAGATTTGCGAAGTCAGAACGCCACAACGTCGGTGCGCGCTGGAAGAATCCCGGATGTGGCGCGTGACTCAATCCAAGATCCGGGGCGGACGCGTGGGCACATCTGACGTGGCGGCCGTGCTCGGGGGGCTCGACGACGAACAGCGGGCCGCCGTGACCGCGCCCGCGGGCCGCGTCTGCATCCTGGCCGGCGCCGGCACGGGCAAGACACGCGCCATCACGCACCGCATCGCGTACCGGGTCCTGACCGGCGAGGTCGAGGCGCGGCATGTGCTCGCCGTGACGTTCACGGCTCGGGCCGCCGCGCAACTGCGTGCCCGGCTGGCCGACCTCGGCGTGTCATCGGTGCAGGCGCGGACGTTCCACGCGGCCGCCCTGCGCCAACTGAGGTACTTCGCCCCGCGCGTGCTCGACGGCCGGGAGCTGCCCGAGGTGGTCGAGAGCAAGGCCCGTCTCGTGGGCCTCGCCGCGGCGCGCAGCGGTCTGCGGACCGATCGCGTCACCGCCCGCGACCTCGCGAGCGAGATCGAGTGGGCCAAGTCGAGCCTGGTTGAGCCGGAGGAGTACGTCGTGGCCGCGGCGCGTGCCGGGCGCGACGCGCCGGCCGAGCCCGCGAAGGTGGCCGAGGTGTACGCCGCCTACGAGACGGTCAAACGCGGCGCCGGCGTGATCGACTTCGAGGACCTGCTGCGGGCCGCGGTGTGGGCCGTGGAGCAGCACCCCGACGTGGCCGACCAGGTCCGTGGGCAGTACCGGCACTTCGTGGTCGACGAGTATCAGGACGTGAATCCCGCGCAGGAGCGGCTGCTGCAGGCCTGGCTGGGCGAGCGCGACGACCTGACCGTTGTGGGCGACGCGAGTCAGACCATCTACTCGTTCACCGGGGCCAGCTCGAGCTACCTGCTCTCCTTTGCTCAGCGGTGTCGCGGGGGAAAGGGCGGCACGCTCGTCCGGCTCGTGCGCGACTACCGCAGCACGCCCCAGGTCGTGGCGCTGGCCAACCAGGTGATCCAGCAGTCGCACGGCGAGGAGGCACGGTTCCGGCTCGAGCTGGCCGGTCAGCGTGCGTCGGGGCCGGAGCCGGTGTTGCGCGCCTACCCGGACGAACCCGCCGAGGCGGCCGGGGTAGCGGCCCGCTGCGCTGAGCTCGTCACCTCCGGCGTGCCCGCTCGCGAGATCGCGGTCCTGTTCCGTACCAACGCCCAGTCCCAGGCGTACGAGGAGGCGCTGGCGGAGGCGGGAGTGCCGACGGTCGTCCGCGGCGCCGAGCGCTTCTTCGACCGGGCCGAGGTGCGCGGTGCCGTGGTCGCCCTGCGAGCCGCGACCCGTACCCACGACCCGTCCGTCCCGCTCGCGCCGAGCGTGGTCGCCGCCCTGGAGGCGGTGGGGTGGCGGCCCGAGGCGCCGCCACCGGGCGGGGCGGCGCGCGAGCGGTGGGAGGCGATCGCCGCCGTCGTGGCCATCGCGGAGCAGTTCGCGGGTGACCGCGGGTCGCAGGCACCGCTCGTCGACTTCGTCGAGGAGTTGGCTCGCCGGGCCGCGCTGCAGCACGAACCCGCGGTCGAGGGCGTCACCTTGGCGAGCCTGCACGCGGCGAAGGGCCTGGAGTGGGACGCGGTCTTCCTGGTCGGCCTGGTCGAGGGGGTGCTGCCGAGCACGTATGCCCGCACCCCGGCGGCCGTCGAGGAGGAGCGGCGGCTGTGCTACGTCGGCATCACCCGGGCCAGGCAGTGGCTCACCCTCTCCTACGCGAGCGCGCGCCAGGCCGGTGGCCGGGCTCGGCGGCCGTCCCGGTTCCTGCCGCTGGAGCAGCCCGGCGTCCCTGGCCGGCGGGCGGGGGCCGGGCGCGCGGAGCAGCGGGACGCCGACGGGACCCGGCGGCGCGTGGTCATCACGGCGTGCCGGGTCTGCGGGGCGAACCTCACCGCTCCGGCCGATCGCAAGCTCGGTCGTTGCGCCACTTGTCCGTCCACATTGGATGAAGAGCTGTTCGACCGGCTGCGCCAGTGGCGGGCGAAGGTCGCTGCGGCGCAGTCCGTGCCGGCGTACGTGGTCTTCACCGACGTCACGCTGACCGCGCTCGCGGAGCGGCGTCCGGCTTCGCCGGACGAGCTCGCGACCATCGCGGGCATCGGACCGCACAAGCTCGCGCGGTACGGCGAGGCCGTACTGAAACTCGTGGCCGGGGCGCGGCCGCAGGATCTGGCCCCATCCGTTACCGAACCGAGTCCCGCTGCGGGCTAAAACGATTGCCGGCCCGTACCGCGGTGGCTTACCCTTCAGGAACCGGCGCACCACAGCGTTCGGCTCACCATGTGCGTTTGCGGCGCAGACATCCGTAGGAGAGGCGGTGACGACGATGGCCACGACATTGATCGCCTGGCGACCGTCGGGGCTGCCTGCTGCCTGCGCTACGCCGCAGATGTCACTGCCGCGCGGTCGGTTCGCGTATGCGGCCGACGCCGTCTTTGCCGACGGCGTGGGACGGATGCACGTCCTCGGCCAGCCGGCGATGTCCCAGGGCGTACGTACCGTGTCGCTGATCGGTGTCTCGGTGCCCACGCCCATCGTCTCGACCAATAACTCCATCGGTGCCCCGGCGGCTCAGGCCGTTGCGGGCGCGGCCATGACGGGGCTCGTCGAGCTCGTCTCCGTTGCGCGGAGCCAGCACGCCGCCGCCAAGGCCAAGGGCATCGACGCCCGCGGGATCCCACCTCGAGGAAGACGAAGGGTCCAGTAAACCTGGACCAGCCGGCTCAACCTCGAGGCCGCGGAACCCGCATACCGGGATCCGCGGCCTTACTTATTGCGCCGCAGCGCTCTCGCCGGCCATCGCGGGCGGTGCGCACGACGCAGTCGGAGCCTCGCGTTCGTCCACCCGGATGAACGCACTGATTCAAGAGATCACTGCAACGACAAGCGAGAGAGGTGAAAGGGATGACTCTGGCGTTTGCTCCGCCCGACAGCGCGCTGACCGCGCTCACTGTCGAGCCGATCACGGAGCTGCCATGCCGCCAGTACGACGCGGACCTGTGGTTCGCCGACGCGCCGGCCGACCTCGAGGTCGCGAAGGCCCTCTGCGGGGGTTGCCCGCTGAAGGTCGAGTGCCTCGCGGGTGCGCTGGAGCGCGGTGAGCCGTGGGGTGTGTGGGGTGGCGAGATCTTCGAGCGTGGCGCGATCGTGGCGCGTAAGCGTCCTCGCGGGCGTCCACGCAAGGACGAGCTCGCCCGGGAGGCGGTCCTCCGGCACGAGGTCGCGACCCGGATCAGCCTGCTCACCTCCGGTGAGCTGCGGATCTCCTGATGAGCACACGCAACGGATCGCGGGTGCCGGGAGCCCGGCCGCACGCCACCACCGCCACGACGATCAGAAAGAGCCCGACAACCATGACGACATACCGGAGCACCGACATGAATCTTCTCCACGAAGCGCTCTCACGAGCACGAATGCTTCGGCCTCTCGATGAGGCGTCCCACGAGTCCGGCAAGAGCGCACGCCGCGTAGCGATGCGTGCCCGTGCGCACCAGGCCAGCGAGCTGGGCGACGCGTCCCAGCCGGCTGCCCGCTGATCACCTCTTTCACCACTCATCCGGCGCCCGTCCCCGTACTCCGGGGGCGGGCGCCGCCCACTGCCTCGAGGGACGCCGCCCAGCTCACCCGACGGGCGCCGCCCAGCTCACCCGACGGGCGCGGGCTCCGCGAATCCCGGCAGCCACCGTTCGACCACGCTGCGGTACGGCGCGCGCGCCTCGAGCTGGCACAGCACGCCGATGGAGCCGAGCGTGACGCGGTGGATGAGCATGTAGGCGGGTGGCAGGTTCAGGTGCCGGCCGAGCTGGTGCGCCGGGCTGCGGGGGTTCGCCAACCGTGCCGCCTGAGCGCGCAACCACGCCCGGCTGAACTGGAACTCCTCGTCCATGAGCGGCTCGAGCATCGGGCTGATGAAGTCCAGCACGGCACGCGCGTCGATCTCGGCTCCGTCGCGGATGAACCCCTCCGCCCGCAGCCCATCGACCACCTCGTCGGCCCGGCCCTGGATCGCCAGGCGGGTCAGCCGACCCACCGGCTCGGGATGGCCACCGGGCAGCCGCGCGACGGCGCCGAAGTCCAGCACCGCGAGCCTGCCGTCGTCGAGGAGTCGGAAGTTGCCCGGATGCGGGTCGGCGTGCAGCAGCCCGGCCCGGGTGGGGGCGGAGAAGTGCAGGCCCGCCAAGCGTAGCCCGGCGAGGTCACGCTGCGGCGCGGGTCCCGACGCGATCACGGTCGACATCGGCGTGCCGTCGACCCACTCGGTCACGAGCACCTGAGGAGTCGCCGCGACGACTCGTGGCACCACGATCTCGTCGTCGTCGGTATAGGCCCTCACGAATGCTTTCTGTGCCGCCGCCTCGAGCTCATAGTCCAGTTCCTCGGTGACCCGGGCCCGGATCTCAGCGAGCAGCGGCTTGATGTCCAGTCCGGGCTGGATCACCCGGAACAGCTGCGCCAGCCGGGAGAGCTGGCCCAGGTCGGCGATCAGGGCCGGGCCAGCTCCGGGGTACTGGATCTTCACCGCCACCGCGCGCCCGTCCCGCCACACGCCGCGGTGGACCTGCCCGATGCTCGCGGCGGCGGCCGGGCTCTCCTCAAGCTCCCGGAACCGTTGCCGCCACCGTGGCCCGAGTTGCTCCGCGAGGACCTTGTGTACGGAAGCGGCGGGCAGTGGCGGGGCCGCCTCCTGCAGCCGGGTGAGGGCGGCCCGGTACGGCCCCGCGACGTCCTCCGGCAGGGCCGCCTCGAAGACGGACAGCGCCTGGCCGAACTTCATGGCACCGCCCTTGAGCTGACCGAGCACCCGGAACAGATGCTCGGCGGTGCGCTGCTGGACTTCGGCGGAAATGACCTCGCTCGCCATGCCGGTGACCCGCTTGCCGAGCCCGACCGCCGCCCGTCCGGCGAAGCCGAGGGGAAGTGCCGCGAGCCGGGCCGTCCGGCCGACGGCGTTGCGGGGGATACCCGAGCCCGCCCGCTCAGGAGGCCGTGGCGCGGTGGCTGCTGGCTCAGGAGGCCGTGACGCAGTGGTCGGTGGTTCAGGAGGGGTTGGTGGTTCGGGGGAGTGTGGCGCTGAGCCGTTTGGGTGTCCCTGCCGTGGTTGCGAGCCCGCCGGCTCGGGCGCCCGTTGCTGCGTCACGCGACCAATTGAAACACCCGGGTTGGCGCGCCGGGGCTCGCTAGGCAAGCCGTCGCCGCGCCCGGCGACGGCAACCGCATGAGGGGTGTTGACCCCACTGCCGCCGGGTGCTACGCCCCGGCTCGGCTATCTCGACCGTGGCGCCCAGTGTGGCGGGAAGGCCACCGTCGATGTGGGTCAGCACGTCGTGCGCGGCGAAGGCGGCCGCGGCGAGGGCGGTCGTCGCGGCGAGCGGCTCGGCGACCTCGGGCGAGGTCTGCAGTTGCGCCGCGACGGCCTGCCAGTCGGGGTCCAGATCGGCGCGGTGCAGGTCCAAGCAGTTCAGGCACGGGGACTCGCCCGGCCGCACGAGCGGGCCGACGACCACGGTCCCGTCCCGCACGGACACGGCGAGGTGGGCCAGCCGCCGGGAGCCGTAGGAGAAGGCGGTGAGGTTGGCGGGGGCGCTGAACCCGACCAGAACCACGAAACTGGCGCTACCGCGCCGGACCTGCGTCACGTCCAGTTCCGGGGCGACCCGGCGCAGGGCGTCGGCGGCGGCGACCCCGCGAGGCCGGTGGGCGTCGCCGGGCAGGAGGCCTGCCGGGGTGGCGTCGGAGAGCCGGGCGACGCCACTGCAGTCGGTATGCACGCCCGCGACGCCGGATGCGGCGAGAATCGAGGCGATCGGCACGGCCAGGCGACTGGCGCCCGTGACGAGCACCTGGGCCTGCAGGCGCCGACGCATGACCGCGTTCGGGCGCGGGTCACGCAGAGCAAGGGCACTGGTCTCGGTCGCGAGCCGGCGCCGGGTCGCCTCGGTGGCGCGGGCGATCTGCAGCGCGTGGACATCCACGACGTAGCCGGCCGACGTGAGCGCCGCGAGCAGGGCTGAGGCCTCGCCAGGCGGGATCCCGGCGTGGCGGGCGGCCCGCACCAACGCGCGCTCGGTGTGGGTGCCGTCGAGCAGATCCAGCAGCCGGGCCTGGAGCGGGTCGGCAAGCTCGAGGACCACGGCGCGACCGGGATCCGTGCCGACCTGCAGCCTCCGGTGATCGCGCCAGAGGCGCCGGACCGTGGGGAGCAGAATCGGACGGCGGACGGGCTGACGAGCCATCGCTCAGCCTCCGCCCACGCTCAACCCACCCATGGGCGCCCATGATGTCACCCGATTGGGCCTATCGCCGGCTATCCACAGCCCGGCGAATGACGGGGAGGTTTGTCCACAACGACACGCCGCCCTGTCCACAGAGGACCGACACAGCGGGCATCTGCCGGCGTGCGGTGTGGGCAGGGCGGCCCGCCGTCTGTGGCGGCCGGCGTCAGGTGGTGGTGGTGGCCTTGCCGAGGATGCGGTTCATCGTCGTCCCGCAGACCGGGCACTTGCCCTTGGCGACGTTCATGCCGGTCTTGCTGACCTCGACTGTGCCCTCGAAGTCTCGCTTCGCCTTGCACTTGACGCAGTAGCCGTTGTACGTGGTCTTGGCCTTTGTGGCCACGGTGACCTCCTCCGTGGATCTTCTACCTTCAGGCGAGTGTGCCGGTTCGAAGGGTAATTACCCTCCTGACACGCCGGCAGTCACGCGGGACGTGGGCCAGAAACAATTTTCTTCGTAAACCACCATAAACCACCACACACACGGAGCGCCCAGCGGGCTGGGTCCTTGGGAAGTTGCCGGGCGGCCGCTAATTTCCCGTGCGTGGGTGTCTTCCCCCTGGTTCCGAACAACCGCAACGGTCTTACCGCGAGCGTGCGCAAGCCGGCCGTCGAGGTCCGGCGCAGTTCCCGCCGCCGGCGTACGGTCTCGGCCTACCGCGACGGCGAGCGGGTTGTGGTGTTGATCCCAGCCCAGTTCAGCGGTGCCGAGGAGCGCGAGTGGGTGGACCGCATGGTGGCCCGGCTCACCGCCCGGGAACGCCGCGAGCACACCGACGACACCCTGCACGAGCGGGCCGTACGGCTCGCGGAGCGCTACCTCGGTGAGCACCCCCAGGCCGCGCGCCCGTCGAGCGTGAAGTGGGTCCGCAACCAGAACGGCCGGTGGGGTTCGTGCACCCCGGCGGATGGCAGCATCCGGATCTCCGAGCGGATCCAGACGTTGCCTGACTGGGTCGTGGACTACGTGATCCTGCACGAGCTCGCCCATCTGATCGTGGCGAACCACAACGCGCAGTTCTGGACGCTCGTGGCGCGCTATCCGAGGGCGGAGCGGGCCCGGGGCTATCTGGAGGGCATCTCGGCAGCGAACGGTCTCGCGATCTCCGACGAGTAGCGGCCTACGCCTCGGGCGGGAAGTCCGGGAACGTGTCCTCGGTCGGACGCGCGAAGGACTCCGGGTCGGCGAAGTCGTCGTCGGTGGGCAGCAGGTCCGGGTGACCCCAGAGCGCGTCGCGGCCGGCGACCCCGCGATGACGCTCCAGCGCCTCCCACAGCGCCGTGGCCTCGCGCAGGCGTCGGGGGCGCATCTCCAGCCCCACGAGCGCGGAGAAGGTCTGCTCGGCCGGCCCGCCCTCGGCCCTGCGCCGGCGGAACGCCTCGGCCAGCCGGAGCGTGTCGGGCAGCCGGTCGCCGGCGGCCCGCGCCACGACCTGGCTCACCCACCCCTCGACCAGGGCCAGGATCGTCTCGAGCCGGGCCAGCGCCGCCTTCTGCTGGGGCGAGTCGTCGGGGGTGAAGATGCCTTCGAACGCGATCTCGCGCATCGACTCGGGATCGGTGGGGTCGACGCGACTCATCGCCTCCTCGACGGCCTCCCGGTCGACGCTGATGCCCCTGGCGTACGCCTCGACCGCGCCCAGGACGTGACCGCGCAGCCACGCGACGTGGCCGAAGAGCCGCTGGTGCGCCGCCTCACGCAGCGCCACGTAGAGGCGCAGTTGGTCCTCGGCGATCTCCAGCCCCTCGCCGTACGCCGCGATGTTCGTGGGGATGAGCGCGGCCGTGCCGGCCGGACCGAGCGGCAGGCCGATGTCGCCCGCGGAGAGCACCTCGGCGGCGAGCGAGCCGAGGGCGCTGCCGAGCTGGCCGCCGAACATCGCGCCGCCGACCGAGGTCAGCATGTTCGCCATCGGACCGAGTTGGGCACGCAGTTGCTCGGGGACGAGCTCGCTCACCGCGGCCGTCATCTGGGCGGCGACCGGGTCACAGAGCTTGCGCCACACGTCCAGGGTGTTGGTCAGCCAGTCGGCCCGCCGCCACGCCACAACGGTGTGGATGCCCGACGGCAGGGACGAGCAGTCCTCCAGCCACAGGTCGGCCAGGCGCAGGGCCTCTTCGACCGCCGCGCGCTGCGGCGTGGCGACCGCGGGGTCGGTGCTCAGTTGCGACTGCGCCACCTGACGGGCGAGATCCCAGTTGACCGGACCTCCGCCGGGGTTGACGAGCATCTGCTGCAACTGGGACAGGAACGCCTGCAGTTGCGCCGGGTCGTTCGGGTCGGGGCCGCCCGGACCACCGGGAAGCGCGAATCCGAACGGGGGAGTGCTCATATCCAGAAACGGTACCGCCCGATGCTGAGCCCGCGCTGTCGGTGCGGCTGGTAGCGATACGCTCGCGACACGTGCCTACGGTGGGCGCCGTGGTCGAGACGGACGGGACGGGCATGAAGCAGCGAGGGTTCACGGTGTTGGTGGGCGCCATCGTGGTGCTCCTGCTCAGTGCCCTGGTGGCGCAGGCCCCGGTCCCCTACGTCTCGCTCGAGCCCGGCCCAACCTTCGACACGCTCGGGGTCGACGACCAGGACAAGCAGATCATCGTCATCGATGGCACGCCCACCAGCGACTCGGCCGGGCAGTTGCGGTTCCTCACCGTCGGCGTCGTGCCTCGGCTCACCCTCCTGGAAGCGGTCGAGGGCTGGCTCAACGGTGACGACGCCGTGGTGCCGCGCGAGCTCATCTACCCGCCGGACCAGAGCCAGGAGCAGGTCGAGCAGCAGAACGCCGAGGACTTCGCGAACTCGCTCTCGTCGGCCCAGGTCGCGGCGCTCAGGCATCTGGGGTACCCGCCGGTGATCGCGATCAAGGAGGTCAGCTCCGACTCTCCGAACGCGCCGCTGCTCAAGGCCGGCGATGTGTTCCGGTCCGTGGACGACAAGCCGATCGTGACGGAACAGGACCTGCTCGACGCGATCCGCGGCAAGCCCGCCGGCAGCACGCTGACTCTCGCGATCACCCGCGACGGGTCACCGATGACCGTGCAGGTCACGACCGTGGCCGGCGACGACGGGGTGCCGCGGGTGGGGTTCGTTCCCGAGGAGCACTCGTCCGCGCCCTTCACGATCACGATTCCGATCGAGGGAATCGGCGGACCGTCGGCGGGCCTGATGATGGCTCTCGGCATCATCGACAAGCTTGAGCCGGCCGACCTGACCGGGGGCCGCATCATCGCGGGCACCGGCACGATCGACGACAGCGGCGCGGTCGGCCCGATCGGCGGAGTACCCCAGAAGATCCTCGGGGCGAAGGCGGCGGGCGCGACGGTCTTCCTCACGCCGAAGGACAACTGTGCCGAGGCGGTGGCCAACTCACGCCCGGGCCTGCTGCTGGTCCAGGTGGACTCCTTGGACACCGCGCTGGCGGCCCTGGACACGTTGCGCAAGGGCAACACGCCCACCTTGTGCCCCGGGGCCCCCACCTCCTGAGGATTCGCTCCGACAAGCTGCGCGAATGCGGAGCGACCGGGGCGACCGGGTGGGAAACTCTCAGGTTCGTACGACTAGTGTGTCCGCGTGGTCATGCGAGGCTCACTGCCCAGGATCAGTCGCCGCGGGAAGGTCACGCTGGCGGTCGTCGGCGGGATCATCCTGCTGCTGATCTTCCTGAACCAGATCGTCGGCCTGTGGACCGACTGGTGGTGGTACCAGGAAGTCGGCTATACCAACGTCTTCGGCGGCATGGTGCGGACGAAGATCTGGCTCTTCCTGCTCTTCGGCCTGTTCCTCGGCGGCTTCCTCGCCGGCAACCTCTACCTCGCGTTCCGGCTGCGCCCGTTCACCCGCGGTGGGTCGCCCGAGCAGCAGGCGCTGGAGCGGTACCGGCTGTTCTTCGCTCCTCGGATGGGGCTCTGGATCGGGGTGCTCGGCGGCCTGGTCGGGTTCTTCGGCGGGCTCTCCGGCCAGTCGCACTGGCAGCAGTGGATGTTGTTCCGCAACCGCGTGGACTTCGGCATCGCCGACCCCCAGTTCGGTACGGACATCGGCTTCTACGTCTTCGACCTGCCGTTCTGGCGCTATCTCATCGACGTCGGGTTCACCGCCACGGCGCTGGCGATCATCGGATCGGTCGCCGTGCACTACCTGTTCGGCGGCGTACGACTGCAGGGTGCCGGCGACCGCATGACGGTTGGATCGAGGGCTCACCTCACCTCGCTCGTGGCGCTGTTCGTGCTGCTCAAGGCCACGGCGTACTTCCTGGACCGGCGCTCGATGCTGGTCGGGTACAACTCCGGCACGGGCACCTGGGGTGCCGGATACACCGACATCAACGCGATCCTGCCGGCCAAGGAGGTGCTCGCCTACATATCGATCCTTGTCGCGATCGCGATCCTCGTCTTCTCCAACGCGCGCATGCGCAACCTGGTCTGGGCCGGTGCCGCGCTGGCGCTGCTGGGCATCTCCGCGGTCGCGATCGGCGGCGCCTACCCGCTCTTCGTCCAGCAGGTCACGGTGAAGCCGAACACGCCCACCAAGGAGGCGCCGTACATCCTGCGCAGCATCGACGCCACGCGACAGGCCTTCGGCATCGCCGACGTGAAGACCGAGCAGTTCACCACCGCCAACGAGACACCCCCGGCCGCGCTGAACACGGACACCACGGTCGTGCCCACCATCCGTCTGCTCGACCCGGCACTGGTGCGCGAGACGTACACGCAGTACCAGCAGATCCGGTCCTTCTACGACTTCCCCGAGAAGCTCGATATCGATCGTTACACGATCAACGGGCGGCTGCAGGACTTCGTGGTGGCGGCGCGTGAGCTCAACCCGTCGCTGCTGGACTCGTCGACGAACTGGCAGAACCGGCACACCGTCTATACGCATGGGTATGGATTCGTGGCCGCTCCCGCCAACACCATCTGCGATGGCGCGCCGTACTTCGTGTCGGGCCTGCTCCCCAACGCCGACAACACCGCGCCGACCAACAAATGCCAGGCGTCCACGGACACGATCTCGGTGACCCAGCCCCGCATCTACTACGGCGAGCTGTCCAGCCCGAGTGACTACGTCATCGTCGGCAAGGCCCCGGGCGGCACCGATGCCGAGTACGACCGGCCGGAGGGCGGCGGCCAGGCGAACAACTCGTATGACGGTACGGGCGGCGTCCCGGTGTCGTCGATGTTCCGCCGGCTGATGTACGGTCTGCGCTTCTGGGAGCCCAACTTCCTGCTCTACAGCGGTTTCAACGAGAACTCGAAGATCCTCTATATCCGCGACCCGGTGGACCGGGTCAAGCGGGTCGCCCCGTTCCTGACGCTGGACAGCGATCCGTACCCCGCGGTGATCGATGGTCGGGTGGTGTGGATCCTCGATGGCTACACGACCTCGTCGAGCTATCCGTACTCCCAGGAGGTGGACCTGCAACAGGCCACGTCGGACGCCCAGACCGACCTCGGCACCACGACGCAGGCCCGGCGCAACGTCAACTACATGCGCAACTCGGTCAAGGCCACGGTGGATGCCTACGACGGCACGGTCACGCTCTACGCCTTCGACGAGACCGATCCGGTGCTCAAGGCGTGGAACCAGGCCTTCGGCGGCACGCTCATCCAGCCACGCAGCTCGATCCCGCCGGAGCTGGCAGCACACTTCCGCTACCCCGAGGACCTGTTCAAGGTCCAGCGCGACCTGCTGTCGAAGTTCCACGTCAGCAACCCGCAGGAGTTCAACAACGGCGCGGACTTCTGGGCCGTGCCCGACGACCCCGCGTCGACCGCCTCGACCGGCACGCCGGGTGGCAAGCAACCGCCGTACTACCTGCTGACCCAGTTCCCCGGCGTGACCCAGTCCCGGTTCCAGCTGACCGCGGCGCTGACCCCCAACGACCGGCAGAACCTGTCCGCTCTGGTCACCGGTGTCGTCAACGCGGACGGACTCTCCCTCGAGATGGTCGAGATGCCGCGGACCCAGGTGATCCAAGGGCCGGGCCAGGCGCAGCAGCTCATGGTCAACGACAAGGAAGCCCGAAGTCAGATCACGCTGCTCTCCGGTCAGGGTGAGAACGCGGCCGATGTGCTCTACGGCAACCTGCTCTCCCTGCCGTACGGCGGCGGGCTGCTCTACGTGCAACCGGTCTACATCAAGAGCAAGGGTGACAAGACCTTCCCGCAGATGAAACTGGTGCTCGTGAGCTACGGATCGTCCAATGTGGCCTTCGGGGACAGTCTCAGTGAGGCGATCAAGGCGCTGGTCGCCAAGGGCCAGGGCCAGGACACGGGTGGCTCGACGAACCCGCCGCCTGGCGAGACCGGCTCCGGCCAACTGAGCCCCGAGGTTCAGGCTGCCCTGGACGCCATCGATGCCGCCCTCACCCGCCTGCAACAGGCTCAGGCCGGCAACTTCGCCGACTACGGCGCGGCGCTGCAGGCGCTGCAGGATGCCATCGACCAGTACCGACAAGCGGAGGCCGCGGCGAACAACCCGCCCCAGCCCAGCACGCCGCCGCCCGGGTCCTAGCCCTGGCGCCGCGCAGCGGTCCGTACGGCCCTGGTCACCAGCGGCCGTGCGGGCGCGGCTGCCTATCACCCGTACGTCTGGGCGGTGCCGATTTGCCGGCCCTTCACCTGCGCCGGGGTGTCGGAGCGAAGTGATTTGCAGCCCGCCGACGCGATGGGCTAACGTTGTCGAGCCAACGACGCGGGGTGGAGCAGCTCGGTAGCTCGCTGGGCTCATAACCCAGAGGTCCCAGGTTCAAATCCTGGCCCCGCTACGACAGAACCACAGGTCAAGGGCCCTTTCCTCACAATCGAGGACGGGGCCCTTGATCTTTGTCACGCAAGGCTCGGCCCGACCGCGGGGGGGCAAACCATCACGAGGCGGTGTGGTGGCTCAGGCGGCAGCGTCGACCACGATCACCGTCTTGCCGGGGCTGCGGGGCAGCCCCGCGCTCTCGTAGGCGGAGCGTCCGTCGGTCAGGGGAAAGGTGCGGGCGACCACGGGTACCAGTTGCCCGGCGTCCACGAAGCCGGCCAGCCGGTCAAGCTCGTCCCGATCGGGGCGAACGATGAAGTGCATCGCCGTGACGCCGTGCGCGGTCGCGAGTTCCGGTGACGGCGGGGTGACCACGCTCACCAGTCGGCCGCCGGGGCGCAGGACGCCGTAGGAGCGGTCCAATGTGGATCCGCCGACCGTGTCGAAGACGACGTCGACGTTGTCGATGGCCTGATCAAATGCTTCCGTGCTCACATCGATGAACCGGGAGGCGCCCAGGTCGCGAACGAACGGGCCGTCCTCGCTTCGCCCGGTGGCGATGACGGTGGCCCCGAGGATCCTGCCCAGTTGAACGCCGTAGACGCCGACCCCGCCGGCGCCGCCGTGGACCAGCAGGGTTTCGCCAGCCTGTAGCTCCGCGTGGTCGACCAGCGCCTGCCAGGCGGTCAGGGCGGCCAGCGGCAGGGCTGCGGCGTCGACGTACGAGACTGAGCGTGGCATGTGGGCCAGTTGGTCCGCTGGGACGGTCGTGTAGGTAGCGGCCGCGCCGTCGCGGTCGAAGTCGATCAGACCGTAGACCGGATCCCCGACGCGCACGCCGTGCACGTCCGGCCCCAGGTCGGCGACCATTCCGGCGAACTCATGTGACGGGATCACCGGTGTGCGGTCGGTCCCGTCGCGGGTCGTCCAGGTCTGATCCCAGCCCAGCTCGGTGAAGGTGATGGCGGCGGCGTGGACGGCGACCAGGGCCTCGCCCTGCCCCGGCTGCGGCACCGGTGCGGCCTCGACGACGAGTTGCTCGGGTCCGCCGCGGGTGTGGGCGCGCAGTGCGACCATCGTGTCCATCGTGGTCCCTCCGTTCGATCGCCGGCCGATGACGTTGCCGGGAATTCAACCGTTGACCGTCTTTGGTGACCGTACTGCTTCGGCGTCGCCGTGGTGCGGCTTCCGGCCCCTGGGCCAGGACCGCCGACCGGGCGCAAGCCATGATCGCGTGGGGTTCGGGTACGCCCGTGTACCCAGACCCACGCGATCATGAGGTGGCGGTGGTGGGCGGGTGTGTCGTTGCGTTGACGATCGTCACCGACGGATGGCAGGGTTTCAGCGTGTCGGACGTCAACCCGGTAGCTGTCGTCACCGGCTCCGGTCGGGGGATCGGTCGTGCGGTGGCCGTCAGGCTGAGCGCTGAGGGCTACCGCGTCGCCCTGACCTCCCGCAGTGCGGACGAGCTACGTGCCACCGCGGGGCTCTGTGCCGGTGCGACGCTCGTGCTGCCGGCGGACATCACGTCGAGCGTCGCGGTCGACGAGGTGTTCACCGCCGTGGAGGATGCCTGGGGCCGGGTCGACGTACTCGTGGCGAACGCCGGCGCCGGGGTGTCGGCCCCGCTCGTGAAGACCACCGACGAGCAGTGGGCGCAGATGCTCGAGGTGAACCTGACCGCCCCCTTCCGGTGCATCCGGCGCGCCGTGCCGGGCATGGTGCAACGAGGGTACGGGCGCATCGTCGTCATCGCGTCGGTCGCCGCGAAGCGGGGTGAGCCATACATCACCGCCTATGCGGCAAGCAAACACGGCGTGCTCGGCGTCGTCCGGTGCGCCGCCGCGGAGCTCGCGACGACCGGCGTCACGGTCAACGCGGTATGCCCCGGGTACGTGGCGACGTCGATGACGGACCGGACCGTTGCCGCGATCGCGGACCGGACCGGCCGTACGGCTGAGCAGGCCGTCGCCGCGCTCGCCGCCAAGCAGGGCAACGGTCGCCTGATCACGGTCGACGAGGTCACCGACGCGGTGTGGATGTGCCTGACGAATGCGGCCCTCAACGGGCAGGGCATCACGCTCGACGGTGGAGGATTCCCGTCATGAGCTTGGAGTTCATCAACCCTCCCGGGCTGGCCGCGCCCCGCGGTTTCTCCCACGCTGTCGTTGGGTCGGGCAGGCTCGTGTTCCTCGCCGGGCAGACCGCGCTCGACGAGTCCGGGCGCATCGTCGGCACGACCGTGGTCGAGCAGTTCGACAAGGCGCTGAGCAACCTGGTGCTGGCGCTCGCCGCGGCCGGCGGTCAGCCCTCGGACCTCGCGAGCCTGACACTCTACATCGTCGATGTGAGCGACTACCGGGCCAACGCTCGGGCGATCGGGGCGGTGTGGCAGCGCGTTGTGGGCGAGCGCTACCCGGCCATGGCGGCGATCGGCGTGGCCAGGCTGTGGGACGACGAGGCCCTGGTCGAGGTGCAGGGCTATGCGGTGGTGCCGGGCTGAAGACCGGTGACGGCGGTGACATGCCGGTGCGCGGCGGGAGCCAGCCGCTCGTTGAGCTCGAAGAAGATGTCTGCTGCTTTCCAGCCCCGCCAACCGTTGGGTAGGAGCTGTGGCGCCAATCCCGGGTCGAGGTACGGCAGCCGACGCCAGTGCGTGAGCACCTGGACGTAGTCGGCGAATGCTGTCGCGTCGTCCTCGCGGCGCCGCCTGCGCCACCGGGCCAGGACCGGCCCGTACGTGGCGACGAAGTCGGCGTACATCCGCTCCAGACCGTCGAGATCCCACCAGGACGCGACCTGGTCGGGCTCCGGTCGGAAGGCGACATGTCGCGCGCGGAAGAGGTCGACGTACTCGGTCAGCGCGTTGCTGGCCAGCATGTCGCGCACCTGCGGCTCGACGTGGGCCGGGGCGATCCACACGCCGGAGGCGACGGTGCCGAAACCGAGCCAGGACAGCCGGGTGCGCAGCAGGTGCCGCTTGTCCCGTACGGACTCGGGAACGCTGAACACGGCGACGAGCCAGTCGTCGCCACTGGCCGCCCGAGGACGTTCGAAGATCCGCCGGTCGCCCTCCAGCAGGATGCTGCGCGCCTGGTCGGAGAGCCCGTAGCCGGCCGTCCCGCCCACCCGCTGTGGGAGGAGGATGCCGCGACGCTTGAGCCTCGAGATGGAGGAGCGCACGCCGGGTTCCTCGACGCCGAGCTCCGCCATCAGCTTGATCAGTGCGCCGACGCTGAGCCAGCCGCCGGCCTCCCGGGCGTAGAGGCCGTAGATCGTGACGATCAGGGCCCGGGGCTGGGTACCCCGTGCGTGGCCCAGCTCCTCGTCGTCGACGCGGGCTGCCACGGCCGGAAGTGTATTCGGTACCCGGCGCCCTCGACAGGGCCGGCGGTATGCCGTGCTATTGACTGTCGTCACGCACGATACATAGCCTGGGGCCGACCGGCAGATCCCGGGACCCAGCGAAGGATGGTCGCCATGTCGTTGTCACCGTCCGCCCATGTCGACACGTTCTGCCGGGACAACCTTCCACCGCGGGACGAGTGGCCCGAGTTCCTGTTCGATCTGCCAGGACTGCACTACCCACAACGGCTCAACTGCGCGGTCGAGCTGCTCGACGCCGTGGTGCAGCGCCTCGGCCCGGACCGGCCCTGCCTTCTCGCGCCAGGCCAGGCGCCGTGGACCTATGGCGACCTCATGCGCGTCTCGAACCAGGTCGCCGCGGTGCTCGTCGACGACCACGGCATCGTGCCCGGCAACCGGGTCCTGCTGCGCGGGCCCAACAACCCCGCGCTGGTCGCCTGCTGGTTCGCCGTGCTCAAGGCGGGCGCGGTCGCGGTGACCACGATGCCGCTGCTGCGGGCCGGCGAGCTCGCCACGATCGCGGAGATCGCGAAGGTCGACTTCGCGCTCTGCGACGCCCGCTTCACCGATGAGCTGGAGGCGGCGGGCATCCCGGGGCTGCGCACGGTGGAGTTCAGCGGCACGGGTGGTCTGGCCGGCGCCGAGCAGAAGTCCGGCGACTTCACGCCGGTGCAGACCGCGGCCGACGACGTCGCGCTGCTCGCCTTCACCTCGGGGACCACGGGGCGGCCGAAGGCCACGATGCATTTCCATCGCGATGTGCTTGCCAACGCCGACACGTTCTCGGAGTTCGTCCTGCGCCCGGAGCCGGACGATCTGTTCACCGGTACCCCGCCGCTGGCCTTCACGTTCGGCCTGGGTGGGCTCGTCGTCTTCCCGCTGCGGGTCGGAGCGGCCACGCTGCTCATCGAGAAAGCGACACCCACCGAACTCGCTGAGCTGATCGCCACGCACCGGGTCTCGGTCTGCTTCACGGCCCCGACGGCGTACCGGGCCATGCTCGTCTCCGGCAAGGCGGACCGGCTCGCCACGCTGCGCCGGGCGGTCTCCGCCGGCGAGCACCTGCCGGCCGCGACCTGGCAGGCGTTCCAGGAGCGCACCGGGGTCAAGCTGATCGATGGGATTGGCTCCACGGAGATGCTGCACATCTTCATCTCCGCAGCCGACGACCACATCCGGCCGGGCGCCACCGGTCGCGCCGTCCCCGGGTACGTCGCGGCCGTCGTCGACGAGCACGGCAACCCGCAACCGCCAGGCGTCCTGGGCCGGCTCGCCGTCAAGGGCCCCACCGGCTGCCGTTACCTGGCCGACGATCGACAGCGGCAGTACGTGCGCGACGGCTGGAACCTCACGGGGGACACCTTCGTGATGGACGAGGATGGCTACTTCTGGTTCCAGGCGCGCAGCGACGACATGATCGTGTCCTCCGGGTACAACATCTCGGGACCCGAGGTCGAGGAGGCGCTGCTCGCGCACGCCGACGTCACCGAGTGCGGGGTCGTGGGACTGCCGGACGAGGCGCGCGGGGCGTTGGTGACGGCGTTCGTCGTGCTGCGCGAGGGTGTGAGCGGTGACTCCGCCAAGACCAAAGAGCTGCAGGACTTCGTCAAGCAGCGCATCGCCCCGTACAAGTACCCGCGCCGCATCGTCTTCGTCGCCGAGCTGCCCAAGACCACCACCGGCAAGCTGCAACGGTTCCGCCTGCGCGAGCAGGCCGCGTCGGCGCCGGCGGAGCTGGCCTGACGAGCGTTGCGTTCTCGCGACCCGGCCGACGTCGATACCCAGAGGAGGCAGCCGTGCGCATCGCTGTCATCGGAGGAGGCCCGGGTGGGCTGTACTTCTCCGCGCTCGCCCGCCAGCTCGGCCCGCACCACGACATCACGGTGTGGGAGCGCAACGCCACCGACGACACCTTCGGCTTCGGCGTGGTCTTCTCCGACGAGACGTTGGGCGGCATCGAGCACGCCGACCCGGCGATCTACCGGCGGATGGAGCGCGAGTTCGCCCGCTGGGACGACATCGACGTGCACTATCGGGGCGAGACGATCACCAGCGGCGGCCACGGTTTCGCCGCGATGAGTCGCAAGCGCCTGCTGGAACTCCTGCAGGAGCGCTGCGCCGAGCTCGGCGTGGGCGTGCATTTCCGAGCTGAGGCCCCGGACGTCACCGAGCTGTCCGCGACCCACGACCTCGTGGTCGCGGCCGACGGGCTCAACTCCGCTGTTCGGGCCCGGTACGCCGACGCGTTCGCCCCGAGCCTCGACGTACGGGCATGTAAATACATGTGGCTGGGCACGAGCAAGGTTTTCGACGCCTTCACGTTCGACATCCGGGAAACGCCGCACGGCGTGATGCAGGTGCACGCCTACCCGTACGACGCCACCGGCAGCACGTTCATCGTGGAGATGAATGAGAATGTCTGGCGGGCCGCCGGGTTCGACAGCTTCGCCGCGGCGCAGCTCGCGCCCGGTGAGTCCGACGAGAAGTCGATCCACCGCGTCACTGAGCTGTTCGCTGATCTGCTCGACGGACACCAGGTCATGGCGAACAACTCGAAATGGATCAACTTTACGACGGTACGCAACCGGCACTGGCGGCACGGCAACGTCGTCCTGCTCGGCGACGCTGCCCACACCGCGCACTTCTCCATCGGGTCCGGCACCAAGCTCGCCATGGAGGACGCCCTGGCGCTGGCCGCGTGCCTGCACGAGCAGGGCAGCGTGGCGGCCGCCCTTCGCGAATACGAGGCCGAGCGCAAGGCCGTCGTGGTCTCCACCCAGCGCGCCGCGCAGGCCAGCCTCGAATGGTTCGAGAACCTCGGTCAGTACCTCGACCAGGACCCGCTGCAGTTCGCGTTCAACATCATGACCCGCAGCCGCCGCGTCACCTACGACAACCTCAGGCTGCGCGACCCGGAATTCGTCGCACGGGTCAACGCCGCGTTCGCGGCCTGGTCGGCGCCGGCGCTGCCCGATGCCGCGCAGACGCCGCCGATGTTGCAGCCGTTCCGGCTCGGCGAGCTGGAGTTGGTCAACCGTGTCGTGGTGTCCCCTATGGACATGTATCGGGCGAGCGACGGCATGCCCGACGACTTCCACCTCGTGCACCTGGGCGGCAAGGCGCTGGGCGGCGCGGGCCTGGTCATGACCGAGATGGTCTGCGTGTCCGAGACGGGCCGCATCACGCCCGGCTGTACGGGCATCTGGACCGACGGGCAGGCCGCCGCGTGGCGCCGGCTCACCGACTTCGTCCACCGGGAGAGTGCCGCGAAGGTCGGCATCCAAATAGGACACTCCGGCCGCAAGGGGTCGACGAAGCTGATGTGGGAGGGCATCGACGAACCCCTCGACGACGGCAACTGGGAGGTCGTGGCACCGTCGCCGTTGCCCTACCAGGCCGGCGTCAACCAGGTGCCGCGCGCGCTGACCCACGCGGACCTCGCCGAGATCAGGCAGCAGTTCGTGGACGCGGCGCGCCGCGCCGACGCGGCCGGCTTCGACCTGCTCGAGCTGCACTGCGCCCACGGCTACCTGCTCTCCTCGTTCATCTCGCCCCTGAGCAACCACCGCGACGACGAGTACGGCGGCGACCTGCACGCGCGGCTGCGCTACCCGCTCGAGGTCTTCGCCGCTATCCGCGAGGTCTGGCCGGCCGCGAAGCCCATGACCGTACGGATCTCCGCGACCGACTGGGCGGACGGCGGCATCACCGGCGACGACGCGGTCACCATCGCGGCGCAGTTCAAGGCTGCCGGCGCCGCCGCGATCGACGTCTCCACCGGCCAGGTCACCGCCGACGAGCAGCCCGCGTTCGGCCGCTCGTACCAGACTCCGTTCGCCGACAAGATCCGCAACACCATGGGCATCGCGACGATCGCGGTGGGGGTCATCTCCTCCTACGACGATGTGAACTCGCTCCTGCTCGCGGGCCGGGCCGACCTCTGCGCGCTGGGACGGGCCCATCTGTACGACCCGAACTGGACCCTGCACGCCGCGGCCGAGCAGAACTACGCGGGTCCCGGCGCGGTCTGGCCGGACCCCTGGAAGGCTGGTAGCCGCCGGCCACAGACCGGCCGTACCGACGGGCCCAAGCCGCGACTGCAACTCGTCCGCGAGGGACCGCCGACGACACGACATCTGCGGTGGCGTCCATGAGCGGCGTTCTCGAGCCGGAGCACGAGCGGTACGTGGGGTGGGTTCGCGACGTCGCCGTCACCCATCTGCTCCCGCTCGTCGAGGATGGCGCGCCAGGGCGGGTCAACCGTCCGCTGCTCGCGGCGATGGGCGAGCATCGCCTGCTCCGCGGACTCTTCGGCGGATCAGTCGACGAGGCGCCGAAGGACGCCGCCGCGATGCGGTTGTGCCTGCTGCGCGAG
This sequence comes from Micromonosporaceae bacterium, assembly GCA_036557785.1. GTDB lineage: Bacteria > Actinomycetota > Actinomycetes > Mycobacteriales > Micromonosporaceae > DATBGZ01. The sequence goes on from DATBGZ010000037.1 coordinate 86,183, forward strand.
ACGATCGCGGGCGTCAGCGTCGAGGCGGAGACCACGCTCGCGCTGCAGGGCCTGGGTAGCTATCCGATCGTGCAGTCGGGCAGCCCGGCCATCGTCGATCGGTGGATCCCGGGCGCCGTGCGGGGCACCACGGTCGCCGCGTTCGCGCTGAGCGAGCCGGAGGCCGGGTCGGACGCGGGCGCGCTGCAACTGCGGGCCGAGCCCGACGGCGACGGCTGGCGGCTGTACGGGGAGAAGCTCTGGATCTCCAACGCCCCCGAGGCCGACGTCTATACGGTCTTCGCCCGCACCACGCAGGGGGTGGGCTCTCGGGGTGTCACCGCGTTCGCGGTCGCCGGCGACTCCGACGGGCTCTCCGGCGAGCACCTCGACCTGCTCGCACCGCATCCGATCGGGGCGCTGCGTTTCGATGGCGTACGGGTCGAGCCGGTCGATGTCCTCGGCAAGGTCGACGCCGGGTTCCGGGTCGCGATGCGCACGCTCGACCTGTTCCGGCCGAGTGTCGGGGCGTTCGCGGTCGGCATGGCTCAGGCGGCGCTCGACGCCACCCTCGACCACGTGAGCAGCAGACGGGTCTTCGGCGGCCCGCTCGCCGAGCAGCAGGCGGTGCGGCACACCCTCGCGGATCTGGCGACGCAGTTGCAGGCCGCACGCCTGCTCGTGTACGCGGCGGCACGCGCCTACGACCACGACGCTCCGCGCAGCGAGATCACCCGGTCCGCCGCGATGGCCAAGTTGTTCGCGACCGAGGCGGCACAGACCATCGTCGATCAGTGCGTGCAGTTGCACGGCGCCCGCGCCCTGCAACGTGGCCACCTGCTCGAGCACCTCTACCGCGACGTGCGTGCGCCGCGCATCTATGAGGGTGCGTCCGAGGTGCAGCGCTCGATCATCGCCCGTGAGCTCTTCAACGAGAGGACAGCCCAGTGAGCCGCTTTCGTGCGTCCGCGCCGTTGACGCCAGAGTGGAAGCACTTCGCCTTCGCGGTGCAGGATTCGGTCGCGACCGTCACGTTCAACCGGCCGGACAAGCTCAACGCCCTGACGTTCGAGGCGTACGCCGACCTGCGCGACCTGCTCGCCGAGGTGCCGTACCGCACCGACGTCAGGGTCCTGGTCATCCAGGGTGAGGGTCGCGGCTTCTGCGGCGGTGGTGACGTCAACGAGATCATCGGCGAGCTGATCACGATGAAGGCCGGCGAGCTCATGACGTTCACCAAGATGACCGGGGACGTGATCCGCGCGATGCGCGAGTGCCCCATCCCGATCATCGCCAAGATCCAGGGCATCGCCGCGGGTGCGGGATCCGTCATCGCCCTGGCCGCCGACTTCCGCGTGGTCGCTCGCTCCGGGCGGTTCGCGTTCCTGTTCACCAAGGTCGGCCTCTCCGGCGGGGACATGGGCGCGGCGTACCTGCTGCCCCGCGTCGTCGGCCTCGGCCGGGCCACGTCGCTGCTGATGCTCGGCGACACCATCGACGCCGACACCGCGGACCGCTATGGCCTGGTGTCGCAACTGGTCGCGGACGAGGAACTCGATGACGCCGTTGCCGCGCTCGCCGGACGGCTCGCCGCCGGTCCGAGCCTGGCGCTGTCCCAGACCAAGTCCCTGCTGACGCGCGAGCTGGACATGTCCCTGTCTGCGTCGACAGAGCTCGATGCGATGACCCAGGCCTTGCTGATGACCACCGAGGACCATGCGGAGTTCCACGCGGCGTTCAACGCCAAGCGTGCGCCCATGTGGCGCGGGCAGTGACCCGTATCGACTACACCGCGTAGGGGCCTTCGTCGACCCACGGGCCGGGCGGATGATCGTCTCTGGGCAACCACAGCATCGGCTGCAGTGACTGGAAGTCCCGCGTGAAGTCCGACTCCCAGGCAAACCGGCCGGCCCTGTCCGGCCAACACAGTTGCAGGATCGGCAGCGGTGGGATCCGGTAGAAGTCGACCGCCGCGCCGAAGAACGTCAGGTCCCAGCTCGGGTGCACGGGCCGCAGTTCGATGTCGTAGCTGCGCAGCACGTCGGAGCGGCGTCCGGGCCGTAGCGGTCCACCATCGCGGACGCCGTCGCCGACCGCGTTGAGCAGATTGGGGGCCACGTCCATCCCGAGTCCGAAGACGCTGACCTCCGGGCTGCGCAGCGTGTGCCACAGGCCGATCGAGTAGCACCAGTCCGCCGTGTGACCCCCGCTGACCCCGACCACGCTCCATCCGTGGTCACGGATGTGGGCGGCCGTACGGCGGTCTCGCGGGTCCCACGCCGCCTCATTGAGCGGGACCTGGCACAACAGGCAGTGACAGAACTTCACGCGCGGAGCCTACCGGGACCCTGGGGCCACGCAGCGCTCCGGCAGACGGCGACCGGTCCGACCCAACGCCACAGTTCGCGGGCTGGCAGCGATCCACTGTGGATGGTCCCGAGTGAACCGCCCGGGAAGTCAGGACAGCCGCCTCAGGACCACGGGACGCCGCCCCTTCCACAGTGGTGACCAACACGAGCCGAACCACCTGGAGGTCGAAACCCATGTCCCAGACCATCACCGAGAGCACCATCACCAACAGCGGTACCGCGAGCCCCTTCGTCCGCAGCCTCCGCTGGGGCATCGGTTCACTTATCGTAGGCGTCCTCGTCGCGATTTCCCCGTACGGCAGTCCGGACCCGCAGGGGAACCAGCAGCAGGCCGTCCCGTTCATCTGCGCCGTGCTCGTGGTGGTCGCCATCGGCCTGTTCGGCTTCTTCCTGCCTGCCGGGCTGCGCGGGATCACCACCCGTACCGGCCGCTGGTCGGGGTGGGCGCTGGCCACCTCGATCGTCGGCCTGGTCGCCATCCCGGCCAGCTTCTGGAGCGGGCTGCCGATCCTGCTCGGCACCGTCGCGACGGTCCTCGGCTCGGCCGGACGCCGCGCCACCACTACCGAGCGTGGCCGGTCCACCGCGGCCTTCGTCATCGGCATCATCGTGACCGTCGGCGGCCTGGTCTTGGCGATCCTCGGCGCCACCGTCATTCCGTAAGGGGCAGGTCGACCGCCGGCTTGTAGGGGAGCCGGCGGTCGACGGCCTGACGTTCACGATTGGGGCGCGGTATGCGAGAGTTCCTCAGGGATTCGATGATGACCAGCCTTGTTCGTCGCACAGCCGCGGTGATGATCGTCGGGATCACCACCGCGCTGTTTCTGTTCGCCCTGGCGATGTCGGGACTCAACCGGGACACGACCGAGGTGCTGCCCAACATCGGGGTGGTGGCCTTCGCCGTGGTCGGCGCGCTCATCCTGGTCCGCCGGCCGGAGAACCCGACCGGTGCGCTGCTGTGCGGTGCCGGCTTGTCGTTGGCGCTGCTCGGTGCCGCGCAGGAGTACGCCCGGCAGGCCCTGATCATGGCACCCGGGTCCCTGCCGGGCGGGCAGGTCGCGGCCTACCTGACGATGTGGCTGCCGCTGATCCCGGTCGGCCTCCTGGTTGGCCTGCTCCCGCAGATCTTCCCGGCCGGCAAGGCGATATCGCCGCGCTGGCGCTTCGGCGTCTGGACGGCCTGGGTGTACACCATCGCCTCGACGATCGCCAACGCGCTGTACCGCCAGCCGGTCGAGGGGCTGCCGGGCGTGAGCAACCCGTACCCGGTCGATGCTGTGCAGCCGTACGTCGGTCCGCTGATCGTGTTCTCCGGCGTGGCTCTCGTGGTCAGCATGGTGTCGGGCCTCGTGACGCTGGTCCGACGCTGGCGTCGAGCGATCGGTGACGAGCGCCAGCAGTTGAAGTGGTTCGCGCTGGGGGTCCTGCCTCTGCTGGTACCGATCCTGCTGCATGACACGTTCACCACCTTCTCCGAGGTGGCGATCACGCTGCTGCTGCCGCTGGTACCGGTGGCCTTCGGTGTGGCCATCCTCCGGTACCGCCTCTACGACCTCGACGTGGTCCTGAACCGCGCGATCGTCTACGCATCCCTCAGCCTCCTCGTCGCGCTGGTGTACCTCGGTCTGGTCACGGTCAGCGAACTCGTCATCGGCGTGGGCCGCGGGCTGTGGGTGCAGGCGCTGGCCACGGTGCTCGCCGCGGCCACCTTCCAACCGGCCCGTGCCCGCATCCAACGTGCGGTGGACACGCTGTTCTATGGCGACCGCTCGCGCCCCTACGAGGCACTGTCGCGCCTGGGCGTGCTCCTCGAGCACGCGCCGCAGCCAGACACCGTGCTGCCCGGTGTGGTCGAGTCGGTGGCGGTCGCGCTGCGCCTGCCGTACGCCGCGATCGACCTGCGCGAGGGCGACGGTTGGTTGACCGCGGCCGGATATGGCGAGCGGGTAGCCGACGTTGACGAATTTCCCATGGTCTATCAGGACGAGGTGATCGGCCGGCTGGTGGTGGGGCGCCGGGGCACACAACGGTTCAGGCACACCGAGCGCCGGCTGCTGGCGGACCTGGCCCGCCAGGCAGGGGTGGCGGCGCACGCTGTGCAACTGACGCTCGCCCTGCAGCGGTCGCGGGCCGCGTTGGTGACGGCACGCGAGGAGGAACGTCGCCGGCTGCGCCGGGATCTGCACGACGGACTCGGTCCGGCGCTTGCGGGCGTCACGCTCGGCCTGCACGGCGCGGCGGCCAACGTGCGCCGCGATCCCGATCACGCGGTCCTGCAGCTCGCCGCGCTGCAGGATCAGGTGCACGACGCCGTGGCCGACATCCGCCGGCTCGTCTACGGGCTGCGCCCGCCCGCCCTGGATGAACTCGGCTTGGCGCCGGCGATCCGGCGCGAGGCCGCGCGGCTGGAGGGCGGTGGTCTGGTCATCGCGGTCGAGGTGGTACCCGATGAGCTGGGCCCGTTGCCGGCTGCGGTCGAGGCAGCGGCGTACCGCATCGCCAGCGAGGCGCTGACCAACGTCTCCCGGCATGCCGCGGCCACCCGATGCGTCGTCCGCCTGTCGAGAGGTCGTGAGCTGGCAGTCGAGGTACGTGATGATGGATGCGGGCCGAACGGGCGCCCCGGCGGCGTCGGGCTCGCCGCGATGCGCGAGCGGGCGGCCGAGCTCGGCGGTACCTGCCGCGTCGATGCCTTGGAACCGGGCACGCGCGTGCTCGCCCGGTTGCCCATCGTCGACCCGACAGGCCAGCAGGAGCTGTGATGACCGAGCCGGTGCGACTTGTGATCGCGGATGATCATCCGGTGTTCCGCAGCGGCCTGCGGGCGATGCTCGATGTCGAGGACGGGCTCGAGGTGGTGGGCGAGGCGAGTTCCGGAACTGATGTGGTGGCACTGTGTCGGGAGGTGCAGCCCGACCTGGTGCTCATGGACCTCAATATGCCGGGACTGGACGGGGTGAGCGCGACCCGGGAGATCCTGCATGAGAGCCCACACGTCCGGGTACTCGTGCTCACCATGTTCGACGACGACGACTCGGTGTTCGCCGCGATGCGCGCCGGCGCTCACGGGTACCTGCTCAAAGGCGCCAACCACGACGAGGTACGACACGCGGTCCACGTCGTCGCGGCCGGCGGTGCGATGTTCGGCCCTGCCGTGGCGCAGCGCGTCATCGACTTCTTCGCCCGGCCCCGTCCGGCGGGCACCGCCCTCGCCTTCCCGCAGTTGACCGACCGGGAGCACGAGATCCTCGACCTGCTCGCGCACGGGCACGCCAATCAGGCCATCGCCACCCGCCTGCACCTGAGCCCCAAGACGGTACGCAACCACGTCTCGAACATCTTCACCAAGCTCGCCGTCGCCGACCGGGCACAGGCGATCATCCGTGCTCGCGAGGCGGGGCTCGGTGGCGCCTCGGGGAACCACTGATCCTCAGCGACAACGACCGGTCAACGTATGAGGGAGCCCGCCGTAGGAATTGCGCGAGTGACGACCGCGCGCTCGAGGATCATCAGATCCGTGATGACCGGCCCCATCACGTCCGTCCACTCCGGGTCACCGTAGATGGCCCGGTAGCGGTCCTTCCGGTCAGCTTCGTCAGCGAAGCGCCGGATCCACACATAGACGTCCTCGTTCTCCTCGTCCACGAAGGACGCGACGACCTGGACGCCCCGGGCGGTGTTGAACGGAATCACGACCTCATCCATATATCGGGCCAGCTCGTCACGCTTGCCCGGATATGCCGTGTAGAAGCGCAGTTCGAACAACCCAGGTCGGCCTACCGCATCGTCGCTCATCAGCTCACCTTTCCCCTCCTGGGAGCACGGTACCGACGGCTACCGAGCTGCGTCCAGGATCGGCGCAAGCACCGAAGGGTGGCCGCCGGGCGCGGCGGACCTCAGGGCGAGGCGTCCCGTTGGCGCCGACGCCTTCGGCGCGGAAGCTCGCCTGCGATCGGCGACCAGTAGTACGGAATGAATGCGGCAATGACCGCAATTCCGAGCGGAGGGAGCAGCGCGCCGAGCAGGGTTCCGGTGGCGATCCAGGCGAGCGCGAGCTGAAACCTGCCGGCGATCGCCTTCACGCCGGCGGCGTCGATCGTCGCCACGAGCAGCCGCCGGCCACGACGTGCGTGCCACCAGATCAGATTGAAAAGGGTCGCTGCCAGTTCAAAGGTCAGGCCGTGCACGACGACCGCGGTCCGCTGTCCATGCCCCTCGCGCAAAGCCTGGGCCAGGACCGAGGCGGCGAAGGGCAGGAAGGCGACGTCCATCAGCAGCACGGTATTCAGGAACAGCACCAACCGGTCGGCACTGCGGATCTGGTCGAACATGACGTGGTGGTTGGCCCAGATCTGGCCGATCAACATGAAGGTGACCACGTAGATCAGGTACGACGGCCACAGCGCCACGAGGCCTTGGAGCAGGTGCTGGCTGTCCTGTGGCGGGCGGATCTCAAGGACGAGCAGCGTGACCGCGATGGCGATAACTCCATCGCTGAAGGCGACCAGGCGCTTGGTGTCGCGTTCGACCCCGAACGGGGTCGAGCTTCGATCCGGGCGCTGTGCCACCCAAGCACAGTAGTCGTCGCCAACCTCAGGTGTCGCCGGATGAACCGTCGCTCAACCGCCGGGCAAGTCACTAGTTAGTAAGTAGTAACATGCCAGCGTGGCTGTACGGATGAGCGGGGCCGAGCGTCGGGCTCAGGTGCTGTCGTTCGCCGCGGCGGAGTTCGCGGCGCACGGGTTGTATGGCGCATCGACGGATGCGATCGCCCATGCGGCCGGGATCACGCAGGCGTACGTCTTTCGCATGTTCGGGACGAAGAAGGCCTTGTTCTTGGAGTTGGTGGGAGCCGCTTTCGAGAAGTTCATCGATGGGATGCGGGAGGCGGCCGGCGACGCGACGGGCCTGGCGGCGCTCTCGTCCATGGGCGCCCAGTACTACAGCCTGCTCGCGGACCGCACCAGCCTGCTGCTGCAGTTGCAGGGCCTCGCGGCGTGCGGCGATGAGGAGGTCCGGGACGCTGTGCGGTCCTGTTTCGCACGCATGTGGGACACGGTCGCGGACATCACGGGCTTGGCCCCGGTGACAGTGAAGTCGTTTCTGGCGTTCGGCATGCTGCTGGACGCCGCCGCTGCTCTGGACGTTGATCGGATCGACCAGGCGTGGGCCGCGGGGATGCGGACCCGCATCAACCCGGGCCTGTTCGAGCACATCACGGCGGGCACGAATCGGTGAGCCCACCGCGCGATCCCTCGCTCGCACGCGACCGGGCCGCAGGTCGGCTCGGCGTGGCCCTGGTGTGCGTCGCACTCGTGGTCGCGGTGGTGGGCAGCCTGGGGGCACCGTTGATCACTCCGGTGGCGACGAGCCTGCATGTGTCCCTGGCCGCCGCGCAGTGGACGTTGACAGTGACCTTCTTCACCGGCGCGATCGCCGGCCCGGTGCTGGGCAGACTCGGTTCCGGCCCACTGCGGCGAGGCACGACTCTGGTCTCACTCGCCATCGTCGTGCTCGGTGGCGCACTGACCACGGCCCCGCTGCCGTTCCTGTTTCTGCTGCTCGGGCGTGGCATGCAGGGGCTCGGCCTCGGCGGGGTGGCGTTGCTCATGGGCGTGGCCCGGACCCACCTTCCGGCCCAACGCTCCGCCTCGACGATCGCCGCGCTGGCCGTCGCGTCGACAGTCGGCATCGGCGTGGGCTACCCGCTCATCGGTCTGGTGGACCAACTCGCGGGACTTCGCGTCGCGTACGGGCTGGGCTTCGCGCTCTCCGCTGGCGCGCTCGTCATCGCGTGGCGTGCCCTGCCCGTCGAAGCCTCCGGGCCCCGGCCGCGCATCGACGTCGCCGGGGCGAGCCTGCTCGGGGCGGGAACGCTCGGTCTGCTCGTGGTGATCGCCGAGGCCGCCGTGTGGCGCCGGCCATGGATGGGCGTGAGCATTCTCATCGCGTCGGTCGTGGTCCTCGCCGTGTGGGTGCTGGTCGAGCTACGCGTTTCCGCGCCACTGGTGGACCTGCGGCTGCTCGGGCGGCCCTGCGTGCTCCGCGCCAACGTCGCGATGCTGATCGCCGGGGTGGGCATGTACCTGCTGTTCAGCCTCCTGACCCGCTACCTGCAAACCCCCGCCGGGGCGGCCTATGGATTCGCCCTGCCCGGTGTCGCCGCCGGCGCCGCCCTCATCCCCTTCTCTGTGCTCGGATTCGTCGCCGGCAAAGTCCTGCCCGGCCTTGTTGCACGTGTCACCGAGCAATGGGCATATGCGCTTTCGGCGATCACCGTGGTGGCCGCCGCGGCCGTGTTCGCGACCGCCACCGGATCACTCGCCGCCGTCCTGACCGCGATGGCGCTGCTCGGGTTCGGGGTCGGCGGCGTCTCCGCCGTGATGCCCAAACTCGTTCTCATCGACGTACCCGACGCCGAGACGGCCAGCGTGCTGTCGATCAACCAGATCCTGCGCAGCATCGGCTTCAGCATCGGCAGCGGCGTGGCCGGCCTCCTTCTCGCCGCCGCCACACCCACGGACGCGCTGCTGCCCACGCGGGCCGGCTACGTCATCGCTGCCCTCTGGGCACTGCCGCCACTCGCGGTCAGCGCCCTGTTCATCCTCGCCGGCAGGCGGCCCAGCCGCCCCTGACCCAGCGCGGCCAGGACATCGTGGGCGCCCGAGAGGCTGGTCTCGGCAATCCTGGCGAGGCCAGGTAGTGGTGGGTCAGCTCTGTCCACATGCGAGTACCGCGGGTGCCGGTCAGCCGGCCAGGTCGGGAAGGAGCCGCTGCACCAGCGTCGGATCGGCGAGGGCACGCCGATAGCTCTGGGCGGCGACCGGGTCCTTCGCCGGGTCCGGACGGTTCTCCGGGTTGCGGCTCGCGGCTCGGACCAGGCCGGCTTCTGTCCGGTCCCGGGCGAGGAATGCGTCGTCCGGCGGCATGCCAAATTGATCGATGAGGAGGCGCTCGAGGTCGTCGGCCGGGGTGTCGCGCAGAGCCGCCCGCAGCACGACGTCGACGAGTTCGGCGACATCGTGGCCGGGCGGTAGCCATACGCTCAGGTCCTCGGTGTGGTACGTCCCCACGAACTTCGCCGGGCGTGCCTTCGCGAGCCGGGCCGCCGCGTCGTCGGGTGATAGCTGGCTGTCGATGCGCAGTGTCGGCCGCATCAGCGGATAGACCCGGCCGCTCGGCCATGTGAGTCGCTGGGCCAGCGGATCGAGGATAATGACTCGCTCGCCCTCGAACAGGGGAATCTCGGCGGGGTGCGCCAAGGTCCGATCCCAGCCGTACGGATCGGCGAGGGTGAACTGTGCGAGCACGCCGCCCGGGGGTTCCGGGTTTCCGGTGCCGTCGGCTGCGGCGGTCATCTCGGCCGTCGGTGGTGTGCCCGGCAGCAATCCCGCGTCGGCATCGCCGATCAGCGCCGCCGCCAGCAGCGTCTGCAGCTGGGCGTTCTCGCCGATGCCTGCGATCGTGAGGCGGTAGCCGCGCCCGGTTGGCCGGTGCAGCACCACCAGCGGTGCGTCGTCGAGGACCAGCAGCAGCCCGTGCAACCAATCGGCGTCGGGCATCTCGTCGCGGATCGACTCCACCGCCGTGAGCAGTCGGGCGCGCTGCGGGAGAGCGGCACGTATGTCGGGACGCTGCGCCAGGTAGAGCACGGGCTGCACCCAGTCTGCGCCCTCGAACCACGCCTGCACCAACGACAGCGCGTTCGCCGCTCGGTCTGCCACGATTGTTGTGAACCTGTCGATGGCGGGCTCGGCTGCGACGTGGTCGGTCGGTGATGGCGGCTCGCCCAGCACCTCGCGGTGCAGCACTGCGAACTGTGCCGCCAACTCCATCGCCTGGCAGGCCCGCTCAACGAGGACCTCGAGCACAGGCGGGGTGTCGGCCGCCCTGCCCGCCATGCTGCCCACAAGCCGGGCCAACTGTGCCCCGATCCCTAACGGGATCTCCCGCAGCACCGGCGCGAGCCGCACCAGGGCCGCGGTGAGGTCGTCAGGGGCCGCGGACCGTACGGCCTGGCGGAGGTCCTGGAGGGCCGCGCGGTAGGCGGACCCGTCCTGGGCCCCGACCGCCACCGCCACACGGTCGGCCGCGACGGCCGGCGAGATCATGTGACGATCGTATCGGGCTGGCGGCGTATCCACCGGTTGGGCGACTCAGACGAGCGCACCCTTGACGCCGAGCGCGTGCCGGCCGGTCTCGACCAGCGTGTCCTCGGGCGTGAGCGGGTGGAACTTGGCCGCCCGGATGTCGCGGTAGCACCGTTCGATGATCGAGCCCTTGAAGAACGCCGATCCGCCGGCGAGGTCCATGGCAAGGTCACAGACTTCGACGCCGGCCTCAGTGACCTCGAGCTTCGCCGACATCACCGCGAGGTAGGTCTCGTGGGACGGGCTGGGGTCGTCGCCGACCGCGGCCAGTGCACCATCGAGCGCCCACGAGGCGATGCGCAGCTTGTGCCGCATGAGACCGAGATGGCGCTGCACGAGAACGCTCTCGGCCTTCGGCGCGGCGGCGAGCGCGGCGCGATAGGCGGCCTCGGCCACACCGAGGTAGGCGCCCGAGATGATCGGGAACGCGATCTCCGAGATGACCTGCAGCGGCGGGTCGACGACGCCGTACGGGCGGTTGGCGAGCACTCGATCATCGGGCACGAACACGTCGTCGAGCACGATGTCGTTGCTCGCGGTGCCGCGCATGCCAAGGGTGTTCCAGTTGTCAGCGACGCTCACGCCCGGTGATCCGATCGGGACGGCGACGTTGAGCACCCGGCGGCCCTGCTCGGGATCGTCGTAGGTGAACATCGTCGCCATCACCGCGCCGCGGCTCGACTGGCTGGCGAAGCGCTTGTGGCCGCTGACCCGGTAGCCGCCCTCGACCCGGACCGCCTCGCCGCGCGGGTGCGTGTAGTCGCCGCCGCCGGTCGAGACGAGCACGATGCCCTCCTCGGCGACCCGGCGCAGGGTGGCCTCTGCACCGGGCATGTCGCGCCGGTATCGCCACGCGGTGAACGCGACGACGTGCTGGTGCATGGCGCTGGCGAGTGCGGTCGACCCGCAGTGGTGGCCGAGCTCGCGCTGCAGGGCCGTGAGCTGCGCGATGGTGGCGCCGTCGCCACCGAGTTCGGCGGGCACGCCCGCCTTGAGGATGCCGGCGTCGCGCAGCGCGTCGTAGGCCTCCGTCACGAAGCTGCCTTCGGTGTCGTGGCGGGCGGCGTGCTCGGCGAGCGTGGCGCCGACGATCGCGGCGCGCTCCAACAGATCGGAGGTCTGCCGAGAGTGGGGAACAGTCGTCGTGGTCATGCCGCCCAGTCTCGGTGGAGGCCATGGCCGCGCCTAGTCCACGATCGTGACCTAACTGGTCCCGAATCAGGACTACTCGCCGCGTGCGAGGGCTGCCACGATCGGCCCATGCCTGACTACGGCGACTACTGTCCCGTCCAGCTCGCCGCCGAGGTCGTCGCGGACCGATGGACGCCATTGATCATCCGGGAGATGGTGCTCGGCAACACCCGGTTCAACGACATCGCGCGAGCCATGCCGGGAATCTCGCGCTCGCTGCTCGTCCAGCGCCTGCGCCATCTCGAGAAGCACGGGGTGGTCGAGACCTGGCCCTCGCCCAGCGGGCGCGGCAGCGAATACCACCTCACCGCGGGCGGGAAGGACCTCGGACGGGTCATCGACGCGATGGCGCGGTGGGCGATCGAGTGGCTCTTCGAGGAGATCCGACCGCACGATGTGCCACCCTCAACGCTGATGTGGTGGATGCACCGGCGGATCAACGCGGACGCGCTGCCGCCCAACCGTACGGTGCTGGAGTTCCGGCATACCGCGCCGCAGCAGTTGACCATCTGGCTGGTCCTCGACCGGGCAGCGGTATCGGTGTGCCTGCAGCACCCGGGCTTCGACAGCGACGCCATCGTCACCTCGACCACCGCCGACCTCGCCGACGTGTTCCAGGGTTACCGCACGTGGGGCGAGGCCGTGACCGAGGGCAAGATCGAGGTCGCCGGGCCGCCCCGGGTCACGTCGGCCATCCCGCGATGGTTCGCGTGGAGCCCGTGGAGCGACGTCACCCGGGAACGAGCGCTTCGCGCCACCGCCCCAGAGCGTGCCGCGACCCGCGGCCGGCGGGCGAGCGCGGCGAGCCGATGACGATGAGGCCCTAGAAGGTCTCGGGTACCATCTCGATGGCACCGCACGGGCACTCCGCCGCGCAGATGCCGCATCCCTTGCAGTAGTCCAGGTCGATGGCGTAACGCTGGCCCGGACCGAGCTTGATCACCGCGTTGTCCGGGCACATGCCGTAACAGTTGTCGCACTCGAAGCAGTTGCCGCAGGACAGGCAGCGGCGGGCCTCGAACACGGCGGTGTCCTCGTCGAGTCCCTGCACCACCTCGTCGAATGTGGACACTCGACGGGCGGCATCCAGTTGTGGCCGGACCGTGGCCGGGGCGTCCGAGTAGTACCAGGGGTGCAGGCGCTCCGCGGTCGCCAGGCGATGCCGGTCGGGGCCCCGGTACGCGTCGCCGCGCAGCCATGCGTCGATCTGGCGCGCCGCTGTCTTGCCCTGCCCGATCGCCGAGGTGACCGTCCGGTCGTTGGTGGTGGCGTCGCCACCGGCGAAGACTCCGGGCCGGCCGGTCATCAGGTCCGGACCGACCACGACGCTGCCGTCCACCACACCGACACCGTCCACATGGGACACCATGGCCTGGTCGACGTCCTGCCCGATCGCCAGCACCACACTGTCGACCGGCAATTCCTCGAACTCGCCGGTTGGCTGCGGCCGTCCGTCCGCGTCCAGCCGCATCCGCTCGATGCGGACGGCGCCGGAGTCCGCGTAGGCGATCGTCGACAGCCACCGCATCCGTACGCCCTCGGCCAACGCCTCCTCGACCTCGACGTCGGCGGCCGGCATCACCGCGCGCGTGCGCCGGTAGACGACGAGCGCGTCGGTCGCGCCGAGGCGCCGGGCGGTACGCGCGGCGTCCATCGCGGTGTTCCCGCCGCCATAGACCACCACGCGCCGGCCCAGCGACGGCGCCTGCCCATCTGAGACGGCGTGCAGCACGCCGAGTGCGTCGAGGATGCGGGCCGAGTCGCCCGCCGGCAGGTAAGCGCGCTTGCCGAGCTGGGCGCCGATCCCGAGGAACGCGGCGTCGAAGCCACTCAGCTCGGCCTCCAGATCGTCGACGCGACGACCGAGCTCGAGCACGACGCCGAGCTCGACCAGGCGAGCGACCTCCAGGTCGAGCACGTCCCTCGGCAGCCGGTACGCGGGAATGCCGTACCGCATGAGGCCGCCGGCCTGTTCGCCGGCATCGCGGACGGTGACGTCGTGGCCGAGCAGGCGCAGGTGATACGCGGCCGACAGCCCAGCCGGGCCGGCACCGACGACCAGGACGCGATGGCCGGACGCCGGCGCGGAGATCTCCACCGTCCACCCCTGGCGCAGCGCCTCGTCGCCGAGGAATCGCTCGACGGAGTTGATGCCGACGGCTTCGTCGATGGTCGCCCGGTTGCAGGCCGTCTGGCATGGGTGGTAGCAAACGCGCCCCATGATGGCCGGGAACGGGTTGTCCCGCATCAGCTCCCGCCACGCGGACCGGTAGTCGCGCTCCTCGGCGTGATAGAGCCAACGCTGGATGTTCTCCCCGGCCGGGCAGGCATCGTTGCACGGCGGGAGCAGGTCCACGTAGATCGGCCGATCGGTCCGCCAGCTCCCCGTGTGATTGGCGCGACTCGATGCCGGCGGCAGGGTGATCGCGAACGGCTCGCCCATCACGGCTCCTTCTTCTCGATCAGTCCAAACCGGCGGATGGTGCGGTCGGCCCGGGCCTGGATCCGTGCGATGAGGTCGTCCCGGCGGACCGGGTCGAACAGGTGGCGGTAGCGGTTCTGCTGGCGCAGGTACTCCTCGACCGGCGCCTGCCGGCGGATCGGGCTCACGCCCGTTACCCGGCCGTGCTCGGCCTCGAAGACCGGGAACAAGCCGCTTTCTGTCGCGAGTCGAGCGATCCGGATGGTCTGGCTCGCCGCCGTGCCCCAGCCCAAGGGACAGGGGACGAGCACGTGCAGGTACCGGGCGCCGTGCAGCCCCATGGCCCGCTGCACCTTGGCCTCCAGGTCACGCAGGTCCGCCACGGTGGCCGTGGCCACGTACGGGATCTCGTGTGCCATGGCGATGAAGGGGGCGAACTTGCCCTGGCCGAAACGGTTGCCGGGATTGGCGTCGACCACCGGCGTCGTCGTGGTCCGGGCCGCGGGCGGGGTCGCGGCCGAGCGCTGGACGCCGGTGTTCATGTACCCCTGGTTGTCGTAGCAGACGAAGAGCACGTCGTCGTTGCGCTCGAACAGACCCGAGAGACAGCCGAAGCCGATGTCCACGGTGCCGCCATCGCCGGCCTGCCCGATCACCCGCACGTCCGTTCGGCCCTTGACGGCCAGGGCGGCCGCCACCCCGGCGGCCACCGCCGGCGCGTTCCCGAAGAGCGAGTGCAGCCAGGCGACCTGCCACGCACTCTCCGGGTACGGAGTGCTGAACACCTCCAGGCAGCCGGTCGCGTTGACGGTAACGAGGTTCCCGCCAGTGACGCGCATCGCGGCATCCAGGACGTACCGCGCGCCCAGGGCCTCGCCGCAGCCCTGGCAGGCACGATGGCCGCAGGTGATGGCGTCGGTGCGTCCTGCATCGGCCTGGACCGAGCGCTGGTCCGGCTCCAGCAGCCGGTTGCCGACCGCGAAGCTGCCGGTCTGATAGAACTTCACCCGCTGGGCGGTCATGCCGCACCTCCCGAGACCCGGCCTCCCGAGACCCGGCCGAGCAGCTCGCGGTCCAGATCCAGGAACGCCAACGGCTGCAGCGATCCCGCCGTCGCCTCCACGAGCATGCGGCGCAGCGAGGGCCGGGTGACGGCTCGGCCGCCGAGCCCGGCCACGACAGTCGAGATGGGACAATCCCGGTCGGAGAGGGCCGCACGCAGGTCCTGGGTGACGATGCCACCACCGCCCGGCGAGAAGGCCCGCTCCAGCGCGACCACGCGCTGACCGTCCCGCAGCGCGTCCCGTACCGCCGCAGCGGGGAACGGCCGGAACGTCGTGATGCCCAGCGCCCCCACCCGCACACCGTTGTCGCGGAGGTCGTCGATCACCTCGGCCACGGTGCCCAGCACGGACCCGAGCGCCACGACCACGAGCTCAGCATCGGCGCTCCGGTAGGGGCTGATCAGGCCGGCGCAGGCTCGGCCGAACACGGCGGCGAACTCCTCGGCGAGCCGCGGGATCGCTTCCAGTGCACGCAGGTGGTTCTCGTGGGCGAGGTACCGGACCTCGGTGAACGCCTCGGGCCCCACCATGGCACCGATCGTCACCGGAGCCGCCGGATCGAGAACCTGGCGCGGCCGGAACGGGGGCAGGTACGCGTCGACGAGCCCCTGCTCGGCGACATCCACCTCCTCGAACGCGTGCGTCAGCACGAATCCGTCCATGCAGACCATCACCGGGATCGACAACTGTTCGGCCAACCGGAAGCCGAGGATGTGCAGGTCCGCCGCCTCCTGGTTGTCGCGGGCATAGAGTTGGATCCAGCCACAATCCCGCAGCGACATCGCGTCACTGTGATCGTTCCAGATATTGATGGGTGCCCCGATGGCACGGTTGGCCACGGTCATCGTGATGGGCAGGCCGAGCCCGGACGCGTTCCACAGCGCCTCCGCCATGAACAGCAGGCCCTGGCTCGCGGTCGCCGTGTAGGCGCGGGCGCCCGCGGCGCTGGCTCCGATCGCCACCGACATCGCCGCGAACTCGGATTCGACGTTGACGAACTCGCACGGTGTGAGCGCGCCGGAGGCGACCAGTTCGCTGAGCCCCTCCACGATGTGGGTCTGCGGCGAAATCGGATAGGCGCAGACGACCTCGGGGCGGCATCGGGCCACGGTCCTCGCGACCGCCTGCGATCCCTCAAGCTGCTGGCGCATGCGACCTCAGCCCCATCACGTGGTCGTAGGCGGCCCGGGCGGCGGCCACGTTGCCCTCGCCGACCGGGCCGCGGAACCGCTCGACGATCGCGGCGGCCACCGAGTCGATGGAGAGCAACCCGGTCAGCGCCGCGAACGCGCCGAGGAGAACGGCATTGGGCACCGGCCGTCCGACGTGAGTCCGGGCGAGCAATGTCGCCGGAACCGCCGCCGCGTGCCCGCTCGGCAGCCTGGCCACGACCTCGGCGAGTCCGAGCTCGGCCAGATCAACCGACGTATTCACCAGGAGAAATCCTGCCGGCTTGAGTCCACTGAGGACTTCAGAACCTCCTGAGCCGGGCTGGGTTGGGCGCAGCAGCGTGGCGTCCTGCACGATCACGGCATCCGGCTCCAGGACCGGCTCGCGCAGGCGGATCGGCCGGTCGTCGAGCCGGCAGAACGCCACGACCGGCGCGCCCGTGCGTTCGGATCCGAAGCTGGGAAACGCCTGGGCGTGTCGGCCCTCCGCGAACGCCGCGATCGAGAGCAGCTCGGCGGCGGTCACCACGCCCTGGCCGCCACGGCCGTGGATCCGGATTTGGAACACACTGCAGGTGTACCGGGGCGACCGGTAACCCGGTCAGGGGCACGGGACCTTCGAGCCTTGGGCCCTCCGGCCTGTGGGTTCGGGCATTGCCAGCAGGCCCGCAGGCTTCATGCTGGAGTCGTGCGGTTAGACAGCGGGCGCCAACCGGCGCGGACGACCGGCGCGGGTCCGTCGGCCCTCGCCGTCAGCGGCACCGCGGTCCTCGCGGTCGAGGACGTGCTGGCGCGTCTGCATACCTCTGCGGATGGCCTGAGCACGGCGGACGCGCAGCGGCGCCTCGCGGAGTCGGGGCCGAACACGGTCCGCTCGCACCGCGCCCGGGCCTGGCCGGTGCTCTGGCATCAGGTCCGTTCACCGCTGCTCGCGCTGTTGCTCGGGGCGGCCCTGGCATCGGCGTTCGTCGGTGAACGCACGAACGCGTTCATCATCGCGGCGATCGTGGCCCTGTCCGTGGGGCTCGGATTCGTCAACGAGTTCCGGGCCGAGAAGGCGGCGCAGGAGTTGCATTCGCGGGTGCGGCACCGGGCCCGGGCGGTGCGAGATGGCGAGCTGGCCGAGGTCGACGTGGCGCAGCTCGCGCCCGGCGACATTGTCGAGCTGCAGATGGGCGATGTGGTGCCGGCCGACCTGCGCCTGCTGCGCACCACCGACCTGTCGTGTGACGAGTCGGTCCTGACCGGGGAGTCGCAGCCGGTCGACAAGGATCCGTCGCCGGTGGCGGCCGGGACGGCGCTGGCCGACCTGACCGACTGCGCGCTCATGGGAACCGTCGTGCACGGGGGCGACGGGCGCGGGGTCGTTGTCGCGACGGGTGCCACGACGGCGCTCGGCCGGGTCGCGGCCGGTCTCGGTGGAACCCAGACGGAGACGGCGTTCCAGGTTGGGCTGCGTCGCTTCTCGATGCTGCTCGTCTCTGTCGCCGGCACGCTGACCGCGGCGATCTTCGTGATCAACGTGGTGCTGCACAAGCCGATCCTCGATGCCCTGCTGTTCAGCCTGGCCATCGCCGTCGGGATCACCCCCCAACTGCTGCCAGCCGTGGTCTCGACGAGCCTCGCGGCGGGATCCCATCAGTTGGCCCAACGACGGGTCCTGGTCAAGCGCCTGGTCTGCATCGAGGATCTCGGCGATGTCGATATGCTGTTCACGGACAAGACCGGGACCCTGACCGAGGGTCGGATCAGCTTCCTGCGAGCGGTCCCGTTCGGCTCATGTGGCGAGCAGGACGTGCTGCGGTGGGGGCTGCTGTGCAGTACCGGCGGAGCCTCGGCCATCCGGGGCAACCCGCTCGACGACGCGCTGTGGCAGTCGCCGGCGACCGCTGCCGCCCGGGCCGAACTGGACGGCGATGCGACCGTCGCGACCCTGCCCTTCGACCACGACCGTCGTCTGGTCTCCGTGCTCGTGCGACCCGCCCAGGGCGAGGAGATCCTGATCACCAAGGGCGCGCCGGAGACGGTGCTGGCCCGATGCGGCGGGGGATCCACGGATGTCCAGGCGGCTCTGGACGCCGAGTTCGCGGCCGGCCACCGGGTCGTCGCCGTGGCGGTCCGCGCCGCACCCGGCCTCGACAAGCTCAGCGCCGAGGACGAGCGGGATCTGCGCATCGCCGGGTTGCTCATCTTCCTCGATCCGCCCAAGGCGAGCGC
Organism: Micromonosporaceae bacterium; assembly: GCA_036557785.1. GTDB lineage: Bacteria > Actinomycetota > Actinomycetes > Mycobacteriales > Micromonosporaceae > DATBGZ01. The sequence continues at coordinate 104,744 of DATBGZ010000037.1, forward strand.
GGGTGCGGCCCTGCGCCGCCTCGCCGACCTCGGCATCACCGTCAAGATCGTCACGGGTGACAACCCGGTCGTCGCCACGAAGCTCTGCCAGGATCTCGGCCTGCCCGCCGCCGCGGCGCTGACCGGCCCTGATCTCGATGCCATGGACGATGCCGCGCTCGCGTCCGCGATCGCCGGCACGACCGTCTTCGCCCGAGTCAGCCCGGAGCAGAAGGCCCGCATCGTCACCGTGCAACGGCAGTCGGGTCGCGACGTCGCGTTCCTGGGCGACGGGGTCAACGACGCGCTGGGGCTGCACGCCGCCGACGTCGGCATCTCGGTCGACTCCGCCGTCGATGTGGCCAAGGACGCGGCCGACGTGATCCTGTTGGAGAAGGACCTCGATGTGCTCGCCGACGGCGTCGTGGGCGGCCGGCGCGTCTTCGCCAACACCATCAAGTACGTCTTGATGGGCACCTCCAGCAACTTCGGCAACATGTTCTCGGCGGCCGGCGCATCGCTGTTCCTGCCGTTCCTGCCGCTGCTGCCGTCCCAGATCCTGCTCAACAACCTGCTCTACGACTCGAGCCAGCTCGCCATCCCGACCGACACCGTCGACGAGGAGCAGCTACGCCGCCCGGCGCATTGGGACATCGGGTTCATCCGACGGTTCATGCTCGCCTTCGGACCCGTCAGCTCGCTGTTCGACTTCGCCACCTTCGGCATCCTCCTGGGGGTCTTCCACGCTGGCGCGCCGCTGTTCCGGTCCGGCTGGTTCGTCGAGTCACTCGCGACCCAGACGCTGGTCATCTTCGCGATCCGCACCCGCCGGACTCCGTTCTGGCGCAGCCGACCGAGCCTGACGTTGGCCGCGGCCGCGCTCAGCGTCGTCGTGGTCGGTGCCGTGCTTCCGGCCACACCGCTGGGCCCCGACCTCGGCTTCGCCCCGGTCCCGATCCGGTTCTACGCGGCGCTGGTGGTGATGGTCGTGGCCTACCTGCTGCTCATCGAGGTAGGCAAGCAGATCTTCTATCGAAGCTGGCCGGTGCCGCCGACCGTACCCATGCTCGCCACCGGCCTGCGCCACCTGCGCCGGCGCACCTACCGGTTCAGCCGATCGTGACCGTGCGCTGCGGCCGTCAGCGGGATGCCCGCAGCTGGCGCAGGACCGCGTCGGGCTCGCCGGAGACCGGCAGCAACCGCAGCTTGGTGTCGACGGCCACGACGCCCTCCGGACCGGCGAGCACCGGGTTGAGGTCGAGCTCCGCGACCTCGGGCAGCTCCTCGGCGAGGCGGCCGAGCCGCAGCACGAGATCCTCGACGGCGGCGATGGGGACGCCCGCGCTTCCCCGGTAGCCGGTGAGCAACGGCGCGGCCCGCAACGAGCGCCACATCCGGGTGGCATCGGTGTCGGTCACCGGGACGAGCGCGAACGCCCGGTCGCCGAAGAGGTCCGTGTGCACGCCCCCGAGACCGAGCATCACGAGTGAGCCGAAGAGGTGGTCGTGCACGATGCCGCCGACGAGCTCGACCTCGCCGCTCGCCATGGGTTGCACCAGCACCGCCGGTTGCGTGTTGTGCGTCGCTGCCGCGATCTCGTCGTACGCGTGCCGGACCGCGGTCGCGTCGGCCAGCCGCAGCCGTACCGCGCCGATGTCGCTCTTGTGCACCAGGTCGGGGTCGGCGGCCTTGAGCGCCACCGGGAAACCGAGCTCCGCGGCGGCGTCGGCCGCCTCGTGCGCGCTGGTGACCGTACGCGTGGAGACGACCGGGATGCCGTAGCGCCGCAGGATCTCGGCGGTGGTCGCGTGGTCCTGCCACCCCTCGCCGCGGGCCAGTGCCGCCTCGACCACGCCCCGGGCACCGAGAGTGTCCACATCGGAGAAGATCGGCTCGGCACCGGCGGGCTGAGCGCGCCAGACGGCGTACCGGGCGGCCCGTGCCACGGCCGCGACGGCCCGCTCCGGCAGGTCGAAGACGGGCGCCCGGCGCTCCCCGATGCTCGCGGGTGCACCGGTCCCGAGCACGACCGCGGCAAGCGGGACATCGCGGTGGCGGTCCGCGACCGAGCCGACCGCCGCCAAGGTCGCGGGGACGTCGTTGGTTCGGGTCGCCGCGACGACAGCGAGCACGGCGTCGACCTCCCCGCTGCCGAGCAGCAGGTCCAGCGCGGCGGCGAAGGCCGACGGGCTCGCGGCGGCACCGAGGTCAAGCGGGTTGCCTGCCCCCGGGACCACAGTGGAGAGTGCCGACGCGAGTTCGGAGCTCGCGGGCGGCACGCGGAGTCCGGCCGCCTCAGCCGCATCGGCGGCGAGCACGTTGACACCGCCGGCATTGCCGACGATGCCAAGCCGGTCACCGGCAGGCAGGGGCTGGTCGGTCACGATCCGTGCGGTGTCGAGCAACTCGCCGAGATGGTCGACGCGGATGATGCCGGCCTGGGCGCACAGCGAGTCCACTGCGACCGCTGGCGAGGCCGCCGCAGCCGTGTGCGAGGCGCCGGCCCGGGCGCCGGCGGCCGACCGTCCACTCACGACAGCGAGCACCGGCTTGCGACGCGCGAGCGTCCGGGCGATGCGCGCGAACCTGCGTGGGTTGCCGAACGACTCGAGGTACAGCGCCACGGTCGTGGTGGTGGGATCGTCGTACCAGTAGGAGAGCAGGTCATTGCCGCTCACGTCGGCCTTGTTCCCCAACGAGACGAAGTCGGAGATGCCGACGCCCGTGCGGGCGGCGTGGTCGAGCACGGCGATCCCGATGGCCCCGGACTGGGAGGCGAGCGCCAGCCCGCCGGGTGGCGGTAGCACGGGGGAGAAGGTGGCGGCCAGCCGTACGCTCGGCTCGGTGTTGAGGACGCCGAGGCAGTTGGGGCCGACGACCCGCATGCTGTGCCGCCGCGCGATCGCCACCACCTCCGACTGCGAAGCGCCGCCGCCGACCTCGCCGAACCCGGAGCTGAGGATGACCGCAGCCCGCACCCCAGCCTCGCCGGCGTCGGCGATCACCTGCGCCACCGCGGGCGCCGGCACCGAGACGACGACCAGGTCGACCGCCTCCGGGATCTGGGCTACCGACGGATAGCAGGCCACGCCGGCAATCTCGGTGGCGTTGCGGTTGACCGCGTACACGTGGCCCGCGAAGCCGTACTCCACGAGGGCCTGCAGCGTCGCGTGGCCGATGCCTCCCGGCGTACGGCCAGCGCCCACCACGGCGACGGCGCGCGGCCGCAGCAACGGTCGCAGCGAGGCAGCCGCAGCCGCCCGGTCGCGCGCGTCGGCCAGGGCCAGGGTCGCGGCGTCCGGAACCGTGTGCAGCCGGACATCGATCACGCCCTCATCGAGCACCGCCGACCCCTTGAGGTCGAGGTCGCGGACGACGCGCAGCATCCCGGCGTTGCTCGCCAGCACGTCGCCGGCGAACTCCGTGACGCCGGCGCGCCGCGCCAGACCCGCGAGGTGCTCCAGCAGGAGCGTCCCGATGCCGCGACCCCGAAGCTCGTCGTGGACATAGACGGCGAACTCGGCGCTGGGCGAGTCGGCCGGGCGTCGCTCGTAGGACGCCACGCCCACGATGCGCCCCTCAGCCTCGGCGAGGATCGCCTCGTGGTCTCCGGCCGGCGCGCGAACGAGGCGCGCGACCTCGGTCTCGATCCCGTGCTCGCCGGGGCTGCCGAAGAAGCGCAGCCGCAGGCCGTCGGAGGATCCCTGCCGATACAGCGCCGAGAGGCCCTCGGCATCGCCGGGCGCCACCGGTCGCAGCCGTACGATCGCGCCATCCGTGGTCAGCGCGTCCGCGCTCCACTCGCGCACCTCGCTCACCCTCACACCATCCTCCCCGGGCAGACCGATCGCAGGGTTCGAAGGTCCTGCCGCACCCGGCCGGCCGTACGGTCCGTCACCTGGCGTGCCTGCGCCGCGCGATCGCCGGGAGGTCGTGCGGGACAACGCGGGCGGGCACTGCACGTTAGGTTACGGCCATGCGGAAGCTGTGGTTGCTGGCCGCACTCGTGATCAGCCTCGCCGGGTGTGGTCGCGCACCGGCCCCCGCTCCCGCAGCGGGCGCTCCGTGCGACGACCGCTCGCTGCAGCCGATCGCCTTCACCAACCCCTCGGGCGACACTCTCACCGGTTACCTCGCCGGGACCGGCAGCACCGGCGTCCTGCTCGCCAACGGCGTTGACGCGTGCTCGTGGCGCGCGTACGTCCACCAACTCACCGATCGTGGGTACCGGGTGCTCGCGTTCGACTACGCCGAGCAGACCGGCGGCAGGGGTCTGGTCGGCGAGGACGTGCAGGCGGCCGCGGCGTACTTCCGTACCGTCGGCGCGCAGGGCCTCGTGCTGATCGGCGCGTCGCGTGGGGGAGCAGCGGTGCTCGCGGTCGCCTCGTCGATCGTGCCCCCGGTGACGGCCGTGGTCAGCCTCTCCGGTCCCGCCGTCTACCCGGGCGCCGACGCCATCGCCGGCGTGAGCACGCTGAGTGTTCCCGTGCTCTTCGTCGTCGGATCGCAGGACACCGAGTTCACCGGCTCAGCCCAGATGCTCTACGACGCGACTCCCGGTACCCAGAAGAAGCTCGTGGTCATCGAGGGAAGTGCCGCGCACGGCCAGGACCTCCCGCTGGGCGGCAACAGCAACAGTGAGGCGAACACCGCTATATTCACCTTCCTCGACACCTACGCGAAGGCGGCGTAACGTCACGCACCCTGGTGGCGCAGGTTGACCCAGTACCGCCGGGTTGGCCCGAACTCGGTCTCCCGGATGTCCTCCAGCACGCCCCCGTTGTGCTCGATGGTGCGCGCCGAGGCCACGTTCGCGTCGCGGCACGTGATGAGCACGCGGGGCAGCCCCATGGCTCGCGCGTGGCCGAGAACCTGGCCCAGCGCCCAGGTCGCGACTCCGCGGCCCCGCGCGGAGGGGCGCACGCCATAGCCGATGTGGCCGCCCGCGCGCAGCAGGAAGTCGTTGAGGCGGTGGCGCAGCGTGATCGCGCCGAGGTAGGTGTCGCCATCGACGACCCACCAGTACGTGGCGTGCACCCGGTCCGGCGCGGTCGGCACCGACTCGTCCGACATCCGCAGCAGGTGCTCTACCCACGCCGCGAACCCATCGGTCGTGCGGAGCTCCGCCCAACCGTCGGAACCGCTGCCATGCATGGTGTCGCCGGGCTCCCACTCCGATTGCGCGTCGAGCCAGGCCTGCCGCAGGCGCGTGGTCGGGGCGATCAACTCGAGCATGTGCCGACCGTAGTTCGACCCGAGTCGTCGGGCCAAACCGGTTCTGGCCCTAGACTGCGGCCCGTGAGGACCGCGCGGCTGGAGGCGTTCAGCGACGGCGTGCTCGCCATCATCATCACCATCATGGTGCTCGAACTGAGCACGCCTCCACCCGAGGACGGCTTCGGCATCGGCGCGTTTCTCCGGGTCACCGGTCCCGGGCTGCTCACCTACCTGCTGAGCTTTGTCTATGTGGGCATCTACTGGAACAACCACCACCACATGTTCAGCCTCGTGCGGCACATCAGCGGCGCGGTCCTGTGGGCGAACCTGGGCCTGCTCTTCTTCCTCTCCCTGTTCCCGTTCACCACCAGATGGATGGACGACTCCCGGCTGCTGCCCGTACCCGTGGCCGTCTACGGCACGAACCTGCTGCTCGCGGCGATCGCGTACTACGTGCTGCAGACGGTCATCATCCGCCAGCAGGGCCCCGGCTCGCCCCTGGCTCACGCGGTCGGTGTCGACTTGAAGGGCAAGCTGTCACCGGTGCTCTACCTGGTCGGCATCGTGTGCGCCTCGGTGGTGGACACCCACGGCCGGGTCGGCGTGGCGCTGGCGCTGGCCGCGTTCACCGCCGTCGCGCTCATGTGGGTCGTACCCGACCGGCGCATCGCTCGGGTGATCGACCGAGCATGAGCGCGTCGTTATCGTGGTCATTCAGGCCACCCATAGGAGCACCAGAATGCCACAATCGTCAGTTTCCGTGCGCCGCCGCCTCACGGCCGCCGTCGTCACGATCGGCGGGGTGGTGGTACTCGCCGTGGCCGCGATCGTCTCGTGGTCCTGGCGATCGCAACTGCCCGACCCGGTCGCCTCGCACTGGGGCAAGGGCGACATTCCGAACGGCTTCTCGTCGCTCTCCTCGTTCATCGGCACCCTGATCGGCCTGGGCCTGGTCCTGGTGCTCGGCTTCGGCGCGGTCACCTGGGCGTTGGGCCAATCGGCGGTGATCCGCCGCATCGGCGCGGGAGCAACGGTCTGGGCAGCCCTGTTCCTCTCGATCATTCTGGTCGGCACTCTGGCGAACCAGCGCGGTCTGGTCGACGCCCGCGACGCCCGCGGTCTGGGCTCGCTGATCGTCATCGCCGTCCTGGGCTCGCTGGTGCCGGCCGTGATCGTCGCGGTGGCCGTCCCCGGCGACCCGCCGCAGCCCACCGACGTGGCGCCGGCGCCCGACGCGCCCCGCGCGAGGCTCCTCGGCGGCGAGAGCACCTCCTGGACCGGCCGGCAGTCCTCGCCCATGGTCTTCGTGATCGGCGTTCCGGCGACCGCGCTGATCGTCGGGCTGGCCGTGTGGACGCGGTTGTGGGGTGTGCTGGCCGTCGTTGCCGTGGTCCTCGTCCTGCTGGTGAGCATGTCGTCGCTCGTGGTCCGGGTGGACCGCTCGGGTCTCACGGTGCGATCCGGCGTTGGCCTGCCGCGCTACCGGGTGCCGCTCGACGAGATCGTTCGTGCCGACGTCACGCAGGTCTCGCCGTTGGGCGACTTCGGCGGGTGGGGTTGGCGGGTGGGCCGCGGCGGTCGCGTCGGCGTCGTGCTGCGCTCCGGCGAGGGGCTGCTGGTCGAGCGGACGGGTGGGCGATCGATTGTCGTCACCGTCGATGACGCCGCCACCGCGGCCGGCGTGATCAATGCGCTCGCCGACCGCGCCCGCGCCCACTGACCCGATGGTTGCGATTCCTGGCGCGATGGTCCCTGGCGACAGCCAGGCCCGGCGGGCAGGATCGAGGGCATGTCAACAGCACTGATCGTCGTCGACGTGCAGGAGTCGTTCCGCCAGCGCCCGCTCTGGGCGACCGCCTCCAATCCCGACATCGTCACCGACGTCAATCGCCTCGTGGACGCCGCCCGCGAGCGGAATGAGCTCGTGGTCTGGGTGCTGCACGCTGAGGCGGGCAGTGGGGGCGATTTCGACCCCGCCAACGGGCACGTACGGCCGATCGAGGGTCTGCGGCCCCGCGAGGGCGAGCCCGTCGTGACGAAGACGTCCCACAACGCCTTCACCACCCCGAACCTGCAGCAGATCCTCGTCTCCTACGGGATCAGGCACGTCGTGGTCTGCGGCATCCGTACCGAGCAGTGCGTCGAGACCACCGCCCGCGTGGCGAGCGATCTGGGCTACGAGGTGACCTTCGTGACCGAGGCGACGGTGACCTTCCCCGCCCCGCACCGTGACGCGCCGGAGCACCTCAGCGTGGGCGAACTGCTGGCCGACCCGCGGACGCTGCCGGTCGACGCGATCCTCGCCCGGACGGAGTACGCGCTCGCCGGCAGGTTCGCGACGATCGCCACCGTGGCGCAGGTGGTCGGCGACCGGGAATCCGCGCTGAGCACCCCCTGACCCCGCTCGTCATGCCGTCTCGTGCAGGTCCCCGATGCCGGACCATCCAGCGGTCTAGGCTGCCGATGTGATCCGGGGCGAAGCCGTGGGCGGGCAGGCGTGATCGGGCGGGGCGAAGCCGTGGGCGGGCCGGAGTGATCGGGCGGGGCGAAGCCGTGGGCGGGACAGGGTGATTGTGGCGGTCGGGATCGACGTGGTGTTGGTCGAACGCTTCGGCCGCGCCCTGCAACGCACGCCGTTGCTGGGGGAGCGACTCTTCACCGAGGCCGAGCGCCACACGCCCTCCGGCCTGGCCCGGCCGTACGAGTCGCTCGCCGCGCGGTTCGCCGCGAAGGAGGCGGTGGCGAAGGCGCTCGGTGCCCCGAACGGCCTCAACTGGCACGACTGCGAGGTGGTCACCGATCACGACGGGCGGCCGTGGTTGACCGTCGCCGGTACGGTCGCCGCCGCCTCGGCCGAGCGGGGTATCACCCGCTGGCACCTGTCGCTGTCGCACGATGGTGGCATCGCGTCGGCCATGGTCCTCGCCGAGGGCGACGATCCCCGTTAACAGCCGAAGGGGGCGGTCGATGAGGGGTGCATGGCGGGCGGCCGACGTACGGGCCGCCGAGGCAAAGCTGATGCAGGCGCTGCCGGAGCTGACGCTCATGGGGCGCGCCGCCGAGGGCCTGGCCCGTCGGTGCGCGCAACTGCTCGCCGACACCGGTGTCTACGGCTCGCGGGTGCTGCTGCTCGTCGGCGGTGGGAACAACGGCGGCGACGCCCTGTTCGCGGGCGCGTTGCTGGCCCGGCGGGGGGCGGCCGTACGGGCGCTCCTGCTGGCGCCGGAGAAGGCCCATGCGCAGGGGCTCGCCGCGCTGCGGGACGCCGGTGGGCGGGTGACGAGCGCGGCCAGCGATGGCGAGGTCGACCGGGCCCTGCATGAGTCCACAGTGGACCTCGTGGTCGATGGCATCGTGGGCATCGGGGCCAAGGGCTCTCTGCGCGGCACCGCGGCCGCGGCCGTACGGGTGCTGGATGCCTGGGACGCCGCCGAGCGCCCGGCCGTGGTGGCCGTCGACGTGCCCTCGGGCGTGGCGGTCGACACGGGCGCGGTGGAGGGTCCGGTGGTGCGCGCCGACGTCACGGTCACCTTCGGCTGCCTCAAGCCCGCGCTGGTCGTGGGCCCGGCCGCCGCCCTCGCGGGACTCGTCGACACGGTCGACATTGGACTGTCCACACCGGACGCCCCGCCCGCGGTCCAGGTGCCCGATCTCGACGACATCGCGTCATGGTGGCCACTGCCCGGGCCGGCGTCGGACAAGTACACGCGCGGCGTGGCCGGGCTCGCCACGGGCTCGGCAGGCTTTCCGGGCGCGGCTCTGCTCTCCGCCGCGGGTGCGCTGGCTGGACCGACCGGCATGGTGCGCTACGCCGGGCCGGTCGCCGGCGACGTGGTGCGGGCACATCCGTCCGTGGTCGCGGGCCCGAGCGTGGGGCGGGCGGGTCGCGTGCAGGCCTGGCTCGTGGGCTGCGGCACCGGCACCGACGAGCGGGCGCTGGGCGAGTTGCGCGCCGTGCTCGCCGCGCCCGTACCGGTGGTGGTCGACGCGGACGGGCTCACCCTGGCCGGTGAGCCCGACATGGCCGAGGCGATCCGCGCGCGCGACGCGCCGACGGTGGTGACGCCCCATGACCGGGAGTACCAGCGGATCGCGGGCGAGGTGGTCGGGCCCGATCGGGTGGCGGCGGCGCGTGGTCTGGCCCAGCGACTCGGGGTGACGGTGCTGCTCAAGGGCGACCGGACCGTGGTGGCCGACCCCGACGGGGACGCCTGGGTGAACCCCACCGGTTCGCCGGTGCTCGCCACGGCCGGAACCGGGGACGTGCTGGCCGGGCTGCTGGTCTCGCTCCTGGCGGCCGGGTTACCCGCACCCCGGGCGGCCCTGGCAGCCGCCTTCGTGCACGGCCTCGCCGGCCGCCACGCCGCGTCGCGGCGGCCGGTGACCTCACAGGACGTCGCGGTGGCGCTACCCGTCGTGATCGGATCTCTGCTGTCCGCCTACTGACCGGTAAGATCTGGACATGTGGCAGGCCGAGGTGCGCGTCGATCTTGACGCGATCGAGCACAACGTGCGCCTGCTGCGCGAGATCGCCGCGTCGTCCGGCGCCGAGGTCATGGCCGTGGTGAAGGGCGACGGGTACGGGCACGGGATGGTGACGGCGGCCCGGGCGGCGCTGCGCGGCGGGGCCACCTGGCTCGGTGCGTGCACGGTCGGCGAGGCGCTGGCCCTGCGCGCCGCCGGGGTCACGGCTCCCGTCTTCGCCTGGCTCATCTCGCCGGGCGTCGCCCTCGCCCCGGCGCTCGAGGCGGGCGTGGATCTCGGGACCGGCACGATCGCCCAGCTCGCGGAGATCGTCGGTGCCGCACGCCGTACGGGCATCGCTGCCCGGGTGCACCTCAAGCTCGACACCGGGCTGTCCCGTGGCGGCGCCGTGGCCGGGGACTGGCCCGCCCTCTGCGAGGCGGCGGCCAAGGCGCAGGCCGACGGCACCATCGCCGTGGTCGGCGCGTGGAGCCACCTGGCCCACGCCGACGAGCCGGGGCACCCCACCAACGACGCGCAGTTGGCCGCGTTCCACGACGGCCTCGCGACGGCCGAGCGGCTCGGCCTCGCCCCGCGCTACCGGCACCTGGCGAACTCCGCCGCCACGCTGACACGGTCAGAGACGCACTTCGATCTCGTGCGACCCGGGATCGCCTGCTATGGCCTGAATCCGGTGCCCAGGCTGGACATGGCGCTGCGTCCGGCGATGACCGTGCGGGCGCGGGTCGTGCTCACCAAGCGCGTCCCCGCCGGTCAGGGCGTCTCCTACGGGCACACGTACCAGACCCCGGGGCCGGCGACGCTCGCGCTCGTGCCGCTCGGGTACGCCGACGGGGTCCCGCGTGCCGCGAGCAACCGGGCGTTCGTCCACTTGGCCGGCGCGAACCGGCGCATCGCCGGCCGGGTCTGCATGGACCAGATCGTGCTGGACTGTGGCGATGACGCGGTGGCCGCGGGCGACGTGGCGGTGCTGTTCGGACCGGGCGAGGATGGCGAGCCGACCGCCGACGACTGGGCCAGGGCGGTGGACACGATCAACTACGAGATCGTGACGCGGTTCGGCAGCACCCGGGTGCCTCGGGTCTACAGTGGAGCCCTCACGGAGGGCGTCGAGGTCGATCGATGAGTGAGGGTGTTCTCGAACCGCCGCGTCGCAGCGGCGGCCGTGGTCGGGTCGCCGCTGGAGTCGTGGGCGGCCTGGTGGGACTCGCGGCCGCCGGGGTGGCGGCCGGACTCGCCGCCGAGCGAACGCTGCTGCGGCGCCAGAAGCGCGTCGTGGGGCACGATCCGTACGCCGACGAGCCATTCGGCGAGCTGCCCGCCGACGAGTACCGCACGATCGTCACGGCCGAGGGCGTGCCGCTGCACGTCGAGATCACGGCCCCGCGCTGGGGGACCGGGGGCCAACCCCGCCGTCGCGGTGCCGAGGTCACGGTCGTCTTCATCCACGGCTTCTGCCTCGACATGGGCACGTTCCACTTCCAGCGCCAGGCACTCTCCCGCGTCGAGGGGGTGCGGACCGTCTCGTACGACCAGCCCGGGCATGGCCGATCGGGCCGGTTGGAGAAGGGCGAGTACACGCTGGAGATGCTCGCCTCGGCGCTGCGCAAGGTGATCGAGGAGTGCGCGCCCCGAGACGGCGCCGTCGTACTCTTCGGGCACTCCATGGGTGGCATGGCGATCATGGCACTGGCCGACCTCGTGCCGGAGCTGTTCACCGGTTCCGGGCGGGTCGCCGGTGTGGTGCTCGCGAACACGTCGGCGGGCGGGGTCACGTTCGGCCTGCCGGAGGTGGTGGTGCGCTTCCGCGGCCGCCTGCTGCCGTTGATCTCCGGGGCCGGTACCGCGACGGCGACCGTGCTCGACCGCGCTCGCGCATCCGCCAGTGACCTGGCCTGGCTGCTGACCCGGCGGTACGGGTTCGGCTCGGAGGGCGGGAGCCCGGCGCTGGTGTCCTATGTGGAGCAGATGATCACGGCCACGTCGACCGAATCGGTGGCCCGCTACATGCGAGCGCTCTACAGCCACGACCGCGAGCCGGGACTGCCTGTGCTCAAGCCGGTCCCCGTCCTGCTCATCGCAGGCGAACAGGACCGGGTCACCCCGGTCGAGCACTCACGGGCGATCGCGCGAGCGTTGCCGCACGCGGAACTCGCCGTCATCCCCGGCGCCGGCCACGTGGCGTTGGTGGAGCGCGGCGATGACGTGAACGCGGTCCTGCTTCCCTTCGTCCGTAGGATCGGTGCGTGACCGCGATCGAGTTGCGGACCGCCGACGACACCCGCGACCTGGGCCGCCGGCTCGCCGCGGTGCTGCGGGCTGGAGATCTCGTGATCCTCGATGGGCCGCTCGGCGCCGGCAAGACCGTGCTGGCGCAGGGAATCGGTGACGGCCTCGGTGTGCTGGGCGCCGTCACGTCGCCGACGTTCGTGATCGCCCGGGTGCACCGGCCGCACCCGACGCGGGGGCGCGCCCTGCCCCTCGTGCACGTCGACGCCTACCGGCTCGGCGGCATCGCCGAGGTGGACGACCTGGATCTCGATACCGGTCTGGAGGAGGCGGTGACGGTGGTCGAATGGGGCGGCGGAAAGGTGGAGCGGCTCGCCGACGCACACCTGCTCGTACGGCTGAGCCGGCATGAGGACGACAGCCGCACGGCGCACCTGCGGGGCGTGGGCGGCGACTGGGCGAGCCGGCTGCTGTCGCTGGATCTCGCCGCGGGTCCGGTCGGGCGCGGGTAGGGTTCCGCTCGTGCTCGTGCTCGTGCTGGACACCGCCACCCCCGCGGTCACCGCGGCGGTCGTGCTCGTCGATCCCATGGCCAGCGGCCGGACCGGTGTGCGAGCGCTCTCGGCGCGGTGTGTCACGGACGCCCGTGCCCACGGCGAGCTGCTCGCCCCCGCGGTCGCGTCGGTGCTCTCCGCGGCGGGCGTCAGCGGCCGTGACCTCGCGGCCATCGTCGCGGGCGTGGGGCCCGGGCCGTTCACCGGCCTGCGGGTGGGGCTCGCGACCGGCGCCTCGATCGGCCAGGCGCTGGGGATCCCGACCTACGGCGTGTGCTCGCTCGACGCGATCGGTACCGCCGCCCGAGCGGCGAGCCTGGTCGCCACGGATGCCCGTCGCAAGGAGATCTACTGGGGTGTCTATCGCGGCGGTGTCGCGTTGACCGAGCCCGCCGTGGACCGGCCCGAGCGCGTCGCCGAACTGCTCGCGGGTAGCGAGGTCGAGGTCGCATTGGGCGACGGCGCCCACCGGTACGCCGCTGCGCTGCCGTGGCCGTACCTCGACGAGCCGCGCTATCCGCCGCCGGTCGCGCTCGCCTGCCTCGCCGCCGACCGGGTGCGCCACCGGGCACCCGGCGAGATCCTCACCCCGCTCTACCTGCGCCGGCCCGATGTCGCCGAGCCGCACGCGCCCAAGGCCGTGGCGCGATGAGAACCGTGACGCTGGGGCGGCTGCGCTGGTTCCACCTCGACCAGGTGCTCGCCATCGAGGCCGACCTCTTCGGTGCGGAGCACTGGTCGCCGGCGATGTTCTGGAACGAACTCGCCAACGGGCATCACTACGTCGCTGCGCTCGAGGGCGACAGTGTTGTCGGGTATGCCGGGATCGCCGTCGTTCGCCCCGAGGCGTGGGTGAACAACATCGCCGTGCGGCGTGACCGCCAGCGCCTCGGCATCGGCCGGCTCCTGCTCGACGAGCTGCTCGCGCACGCGCGGGACCGGGGTGCGACGCACACGCTGCTCGAGGTCGCGGCCGACAACGCCCCGGCTCAGAAGATGTACGCCGGGTACGGCTTCGAGATCGTCGGCGTACGCCGCGGCTACTACCAGCCGAGCAACACCGATGCGCTGGTGATGCGAAGGGACGAACCGCATGCCTGAACCGCTGGTCCTGGGCATCGAGACATCCTGCGACGAGACCGGCGTCGGGGTCGTCCGCGGGTCCACGCTCCTCGCCGACGAGGTCGCGTCCAGTGTGGACGAACACGCGCGGTATGGCGGGGTGGTGCCGGAGGTTGCGAGCCGGGCCCACCTCGAGGCGATGGTGCCGACCGTGCAGCGGGCGCTGCGCACCGCCGGAGTGCGACTCTCCGATGTGGACGCGATTGCGGTGACGGCGGGCCCTGGGCTGGCCGGGGCCCTGCTCGTGGGGATCGCTGCGGCGAAGGGATATGCGGTCGCGACGGAGAAGCCGATCTATGGCGTGAACCACCTCGCCGCCCACGTGGCCGTGGACATGCTCGAGCACGGCCCGCTGCCATCGCCGTCGGTGGCGCTGCTCGTCTCGGGCGGGCACTCGTCGCTGCTGCTGGTCGAGGATCTCGCGGGGCGGGTTCAGCCGCTGGGCGCCACGATCGACGACGCGGCGGGCGAGGCGTACGACAAGGTCGCCCGCCTGCTGGGCATGCCGTTCCCGGGCGGACCGCCGGTCGACCGCGCGGCGCAGGAGGGCAATCCGGACGCGGTCGCGTTTCCGCGCGGGCTCACGCAGAGCCGCGACGTCGCCGAGCATCGCTTCGACTTCTCGTTCTCCGGCCTGAAGACCGCGGTGGCGCGCTGGCTGGAGAAGCGGCTGCGCGATGGCGAGACCATCCCGGTCTCGGATGTCGCGGCCAGCTTCCAGGAGGCGGTCTGCGACGTGCTCACGGCCAAGGCCGTCGATGCCTGCCGGGAGTACGGCATCGACACGCTCGTGATCGGCGGCGGCGTGGCCGCCAACTCACGGTTGCGCAGCCTCGCCGAGGCCCGGTGCGACAAGGAGGGCATCGCGCTGCGCGTGCCACGGGCGCGGCTCTGCACGGACAACGGCGCCATGGTGGCGGCCCTGGGCGCACATCTGATGGCCGCGGGTCGCGCGCCCAGTGCGCTGGATCTGCCGGCCGACCCGGCGCTGCCGGTCGCTACAGTGACCGTCTGAGCCGCCGGGAGGGACGCGCCGTGATCGTTCGCATGTGGGAGGTCCGGGCCGAGCCGCGTACCTTCACCGCGCTGCTCAACTGGGTCTGCGAGGTGGCCGTGCCCACGGTCGAGACCAACCCCATGCACATCTCCAGCGAGGTCTTCTCGTCGCCGGACTTCCGGCTCGTCGTCATCACGCGATGGAACGGCGAGCCCGAGGACTTCCAGGAGCCACCGCCGCAGCTCATCACGCGAGCCGCGCACGCCTGGGACTTCTTCCCGGTGGATCGCTGAGCGGCCCTCGTGTCGCGAGTGGACGGTCCCGGCGCTGCGGTCGCGGGAGTCCTCGACACCGCACGGCTCGCGACCTACCTCGCCCACCTGCCGGGCGTACGGCCGGTCGTGGGGATCGACGGGCCGGGCGGATCGGGCAAGAGCACGCTCGCGGCACGGCTGGCCGACCGCCTCGACGGATGCACGGTCGTGCACGCCGACGACTTCTACCTGCCCTCGGCGGTACGTCCCGAGCGCGACTTCGCGATCGGCGGGCAGTTCGACCTGGACCGGTTGCGGGACCAGGTCCTCGTGCCGGCCGGTGCGGGACGCGCCAGCAGATACCAGGTCTACGACTGGGAGCACGATCGCCTCATCGACGGGGAAGACGTGCCCGCCGACGGCCCGGTGATCGTCGAGGGCGTCTACTGCACCGAGGCGGCGCTGCGGGAGCACTACGACGTCAGGGTGGTCTGTGGCGCGGACCGGGCACTGCGGCTGCGCCGGGCTCTGACCCGCGATGGCGAGGAGATGCGGCGCCTGTGGGAGGAGGTCTGGATGCCCGCCGAGGACGACTACCTGCGCATCCAGGAGCCGCGGGCCCACGCCGACCTTGTGCTAGACGGCGGCGGTCCCGACCCCGACCAGCCACGGCGGCCCGCTCGCACCCCGGGTCATGCGGCGATCCGTGCCGTGACGGCACCGGTGACCCGGATCAGATCGACCGGGCTCAGCTCGACCTGAAGCCCACGGCGGCCGGCGCTGACGAAGACGGTCGGGTGCGCGGTGGCCGACTCGTCCACGACCGTCGGCAGCCGCTTGCGCTGTCCGAGCGGGCTGATGCCGCCGCGGACATAGCCGGTCGTCCGCTCCGCGAGCGTGCGGT
This sequence comes from Micromonosporaceae bacterium, assembly GCA_036557785.1. GTDB lineage: Bacteria > Actinomycetota > Actinomycetes > Mycobacteriales > Micromonosporaceae > DATBGZ01. The sequence continues at coordinate 120,485 of DATBGZ010000037.1, forward strand.
CCGCCAGCGCTGCCCGTTTGCCGCCGGCGGCATCGGCGAGCGCCTTGAGGTCCACGTCGCCCGTGACGGGCACGACGGCGACGGTGAGGGTACCGTCCACTTCGGTCACCAGGGTCTTGAAGACCCGTGCCTGCTGCACGCCGAGCGCCTCCGCGACGGCGGCGCCGTAGTTGGGCGTGTCCGCGTCGAGCGAGTAGGTGTGCAGCCGATGCTCGACCCGCTCCCGGCCCAGCACCGCGAGTGCCGGCGTCGCCTGTCCTGCCACGTACCGCAGCCTACCGGGGCTCAGGCGCGCACCGCCTGACACAGGAACGCCACCGGGCGGGTGCCCAGACGGGTCAGCACGAGCGCGGCCGGGGTGCGGCCATCCAGACGCAGGTCGCGGCGCAGCTCGTCGGGGTCGACCGCGACGCCGCGCTTGCGGATCTCCAGCGTCCCGATGTCGTGCGCCCGCAGTGCGGCCCGCAGTGCCTTGCGCCCGTACGGCAGTTCGGCGAGGACCTCCAACACGGTCGCGAACGGCGTGGGCGTCGGCGTGTCGGCGAAGACATACGCGATCCGTGGGTCCGCGACCTTACCGTCCACAGTGGAGGCGAACTCGGCGACGAGGTGCGACCGGACCACGGCGCCGTCCGGGTCGTAAAGGTAGCGTCGCGGCGGCGCCACGGGCGCGGTCACCGTGCCCGGCCCCGTCAGCTCGTGGGCCGTGCCGTCCGTGCCGATCAGCGTGGCCCGCCGGGCGGCGACGGCGAGCGGGCCGTGCCACAGGGCCGCCTCGACCACGTCGCCGGCGACGCTGACCCACTCGGCCTCGGCGCCGTCGGGGATCAGCGCATGGTCGATGCCCGGCGCGAGCTTGAGCACGGTCGCCGGCACGCGGGCCGGCAGGGCCGACACGAACGACCACGGCGGGGCGAAGGCGCCCGGGTCGAAGACCCGTCGGCCTCGGGCGGGGTCGCGCCGGGCCGGGTCGCAGAAGACCGCGTCCACACAGGACAGATCCGCGGCGGCCGCGTCGCCGCACGTCACCGTGACCGAACCGCCATGGCCGAGTTCCTCGACATTCGCGGCCGCGATGGCTGCGGTGACCGGATCCGCCTCGACCGCGCAGACGCGCAGTCCGGCCCGAGCGAAGGCGAGCGTGTCGGCCCCGACGCCGCAACCCAGGTCGGCCACGGACGCGACCCCCGCCGAGGCCAGACGGGCGGCACGCCGGTCCGCGACCACCGCCCGGGTCGCCTGCTCCAGGCCGGTCCGGGTGAAGAGCATCCGCGAGGCATCCGGGCCGAACTTCGCCGCGGCCCGCCTCCGTAGGGTTGCCTGGGTCAGCGCCGCGGAGGCGATGGCCGCGTCGATGCCGGCGTCACGCAGTGCCTGCGTCGCCCTGAGCGGGTCGCTGCCTGCCAGCGCCTCGGCACAGGCGAGAGTTCGGCACCCCTGCTCCGTACGCAGGTGGTCGACGAGGCCGAGGTCCACACCCGCCATCCTGCCGGACACGACGAGCGCGCCAGGGCCGTCTGTCCGGGCGCGCTCGTCACGAGCCGTCTGCGGCTACGGATCGCAGTCGCTGTCCGCCTTTGCCGAGATGACCGCGTCGGCCTTGCCGAGCCTGTTCGTCTGCACGATGAACCGGATGCAGGGCCCGTACATGATGTTGCTCGAGGTCTCATGACTGACGTCGATGCATTGCTGCCCGCTGCCGCAGCCGATCACCGTGCTGTAAAGAGTGGACACGGGCATCGGGAGGCCGCTCATGGCACTGACGGCGCTGTCGGTGGCCCGAGCGTTCATGCCGACCTTCGAGCCCGACGTCCAGGCCGTGACGAAGGCGGACACGTAGCTGCTGACGTCGTTTTCGAAGCTACCGGCATCGAAGAAGACGTACGTGACGGCGTGCGCCTTGCCGAGTTGCGAGTTGTCGACCTGGACCTGGGCGGTGTTTCCCACGGCGTTGTAGTAGTAGCAGAAGCCGCCGGCACAGTTCGAGTATGTCCAGGATCCGTTGAAGTTCGGGGCGTTGTAGTTGTTGATCGCGTCGCTGTAGACGCTGACGTTGGAGAAATCAACGATCTTGGTCTGGTCGTTGCTCTTGATCGCCGCGAGGAACTTCAGGCCATAGTCCTTGGGGCTGCTCGGGTACGGGTTGATGCTCGCGGGTGGCGTCGTGGTCGTGGTGCCGGTCGCGGGTGTGGTGGCTTGGCCGGTCGGCGTGCTCGTCACGTCGCCGACCTGGACCTGGCCATTGTCGGTATCGCTCGGGCTCGCGTTGGGCGTCCCGTTGCCGCCGCAGGCGGCGAGGATCGCCAGGCAGGCAGCCGCGCCAACGGCCAACAGGCCGCGGCGCAAGTGTGGCGAGGGCATGGGCTACTCCCAGGGGGCGGCGTCGGGCCGTCGTCGGCCCGATCGATGACGCCCCGAACGGTAGGCGCCCGTGACAAGGGCAACCGCGGCCTGCGTCGGGAAGCCGACGCCGGTCAGGTGCGGGTGCGATCAGCCCAGGAAGCGGCGCGACAGGCGGGGGCCGGCCTTGGAGTGCTCAACCACGCTGTCCGGACCGGGGAAGACCAGGGTCTCGTGCCCGTCCGGGAACCGCACGAGGTACGGCGGTGACCCCTCGTCACCGCGGACCTCGAGGATCTCGGCGACCCGGTCCGGGTTGCCGACGGAATTGCTGTGTACGTGAAGCCGGTCACCCACGGTCGCCTGCATGGACAAGACGATGCCGTACGCCTGCCCCGGGCGCCGGAAGATCGGCGAGGATGCCAACGGCGGGTGACACGGCTGGCACTCTCCTTGACGGAGTGCTAGCTCCGGCCTAACGTGTCGGTTAGCACTCTCCGGGTGAGGGTGCTAGCGCCCCACCGGCACCGGCACCCGCGACGACGGCGCCGCAGGGCAGTTCAGGAAACAGTCAGACAAGGAAGAGTCAGCGCCCCAGGAGGGTATGACAGTGAGCACCGCGACCAAGGTTGCGATCAAGCCGCTCGAGGACCGCATCCTCGTCCAGGCCAACGAGGCGGAGACCACCACGGCGTCGGGCCTGGTCATTCCGGACACCGCCAAGGAGAAGCCGCAGGAGGGCACGGTCATCGCCGTGGGCCCCGGCCGGATCGACGACAAGGGCAACCGAGTCCCGATCGACGTGAAGGTGGGCGACACCGTCCTCTACTCCAAGTACGGCGGCACCGAGGTCAAGTACGGGGGCGACGAGTACCTCGTGCTCTCGGCCCGCGATGTCCTCGCCGTCATCGAGCGGTAGTCCGAGTACGACGAGCACGACGTACGGCCGGCCCACCGCCGGTCGTACGACCTGACAGAGCCCGACCAATCCGCTCAATCCGGCGCTGAGCGTTCCGCACTCGCTCCGCGAGTTGCGCTGCGATGACTGGCGCCGGCGAGCACCGACAACAACGACGTTGCCGCCCCGGACCCGATTCCGTTCGCCCCGCCGCGCACCATGCGCGTGGCCGCGGGCTCGGGCTCCGGGGCGGTGACGTGTGAAGGGACCACACATATGGCGAAGATCCTGAGCTTCTCGGACGACGCTCGGCACCTGCTGGAGCACGGTGTGAACGCGCTCGCCGACGCGGTCAAGGTCACGCTGGGACCGCGCGGGCGCAATGTCGTTCTCGACAAGAAGTTCGGCGCCCCGACCATCACCAACGACGGCGTCACCATCGCCAAGGAGATTGAGCTCAGCAACCCGTACGAGAACATCGGTGCGCAGTTGGTCAAAGAGGTCGCCACCAAGACCAATGACGTCGCCGGCGACGGCACCACGACCGCGACCGTGCTGGCCCAGGCGATGGTCCGGGAGGGCCTGCGCAACGTGGCCGCCGGCGCCGATCCGATCAGCCTCAAGCGCGGCATCGACGCGGCCGTCACCCACGTCAGCGAGGCCCTTCTCGCCAAGGCGACCAACGTCAAGACCCGGGCCGAGATCTCGCACGTGGCCACCATCTCGGCGCAGGACAGCACGATCGGTGACCTCATCGCCGATGCCATGGAGCGGGTCGGCCGCGACGGCGTCATCACGGTGGAGGAGGGCTCGACGCTCGTCACCGAGCTCGAGGTCACGGAGGGCATGCAGTTCGACAAGGGCTACCTGTCGCCCTACTTCGTCACCGATGCCGAGGCCGGCGAGGCGGTGCTGGAGGACGCGTACATCCTGGTGACCCCGCAGAAGATCAGCACGATCGAGGAGATCCTTCCCCTGCTGGAGCAGGTGCTGCAGGCGAGCCGGTCGCTGCTCATCGTCGCCGAGGACGTCGACGGCCAGGCCCTCTCGACGATGGTCGTCAACGCGATGCGCAGGACGCTGAAGATCTGCGCGGTCAAGGCTCCGGGCTTCGGTGACCGTCGCAAGGCGATGCTGCAGGACATGGCGGTGCTCACCGGCGGCGAGCTGATCGCCCCCGAGCTCGGCTACACGCTCGACGCCGTCGGCTTGGAAGCCCTGGGTACCGCCCGGCGCGTCGTGGTCGACAAGGAGAACACGACCATCGTGGATGGCGGCGGCAAGCAGTCCGAGGTCGCGGCCCGCGTGGAGCAGATCCGCAAGGAGATCGAGGCGTCTGACTCCGACTGGGACAAGGAGAAGCTCAACGAGCGCCTCGCCAAGCTCTCCGGTGGCGTGGCCGTCATCAAGGTCGGCGCCGCCACCGAGGTCGAGATGAAGGAGCGCAAGCACCGCATCGAGGACGCCATCTCGGCGACGAAGGCGGCCGTCGAGGAGGGCGTGATCGCTGGTGGCGGGGCGACCCTGACCCAACTGGCGCCCACGCTGGATACCGGGCTCAACCTGACCGGGGACGCGGCCACGGGCGTGACCATCGTCCGCAAGGCGCTCGACGAGCCATTGAAGTGGATCGCGCAGAACGCCGGCCTCGACGGCAGTGTGGTCGTCGCGAAGGTGCGTGGCCTCAAGGCGAACAAGGGCCTTGACGCCGCTACCGGTGAATACGTCGACCTCGTCAAGGCCGGTGTCCTCGACCCGGTGAAGGTCACCCGCAGCGCGGTGGCCAACGCCGCGTCGATCGTCGGTCTGCTGCTCACCACCGAGACGCTCATCGCCGAGAAGCCCAAGGCGCCCGAACCGGCAGCCGGTCACGGGCACGGCCACGGCCATCAGCACGGTCCCGGTTTCTAGGTTCCACACAACGAGCACAGCGGCGGTCGGAGTCTCATCCGGCCGCCGCTTGCCGGGTGAGTCTCAGCCGAACGGTCGAACCGGATCGTCGCCGTTCCAGTCGACCGACGCGCGCCAATAGCGGGTGAACATCTCGTCCGTGCCGGGCGTCGCGGGGATCAGCTCGACGAAGCCCGGTGCGCTCACGCCCTCGTCCATGTAGTACACCGTGCCGCCGCTCGGCACCGGCGCTGAGAAGGCAACCTGGTAGCCGCGCTCCTCGTACGCGACCCGTTCGGCCTCCACGTCTTCGTACGCGATCGCGATGTGGTGAAAGCCGTAACCGCGCCGGTCGACAATCTCCTTGTAGACCGACGGCTCGTCGTCTTTCGGTTGGATGAGCTCGATCATCATGTGTCCGGCGAAACCCATCGCGATGCTCACATCGGCCGTGGCCGGCTGGCCCCGGTAGCGCTGCTCGCTGCCGGTGAAGCTGTCGAGCAGAAAGAACGGACCGGCCTTGCCGTCCTTGATCCACCAGTCGATCGCCGGCCGCATGCGCTGCACGACGTAGGCCATCTGCACGATCTGGCCCGCGCGCTGGCCGAAACCGAACGTCATCATGCCGAACTCCCCTCACATCCGATCGTCGCCATCATCGCGGCTACGGACCATCCCGACAAGCGTCTACTCGGCCTGCGGCGCGGCGTGACGCGGCTGCTGCGGCGGTTCGTCCTCAGTGGACGGCTGCTCGCCGTCCGTCTGAGCTGGAGGTGGCGCCTGGTCGTCGGATGGGGGGCACGACCACCGTCGGCTGCTCGACCACGGACAGTGTTCCCGTCGCAGCCGCCTGCGCCGCGGCGAGTTGCCGGCGTCGCCTACCTCGTCGCAGGCGACTACGTCGACGCCTCGCCCCGGGAACGCAAGTCCACGATTTCTTCCAAGAGAAGAGGCGAGTAGTTACGCGCTGCTGCAATAAAATCAAGATCGTCTGATGATGCGGGTCCGGATTCGCGAGAAACGTACATATCCTCGTCGCGATTGGCGTCCCGCCCGATCATGATGAAGCTGCCGCCAGATGTGTGATCACGCCCCTCGACCATCGCTTGCCACGGCGTTGGAGTTGCGTGCTCGCAGAGCCTACGAAGCTTCTCAATCTCCGTGTCTGTCATGCGGCGTTCGCCCGTCATTTCGATCCTCGGATTTGTGATCGTAGGCGTGAAGAGCCTACCAAACTGGCCCCACCCTCTTGATCGCCTGGCCCGACGCCGCCTCAACGAGCGGGGGTACGCGTCGTGCGGCCGCAGCAACATGTCCGACCTGAACGGTCAAGGAACCTCCGTCAGCGAGTGCAGCCCCGGCCCGTGGCCTGCTCTCGGCGCCGCCCAAAGGAATCGGGCACCAGCATCGATGGTGCTTCACAACCGATCTGCACACATGCGGGAACGGCATGACGTCCTTCATGAACCTGTGGCTGACACTGTCACCCGAGGAGTACGCAGTCATGATCACGGCGCACGAGGAGGGCCAGGTGATCCATGTGCTTGACGAGTGGCAGGCCCGCGCCCGGTGGATCGAGACCGGCACGACCACGACTCCCTCGGATCTCACAGACGAAGGGAAGCGAGCCCTCCTTCCACGATTGCGCCGGTGGTGGCGGATCTTGTTGAGAGGGGCTGGGTTGTCGTCGATGAGTACTGGGAGGACGAAGGGCAGCGTGAGCGCCTTACCGGCGAAGCCCTGTGGATCGCACTGCACGATCCTGCCTGATGGGTGTGCCGGCCCGATATGCAGTTCCGCGTCCTGCACCTTACGGCGACGGCCGCGTGGGAGCAGTCGAATTGATCAGCTAGTGTGGTGTCTCGTTATTATCCGGTGATTGATGCGAGTGCGACCGGCCTTCGTGCAGGGGATTGTGCGGCATGCCAGAACCGGAAGGGCGACCAGCAGGGAATCCGCCGTTATCCGAGGCGTTGTAGCGCTGTCTCGATAGCGACCTCGACCCGGGAGGTCATGCCGGGCGCATCGACGGGACGGCGTCCAGCGACCTGACTACGGATCCACTTCGGCTGGCTATCGTCATGGTGCAGCAGGGCATACAGGTCCCACCACGGATCGAGAGGCACCCCGGCGATCGACTCATAGAGCGACCGAAGCTGCTCCGACCACTCGGGTGAGTAGAGCGCCGCCAAGTATCGCCGACAGTGCCCGACGTCAATCGCGCGCGCCCCCCGATGGATGGAGTTCCAGTCGGTCAGCCCAGTGATCCTCCCGCGCGACCATAGCATGTTGACAGGCAGGAGATCGCAGTGCAGAAAGACGGCGGTGTCCTTTGGCGGCGGCGCCGCCATGACACCAAACGCCGCCTTCCACACAGCCGACCTCTGTGCGTCGATCGGCACCCGAAACCCGTCCAGAGGAGCGATCCACGAATCCGTCCAAGGTCTGAACATCTTCGCGGGGAGATCGAGGGAATGCAGCAATACAGCAATCTCCGCGATCCTCGTCATCCACGATCGAGGTTCCGCCGGATTGAGATGAACATGCCCCGGCAACCGTGTCATCAGCATCGATGGCGTGCCCCCCGTCGAAGCACCAGCAACATCAGTAGCCAGAATGCTCGGAACCGGGAGCCCGCTTCCCGCCACCACGCCAAGGTTGGCGATCTCCTTCTCCAAGCTCCCCTGCAGGCCAAGCCCGCCCGGGTACTGCCGCAGTACGACGAACGTTCGCATTCCACGTCGCTCGACAGTCAGCCGATTCACGGCGGAGCAGACGCCACCGGTCAATCGGCGATAGCCAACGATGCGACTGCCCCGACCCATCGACGCCGCAACCCAGGCGAGAGTCTCCACGGAGGGCCGACGCTGCCTGAACCCGCCATCCCTCCAGTCACCGTCGGTCATGAGCGCGAGCCTATTCGTCAGGGCCTGCGGCGATAGAGGATTTCTAACCCGCCAGAGGCAGTGACCCGGCTGCGGGATGGCCGTCACCATCTGGTTCGCACTCAGCCAGCGGACGATGGGTGCGCTGGTGGCATTCATGGACCGATACGCGTCTAGATTTCGTGCAGCCCTATCCCTGACGCTCCTGTTTCTGTCAACCAGGCAGATCAGGCCTGCAGGGAAGGGGGCGCACCAGCGCCTTCGGCCATGGGCTTGATCGTGCCATCACGCGCGGCGGGCCGTCAGCTAGCGTCTCGTCAGGGACGGATCAGCAGCAGCCATCACCTCGTCGGCCAGTTCGGCCGGGGTGAGCTTGTCCGAGCGCAGCATGAGCGTCCCGGCCGGCTGGTGCGCAGCGGCGGCCACCATTTCATCCACGCCCGTCATGCCGATCTCGCGAACTGCCTCGTCCCAGGTCCTGCCGGGCTGGGTCACGCGAGCGTTGAGCCGCTCCCGGAGCACTCCGGCATCCAGCTCGAGGAAGACGTGCAGGACCTGTTCGCCCGCGTCGGCCAGGCCGCCGAGGATCTCATCCCGGTAGGCCGCGCGGATCAGCGACATCGGGACGATGAGCGTGTTCGCGTGATGCCTGCGCAGCGACAGCGCCGTCGCGACGACCAGTTCTCGCCAGCTCGCCATGTGCTGGAAATCGCCGTCGGACGGCAGCCACTTCCACAGCGTGATGCCGACGTCCTCCGGGTTATACACGACCGCGTCCGGCAGCCGCCGGTGCAGTTCCTCCGCCAGCGTCGTCTTCCCCGCGCCGAACCCGCCGTTGATCCAGATAATCACCAGCACAAGCTATCCCGTGGGCGGATAGAGGGCCTGGGATCACCCGGCGTGGATGACAGGGTGCCACTTATCAGGCAGGTAGCCTCCGGGAGGGGCGGATGCCCGGTGCCGTGGCGGCGAGGTGGACGCGATGCCGGTTGATCATGTGAATGGGGTCGAGCTGTACTGGGAGCGGCGGGGCAGTGGTCCCCGGCTGCTGTTTTGCAATGGGTCGGGGCTGACCTTGCATGACATCCGGCCGCTGCTCGATCCCCTCACGGCCAGTTTCGACCTGCTGGCCTGGGACTACCGCGGCTTTGGCCGCAGCGCCCCCGTATCGCACCCGTACACGATGGCCGATGTCGCGGTCGACGCCGCTGGCCTGCTGGAGGTTGCCGGGTGGCCTTCCTGCCGGGTGATGGGGGCGAGTTTTGGCGGCATGGTGGCCCAGGAGTTCGCCGTCACCTATCCGCAGCGGGTGGAGCGCCTGGCTTTGGCGTGCACGTCGGCCGGTGGCGAGGGCGGGTCCTCCTACCCGCTGCAGAAGCTGCTGGAGCTGCCGCCCGGGCAGCGGGCGGGGGCGGAGCTGACGATCGTGGACAGCCGCTGGGATCAACGGTGGCTGGAGGCTCACCCGGCCGATCGGGCGATCGCCGAGCGGATGACGGCCGCGGGGCAAGATCAGCACGACCCAGCCGCCGTGGCCGCTTACCAGGCCCAGCTCCAGGCGCGCGAAGGTCATGACGTGTGGGACCGGCTGGGCGCGATCACCTGCCCAGCCCTGGTGGGCTACGGCAACTACGACGGGATCGCACCGCCCCGCAACAGCATCAACATCGCATCGCGTATCCGCGGCGCCGAGCTGCACGGCTACGAAGGCGGCCACGGGTTCTTGTTCCAGGACCCGGCCGCCCTCCCGGCATACATCGCATTCCTCCAGGCACCGTCGTAGTGACGGGCGGCCACCAGCCGCAGATGTCTGCCGGGACGGCCGGAGACCACGATGTGGCCGCCGCGATCGTCCAGAACTAATCGGTCGCGGGCCAGGCCCGGCTATCCGGTCGGATACAGAGAGCCCTTGGCCCCACAGTTCGGGTCCTTCGACTCTGCACTGGTCAGCGGGCCGGTCGCGACACTGATAGCAAGAGCGCTGCGGCGACGCGGGCGGTGAGGGCTATGGGCGCGATGATGGGCAGCACGATGGGCGCCTGGATTCTCTTGTGGATCCTCCTGGGCCTGGCCGTGGCGGTAACCATAGGCGTTGTGGTGGCACGAGCTCTGGGCGCGGGGCCCAAGACCGGCCCGGCTCAAATCCCGCCGGCCGAATCGCCTGCCGTGCAGGAAGCCAGGGATGCCCTGCGGTTGCGGTATGCGAACGGCGAGATCAGCCGGGAGGAGTACCTGCAGGGCAAGGTCGAACTGGGGGACTGACCCAGAACCGAGGACCTGGCCTGGCACCCACTGCTCCCAGGGCTCCCGCTGCGCGATCCGGGGCTGGATTTGGAAGAGCGGTTGAGCGGCCCGCGCGACGTACAGGGGGGAACGTGGCGCGGGCCGCACCGCCTGGGAGCATCGCGCGGGGGGTCACGAATGGGCCCGCCAGACAGTTACTGACCGGGGTCACTTGCCTGCGGCGGACACGTCGCGCGTGAATGCGGAACGCGAGCCGGCATGCCTGAGACCCCGGCTGGTTCGTCAACCGCAGGGCCAACGTAGCCCCAAGTGGTCCATTAAGTCCAGCCGCGGCCGCGTGGCTGGGAGCGGTCTTCGGTAGCGCCCCCGAACTTTACGGCACAAAGTTCTGGGGTCCGGACCCTTGACTTTATGCCATAAAGTCGGCTCTACTTTATGACATAAAGTTGATCGGAGGAGAGATGACCCAGCCCCCCAACCCCCACGAGAGCGTCCCCGACCACGACAGCCCACTTGACCCGCATGAGGCGGCGGCGATGCTGGACCAGGCCACCAAGCAGGCACGCCGCAGGTTCCAGCCCAACCCGCCGCTGCTCAACGTGTTCCGGGCGTTCGTCGTGCTGGCCGCCTTTGGAAGCGTCTGGCTCTCGGTACGCGGTCAGCATCCCTACACCGGGCCCAGCGGCTGGGCCATTGCCATCGCCTACGTGCTTGTGGCCGTCGTGATCGGCTGGAGCGCCTCGGCGCTCAAGCGTTCCGGTGCCGGTGTCACCGGGCCGACCCAGCGGGCCAGGAATATCGGGATCGGCGTGCTGCTGGTGGGCTGGATCCTCGTGTACGTGTTCCAGGGCGCGCTGTACAAAGCCGGGGCGCCCCATGACATCGTCTACGGGCTGTACCCGGCCACCGCGCCGTTCTTCATCATCGGCCTGGCCGGCGCGGCCAACTCGGCAGGACGGGAAGACTGGCCGATGACCGCCACCACCCTTTCCGTGGCCGTCGTGGCCGCGGTCGCCGCGTTCGGCGGCCCGATTGACTGCTGGCTGATCATGGGCATCGGGCTTTGCCTCGCGATGCTGGGCAACGCCGCGTTCACGGTCTGGCAGCAGCGCCGTAGCGTGGTACGGGCATGACTGCAGAAGAACTCGACCCGCTGATCCACGTCCCCACGCGGCTGAAGATCGTCGCTACCCTGGCCGCCCTGCCCGACGGCGACGCCCTGTCCTTCACCCGTCTGCAGGACATGATCGGGCTGACGCCAGGCAACCTGATCATTCACCTGCGAAAGCTCGAAGAGGCCGACTACATCAGCAGCAACAAGACCAGCAACGGGACCGTGACCATAACCAAAGTCGCTCTCACCGGCCAGGGCCGGGCCGCACTCGACGCCTACACCCGGGCGCTGCGCAGCCTGCTCAACGGCCTGTAGATGGCCTGGCCGGGGGCACGGCCGATACCATCGCACCGTGGCCACAGCTGTACCGTTTGAGTACCTTGCCCATGTCTTAGTGGTTCCCGTCGACGTCTGCGGCATCGAGACGAAGTTCATCTTCGACACCGGAATCGGGCTCAACCTGATCTCTGAGGAGCTCGCCGCCAAGGTCGGCTGCAGCCCGGATGGCTCGACGTTCAGCGGCCGGCGCATGTCCGGCCAGACCGTCACCGCCCCGCTGGGATCCCTGGCCTCACTGCAGGTCGGATCGGTCCAGATGCGGAACGTCCCGGTCGGCATCTTCGACATGCACGCCATGGCGGGTCTCGGCGAGGTTGAAGGCTTCATCTCGCTGACCTGCTTCCGGACCAGCCCGGTCACCGTTGACTACTCCGCCGGCCTCCTGATCTTGGAAGACGAGGCATCCCTGGCCCGGCGGGTCGCGGCCGGAACGCCGGTCAGCGTCCACGTTGAGCACGATGGCAGCTCGACCGGCCTCATGCTGGGCATCGACCTGCCCAGCGGCAGGTCGATCAGCGTCGAGGTCGACACCGGCAGCGACACGCTGATACTCAACGAGTGGCTGGCGGGCGACGCCGGGATCGACCTGCACGACCAGCGGATCCAGACGGTGAAAGCGAGCGACGAGACCGGGCATGAGTTCGTCCGCTACTTCACCGAGCTGCGCGGCGATATCCACGTGGCCAGTGCGCCTATGATCCGCATGACCGACCCGCAGGTGATGTTCCAGAAGATCATCTACGACGGCCTGGTGGGCGACAGGTTCCTCAGGAACTTCACCACAACCTACGATCTGGCCGCCGCACGGATGATCTTTGCGCTTCCCGGCTAGCCGGGAGACCGCGGCCACACCGCATCGGTGAGCACCCGCTAAGGGCGGAAGGCTCAGGCGAGGTGCCCGGCGCGGATCTCCCGGCAGAGGGTCAGGCATTCGGCACAGACCGCCGGAGGGCTGCCGGCCTTCCCCACCGGGTCGCCGGTGGTGACCGCCATGGCGCTGTCCAGGCGGCGGCGTTTGCCGCAGAAACTGGGAGGAGCCCAAGGGTCGCGCCGCGGTCGTCCATAGCACGTAGCCGATATTCGCGAAGCGGAAAAAGGCGTGCAGTTAGGCCTCGCTTCTGGTGAGTTCCCGGCCTGACCGATCCGCCGGCCGACCAGGTGCGCCTCAAATTGAGATGGCCGCTGGCCCACCGCCGAGAATGCGATAGAAGCGTAAAAGCACCAATGACGACTGTCAGCGAGGAAGCAGTTACTGGAGGCCATCAGCCGTAACGCCTCTGGCATTATCGGGGGTATGACCGGCATTGGACTCGAACACCTCGCGCGAACGGCCTACGAAGCCCATCGTGGTGCCCAGTCCGGATCTCTCCCGCCGTGGGAAGACACCACTGAGCAGGAGCAGAAAGCCTGG
>DATBGZ010000038.1:0-204529 GCA_036557785.1 Micromonosporaceae bacterium
CATTCAACGAATCATTGAGGCGGTAGCCGCAACGACAACGGATGCAACATCGTGACACTGGACGCAACCAGAACAGCGGATCCCTTACGCCACGGCGTGTCGCGCCAACCGCGCGCCGAATACAGGCAAGCTCGCGGAAACCCAATCCCTTACAGCACACCGTTCCCCGAACATGCCGAATGATGCATCGAACGCAACATCGCTCATTTTCATCCACATCTTGTGCGTATGCCTCAGATCATGGAAATGCATGCCTTCAACGATCGGTGGGATGCCGTTGTCGGGGTCGACCGCTGCCGACCACGCGCGGCGGGCGAAGTTGGACCGCCGGCACGGCCGGCATGTGGTCGACTACGGGCCATGGCTCCGTTGCGACGTTGACCGAGCGCCAGCTGGAGGTGCTGCGATGGGTCGATGAGGGCTGCCCGTCGCGGGAGTGGCCGGACCAGACGCACAAGCTGACCGCGCGGGCGATGTCGCACCGCAGCCTGCTCGTCATCGGCCGCAAACAGAAGGCGTGGACGGCGACGATCAGCGAGGTGGGCCGCTACTTCCTCGACCACGGGCACGCTCCGCCCGGATCCGCCTCTGAGCCCGAACTGGCTGCGCGGCCACGGCGCGGACGCCAGCCCCAACCGCCGAGACCGAGGATCAACCTGCCCGGGCAGCGGGCGGTATCCGACGAACCCCGCCTCGATGCTACCGCGAGAGCGATGCGGCAGGCCCCGACCGTGCCGGCCGGTGTCGTGCGCACGACGCGAGAGATCAGGGAGCCGTACATGCGCTACAAGGTCGTGGTGACCCGGGTGCAGGTCCATGGGCGAGGATCAGCTGCCGGATGCGTGCCTCGACGTCGGCGGGCAGGGGTGGCGCTGACTCGACCGCGAGGCGGAACCGCTCCTCGACCGCGGCAGCCGCGGCGCGCCTGCGTGCCCCCCGTACGGCGTCGCGGTCCTGATCGCGGGTCACGTCGCGTCCTGCTGCGCGGACTTCGCCGTGCTGCGGGCGATGTTCGACCTGTAGGCGAGCCTCGCATAGTAGGCCTTGCGCAGTTGCTCGGCGAGGGCCATGAGCTCAGCCTCGGGAGGCGCCCAACAGCTCGCGCGCCAAGCGGACGAATCGACCCCGCAGCGCCGCGCGGGCGGTTGCCGTGCGTGCGGAGCGCTCGGCGGTGGCCGCCCACGACTCCGCGGCGGCGACACGGGAGTGCAGCGAGCACTGCGCGGGCGTCAACGTCATCGAGTCCTCCTGTGCGTCAATCCTGGCGGCCGCGACCTGCACAGATACCGACGACGGTGGGCGCTGCTGACGTCGAAGCCTCGGACACACCGGTCGACCTACTGATTGACCCCGCCTGACCGCGGCCGCACCACTTCATGCCACCACCAGCGCGGCGAAGGAATGAACGGCAACCGGGTCCCGCCACAGGCCCCGCGTCGCCACGACCGTCCACATCTGACGGTGAAGAACGGCCCACCCACAACCGAACCGCAGCGCGTTCCCCGGCGCCGACGATTGTGCGCCGAACGGGATCGGCGTCAAGACCAAGCCGCTACCGCGGTCGACCTCCGGTCGAGCCTTGACCCCGACCCCTTACCGACGCTTGCCCGCATCCACACCAGGAACCGGCAGAAAACAGTCACAACCAGTCCGGCCAGCGCACTTGACACGGCCCCGCTCCTTCAGGAATGAAAGCAGCGGGGCCGTCAACCCCTTCGGCCAGACGGTTTGTGGAGGTTTGGGGGCTGGCCCCGGCCGGGTGCAGGCACGCGCCATTGAGGGGCCCCGGGTCAAGGCTCGGCCGGAGGCCGACCGCGTGGCGGCTTGGTCTTGACGCTGGTCCCGTGCGGCGCACACTGGTGGCGGCCGGGGGTTGAGAGTTGTGGGTTGGCCGTGTTCTTCATCGTCCAGAATGGACGGTGGTGGGCGGTGGGCGAGTCGGCTCCGTGACGCCTGGAGTCATAGCGCTCGATGCCGTTGAGTTCGCATCAGGTAGGCACGGCGGGGCGCTGCTGGTCCGCGACTCCCGTTTGGTGCGGACAGGGCACCAGATGATGGCCCGGCATCACGGGCGCGCGAACGCCGAGGCGGCGGCGTCCTTACCGGCAGGGGATGCTGTGCGCGGGCGCGCAAGGGGGCGTTCGGGACGATGCGAAGGTCAGCGGACGGCGGTGATGAGCCACGCGGCGGATCTGTAGTGGACGCTGGTGCCGTCGTAATGCGCGGCGATGTTGCCGAGCAGGTCGTCAAGGGCGCGCTGGCGGGTCTGCTCGTCGAGGTCGGTGAGCTGCCAGGCCATCAGGCTGGACACGAAGCCGTGCGCCTCGTCGATGTCGCGGCCGAAGGACATCGGCTCCCGTACGTCCTCGAACTCGACGTCGGCGAAGCCGGCCTGGCTGAGCAGGCCGCGCACCCGGTCCGGGTCGGCCAGGGCGAACGGGCTCGGTGCGTCGCTCGGTGTCGGCAGTTCCGGGCCCGCCGCCAGGATGCGCCGGAACGTGTCGATCCACTCGTTGTCCACGATGGACTGCCAGACGAGTTGGACCAGCCGGCCGCCCGGGCGTAGCGCGGAACAGATGTTGGCAAACGCCGCGACCGGATCGGCGAAGAACATCGTGCCCGTACGGCTGATCGCCACATCGAAAGTAGCCGAGTCGAACGGGTACACCTGCGCATCGCCGTGGATGAGTGACACGTTGCCCAAACCTGCCTCCGCCGCACGACGCGAGGCGACGGCCAGCATCGGCGATGACAGGTCGATGCCGGCGACGTGACCCGACGTCGCTTGCTGGGCGGCGTCGCACGTGGTCTGCCCGCTACCGCAGCCGATGTCGAGCACGCGGTCTGTGGGCGAGATCGCGGTCGCGTCGAGCAGCCGTGCATGGTGCGCGGCGACAGAGTCGTCGAAGAGCATCTGGTGCGCGGCCCAGAACGTTCCGTCAGGCCCGTCCCAGTCCCGCGCAGCATTCACGTTGGCCACGTCGACGCGCTCCATGCGAACCATCCTCCGGTAAGCTCCCCTTGGGAGGGCCAAGGTACTCCCAAGGGGAGGAAGATGTCAACCGCACGATCGATGACCACCACCTCGTACGCGATTCTGGGCCTGCTGGCGATCAGGCCGTGGACAACGTACGAACTCGTCGCCCAGGTCGATCGCAGCCTGCGCCGGATCTGGCCGCGAGCCCAGAGCAAGCTCTACGAAGAGCCCCGGAAGCTGGTCGAGCTCGGCTACGCGCGCGCCGGCCAGGAGCACGAGGGCCGGCGACCCCGCACCCGATACACCATCACCGCGGCCGGGCGGCGGGCGTTGAAGGCCTGGCTTGCCGAGCCGGGCGCTGGTCCGGTGATGGAGTTCGAGCAGCTCGTCAAGATTCACTTTGCCGATAGCGGCACCAAGCAGGACATTCTGTCCAACCTCGCCGCGACCATCGACTGGGCGTACCAGCAGAACATCGAGAACCTTGCCGCCGCCCGGGGGCTGCTCGCCGGTGAGAGCCCGTTCCCGCAGCGGGGTGCGGTCAACCAACTCGGTGGCCGGTTCCTCACCAGTTACTACGCGCTGGTCGCCGAATGGGCCCAATGGGCGATCAGCGTGGTGCAGACCTGGCCGGACGACCCGACCGAGGCCGAAGCCGATCCGCAGGTCATCCGCGAGATCGTCCGCGACGCCGAGGCCCTGGGCCGACGTACGGAACCGTCCGGCGAGCAAGCAGACCAGTGGGAGCGGGCTTGACGTCCTCGGGCCGCACCAACGAATGGATCAGCGGCGCTCGTCACCCAAGTCCCTGGCTTCGACGGCGGATCTGGCTCGTCCGAGCTATGCCCCTGCTCGAAGGCCTACGCTTCGGAACCCCGACTGAACCCTCCAGGGAATTCGTCGTCGCCGATGGGATCGGCATGGTCGCCGACCTCGGCCCGAGTTGTCCATGCTTGTGGGGCCGGGCCGAACGCGCGTCGCCCTGAGGCGATGACGGTCCGGGCGAGGATCGCGTTGGCGCCGCCACCGATGATCGCCCCAATACCGAACGGTGCCACCCGGCCGAGAACAATGATCCCCTGCTTCGTCCCGTACTTGGTGATGAAGTTCCTCCCGAGAATTCCGTTGATCTTTCTCAATGTCTCTGGGGGGATCCTTTTCAGCAACTGTCTCGCCCAGTGCTGTCCTGTCCGTTCACTCATCTTGCGGATCGTCGCACCGCCGGAACCGCCCAGCATCACACCCATCACCAGGGTTCGACGTCGCTCAAGGTCTTCGATCTTCACGTCGTAGATCTCAGCCAGCGCGAGCGCGTGCAACGCGGAGAGTTCGAGCGACGAGAGCACTTCGCCGCCGGTGAGCGCAAGTGCCACGCCGGTCCCGACTCCGGGTGCTGCCGCCGTCGCACCCACAGCGGCTCCCTGCCCGGTGAGCGCGGCCAGGTACAAGCGCTCCAGACGCCGGATGACCTCAGCCGGGGTTGCATCCGGGCGACTCCTTCGGACGCGAGCGATCTGCTTCTCGACCATCCGCCCCTGGGCGGCGATAGCGGAGTCCACCATGCTGAGCAGACGTCCAACAGGACCGTCCTCGGAGCCTTCGTCCCCGATGGCCGCAGCGGACATGCACCCTCCCATGCCGGTCGATAGACGCGTCAGCATAGACCGGCAGCCAAGGCGGCCTTCAAGCGACACACCTGCGATCATTGCCGCCCGTATTCGGCCGGCGGATGCACAGCCCTCGGTCGTCCCCGAACCGAAGCGATGACCGCGACCCGTGGTTCTGTCCATCTTGTGCCGCGACACATCGCCGAGTTTGCCTCCGTGAGTAACTAACCCAGTGGTGGCGTCAGGCTCGCAAACCCTATGGTCATTTCGTGTACAGCTTCATCAAGACGGTGACCTTCGACTGCGCCGACGCGCTTGTGACGGCCCGATTCTGGGCGGCGGCGCTCGGCTCGAACGTCGACGAGGAGTCCACGGCCGACAAGGCTTACGTCGAAGCGGCTGGCTGGGGCGGCCCGAACATGTGGTTCAACCGGGTTCCGGAGCCGAAGACAGCGAAGAACCGGCTTCACCTCGATCTTCGGGCGCCCGGCCCGCTCGCCGACGAGGTCGCCCGCCTCACGAAGCTGGGCGCGACCGTTCTGCGAACCGGGGAGCACCTCATCGTCATGGCCGACCCTGACGGCAACGAGTTCTGTGTCGAGTAACGCCACAGCCTAGCTGTCAGCCAGCCACGCTACGGCGGACGCGACGCAGGTCTGAATGATGGCAAGAGTACGTCTATCCGATCGCCGCCTTCATGATCCAGGAGGTGACACGAGGATGGCCCGGAAGTTCTCCGCGCCCGGTGGACCACAGGAGCACCTGGACCGGATCACCCGTCGGAGCGTCGGGGAAGAGCCGGGCAAGCACGGCACTGCGGAGAAGCTCGGGAGGATGCCAGGCGACCCCGAGACCTTCGGTGATGTCATGGGTGTGCATGAGTGTCTCGGTCACGCCCAGGGCCGCGAAGCCGCTTCGGTCGGTTGGTCCCCAGTGCCAGGCCCGGGCCGTGGGCTCAGATGCGGCCAACGCGTTGGTCAGCAGGCAGTCACAGCCGGCGACGATACGCAGCAGGTCCCGCGGTGACGCGTCCTCGCGGACGGCGAGATCGAACGGTAGGTAGGCGCTGTCCGGTTGGGCAGAGACCTGGCCGGCATACGCCAGTAGGTCATGTGCGACGTGGGCGGCAGTCGTCCAGCAGCTCCAGTCCAGCGTTCCCGCCGCGACGTGCCAGTATGCGGACTCTTGCGGCGTGAGCACTCGTACCATCTCCGCCACGGCCTGCTCCACGTCGTGGCCCGCCCATCCGAGGCATACGGAGCAGCTTTCCAGGTTTCTGCGTCACCGCGCCGTCCACACGATAGCCGCCCATGAAGTCGGATAAAACGAGCAAAAGGGGGGCCTCGGAGCCGCTCAGTGCGTCGTGTCCGTCCTATTGAGGAACCCCAGCGATGAGGACCGTACGGGTCAGGTGCCCGAGCCCTCGCCGTACGCCTGGGAACACGCAGGTGGGGGTCTCGTCCCGGTCGGCAGCGTTCGGCAACCGCTATCGGTCAAAGAGGACTGGGGCTGGCCGAGGCACTGATGATCATGCTCGGCTGCACGAGGTCAGGGTCCCGGCAGGCGGTCGAGGTCTCCCGCGGCGGCACCGGCGGGCAGGTCCGGACGATCTTGAGCGGAGGTGGCTTCCGCCTCAAGGAACATGGGGGGACAGGACCGGCGGCCGCTGGGATGATGTCGGGATCGAGGACGACGCCGTCGTCACTCGCGGCGCTGGGGAGGCAGGATGGCCTTTTTTAGATCTTCGCGGCGGACGCGTAGAGCCAGTTCCCCGAGCAGCGCGGGACTGGTGACCGACAAGCAGGCCAGCGTGTTTCCGGACCCGCTTTCCGTCCCCACCCCCGAGGGATGTGAGGGCTGGGAGGAGATGTACCCGTACTACGTGCTGTTCAGCGAGGACCGCGCGGCGTACGAACGCAGCAGGTTCTGGTTCCAGAATCGATATCACTTGATGGACCCGATGAAGCCATTCGATATGGTGACGCCGGAGTTCTGCTATATAGCGATCGCCAACCGCAACAACCGGATCTTCCAACTGCCGCCGTCGACCGGCGTGGACTTCCGCGTCGTCAACGGCTACGGATACCTGAGCGGGAACCCTGTCACCGACGGGGGCCAGATCGCGGCGCGGGCCGTGACGTTCGGCGAGCGCGCCGGTCACTACTACGAGAACTGGGCCGAGATCGAGCAGGACTGGTTGGGGCGCGCCAACGCCGAGATCGCCAAGCTCGAGGCGATGAAGATGCCGGACCTTCCCGAACTCGAGGACATCTCGCTGGTGCGGAACCACCAGGCGCACGGCGCGGGCTACGAGATGCACCAGTACTTCAACCGCCTGATGGAGGCCAAGCACCTGGCCTGGCACTTCCACATGGAGATGATCCTCATCGGGTTCGGCGCGTACAACACGTTCTTCGACTTCTGCCAGCAGAGGTTCCCCGAGATCGGCAAGCAGACCATTGCCAACATGATCAAGGGCCTGGGCGGCACCCCCTTCGACCGGGCGAATGAGGAGCTCAAGCGTCTTGCGCAGGTGGCGGTCGACCTCAACCTGGACAGCGCGTTCACCAGCGGCGCCCCCGCGAAGGAGGTCTTCGAGCGGCTCGGCGACTCGGAGGCCGGCCGGCAGTGGCTCACGGAGTACGACAAGAGCAAGTACCCGTGGTTCATGGTCAACACCGGCGACGGGATGTACTCGCACCACCGGGCTTGGATCGACGACCCTCGAATGATCGTCACCGGCATTCAGGGCTACATCGCACAGCTACGGGCGGGCAAGGACCTGGCGCGACCAACGGAGCAGCGCGCCGAGGGCGACCAGGTCGCGCAGGGCTACCGGGACCTGCTCGAGTCGGAGGAGGATCGCAAGGCCTTCGACGCCACGCTCGGCCTGGCCCGGCTGGTCTCCGTACACATCGAAGGGCATAAGTTCTATATCGAGCACTGGTGGCACGGTCTGTTCTACAACAAGGTCCGGGACCTGAGCCGGGTGTTCGTCAAGTACGGGTTCTGGGAGGACCCCGAGGACATCTTCATGCTCCACCAGGCCGAGGTCCTCGAGGCGCTGCTCGACATGCTGCTGGGCTGGGCTGGCGACTGGCCGGCGCGAGGACCGAAGTACTGGCCACCGAAGATCGCGCGCCGCAAGGAGATCCTGGCCAAGCTCGCGCACTGGACGCCACCCCCGGCGCTGGGTCCGGTGCCGGAGATCGTCCCCGACCCGGTCCTGTCCATGCTCTGGGGCATCACCGGCGACACGCTGCGTGAATGGGCGAGGCCCGTGAACGCCGACACCAAGCAGTTGAACGGCACCCCGGCGTCCGCCGGCGTGGTCGAGGGCATCGCCCGGGTGGTGCACGGCGTGGACCAGATGCACACGGTCAAGCAGGGCGAGATCCTGGTCGCGCCGACGACGAACCCGAGCTGGACCCCGGTGTTCAGCCGGATCTCGGCCTGCGTCGCCGATGGCGGCGGCATGATGTCGCACGCCGCGATCGTCTGCCGCGAGGCCGGGCTGCCCGCCATCGTGGGCACCGGCCGGGCCACCCGGGTGATCAAGTCCGGCCAGCGCATCCGGGTGGACGCCAACGCCGGCGTCGTGACGATCCTCGACTGATCGGGGCCGAGGAGAGTGACGGACATGGGCGCAGCAGAACCAGCGGGCCGGTTTGCAAGCTCGCCACAGCAGCCTGCAGACCGGCCCGCGGGTTCGCCGGCGGTGGCACCCGTGGTGTGGTTCGACGAGCTCGAGGGCGACGTACGCGCGCTGGCGGGCGGGAAGTCCGCGTCGCTGGTCGAGATGCGTCGAGCCGGGTTCCCGGTGCCACCCGGGTTCGCCATCACGGTCGCCGCGTTCGAGCAGTTCGAGGCGGAGACGGGGATCACCGCCGAGGTCGAGCGGATCGTCGCGGCGACCAACCCGGACTCGGTGGACTCGTTGCAGGCGGCGAGCAAGCAGATCGAGGCGCTCGCCGCCCGGGTGCGCCTGCCGGCCAGTCTCCTGAGCCCGATCGAGAGCGCGTACCGGCGAATGGCGCAGGAGACCGGCGTCATCGACCCCGCGGTGGCCGTCCGGTCCAGCGCCGTGGGCGAGGACTCTGCCGAGGCCAGTTTCGCCGGCCAACAGGAGACCTACCTGTGGGTACGCGGGATCGACGGGGTCGAGCTGGCGGTACGGCGGTGCTGGGCGAGCTACTTCTCACCGCAGGCCTTGTCGTATCGGGCGCGGTTATCGGCCGGGCACCGGATCGGGGCGGTCGGCATGAGCGTGGCCGTTCAGCAGATGGTCGACGCGATCGTCGCCGGGGTGATGTTCACCCGCAGCCCCACGACGAACGACCGCTCGATCGTCGCCATCGAGGCCGGTCTCGGGCTCGGGATCGCCGTGGTGGGCGGCGAGATCACGCCCGACCAGGTGTGGGTCAACAAGGTCACCCGCGAGGTCGTGAAGCGCCAGCCCGGTCACAAACAGGTGCGGTACGTGCCGAACCGGGAGACGGGCGGGACGACCGCGCAGGACGTGCCGGAGGACGAGGCGACGCGGCTGTGCCTCGACGACGAGACGGCCAAGGAACTGGCCGAGTACGGCGTCCGGCTCGAGCGCCACTACGGCTCAGCACAGGACGTCGAGTGGGCGCTGACCCGCGGCCCCGAGGGCGCGCAGAAGCTGGTCCTGTTGCAGTCGCGGCCGATCACCACCGGACGGGCCAACGAACCCGTAGCGACCGTGCTGCCCACCCAGACCGACTACGTGGTCCAGCAACTGCTCGAGGCCAGCAAGAAGAAATTTGAGCTGTGATCGAAGCAGATACTCAACCGCTGGTAGAACGGCTCGCCGCTGTCCGGGCAGTGATGCTGGACGTGGATGGCACGCTCGTCGTTCCCGTGGGACCTGGCGGCGCGGGCGGGGATCTGATGCCTCGCGCCGACGAGGTGATCCGAAGGTTGCGCGAGCGCGGCATCCGCGTGATCGTCTATACCAACGGCACGACCCACCCGCCCGAGCACTACGCCGGTGAGCTCCGCAAGCACGGCCTACCCATCGACGACGGCGACATCCTCACGCCGTCGCTGGTCGCCGCCAGCTACCTGGAGCGGCACCATCCGGGCGCCCGCGTGCTCGTGCTGGGCGGTCCGGGCGCCCACGAGCCGTTGCTGCGCAGCGGGATCAAGGTCGTCGGACCGGACTCGGACGAGATCGACGTCGTGCTGGTCGCCCATGACGAGAAGATCAACGGCGAGAAGATCGAGGCGGCCTGCCACGCCATCTGGGCGGGGGCGGCGTTCCTGGCCACGTCCAACGCGCGGTACTACTTCCGCAAGGGCTCGCGTGGTGTGTCCCTCTCCACCGCAGTCAGTGTCGGGATCGCGTACATCACCCAGACGTCGCCCACCTTGATCGGTAAACCCTCCGCGATCTCCATGGAGGCGATCGCCGCGCGCACCGGCGTCGACATCCCGAACGTCCTCGTGGTCGGTGACGACGTCGACGTCGAGATCGTCATGGGCCGTGCGGCCGGTGCTCCGACCGCGCTCGTGCTGTCGGGGACGACGGGTCAGAAGCCCAGGAAGGAGATCAATCGGCTGCGCGGCAATCGACGTGCGGACCTCGTGATCCCCGATGTCGGGCATCTGTTCTCAGTCCTGCCCGCCCTGGCCGATGGTTCGCGGTGAGGTGGGAGTCGGCGTGATGCACCTGCGCCCGGAGGATGTCCAGGACATCGTGAGTCTGCTGGACTCGCTCGCGCATGACGAGTTCGAGCTACGAACGAGCGATCTTCACGTCACGGTGCGCCGTGCCGGCAGCGAGGGGTGGACGCAGGAGTCCCGGGTGCTCTCGGCGCCGAACGTCGTGGCGACTGAGACCGTGGCGACTGAGACCGTGGCGACTGAGACCGTGGCGACTGAGACCGTGGCGACTGACATCGTCGCGGTTGACATCGTCGCGACCGATGCCGCGGCGGTCGACTCCGCCAACCGGGCCACACGCCGGACCGCACAGGACAGCATTCGGCCCGGACTGGTAGGGATCCGGGCTCCCTTACCCGGCACCTTCTACCGCGCCGCCAAGCCCGGCGCTGACCCGTACGTCGAGGTCGGCAGCCACGTGGAGGAGGACACGGTCGTCGGCCTTCTTGAGACGATGAAGCTCTTTAACTCCGTGCATGCCAACGTGCGCGGCGAGGTGGTCGGGTTCCTCATCGACGACGCGGAGCCCGCCGAAATGGATGCCGTCCTCATCCTGGTGCGCCCGGACGCCATGGCGGAGGGCTGATCGCCGTGGCGACCATTGAGCTGGTGGATGTGTCGATCCGGGACGGCAACCAGAGTCTGTGGGGTGCGACGAAGTTCCCGACCCGGCAGATCCTGCAGATTGCACCCGTCCTCGACCGGGTCGGTCTGCGTGCGATCGACTTCACCAGCAGTACCCACATGGGCGTGGCCGTGCGCAACCATCGCGAGAACCCATGGGAACGAATCCGGCGGACTCATGCGGCGATGCCGCACACACCGCTGCAGTTCATCACCGGTTTCCGTTTCATCTCCTGGGAGACGGCCCATCCGGACTTCATGAAGCTCGTCTATCAGTGCCTCGTCGCGAACGGGATCTCGCGGTTCGCGCTGCTCGACCCGATGCACGACATGACCAGCCTGCTCTCCTCCGCGAAGGCCATCAAGCAGGCGGGGGGCGAGGTGGTGGCAGCGCTGATCTACACGCTCAGCGAGGTGCACGACGACGCGTACTACGCCGGTCTCGCCAAGCAGATGGCGCAATGCCCATCCATCGATCGTGTCTACATCAAGGACATGTCCGGCCTGCTGACGCCGGAACGTGCGCGGACACTGGTTCCGGCCATCCTGGCTGCGCTCGACGGTGAGGCCAACCAGCCACTCCACCCCCACCCAGCCACCCGAAAGCCCCTGGAGCTGCACTCGCACACGACCGTCGGCCTTTCTCCGCAGACCTATGTGCTCGTGCCCGACCTCGGGATCGAGGTTCTCCAGACGGCGTGCGGCCCGCTGTCGAACGGCTCGTCGCTGCCGGACGCCCATCGGGTCGTGTCGAACCTGCGGGCGATGGGCCACACGGTCGATGTCGACGATCGGCTCCTCGACGTCGTCGCCGAGTACTTCACCAGGATCGCACTCGTCGAACGACTGCCGTTCGGGACTCCGCAGGAGTTCGACGCCGCCTTCCTGAAGCATCAGCTTGCCGGTGGGACGCTGGCCACCACCAGACGGCAGCTCACCGAGCTCGGCCTGGAGCAACGGTACGACGACGTGATCGACGAGGTGACCAGGGTTCGGGCCGAGCTGGGTTACCCCATCATGGTCACCCCGTTCCCGCAGATCGTCCTCGGCCAGGCGCTGTACAACATCATCGGCGGGGATCGCTACGCAACGGTCTCCGACCAGCTCATCCGCTACGTCCTGGGCAGCTTCGGCCGACCCGCGGGCCCGATCGAACCGCAGGTGCAGGACCGCATCCTGGCGCAGCGGCGGGCCAAGGAGATTGAGCGAGAGCCGGGACCGGTGCCGCCCGAGGAGCAGCGCAAGAAGTTCCGTCGCGGGATCGCCGACGAGGAGTTCCTGCTCCGCGCGACGATGCCGGAGCAGCAGGTCGACGCCATGCTGGCCGCCGGGCCCGCCGCGAACTACTACAACCCGGACCTCGAGCCGGTCAAGGAACTGCTACGAGAGCTCAAGACCCGGCCGAAGCTCTCCCAGTTGGTCGTGGATAGAGACGGCTTCCGCCTGGCCGTCGGGCAGGCTGTTGGTTAACGCCATGGTGTCCCGCCTACGGACTCTCGCCGCGCAGCCACTTCTCCGTCGCCGGCCTGCGCGCCTCGTCCCGCAGCTCCACTCGCAGGCCGGTGTACGGCTCCCGCAGGTAGACGAACCGGGCCAGCGCGCCATGCTCGTCCACCGCGCCCGCCTCGACCTCGAACCCAGCACTGGTCAGCGCGTCGATATCGTCGGCGAACTGGCCGCTCCAGTACCCCAGGTGGTGAAGTCCACTGTGCTCGCTCCCCCAGATGGTCCCGGGCTGCTGCGCGATCAGCTCGAGGTGCGGCGGTCCCTGCACCGAGTAGGTGAGGTTGACCTCCGTCACGGTCTCGCCTGCCGGCGTGCGCAGCGTTACCGGAAGCCTCCGGGGGACAGCCCAGCGCAGCCCGGCACTCGCCGTCAGCCGTTGCATCGCTTCATCCAGATCCGGCACGACGTACCCGACGTGGACGTAGTTCTGGGCGCTGGGCAGCAGGGGAAGCATGGAAGGAGCCTACGATGACTTCTGCTTCCACGAGCATGATCGACACCGATGAGGTCGCCCACCTCAGCGTCCGGGAGTTGGGCCGGTTGTTGGCGGCCCGCGAGCTGTCCGCGGTGCAGCTGACGCAGCGCTACCTCCACCGCATCGAGGAGCACAACGCCGAGTTGAACGCGTTCATCACCGTCGACCCGGATTACTCGCTCGCCCAGGCCGTACAGGCGGATCGCGTGCTGGCGTCCGGAGACGAACACCATCCGCTGACCGGCATCCCGGTGGCGCTGAAGGACTCGATCCCCACTGCCGGCCTGCGCACGACCGCGGGCTCCCGGGTCCTCGACGACTGGGTTCCGGACGCCGACGCGCCGGTCGTGCAACGGCTGCGGTCCTGCGGGGCGGTGGTCATCGGGAAGGCGAACCTGCACGAGTTCGGCTACGGCGGGACGTCGGAGAACGAGCATTTCGGCCCGGTACGCAATCCGTGGGATCCGCGTCGCGTGGCCGGAGGATCGAGCGGGGGCTCGGCCGCGGCGGTCGCCGCCGGGCTCGCTGCCGCAGCCGTCGGTGCCGATTCGGCGGGCTCGGTACGCATCCCGGCGTCCCACTGCGGCACGGTGGGGTTCAAGCCCACCTATGGGCGGGTGCCCACGGCGGAGCTGATCCCCCTGGGCTGGTCGCTCGACCATGTCGGTCCCCTGACGCGAACCGTCTGGGACGCCGAGCTGCTGCTCACCGCCATGACTGGCCGACGTCGGCGCCCCGAGCACCGCGGCACCACTGCCCTAGCCAGCTCGGCCCCACCGCAGGTCGAGGGTCTGCGGGTCGGTCTGCCGCGCGGCTACGCCTTTGAGGGGGTTGACCCGGACATCGCGGA
This sequence comes from Micromonosporaceae bacterium, assembly GCA_036557785.1. GTDB lineage: Bacteria > Actinomycetota > Actinomycetes > Mycobacteriales > Micromonosporaceae > DATBGZ01. Next base: position 13,728 of record DATBGZ010000038.1, read on the forward strand.
CCGCGTCCGGAGTGCGGCCGCCGCCCTGACGTCGCTGGGCGTGGTGGTCGAGGAGGTGGACGTAGCGGGGCTTGAGCTGTCTACGGCCACGGTATACACGATCATCGCCGGTGAGGCGAGGGCCTACCACTCGCGCTGGTGGCCGGAGCGTGCCGAGGACTACGGCCCGGACGTGCGAGGCAAGCTGGCGGCCTCGGCGCGCATGTCCGCCGACGACTACATCCAGGCTCAACGCGTGCGTGCGCAGATCGTCGAGGCGCTCGCGACCGCAATGGAGGAGGTCGACGCGATCGTGACCCCCACCGCGCCGTTGATCCCGCAACTGGTGGGGCAGAAGGAGGTCACGTTCGGCGGGCAACGGCTGCCGACGACCGGCGGTGGCGTATTCATCCGCTTCACTGCTCCGTTCAACCTCTCGGGCGGGCCAGCGATCTCCGTCCCTTGTGGCCTGACGCCGGATGGGATGCCCGCCGGGCTGCAGATCGCCTCCGCGCCAGGCCGGGACGAACTGGTGCTGCGGCTGGCGGCCGCCTACGAGCAGGAGACCGCGTCGACGAATGGAGGTAACAGATGAGTACCGAGGATCGGGATGTCGGCGCTCGCGGCCGGTCTGAAAGGCACCTCGTGTCCTCCACCCCCGCCCAGCCACCCGTGAGCGATCTGGTGAACATGTACCGGACGATGCTCACGGTACGGCTCGCGGACGAGCGCTTCATGCGCGGACTCAGCAGAGGTGAGTTCCCCGGCTTCTACTTCCCCGTGCACGGCATGGAGGCTGCAGCCGTCGGCGTGATCGCGGCGTTGCGGCCGGATGACTATTACGTCACCACCTACCGCGGTCTCGCCGACGTACTGGCGAAAGGCGCGTCGCTTGCGGCCGCCTTTGGAGAACTGCTCGGCCGCGTGACGGGCATGGCACGGGGCAAGGGCGGCGTGATGCACATGGCCGACCCCGAGCGGGGCATGATGCTCACGACCGGCATCGTCGGGTCCGGCACGCCGATCGCGAACGGGCTTGGGCTGGCCGCGCAACTGCGCGGGGACGACCGCGTCACGGGCGTGAGCTTCGGCGACGGTGCCACGAGCATCGGTGCCCTGCACGAGGCGCTCAACCTGGCCGCGCTGTGGAGTCTTCCGGTCATCTTCGTCTGCCACAACAATCTCTGGGGAGAGCACACTCCGATCGACGCGTACACCAGAACGGGGCGGCTCGCCGAGCGGGCCACGCCGTACGGCATCCCCGGCGTGACGGTGGACGGCACCGACGTGCTCGAGGTGTACGCCTCCGCCGCGCGGGCGGCCGAGCGGGCCAGGGCCGGCGGTGGCCCAACGTTCCTCGAGGTCGTCGCGCCCCGCATCCTCGGGCACAGCTTCGGCGACACCGGCGATTACATGGACAAGGCAGCGGTCGAGCGGGCCCGCGCCAACGACCCGATACCCAAGTTCGGGGACTGGCTGGTCGCGCAGGGACATCGTGGCCGCGACGAGCTCGACGCGATGCGAGCACAGGTCATCGACGAGGTGGAGCGGGCCTTGGCCAGCGCGGTGAACGGTGCCAGCCTGCCCGTCGACGAGCTCTACACCGATGTCTTCGCACCCGGCGTGGACACGCCCCGATGAATGCCGGCGCCAGGACCATCGCAGTCGCGAGCGCGAGGAGTGAGCGCCATCGAGCCCCGCAGTCGCGAGCAAACGTGGCGTCGAGCCGGGTGCGGACGCTCAGCACCGGAACACAGTGAAGTTGGAGGCACGTGGGTGACAACAACACAGACGACGCAGACCACACAGACCCGTGAGTTGACGTTTGCCGAGGCGATCAACGATGCCTTCGACATCGCGCTCGGCAGCGACCCCACCGTGCTCCTGCTCGGCGAGGACATCGCGGACCCGCCCGGCGGCGTCGTGCGGCTGACCCATGGCCTGTCGACGAAATACGGCACGCAACGCGTGCGCGCCACGCCGATCTCCGAGCAGGCGATCGTCGGGGCGGCCATCGGAGCCGCGCTCGGCGGGCTCCGGCCCGTCGCTGAAATCATGCTGATGGATTTCATCGCCCTGGTCATGGATCAGCTCGTCAACCATGCCGGCAAGCACAGGTACATGTCCGGCGGCACCAGCCACCTGCCGCTGACGGTACATACCCGGATCGGGCACCGCCGCGGCGCGCAGCACAGCAGCAGCTACGAGGCGTGGTTCATGCACGCGCCGGGCATCAAGGTCTGCGTGCCGGCGACCGCCGCCGACGCCAAGGGGCTGCTTCTGTCCTGCATCTTCGACGACGACCCCTGCCTCTACCTCGAACCCACCCCGATGGTGCGTAGCCGTGGCCGCACCGAGGTCCCCACCGGCGACTACCGCGTGCCGATCGGCCAGGCCGCGGTCCCGCGTGCGGGCTCGGACGTGTCCATCATCACCTACGGTCAGCAGACGCCAGCGGCGCTCGACGCGGCGGCGATGCTCGCCGACGAGGGCATCTCGGCTGAGGTGGTCGATCTGCGCAGCCTCGTTCCACTCGACCACCAGACGGTGCTGACCTCGGTGGCCAAGACACGCCGGGCCGTGGTGACGCACGCGGCCACGCGCTTCGCCGGGCCGGGAGCAGAGATATCGGCGATGATCAACGAGGAGCTGTTCGGGCAACTCGAACGTCCGGTGCGCCGCGTGGCCAGCGCCTCCACCCCCGTTCCCTTCGCCTCGTCGCTGGCCCAGGCCTACTCGCCGGACGCGTCGACGATCGCCGAATCCGTCCGTGAGGTCGTGAGGTGACCGAGCCGACAGCGAGGGAGCATCGCAGCGAGCTTGCGAGCGAGGAGCGGATCGAGCGCGGAGGCGAGCGTTGATGATGGTGGAGTTGCGCATTCCCCAGGCAGGATCCGAGATGGAGGAGGGCGAGCTGGCGCAGTGGCTCGTTCCGTCCGGATCACGGGTCGAAGAAGGGCAGAGCGTCTATGTGCTCGCGACCGACAAGGTGGAGATGGAGGTGGAGGCGCCCGCGACCGGAATCCTGCACCACGTCGGGGAGGTCGGCCGGGTGTACGTGGTCGGCACGGTGATCGGGCACATCGACACGAGCGAGTGACACGGCGGACGGCAGCACGCATCGGGTTGGACCAGGAGGCGGCCCGCCTCACGTGCCGTTGGGTGTTATGTACCGCTGCTACCAGCCGGCCACCGAGCCTGCGTCGACCGGCATGGCGACGCCGGTGACGAACGATGCCTCGTCCGAGCAGAGCCAAACGACGACAGCGGCAACCTCCTCCGGCTCGCCGAACCGGCGCAACGCTTGGGGGCGCAGGATCTCCTGCTGGCGCTCGGGCGTGAGGTTCGTTGCCAACGGGGTCAAGATCGCGCCTGGGCACACCGCGTTGACCCGGATGCCGTCATTCGCGTACTCGATCGCGCCGTTCTTGGTCAGCCCCAGGATGCCGTGCTTGGTGGCGGCGTACGCGCCGATCCGCTTGACACCGCGAAGCCCGGCATTGGACGCGGTGTTGACGATCGCACCGCCGCCGTTGCCCCGCATGTGGCGGATCTGGTGCTTCATCCCGAGGAACGTGCCGCGCAGATTGACCGCCACCACCCGGTCGAAATCCTCGTCCTCGGTGTCGGCCAACAGGGCGTGCACGCCGATGCCGGCATTGTTGTGCGCGAAGTCCAGCCTGCCGAAGCGTGCCACGACGTGCGCCACCAGCGCCTGGTTGTCCTCGGCGCGCGAGACATCACAGGCGAAGTACTCCGCCCGGCCGCCCGCGTCGTTGATCGTCCGCACGGTCTCCTCGCCGCCCTGCCGGGCCGACTCCAGGTCGGCGACGACCACGGCGGCGCCCTCGGCCGCGAAGCGCACGGCGCAGGCCCGGCCGATCCCACTCGCCGCGCCGGTCACCAACCCCGCCTTACCGGTCATCAGCTCGCTCATCGCATCCTCCTCGTACCCGACACGTCGCCCAAATGCTGCTCCATGTCGCCGGAATATAACCTCCGGATCGAGCTCGATCGGGTCGCGGCGCGGGCGCGAGGATGCTCGCGCCTCACGGCATGCCGCGCCCGCGGAACCACAACCCATCGACGTACGGCCGTGCGAGCGCCGACCCGGGAGGGCCAGGTGGGACGAGCGGCCCCGCCACCGTCATCGCGTCGTCTCCGCCGCCGGCTCTCCGTCCGATCCGCGGACGGCGAAGATCTCTTCCATCGGACGGAAGGTGCCTACATCCACATCGGGAGGGTTGCGAACCTAGATCACATGAGGTGAGCTGGGTCACAGTCATCACGTCGGTCGCCGAGGGGACGACCGGCACCCTGCGGCAGTACCTGGAGTTTGTGACTGTTCGGGCGAGCGAGTGGCTTCGGCCGAGCGTCTGGACGGATCGACCCCTTGATATCCCGACGAGGCATGTAAACCATCTTCACAGTTGAACGGGCCACTGGAGTCACTCGAGGAGACGGATCGGGTGACGAACGTGGTCGACGCTTTTTGTTGTATCGACCGCTACGAACGCGGCTGCGAGGGATTCGGGCATCCCGGTCAACGGGGCGCGCGACCCCTGTGGCAGACGCACTCTCGAGAGACCTCGCGGCTCAAGCCGCTGATTGATTTCGATGGAGGAACGAGTGGCTATACGTAGGAAAGGCGTAATCGCGGGGCTCGCGCTTGTGCTCGTGGCTGCGACTGCGCTCGCCGCCTGCAGCAAGAATCAGACCCCCGGGTCGTCGGGCAGTCTCAAGTGTGGTGCCGGCACGGGCCAGAAGGCCACCGGCGACCCGATCAAGTTGGGCGCCATCGCGACAAAGCAGCCCGGGACGGACTTCACCGATATCCCGAACGCCGCCAAGGCGTTCTTCGACTGTGTCAACGACAACGGGGGCATCAACGGCCGGCCCATCGACTACACCATCGAGACCGAGCAGACCGACCCGGCCCAGGCTGCCGCCGCGGCCAAGAAGCTCATCGAGACCGACAAGGTGCTCGGCATCGTCGGTAACACCAGCATCATCGAGTGCGCGGTCAACCACACGTACTACGAGCAGCAAGGGTTCTACATCATCGACTCGGGCATCGCGCCGGAGTGTTACTCGACGCCCAACAGCGCCCCCGTCAACATGGGTCCGCGCTACAGCGTCGACGGCGCTACCCAGTACCTACTGCGTCAAAACGTGAAGAAGCTGGTGCTCGACCAGTCCAACGTGCCCGGCACGGAGTACATCGAAGGCGGCTTCCTGCTGATCGCCCAGAACGCGGGGATCCCGACCGCGTCGCTGAAGGACGACGTGCCGATCCAGGACGCGAACTCGGTCGCGCTGCGACTGGTGCAGGCGGCCGGCGACGGTGGCGGGGTGGTGCTGAACTTCACGCCGCCGGAGGCGCTGAAGATCCTCCAAGCCGCCGAGGCGCAGGGTCTGGAGGACAGTGTGAAGTGGGCGTGTTCGACGCCGTGCAACACCGACTTCCTGGCCAACGCGCTCGGCCCCTCCTGGAACGGCAAGCTCGGCGTCAACGCGGAGCTGAACCTCACCACCGCCTCCGGCCCGGACAGCCAGCAGTACCGGGACGTCCTGAAGAAGTACGCCCCGGACCTCGCCATCGGTAGCTTCAGCCAGATGGGCTTCGTCGAAGCCAAGATCGCCGTCGCTGCGCTCATGAGCGTGCAGGGCGACTTCACTGCCCAGAGCGTCAACGACGCGATCAAGAACGTGAAGAACTTCCAGACCGACATCCTCTGCAAGCCCTGGTACTACGGCACCGCCCCGTTGCACCTGCCCAACAACACGGACCGGACCGTGGTACCGCAGGACGGCGTGATGGTGCAGAAGGAGGACTGCTTCGCGATCTCCGATCTGGACCCGGCGATCAAGCAGGTCCGCGACATCGAGGCCGCTGGCTAGTCGTCAGCGGCGGGACGTTCGGCCGCGGCACGCCCAGGACGGGTGCCGCGGCCGAACGCTCGCAACGAGGAGGTGGTGTGTCGGGTGCTGGGGTTCCCGAACGACTGGCATGAGTACCTGCCGTTCATCGTCACCGGCCTGGCCCTGGGTGGGGTGTACGGCCTCTCCGGGGTCGGGATGGTCGTGCTCTACCGCACGACCGGCGTGCTGAACCTCGCGTTCGGCGCGATCGGGGGCATGGGCGCGTTCATTGCGTGGTCGCTCATCAACGACTCCGACTGGCCGGACTGGCTCGCTTATGTCGCCTGCGTCGCGTTCGGCGCGGCCGTCTCGTTCGCCTACGGCATGCTCATGGGGCCGCCGCTGGCCGGTCGGGACCCGCTGGTCAAGTCCGCGGCGACGCTCGGGCTGGCGTTGATCCTGCTCGGCGCGATGTCGTGGATCTGGAGCGACAAGGCGCGCTCGATGAGGCTGCTGACATCCCAATGGCGGTACAAGGTGCTCGGCACGCAGATCAACTGGACGCAGATCATCGCGCTGGCCCTCGGCGTGTTCGTCACCGTGGCCACCTCCGTGTTCCTGCGGCGGACGGGCCTGGGCACGGCCATGCGCGCACTGGCCAGCGATCGGGAGATCACGGCGACATTGGGGGTGCCGGTGCGGCGCGTCGAGGCCGCCACGTGGCTGGTCTCCGGCGCGCTGGCGGGTGCGTCGGGTCTGCTCCTGTCCAACCTCGTCGGGATGGATGCCGCGACCCTCACCTTCCTGGTCATCTCGTCGCTGGCCGCGACGCTCATCGCGCGCGTGCGCTCCCTGGTCGTGACGCTGGTGGCCGCGATGGTGATCGGTCTGGTCAGCGCCGTGATCACCACCAACTTTGACCTGGCTCCCTACCGCAACATGACGCCCTTCGTGCTCGCCGCCGTGGCGCTGCTGTTCCTCGCGCGCCATCAACAGATCTCGTTCGCCCGGAGGTACCAGTGACGTCGTCGCTGCCCAGGTCGCCACTGCCCAGCTTGCCGAGTTGGGCGCGGCCGGTCGTGGCGCCCGCTGTGCTCGTCGCTGCCCTCCTCGCCGGGTCACCGTTGCTGAGCGCCTACTGGATCCTCTCGCTCACCTCGGTGGCGATCTACTCGGTCGTGGCGCTCGGGCTCGGGTTGCTCATGGGCCGCGTCGGGCTCGTCTCGCTCGGCCAGATCGCGGTGCTCGCCCTGGGTGCCTGGGTGGCCGCCAGGCTCGCCTTCGCCACGTCGCTCCCGTACGAGCTGATCCTGCTGATCACCGGCCTGATCACGATGGTGCTCGGCACGCTGGTCGGCCTGCCCGCGCTGCGCCTGAGCGGACTCTACCTGGCGCTGATCACGTTGATGCTCGCGGGAGCGATCACCATCGTTTTGACGAACACGAATTTCCCGAACGGTGGCCCGGGCTTCCTGGGCCACCAGGAGCTGTTCACCGGCGATCCGCCGGTGCGCCGTCCGGAGATCGCCACCACCGACGAGGCGTACTTCCGGTACGCGGTGATCGTGGCCGCGTTGATGTTCGCCCTGGTGTGGTGGCACGTGCGGTCGCGCCCCGGTCGCGCCTGGGCGGCGATGCGCCAGAGCGAGCCGGCCGCGCTCTCCGCCGGGGTGAACATCACGACCTACAAGCTGTGGGCCTGGGCGCTGGCGTCGTTCGTGACCGGGGTGGCCGGGGCCCTGCTGGCCGCGAGCGTCAGCAAGCTCTACACCTTCCAGTTCCCGACCATCGATTCGATCGCCCTGCTCGCGGTCGTGCTGATGGGTGGGATCTACAACCTGTGGGGAGCGGTGGTGGCCGGGGCGCTGATGAAGCTGCTGCCCGCCCTGCTCAAGTACTGGGGAGCGCCCGCCGACCTGCTGCTCATCCTCTTCGGCGTCGGCGTCCTGCAGGTGTTGCTGACCGCGCCGGGTGGGCTGGCCCAGCAGTTCCCCAGGGACATGGCGCGCCTCGGAGCGGGGTTGCTGGCGCTGACCCGACGCCTGGCTCGGGGTGGCGCAGCATCATGATGGAGATTGTCAATCTCACCGTACGATTCGGTGGTGTCACGCCACTGGATGACCTGACGGTGACCTTCGACTCCGGTACCTGCGGACTGATCGGCCCAAACGGTGCAGGTAAGACGACGCTTTTCAATGTACTGAGCGGCTTCGTGCGGCCCGCCAGTGGCTCCGTGCGCGCGTTCGGCGAGGACCTGCTCGCCATGCCGCACTACAAGCGTGCGCGTTGGGGCCTGCGGCGTACGTTCCAGACCGAGCAGGCCATCGAGGAACTGTCGGTCGCGGAGAATGTCGCGTTGGCTCACGAACACTCTCGCCAGAGCATGCGGGCGGCTGGGCGGGGGTGGCGGGCATGGAACGCCTCTGGTGCGTCCAGGCGCGCGGACGTGCAGGCCGCGCTGACGTTCGTCGGCCTGGAGGTCGCGCCGAACGTCAAGGTGGAGACCCTCGGCGCGCGTGACCGGCGTCTGGTGGAGATCGCGCGTGCGATCGTCGGCCGTCCCCGCGTCGTGTTGCTCGACGAGCCGGCGGCCGGCCTGCCCGACGAGGAGACCAGGCACGTCGGCAGCGTCATCCGCAGCATCCCCGAACGTACTGGTGCGCTGGTCGTGCTGGTCGACCACGACATGGACCTGGTCTCCGCCTGCTGCGAGACGACGGCGGTGCTCGACTTCGGCAAGCTGATTGCGGCCGGGCCGACCGCCGATGTGCTGCGCGACGAGCACGTCGTGCGGGCCTACCTTGGTACGGAGCCGATCGGTACGGAGCCAGTGTCGTGAGTGGACTGACCCTCGACAGCCTCACCGTCCACCGCGGCGGTCGGCCGGTCGTGAACGCTGTTTCGATCGACATCCCGCCGGGCCAGGTGACGGCGTTGCTGGGGCCCAACGGTGCCGGAAAGTCGAGCCTGGTGCTCGCCGTCGGCGGAGTACTGCGCCCCGCCGCCGGCACGGTGAGGCTGGACGAGCGCGACCTGACCGCCCACCGGCCGGAGCGCATCCGGCAGGCCGGCGTCGCGGTTGTGCCGGAGGGCCGCCGAGTGCTCCCGGAGCTTACCGTGGAGGACAACCTTCGCGTCGCGACGTTCTCCCTCGCGCCCGACGCCATGCGGGCTGGACGCGCGTACGCGCGCACGCTGTTCCCCGAACTCGAGAAGCGGCTCGACGTGCCGGCGCAGGCGCTATCCGGTGGTGAACAGCAGATGCTCGCGCTGGCCCAGGCCCTGGTCTCGCAGCCAAGGTTCGTGCTCATCGATGAGTTGTCGCTCGGCCTGGCGCCGCTGGTCGTGCAGCGCCTCGTCCCGACCATCCGTACGGTCGCGGAGTCCGGCGTCGGTGTGCTGCTGATCGAGCAGTTCGCCGCGGTAGCGCTTGACCTCGCCTCCCAGGTGTACGTCATGGATCGGGGGCGCATCCGCTTCTCCGGGTCGGCCAGCGAGCTGCGGTCGGCACCGGAGTTGCTGCACTCCGCTTACCTGGCGACATGACGGCAAGACCTGGGGAGCACCGCGTGTGCTCTTCGTCGCCAACCAGAAAGGGAGCATGGAAATGAAAGCCGTCCGGTTGCACGCCTTCAAAGAGCTTCCCAAGGTCGAGGAGGTTCCTGAGCCCCAGATCACCGGTCCATTCGACGTGATCGTGCGCATCGGCGGTGCCGGGCTGTGCCGGACTGACGTGCACTTCATGCAGATGGATATGGGAGACCGGTCCCATCTGCTGCCCATGACCCTCGGGCACGAGAACGCCGGGTGGGTGCACGAGGTGGGCTCCGAGGTCACCACCGTCGCGCCCGGCGACGCGGTGGCCTGCCACCCGGTCATCTCATGCGGACTGTGCCGTCCGTGCCGGGACGGCGACGACTCGCACTGCACCAACCGTCGCTCCACCGGCCTGGACCACGACGGCGGCTTCGCCGAACTGCTCAAGACCCACGTCCGGGCGGTGGTCAAGCTGCCGGCCGGGGTGGAGCCCGCGGAGGTGGCCGGCCACGCCGACGGCGGGCTGACCGCCTACCACGCGGCCAAGAAGGCGAACACCATGGGCCTGCTCTATCCGGGCAGCCGTACCGTCGTGATCGGTGTGGGTGGGCTCGGGCACGTCGCCGTCCAGGTACTCAAGGCGATCAGCGCCACCGAGGTGATCGCGATCGACGTGGCACCAGAGGCGCTGGAGCTGGCCAAGGAGTGTGGCGCGGACCACACCGTGCTCGCCGACGACAAACAGGTCGCCAGGGTGCTGGAGTTGACCGACGGACGAGGCGCCCAGGCCGTCCTCGACTACGTGGGAGACCACGGCTCGACGGACGTCGGCTTCACGATGCTGGCCCGGGCCGGCACGCACTTCGTCGTTGGGTACGGCGGGACGATCCAGATACCCACGGCCGAGGTGATCCGCGCCGAGAAGAGCTTCGTCGGCAACTTCGTCGGCCGCTACAACGATCTCGTCGAACTGATCGCCCTGGCCAAGCAAGGCAAGGCAAAGATGTACTCGAAGATGTACGACCTTGCCGACGGCCCGCAAGCGTTCGCCGACCTCATGGGCGGGCGCATCCGCGGCCGCGGCATCCTCGTCCCGCGCTGATGCGAACCGCCACCGTGATCCGGCGGCTGCTGATCGCCAACCGCGGCGAGATCGCGGCTCGGATCATTCGCACCTGTCAGCGCCTAGGCATCGAGGCGGTGCTGGGCGCGTCCGAGGCGGACCTCGCCAGCGTGCCCGCGCGCCTCGCGGATCAGGTGGTCCGCCTCGGTCCGTCACCGGCCGCGGCGAGCTATCTCAACGTGGACGCGGTCGTGGCAGCCGCCCGGGCCGTCGGGGCGGACGCGGTTCACCCTGGCTACGGGTTCCTGTCCGAGAGCCCTCGTCTGGCGCAGGCGTGCGAGCGGGCCGGGATCGTGTTCGTGGGCCCTACCGCCGAACAGCTCGCGGTGGTCGGCGACAAGCTCGCCGCTCGCCGGCACGCGCGGGATTCGGGCCTGCCGGTCGTCCCCGGCGGCGAGGTCCGGGGCACGGCCGAGGCTCTGGCGCTGGCCGAGCAGCTGGGCTGGCCGGTGCTCGTCAAGGCGGCCGGCGGTGGTGGCGGCCGGGGCATGAGACTGGTAACCGAGGCGGCGGAGATCGAGGCGGCACTGGAGACAGCGGCCGCAGAGGCCAGCGTCGCGTTCGGCGACACTCGGCTCTACCTCGAGCGGTACGTGTCATCCGGCCGCCATGTGGAGGTGCAGATCCTCGCCGACGGTGTGGACGCCGTGCACCTCGGCGATCGGGACTGCTCGATCCAGCGTCGCTACCAGAAGCTGGTCGAGGAGGCTCCCGCTCCCGGTCTTGACGAACAGCTACGGTCGCGCATGCACCAGGCCGCGGTCGCTTTCGCGCGTCGGCTGGGCTACCGCGGCGCCGGGACGGTGGAGTTCCTCGTCGAGACCGGGCGCGCGGCGCTACGGCCTCCCGAGCCGGCGGGCGCGGCGCTACGGCCTCCCGAGCCGGCGGGCTCGACGTTCTACTTCCTCGAGATGAACGCCCGCATCCAGGTGGAGCACCCGGTCACCGAGGCGATCACGGTACTCGATGCCACGGGCCTGGACCTCGTCGCCGAGCAGATCGCCGTCGCGGAGGGACTTCCGCTGCGGATCGCCCAGGACGCCGTGGTCCTCAGTGGACACGCGATCGAGTGCCGCATCAACTGCGAGGACTGGCTGCACGACTTCCGGCCTAGTCCGGGGATGGTCACGAGGGTCGCTGTCCCGGTCGGACCCGGCCTGCGTGTTGACACTTTCCTGCAGGCCGGCGACGAGATCTCGCCGTACTACGACTCCCTGGTGGCCAAGCTCATCGCCTCGGGCCGCGACCGGGCTCAGGCGCTCGAGCGGCTCCGCAGCGCCCTGCGGCGTTTCGTCGTGGAAGGCGTCGCCACGACGGTGCCGATGCATCTCGCGTTGACTGAGGAGCCGGAGTTCGTGGCGGGCGGCGTTGACACGACGTGGTTTGCCCGCTTCCTGCAGCGGCGGGGGGCGACCGCGGCGCCCAGGAAATCACGATGACCGGCGGCGAGGCGGACCGGGCCGAGTCGGTCGACCTGCTCGCCTCGTACTGGACCCTCGCCGGCCCGGTGGAGTTGCACACCGGACGTGAGTGGAGTCTCTTCGACGTGGCGGACCGGGTAACGGCGGCCGCGAATGCCGGCTTCCGTGGCCTCGGGCTGTGGCATGACGACCTGCTGCACATTCTCCAGGAGCGTGGCCTGGCCGAGCTGCGCACGATCCTCGACGACGCCGGGATGGTGCACCTCGAGCTCGAGTTCCTGTCGGACTGGTTCCTCGACCCCGGCACGCAGGAGCGCCGGCACTCCGACCAGCTCCGGCGGACGCTCCTGGAGGCCGCCGGTGTGCTCGGGGCCCGGCACGTGAAGGTCGGCAACTTCGCCGGGCGACAGGTGCCGCTCGGGCTGCTGACCGAACGGTTCGCCGAGCTCTGCGCCGAGGCCGCCGAGCATGGGACGTGCGTCGCCTATGAGTTCATGTACCGGGACACGACGGCGGGCAGCCTCGAGGCTGCCCGGTCGGTGGTGCTGGGCGCCGGTGCCGCCAACGGAGGCCTCGCCCTCGATCTGTGGCACGTCGTCGACCTCGGTGTGAGCACGGCCGAGATCCGCGCGCTCCCGACCGGCTGCGTGGTCGCCGCCGAGGTGAGCGACGGCCCACTACCCCGCGTGCCCGGCGCACGTCGATCGTTGCGTGACCGGCGACTGCCCGGGGACGGGGACTTCGACATCGCCGGCTTCGTGGCGGCGGTCCGGGCCACGGGCTTCCGGGGGCCATGGGGTGTCGAGGTGTTGTCTGCCGTGATCGGCGATCTGACCTTGCCTGATGATTCCGCTGCGCGGGCGTCGCTGGAACTGGCCGAACTCGCGCGGCGCGCGTACCGGTCGACGATCGAGCACGTGGCACGTGACAGGTACGAACGCTCTGGCCGCGAGGCCGGTGACGACAAGGAGGCCTGATGAGAGCAGTAGTGACACACGCAGCTGGCTCGATGGGGCTCGTGGAGGTGCCCGAGCCCGCCGATCCCGGACCGGGCCAGGTACTCGTCCGCCCGGAAGCCGTCGGGATCTGCGGATCGGACTACCACTTCCTGACCGGCGAGATCATCACCCCACCCGAGTTCGGTCCTCAGTTCCCGCGCATCCAGGGCCACGAGGTGGGCGCCCGGATCGTGGCGCTGGGACCCGACTCGCCACCCGGACTCGAGATCGGGCAGCGCGTCGCACTCTTCCCCATGTCCTGGTGCGGCGAGTGCTACGCGTGCACCCACGGCCGGCGAAACGCCTGCCCGAACTTCCGGATCATCGGCGTGCACGTCGAGGGCGGGCTCGCCGACTACCTGACGATTGCCGCGGAGCGGGTCTTCCCCGTCGCCGACCTGGACGCTGCGCTGGCCGCCTTCTGTGAACCTATGTCCATCTCTGTGCATGCCGTCGCGCGGGGCCAGGTGAGTGAGGGTGAGCCCGTGGTCGTCATCGGCGGCGGGCCGATCGGCCAGTCGGTCGCGCTCTGCGCGCTCGACCGGGGCGCGCGGGTCCTGCTGACCGACCTCGTCGACCGCCGCCTCGAACTCGCCCGGGCGAACGGGGTCGAGGTCCTGAACGCCGCCAAGACCGACGCCGTCGTGGCCGCGCGCAGGTGGGCCGGCGCCGCCGGTCCACCCGTGGTATTCGAATGCGTCGGTGCGCCGGCGACCGTGCGGCAGGCAGTCGACATGGTGTCCTCGGCTGGGCGGGCCGTCGTCGTTGGCATCGGCCATGAGGAGGTGCACCTGCCGATCAACGCGTTCACCGAGCGCGAGATCAGCATCCTCGGCTCCACGGTCTGTACCCACGACGACTTTGCCGAGGCGATCCGCATGGTCGGGGCGTACCGGGAAGCGGTGGCTCGCCTGATCACGCACGAGCGCCCGCTGCCCGACGCGGTGGAGGCGGTCGCGTACGCGATGGCCAACCCCGATGAGGTCATGAAGATGGTTATACGTGGTGATGTATAGAAGAGACCACGCTGCGACGAGGAGGCGAAGATGGCAGGTCTGTTGGAAGGCAAGGCGGGTGTGGTGACCGGAGCCGCTGGCGGAATTGGGCGCGCTGTCGCGATAGAGCTCGCCCGAGAGGGTGCGGCCGGTGTCGTGATCTCCGACCTCGAGCAGGCTCGCGAGGGTGGCGAGGAGACCGTACGGCTGGTCAAGGAACAGGGCGCGGACGCCCGGTTCACGGTCTGCGACGTCACACGGATCCAGGACTGCTCGGCGCTCGTCGAACTCGCCGTGCAGACCTATGGGCGGCTCGACATGGCCGTGAACAACGCGGGTGTCGCGGTCCACAAGCATCTCACCGATGTCAGCGAAGAGGAGTACGACTGGATCGTCGGCGTCAACCTCAAGGGTGTCTTTCTCGGCATGAAGCACCAGATTCCCCAGATGGTCGCACAGGGGGGTGGGGCGATCGTCAATGTAGGCTCGGTCGCGAGCCTCACCGCGATCGACCGGATCAGCGTCTACACGGCGACCAAGCACGGCATCCTCGGGCTGACGAAGAGCGCCGCCATGGAGTACGGCGGACGCGGAGTACGCGTCAACTGCGTCTGCCCCAACGCGATCCGTACGCCGCTGATGGACGCGTCCCCGCCGGACTTCGTCGCGGAGCTGATCGCCCCACAGGCCATCAAGCGACCCGGTGAGCCGGAGGAGGTCGGCGCCCCCGTGGCCTGGCTGCTGTCGGACAAGGCCTCCTTCGTCACCGGCGTCGCCCTTCCGGTCGACGGCGGCTACATGACCGGCGCCTGACGGGTCGCCAGCAGCGGCGGATAGTCACAACCCGCGTTCGGTGTTGGCGCCCGCAGGAGACGCTGACCGCGAGGCCGCATAGGCGATGAACGCCTCAAGCACCTCGGGGTTCACCATCGACGCCCGGTCCACGGCCAGGTCGACCGGCGTGCCGCTGAGGATCCGGCGAATCGGTACCTCCATCTTCTTGCCGGTGACCGTCCGTGGAATGCCCGGGACCTCGACGATCTCGTCCGGCACGTGCCGCGGGCTGTACTCCCGGCGCAACCGTGTCCGGATCTCTTGCCGAACGGCCTCATCGAGCCGGTCGCCGTCCTCGAGGGCGACGAACAGCGTCATGGACGCGTTCCCGCCGTCCTGGTCGATGGCCACCACGAGGGAATCGACGACCTCCTCGATACCTTCCATGACCCGGTAGATCTCGGCGGTGCCGATCCGTACGCCGGCGCGATTGAGGACCGCGTCGGAGCGCCCGTGGACGAAACAGCCGCCACGGTCGTTGACGCGGAAGAAGTCGCCGTGCCGCCAGACACCGGGATAGTGCGAGAAGTAGGCCTCGCGGTAGCGCTCGCCGGTCTCGTCACCCCAGAAGAACACCGGCATCGACGGCATGGGTTCGGTGATGACGAGCTCGCCGACCTCGTCCACGACCGGCCTGCCCTCCTTGTCGTACGCGTAGGCAGCGACACCGGGCGACCGGGCCTGCATTTCGCCGGCATAGACCGGCAACGTCGGCATTCCGCCGACGAATCCCGTGCAGCAGTCCGTCCCGCCGCTCCCCGTGGACACCCAGACATCCGAACGGACGTTGCGGTAGACCCACGCGGCCTGCTCCGGTGAGACCGGCGCGCCCGCAGGCATGACCTGGCGCAGCTCCGGGTACTCG
This sequence comes from Micromonosporaceae bacterium, assembly GCA_036557785.1. Classification (GTDB taxonomy): domain Bacteria; phylum Actinomycetota; class Actinomycetes; order Mycobacteriales; family Micromonosporaceae; genus DATBGZ01. Next base: position 29,342 of record DATBGZ010000038.1, read on the forward strand.
TAGCGCTGCCGCGGAACGACTGCGTTCCTGACCGTGAGCTCGATATATGCCGGGCCCGTGCCGAACAGGGCTGCCCGGCTGTCCTGCGCCGTGCGCCACAGCACGTCCGGCTCCGGATGCGTGGGGCTGCCGTCGTAGAGAACCGGCACCACGCCGAGTAGCGGCGCGCTTGCGATGAAGTTCCACATCATCCAACTGGTGGTGGTGAAGAAGAACAGCCGATCGCCACGGCGAAGGTCCATGACGAGGTGCTGGAGCTTGAGCTGTTCGACGAGGACGCCACCGTGGCTGTGGGTGATCGCCTTCGGTAGGCCGGTCGTACCCGAGCTGAACAGCACCCAGAGGGGGTGGTCGAACGGAACCTGCTCGCACTCGAACTCGTCCGCCCCCACCAATGGACCGGCGACGATGTCATCCCAGGTCATCGTGGTCGCGGCGCCGTCAACCACCACGGGCTCGTCGGGAAACATCCGCGGCAAGTACACGACGTGCTCGACAGTGTCGAGCTCGCGCACCAGGTTGCGCACCTCCTCGCGGCGGTCGTAGGTCTTCCCGCCATAGCGGTAGCCATCGACCGTGAAGAGCACCGATGGCTCGAGCTGGCCGAGGCGGTCGCTGGCGCCGCGCCAGCCGAACTCGGGGGCGCAACCGGCCCAGACCGCTCCGATGCTCGCCGTGGCGACCATCGCCACCATGGCCTCGGGGATGTTCGGCAGGTAGCCGACGACCCGATGTCCCGGCCGTACCCCCAGCTCCCGGAGCCTGGTCGCGACCGTACGGACCTGTCCCGCATAGGTTTCCCAGGACAGCTCCGTGAGGGGCTGATCCTCGCTGAGATACATCAGCGCGGCAGCGCCGGCCCGCTCCCGCCGGAGTATGTGCGCGCCGTAGTTGAGCCGCGCGTCCGGGAACCACTCGGCACCCGGCATCTCACGGCGCCCGAGCACCCGGGTGGGCGGGACCGATGCCTGGACCTCGAAGTAGTCCCAGATCGCTCCCCAGAAACCATCGAGGTCGGTCACCGACCAGCGCCAGAACTCCTCGTAACCCTGATGATCGGTGACGTCGAAGGCGAGGCCACGCACGTCTGCGAGCCAGCGCGTGAACCTGACGATGTTGGTGTGCTCGATCCATTCCTGGCTCGGAGTCCAGAGCAGGTCGCCTTCCCGCACGCGTTGATCGTCAGCCATCTACGTTCGCCACCCTCCGGCGCTGATGTTTGCTCTTACGCCGTCCATGTGGTGCGGAAGGCACCTGGCGAAGGGGCCCCACGGGGCGGAGAACTCTGAGCGACAGAAGACGACGCTTCGGACATTGATGCCCCGCAATGAGTCGTCGAGGTCGTCCGAGGGTGGAGTGACTCGGCGCATGCCGACAGCGTAGGCCAATGCTGAACGATCCCAACAGCCCGGAAGCCGCGCAGCAGATGATCGCGGCGTTCCTGAGGAACCATCCGTTCGTCGTTCGAGCCAGGGTGCCGCGGGCCGATAGTCCACATGGGAGCTTAAGGTTCCTCGCCGTCCTGTGGGGGCAGGAGTCGCTGGCGGCTCGTTCGATTGGACGAGATCCCTACCGGGCCGGACGAGACTTGCCGCTTGGTCGTCGGCGTAGTGTTCCGGTACGACCTGGAGGAACACGGTGGCGGCAGCAGATCTGTGGTTCGATCCGATCTGCCCGTGGGCATGGGTCGTCTCGCGGTGGCTCACCGAGGCGGCGCGTGTCCGTGATGTGGAGATCCGACCCCACGTCATGAGTCTGGCTGTGCTCAACGAGGTGCCGCCCACACTGGTCGACGGCGAGACCGACGGCAAGGACGCCAGCGCCGCTGCCGGCCAGGATAGCCAGTGGGCGCCGGTGCGCGTCATCACGGCGACCCAGCTCTCCCTGGGCGACCAGGCGGTTCTGAGTCTCTATACCGAGCTCGGGCCACTGATCCATGTCGATCGGATGCCGATTTGTCGGGACTTGTTCGCGTACGCCCTGGGCCGGGCGGGGCTCCCGCACTCCCTCGCTAACGCTGCGGGAGAACCGTTCTACGACCCGCTTGTTCGGGCGAGTCACCGTACCGGATCGGAACCTCTCGGCGAGATCGCCGCGTGCCCGATCATCCACGTCGCCGGCGCGGAAGGAACGCCCACCGCGTTCGTCGGTCCGCTGGTCGCGCCCTACCCGCGAGGCGAGGCGGCCGGCCGCCTGTGGGATGCCGTCGCCCTCGCAGGGGCTACCGATGGCTTCTTCAGCCTGCGCCGACCGATCACCCGCAGCCCCGACCCGACATGAGGTGAGGCACGGGGCGGCGTGGGTGTCAAGCGTCCAGGCGCAGCATCGGCGCCTCGCGGGCCTGTCGAGCCTTAGTGGCCTCATCCCACGGTCCGGTGCAGTAATGGATGACGTTGCTGATGTGTCCATCCTGGACAGTGACCAGGCTGACCGAACGGTAGTAGACGCTGGCGCCGCCCTCGCTCGTTTGGTAGTCGGTCTCGGCGACGAACCCTGTCGCGGTAGGTATCACCGCGCCGACCTGCACCCGGGCGGGTTCGTCGCTGTGGAACAAACCCGCGGCCGCCTCGTGGCCCTGGATCTGGTACCGCCAGGACGGCACGTTCATGTCGAAGAACACGTCAGACGCGAAGGCTTCTGGCGCCAATTCCCCGGTCTCAAGGAAACGAACGAACTCGGGCAACAGGGCTACGTCCGTGGCTTGGGTCATCTGGGCCTCCTCGGGTTGTCCTTTCTAGATACACAGCGCCGCCCCGCTGGACAAGAGGGCGATCGGCTGCGATCGCGGAGGAGTGACGACCACCGGAGCTCGGACGCCCATCGGCCGCGATGGATGCGGACCATTCTGGTCATCTGGGTCGGGAGGCCGAGTGCTCTTCGTGCGGGTGGACACGACCGCGTGCATCGTCGTGTCACCGCCAGAGTCTGGGTGACGCAGAATCGGTCTATCGTCGTTGAGCCGCGTCGTCCAGGATGACACGGGCGGCCGTTCGGCCCGGCATCATCGAGACACCTGGTCCGGGATGACTCCCCGCCCCGCACAGGTACAGCCCCTCGACGGGGCCGCGGTAGTGGCTGAGTTCAGGAGAGGGCCGGTTCGCCCCTTGCTGATCGGGCGTCATCGCGCCGTGGGTGACGGTGCCTCGGACGGCTGATGCGAGGTCGGCCTCGTAGTCCAGCGGTGTCATCACCCGCAGGCCGAGGATCTTTTCGTCGAGGTCGGGGATGTGGCACCGACCGATTGTGTCCACAATGGACCTCGCGTACGGCTCGCCGCGCCGGTGCCAGTCCACCGCGTAGGGCACCGTGGTCAGGATGATCTTCAACGAAGACCGACCGGTGGGCACCCGACCTGGGTCGATGGCGGCCCCACATTCCACATAGTGGTGCACTACAACGGCTCGGTGAACGTCCTCGTCAGGGCTGACCCCGACTGCGAGTCGGTGACGTCGGACGGTGACGGTCGAATGTTGCCGCACGTCAGCGACCTCCTGCGGCTTTGGGGCGTTGGCGCATGACAGTGCCTCGGCAACCCAAGAACCAACGGCTCGGTTTGGCAGGGCCGACCAGTGGTCGCGCAGCCGTGCTTGGGCGGCGACACCCTTGTGGGAGCTGCCGCTATCGACGATCCAGAACACGCGCTTGGCGGACTTGTAGGGCTCTTGGTTCATGACCTGGTCGACCAGGGCGGTGAACGGGACGATGCCGGTGGTGGACTCGCAGCGCCCCATGACGTGGGCTGCGGTGCACGTTGTAGGCGGCCAGGTACGCCAGGTGGCGCGGCGGATGTGCTCGTGCTCGATCCTCAGGTGCGGTGGGCGACACGCGGGCAGGCTGGCGTGGATACGGCGGCGGGCCCGCATACCCGGTTCTCGTCGGCGGATAGGACGTATTCATCTGCGCCGAGGGCGTGGCCGGGGTAGACGCGTCCAAGGAGTTGGGAACCAAGCAAGGGTCCGTCAGGTTGACCGGGCGGCAAGGGCTGGGCGGAAATATATTGCCGGCGGCTGGCGCTGTCATCTACCGTGCAATGCATGCAGCAGTTGTGGTCGTCCAGCAAGCCGAACCGGCTCGACAGGTCCGGCGAGGCGATCCTGCCCGTCTTCGGGCACGCCTACTGCCAGTGGAAGACGACGATGGGCGACGGCTAGCGGAGCACAGCAACCGCACACCGCGAGCCGCCCACCCAGGCCAGGGATCGGGCGGCTTTCTCGTACCAGAACGAGATATGGGCGAGGTGCACCGGGATGCACGCCGGTCTCCAAAACCGGAGGTAGCGGGTTCGAGTCCTGCCGCCCGTGCGCAGCCCCGGCCAAGGCCGGGGACATGAACCTTGTCAACTCCACAGTGGACAGCATGAGGCCCCGGCCGGCACGCCGGGGCTGCTCGGGAACGACCGGCACGGTGACCGGGCCTCGTTTGGGGCGAGGAAGCGTGGAGTTCGACTCTCCAGTTCCCGACGCTTGGGTCGTAACGCGGCTCGGCGGGCCGGACCGGGTCCGACTCCCCGCGGCCCGCCACGCCCGTCAAGCTCAGAAGGTAGAGCGCCGGCGTGAAGTCCCGGAGGTTGCCCGTTCGATCCGGGCGGCGGTACCGATGGGCCGTTGGAGGAATGGTGAACTCGCCGCGTTCTCGGCGCGGAGACTGCCGGTTCGATCCCGGCACGGCCTACGTTTGTGCCCTACGTGCCGAAGGTAGGCGACGAACCCGCCGGCATAGGTGAATGGTTCGGTTGGTCGCACAGGGGACAAGCATTGCGCGGCTGGGGTGTCCACGGTGACATGCCACTCTTCCAAAGTGGAGTAGCGGGTTCGACTCCCGTCAGCCGTTCTCGTTCGGGGCTTCGCAAACCGGGAGGCAGCCGAGTCGTGGTCCCGGCTGCGAGGGTTCGAGTCCCAGTTCGCGCCGCGGTGGCCCAATGGTAGAGGCAACCGGTTCAAGCCCGGTTCAGGTGGGGGTTCGACTCCCTCGCGCGGCACAGATGTCCTCTTGCCCCCGGCTTTCATTGCCAGCGAAGCACTGAGGGTAGTGCGTCCCCTTCGTACGGGGAAGGCAGCGCGTTCGATCCGCGTCGCTGGCTCTCCTGGGTTGCGTGCTGGTGCACAGTCTCGCCTTGCAAGCCTGATGCGAAGGGTTCGATCCCCTTGCGATCCACCATGCCCGGTTAGGCCACGTTGGCGAGCCGCTTGTCTTAGGAACAGGTGTCGGCGGGTTCGACTCCCGCACCGGGTACGCATGCGCTGTCGGTCCAGTGTGGAGTGGACGCTGCCCTGTCAAGGAAGAGATCACGGGTTCGAGTCCCGTACGGCGCGCTTGGGAAGGTTGGCCGAGGTGGTAAGGCTACGGCTTGCTGAGCCGTCGACAGGGTGACACCTGCGGGGGTTCGACTCCCTCACCTTCCGCTCCTTCCCGTCGTGGCCCGCGCGGTAAGGGCGCCGCTCTGATAAGGCGGAGGTAGGTGGTTCGACTCCACTCGGCGGGACATTGCCCCCGTAGCTCAACGGAGAGAGCACTTGGTTACGAACCAAGAGGCTGCGCGTTCGAGTCGCGCCGGGGGTGCGTGAGGGCGTGATGTGGCGCGACGGCAGGGCGCGGGGCTCGACTCCCTCCGTGTCCGCAAGCCTCCGTAGCTCAGAGGAAGAGCAACCGCCTCTTAAGCGGTGGGTCGGGATGTCGCAATTCCCCGGGGGCACTTCGCGTCATGTGCGCCGGATGCGCTCCGGTGGCGAGAGAAGACGCAGTACGTCCTGGTAGCTCAGCGAGGAGCGCCGCGTCGACAGCGCGTAGGCCGTTGGTTCGACCCCAGCCCAGGGCTTGGCGCGTTCGGCTATGGGTTAGGCCGCTGCGCTTTCACCGCAGGGGAATGGGTTCGAGTCCCGTACGCGCTACTCGTTCGCTCGTAGCTCAACTGGTGGAGCAGGCCGCTGTTAACGGCAAGGCTGGAGGTTCGAGTCCTCCCGGGCGAGCCATGCGCCGGAGCCCATCTGGTGGGTGGGGTGTGGCTTATATCCACAACGTGGTCAGGTTCGATTCCTACCCGGCGCACGTTCATGCCCGCGTAGCTCAACTGGGAGAGCGCCGCTCCTACAAAGCGGAGGCCCGTGGTTCGACTCCACGCGCGGGTACGGTGACGGTAGCGCAGTGGTCGTCGCGCCGGGCTGTGGCCCCGGAGCAGGCCGGTTCGATTCCGGTCCGTCACACTCATCTGTGCGCGCCGACGATGGCGGGTCGGGGCCGGCTGTAACCCGGTTGCGCTTGCGCTCAGGGGGTTCGAATCCCTTCGCACAGACCACGAGTGTTGGCGTTGAAGGGTGGAATGTACTCCACGGCGCATTCCGCATCGGGTAGGCACTAGCGGTTGTCGTGCCCTTGTAGCTCAGCGGATGGAGCGCCGGGTTCCGAACCCGGAGGTCGCGGGTTCGAGTCCCGCCGGGGGTGCTCATGGTCCTGTGGCCGAGTGGTTAGGTGGCGGTCTGCAACACCGTTGACGCCGGTTCGAGTCCGGCCAGGGCCTCGCCCGTGCTGTCCACTGTGGTCACCGCGGGTGAGCGTTGGGTCTCAACTGCCCCTCATAAGGGCGGCCGGCTCGGTTCGACACCGAGACCCGCGACCGCCCCTGGCCGAAACGTCGAACGGGGTGCGTCGCCGCTGGGCCTGGTCGGCCAGGCCCTGGGTTCGGGCGGCGGGCAAGCGGTCGGAATGGGAGCAGAACCGGCCTGGGCACACGACTATGCAGACGGCGGTGAACGGTGGTGTTCCAGCGACGTATGGTCGTGGATCTTGGGCGGTCAGCTCAGGAACGAACCCCCGATGGAGCCGTTTCGGCCGTATGGGGTCGTGGCTCATGGTGTTCTGAGATGGCTGAGCAGTTCCACCCCAGCCAGATGAGGTGGGCAGCGAGGCGGTGCCGTTGATGCAGCTGGTTCTGCCTGGGTTGAACTCGCACCGAGGGGGCGATGTGACCACTGTGGAGGATCCGCGACCACTGCGTAGCCAGCAGTGGTGGGACAACCCGGCCAACCCCGAGATGACCGCGCTCTACCTCGAGCGGTACCTCAACTTCGGTCTGACCCGCGGCGAGTTGCAGTCGGGGCGGCCGATCATCGGGATCGCCCAGACCGGCAGCGACCTGGTGCCGTGCAACCGCCATCACCTCCAGCTCGCCGACCGCATCCGGGCCGGGGTGCGCGACGCTGGCGGCATTCCGCTGGAGTTCCCCGTGCACCCGCTGCAGGAGACGGGCAAACGGCCGACCGCGGCGCTCGACCGCAACCTCGCCTACCTCGGCCTCGTCGAGGTCCTCTACGGCTACCCGCTCGACGGGGTCGTGCTCACCACTGGCTGCGACAAGACAACACCGGCTTGCCTCATGGCAGCGGCAACCGTGAATCTGCCATCGATCGTGCTCTCCGGTGGCCCGATGCTCAACGGGTACGTCGACGGCCGGCGCGTCGGCTCCGGGCTCGTCATCTGGCAGTCGAGGCGGCTGCTCGCCGCTGGGAAGATCGACTATGCCGAGTTCATGGAGCGGGTGTCCCGGTCGGCCCCGAGCGCGGGGCACTGCAACACCATGGGCACGGCCCTGTCGATGAACAGCATTGCCGAGGCCATGGGCATGTCCCTGCCCGGCTGCGCGGCGATCCCGGCCCCGTACCGGGAACGGGCACAGATCGCCTACGACACCGGCTACCGCGTGGTCGGCCTGGTCCGGGAGAACCTTACCCCGAAAACGATCATGACACGGGAGGCGTTCGAGAACGCGATCGTCGTGGCGTCGGCCATCGCCTGTTCGACCAACTGCCCCATCCATGTCAACGCCATGGCGCGCCACGTCGGCGTCGAGTTGACCAACAGCGACTGGGAGCGGGTCGGCGGCAGCGTGCCGGTCCTGGTCAACTGCGCTCCGGCCGGAGATTATCTGGGCGAGGACTTCTACCACGCCGGTGGCATCCCGGCCGTCATGCACTCGCTGCTGGCCGCCGACCGACTACATGGCGACGCGATGACCGTGACCGGCCACACGATCGGCCACAACGTGGCCCAGGCGGCCAGCGCGAACCCCGAGGTCATCGCCGGCCACGACAAGCCGTTCGGTCCCCGGGGCGGGCTGCTCGTGTTGCACGGCAACCTGTTCTCCTCCGGGATGATGAAGATGTCGGTCGTCACCGAGGGCCTGCGCTCCCGCTACCTCACCAGCCCGGCACTGATCTGGCGCGCGATCGTCTTCGACAGCGCCGAGGATTACCACCACCGCATCGACGACCCCGCGCTCGAGATAGACGAGAACTGCATCCTCGTGGTGCGCAACAGCGGCAACATCGCCTACCCAGGATCCGCCGAGGTGGTCAACATGCAGCCGCCCACGGCGTTGATCATGCGCGGCATCGACGCCATCCCGACCATGGGCGACGGCCGGCAGAGCGGCACCGCGGACGCACCGTCCATTTTGAACATCAGTCCCGAGGCCGCGGCCGGCGGCAACATCGCGATCCTGCGCACGGGCGACCGGATCACCCTCGACATCCCCAACCACCGCCTCGACGTCGAGCTCACTGACGAGGAGATCGCCGAACGTTGGCGCCACCACACGTCGCCAGCGCTGACCAACCAGACCCCGTGGCAGGAGCTCTTCCGCACCTACACGGGCCAGATGGATACGGGCAGCTGCCTCGACTTCGCCACGGCCTACCAGGACATCATCGCCACGAAGGGACTTCCGCGTGACTCCCACTAACCGCGCAACGATCACTGACCGAACAACGATCAGTGACCGAACAACGATCATGATTGCCGACTCGGACTTCGGTGATGTGGAGATCGAGCGCGCGATCATCGAGGCGGCTGGGTTCAACCTCGAGGCGTACCAGTGCAAGTCGGAGGAGGATGTGATCGCCCACGGCGGCGACGCGGCCGGGATTCTCACGCAGTACGCCCACATCGGCGCCGCCGCGATGGAGAGCCTGCCACGGCTGCGGGTCATCGCCCGCTACGGCACCGGCGTCGACATCGTCGACGTCGACCAGGCCACGAGACACGGCATCCAGGTCACCAATGCCCCCAGCGAATGGTGCGCGGACGAGGTCGCGGATCACGCGATCGCGCTCTGGCTCGCCGCCGCCCGGAAGATCAACGAGTACGACACCGCCACCCGCCGCGGCGAGTGGCAGTGGCAGACCGGCGCGCCCATATTTCGGCTGCGTGGCAAGGTTTTCGGCCTGCTCGGGTATGGCGCGATCGCCCAGCTCATCGCCGCCCGGGCGAAGGCCTTCGCGGTGCAGGTCTGGGCGTACGACCCGTTTGTCGACGCGGAGTCGATGCGGGCCGACAAGGTACGCCCGGTCACGCTGGACGAGCTCATCAGCGGATGCGACTACCTCACCATCCAAGCTCCGCTCACGCCGGACACCCGACATCTGTTCAACGACACCACCCTGAGCCGGATGAAGCCCACAGCGATCCTCATCAACACCGCCCGTGGACCCATCATCTCCGACGCTGCCCTCGACCGGGCGCTTCGCGCGGGTACCATCGCCGCGGCCGCCCTCGACGACCTCGAGGAAGAGCCCGCCAAACGCGCCGACTGGGAACCCAGCAACAGCTTGTTGCACCAACCCAACGTCATCGTGACGCCGCACGCGGCCTACTACTCCGAGGACTCCATCCACACGGTCCGGACCATCGCCGCCGAAGAAGCCGTACGGGTGCTCACCGGCCAACCAGCCCAGTCGCCGGTCAACCATCTCTCCTAGCTCAAGCCAGTCCCGGGCGTCTCATGCCTGCCCGTGGAACGGCGAACGTCCAGGAGCCACGACAAGAGTCCGTTCGACGCGGGCCGGGTGACCCTACTCGGCCTGCCTCCCGCCGCGCAGGCTCGACCTATGGGTGAGTCGAGCGCGTTCACTTTTCCGTGGCCGGTTGACGACGATGGCCCTCGATCGGTAACCGTCCTGCGGTTGCCCAGCGGCTGCGCCGGTGTCGTGGTCGTCGACGACGTCAGCCTCGGACCTGCCATCGGTGGCGTGCGGATGAGCCAGGACGTGACTGCGGCCGAGGTGGCCCGGCTGGCTCGCGCCATGACCTTGAAGAACTCCGCCGCCGGCCTGCCGCATGGCGGCGGCAAGGCCGGTATCCGCATACCGCACGCGCTCTCGGATCGTGATCGCGAAGCGGTCATCCGTGCCTTCGCCATCGGCATTCGGAACATTGACGAGTACATCCCTGGGCCGGACATGGGCACCGATGAGACCGCCATGGCGTGGATCCGGGATGAGATCGGTCGAGCCGTGGGCCTGCCAGCCGTGCTGGGAGGCATCCCACTGGACGAGGTCGGCGCGACCGGCTTCGGTATCGGCGTCTGCGCGGAGGCCGTCGCGACGACCGGACGGCTACGGCTGGCCGACGCCCGTGTCGCGATCCAGGGCTTCGGAGCGGTGGGCCGACACGCTGCAGTCGCGCTGCGGCAGCGCGGCGCTCACGTCGTCGCCGTGGCCGATCGTTCCGCCACCATCTACGACCCGGTCGGTCTGGACGTCGACAGTCTCGTGGCGTTCAAGCGAGCCCATCCGCTCGACCAGTATCCGGGCGCCGAGACCCTGGCCAGCGGGGACGTGCTCACGTTGGACTGCGACGTGCTCGTGCCAGCCGCTCAGCCAGATGTCGTGCACGAGGCCAACGCGGCGAAGATCCAGGCCAGCGTGATCCTGCCTGGCGCGAACATCGCCGTCACCGATGCGGCGGAGACTGAGCTGGCCGCTCGCGGCGTGCTCTGCGTCCCGGACTTCATCGCCAACGCGGGCGGCGTGATCTGCGCCGCCGTCGAGTACGCGGGTGGTAGCCGAGCCGATGCCTTCAGGGCTATTGAAGAGCGCATCAGCGCCAACACCGCCGAGCTACTGCGCCGCGTCGAAAGCACTGGCGACTCCCCGCGAGCCGCTGCGCAAGCCATGGCACGAGCCAGGATCCGATTGGCCAGTACCTTCCAGCGTACGTTCTGACCCACCCCACGGGCTCCACCCGTGCAGTTGCAGCCGCCGATCAACCACCAGTACGGCGGGCGCTTAGGAGTCCTTTGTGGATTGTGTCGGCCAGGAGCAGGGTGGGGATGGCAGTGGCTGCAGCAGCCCAGCCGAGGGCGGATGGCCAGGCCGATCCAAGGACCTTCGCCACCAGCGGTATCCCCACAAAGACGATCAGCAACAACAACTCCGACGCGATCGCGAATAGCAGCAATGAGTTCGTCCGTGCCCTGAGGCGGAAGAACGGCTGCGCCTCGCTGCGGCAGACATACGCGTTGGCCAGCTGCCCCAGCACAATCGCGGCGAAGGCCGTGCCGGATGCAGTGGCGAGAAGCGCCGGAGACGGTTCGGCTCCCCACCGCCAGCCGCCGGCCAGGAGCACCGCGACGAAGGCGCCGAGCGACGAGAGCACCTCGGCCGGCCCAAGGACCGCGAAAGCCCGGACGGCCACCCGTCGATCGATCAGTTGGCCGGTACGGGCTGCCCCGGAGAGGGTACGCGCGTGCGACGGCTCGGCGCCCAGTGCCAGTGCGGGCAGCATGTCCGTCCCGATGTCGAGGGCCAGCACCTGCAGCACGCCGATCGCGAGGGGAAATGCGCCGCCGGTCATCGCCCATACGACGAACGGGGCAAGCTCCGCGACGTTGTCGGTGAGGTGGTAGGTCAGGAACCGTCGAATGTTGGCGAACGTAGCCCGGCCCAACGCGATGGCCCGCACGATCGTGACGAAGTTGTCGTCGAGCAGGATGAGGTCCGCGGCCTCCCGCGCCACATCGCTTCCGTTCGCACCCATCGCGATGCCGATGTCTGCGGTACGTAGTGCGGGTGCGTCGTTCACCCCGTCTCCGGTCATCGCCACGACGTGGCCACGGGCCTGCAGGGCCTTTGCCACCCGCAGTTTCTGCTCCGGGCTGACGCGGGCGATCACGATGCCGTCGCGGTCGACCAGATCGCCCAGCTCGCCATCGTCGAGCGGAAGCTCCTGTCCCGTGAGGACGACCGCGTCCGGGCCTGCCAGCCCGACCTGCCGAGCAACTGCTAGGGCGGTGCCGGGATGATCCCCGGTGACCACGGCGAGCTTGATCTGCGCCCGCCGGCAGGCATCGACAGCGGCTGACGCCTCCTCTCTTGGCGGGTCGAGCAGGCCCACCACGCCGAGCAAGCGTAGGCCGGCAGCATCGCGCATCCGGTCCGGCTGGACCGCGGGACCGCGGGCCACGCCAACGACGCGCAGCCCTCGCTCGGCCATCCCATGCGCGGCCAACAACGCACGCTCGCGCTCAACAGTTCGGAGCTCGCACAACTCGACCACGCGCTCGGGAGCACCTTTGACATGCAACGCCCCCGCCGCTAGCGCTGCCGAACGCAGCAACCGGGGATCGAACGGCTGGCGCGCGATGGTTCGGTCCGCGTGCAGCAGGCGCGCCAGATCGAGGCCGGCTCGCAACCCGAGTACGAAGAGCGCCACCTCCGTTGGGTCACCCTGCGGACGCGGTCGCCCATCCCGCATCACCAGGGTCCCGGTCGATGCCCGGACCGCACTGTACGCAAGGTCGGCGATCAGCTCGCGCACCTCCGGAGCCGAGTCGATCCGGCCCACCGGGTCGTATCCGGCACCGGTCACCGTGGCCGTGCCGGAGGGTGTCCAGACTTCGACGGCCGTCATTTCATTGCGCGTGAGCGTACCCGTCTTGTCGGTGCAGATGAACGTCACTGATCCCAACGTCTCGACCGCATCGAGCCTCTTCACCAGTGCATGTTGGTTGGCCATGGCGCGTGCCCCAACGGCCAGGGAGAGCGTGACCGTCGGCAGCAGGCCCTCAGGAACCAGCGCGACCGTGACTCCCAGGGCGAACAGGAAGCCCTGTACCGGGTTGAGCCCAACCATCTGGGACACTCCGAACAGGACAGTGCCGACGCTGACGGACGTGATCGCGACGACCGTCACGACACGGTGCAGCCGCACCGCGAGCGGGCCGGCCTGACGGTGGACATTCCTCGTGAGCGTGGCGATCCCGGCCAGCCTCGTCGCGCCACCGGTGGCCGTCACGAGCGCCTGGGCCGAGCCCTCCACCACGTACGTACCGGCGTACAGCTCGTCACCACCGCCCGCTCGCCGCGAAACGCTCTCTCCCGTGAGGATCGACTCGTCGACGGCCAGGCCGACGGATTGCAGCGTGGAAATGTCCGCGCTGACCTGATCGCCGGCTTCGAGGAGCAGGACGTCGCCCGGCACCAGCTCAGCGACGGGAACCCTGCGACGTTGTCCGTCACGCCGCACCGTGGCCGCGGCCGGCAGGAGGGCGCGCAGCCGGTCGACGGCGCGATCAGCGCGGTACTCCTGGATGAACGCGAACGCGCCGTTGACCAGGATGACCACGATGATCGCGATGCCGAGCTGCGCCATGCCCGCGATCGCTGCCAGCGCCGCGGCGGCCCACAGCAGCAGCGCAAAGAAGTGAGTGATGTTGCGCAAGACCCCCAGCACGACCGGCGGTTTTCGCGCCGCGGGCATCTCGTTCGGCCCGTGCTCGGCCAGCCGTCGAGCCGCTTCGCCCGAACTCAGACCGCCAGACGCGACCGCAGGCAGCGTCTGGTCCAGCTGACCCGTGCCGTAGCTCACGGTGCCTTCGCCGAAGTCCCCGGTCTTGCCAGGCGTCCCACGACCGGCCCACTCAACGGATGATGGCGACGGGGCAATGAGCGTGGTGCAGGGCCTGCTGGCTCACCGAGCCGAGCAGCAGTCCGGTGAACCCGCCGCGGCCGCGGGACCCGATGACCAGAAGCGTCGCGTGGCGGGACAGGTCGATCAGCGCGAGCGCGGGGTGTGCCGCGATCAGCCGGTGGCTGACCGGAACGTGCTGGAACTTCTCCTGCCATAGGTGCACCCACTCCCGCATCTGGTGCAACTCGGCCGTCTCCAGCTCGGCCACGCTGTCGCTGAATGGGGCGACTTCGCCGCGCGACGGTGGGTTCCATGCATGCGCGACGATGAGGGGTAGGCCGCGGAGGTCGGCCTCCGCGAACGCGAACCCGATCGCCCGGTCGCCACCCGGTGACCCGTCGACGCCGACCACTATCGGCTCAGTCGGGCGCGTTGCGTCCAAGGTCTGGCGCACGACCACCACGGGACCATGCGCGTGGGCGCAGACCGCTGCAGCGACCGATCCCAGCAGCAGCGAGGCGATACCGCCCCGGCTGCGGTGCCCCAGGACCACCAGACACGCCTGGGCCGAGGCCTTCACAAGGACCGCCGCGGTCGGCCCCTCGATCGCCCGGCCAGCCACCGGGACTTCCCCTGCGTCCGCGACCACGGCACGCACGGCCGCCGCGACGAGCGCCTCGGCATCCTGCCGCAGAGTCGCCTCCGACCAGCCGACCGGCGGCGCTGCCGGGGACGCCGCCACGAAGGGCCATCGGTAGGCGTGCACCAACCGCAGCGGCAGGTGGCGACGCCGTGCCTCTGCCGCGCCCCACCGCGCCGCGGCCAGACTAGGCTCAGAGCCGTCGATGCCGACCACGATCGGCGTGTGCTCTGCCGTTGTCGAGGGCGGCTCCGTCATCGCTGCTTCTGCCTTGTACTCGTGCGTGGCCGTTGTCACGTAACGCAGCAGTGCCTCATCGCGCCTCTCGCTGCCCTGCGAGCGGGCCAGCACGTCGCGTCGCGCCTGCTGGGAAGCATCCCGTTCTCTGCTCTCCTCCACGCATCAACGATTCGCCGCCACGTGACAGGACAGCAGGGCCGTTCGCCCGTGACGGCTGGGCTGAAGGGCCGAACAACCCGCGAGAGTGCCCGTGAATCCCTTGGCGGAGCGAGGCAGGAGGCGAGCACGTTTGCGCGCAGTAGCGATCTATGCTGGTGTGTACTGCGCTCATCCCGCCGATGTCGTGGAGGTGGATGTGAATGTGAGCGAGCAGGGATGGCGCGACTTCATCGCCGCGCAGGGTGGTTCGGACTGGGTCGTGCTGCACGGTGGGGCGACCGCGGTCTTCCGCGTCCCGTCGATGGTGGAGGCGGCCCGGCTGGCCGAGGCGGTCGTACGGGCCACTGGGTCTGACGGCGCTGGCCTGCTCATGACGATCGCCGAGGGCCAGCTCACCGTACGGCTGACCCGCGACCTGTGGCGCCTCGAGGAGAGGCACGTGCAGCTTGCGGGCGCGATCTCGGCGGTGGCGCGCGAGCACGGCGCCGTGCCTGACCGGACGCGGGTACAAGAGGTGCAGTTCGCCATCGCGGCCCAGCCAGAGGCGATCGATGTCGGATTCTGGCGCGCCGTGCTCGGGTACGCGGAGATGAGCGAGGACAACGCCGTCGACCCGCTCGGGCATGGGTCGACGGTCTGGATGCAGGAGCTTGATCCCGCCAAGGCTCTACGGCATGCGATGCACGTCGATGTGTCCCTCGCTCGTGAACAGGCTGAGCAGCGCCTGGCTGCCGCCCTGGCCGCCGGCGGCCGCATCGTGGACGAGTCCAACGCCCCGGCGAGCTGGATCCTCGCTGACCGCGCCGGCAACCGGGTCTGCATCGCCGCTTGGCCCGACGGCGCGTCCTCGTGAGGGTCGAGCACCGCGCCGCCCGCCCCGCGTTGCCCGGCTGTTGACCAGCCACACCGACGGGCAACTGGCCGAAACCGGCTCCCGTCAGCGAGGTTGCAGGTAACGCAGCACGGCGAGGACCCGCCGGTTGTCCGCGTCCGAGGGCGGCAGGTCGAGCTTGCCGAAGATGCTCGCGACATGCTTTTCCACGACGCCGGGTGTGATGGACAGTGCCTCACCGATGCCGGCGTTGGACCGTCCTTCGGCCATGAGCGCGAGTACCTGGCGTTCCCGTGCGGTGAGGTCGGCGAGGCCCTCGCTGTGCCGACTCGCCCGCAGCAGGTGCGCGACGACCTCAGGGTCCAGCGCCGTGCCGCCGGTTCCGACCCGCGTCAATGCATCGACGAACTCAGCCACGTTGGCGACCCGCTCCTTGAGCAGGTACCCCACCCCGCCCGAGCCGGCGGCGAGGAGTTGGGTGGCGTAGCGGGTCTCGACGTACTGCGAGAAGACGAGCACGCCGACGCCGGGATGGTCGCGACGCAGGTCGAGGGCGGCCCGCAACCCCTCGTCGGTATGGGTCGGTGGCATCCGGATGTCGACGATCGCGGCATCCGCCGGGTCGGCGAGACCGGCGACGGCGGCGAGGAGGTCCTCGGCCGTGCCGACCGCGGCAACGACGCTGTGGCCGCGGTCGGCGAGCAGGCGGGCCAGGCCCTCGCGCATCATGGCCCCATCCTCGGCGATGACAACCCGCACTCTAGCCCTCCTCAGGGTTGGTACGGCAGGTCGACGCTGATGCGCGTCGGGCCGCCGGCCGGGCTCGCGATCGAGAGGTGCCCGTCGGCGGCGGAGATGCGCTGGGCGAGCCCGGAGAGTCCCGTACCGCGCGCCGGATCCGCGCCGCCGACTCCGTCGTCGCAGACGTGCAGCCGCAGCCGGTCGCCATCGCCGACCAGATCGACCGTGACGTGGCTCGCTCGGCTGTGCTTGGTGGCGTTGGCGAGCAACTCGGTCGTGCAGAAGTACGCCATAGTCTCGATCGCGGGGGCCGGGCGTACCGGCACATCGACGCGCAGCGAGACCGGGATCACGCTGGTGTTGGCCAGCGTCGCCAACGCATCGGGCAGGCCGTTGTCCAGCACCGGCGGGTGGATGCCGTGCACGAGGTCACGCAGGTCGGCGAGTGCATCCTTGGCACCGCTCGCGGCGAGAGCCAGGAGCTCGCGTGCCTGGTCGAGGTCACGGGGCTGCCCGCTGTCGCCGAGCTTCTCCGCCGCCATGCCGAGGTTGAGCGCGACCGTGGCGAGCCGGATCTGGGCGCCGTCGTGGATGTCGCGCTCCAGCCGGCGCAGGGTCGCCGCGGCGTCGTCGAGTACCTGGGTACGGCTCTGCTCGAGGTGACGCACGCGCTGGGTCATCGAGCCCGGCGCGAGCAGTCGGCGGATCACTGCCCCGTCCAACGTGGCCGCCGCGTGTGCCACCCACGGTGCGACGAGCAGCATCGCGGCGCCGGCCGCGAACGCGGCGAACGTACCCGCGTAGGTCTCGACATCGAAGACGCCCAGTGGGGTCACGACCGGGACCGGGCTCAACCGGACACCCTCGGGAGGGTTGCGGAACAGTCCCCACCAGAGCGGGTACGAGAGGTTGACCACGCCGCCGACGAAGCAGACCACGGCATAGATCTGCGGAATCGACAGCGGCAACTTGAGCAGGCTGTAGGCGACGCCACGCCATCCCGGTCCGTCGCTGAGGATCGCACGCAGACCAGGTCGTCGCGCCGTGGGAGGATCCACCGCGATCGAGAGGAGCCGGGCGGCCAGGCGGCGGTGCAGGGCGCTCAGCGCCCGGCCGATCGGCGGGGCGAGGAGGGCCATGGCGACCAGCGCCACCGCAACGCCGCCGAGTGCGGCGGGCGTGACCGCCGGCTCCACGGCTGAGCCACGCCCGGCCCCGGTCAGCGTCGCCAGTCCGTACGCGGATCCGAACACCACGCCCGGCACCGCGAAGTCCAGCACCCCGGCGACCACGCCGCACAGGCAGAAGGCCAGCTCCCGAACCGCCCCCACGGTGAACGGGGCGCGCAACAGTTGCCTGGCGATGCCCATCCCCGCCATTGTGGTCGCTCACACGTCGCGTCGGCGCAGCAGCACCGCGCCGATCGTCAACCCCGTCACCGCATAGGAGGTCATCACTGCGACAGCCGCCGCCGCGCTGAGCGTGCCGGACACCGGCGCGGTCACGATGATCGAGTTGGCCAGCATCATCATCGGAACGAATCGGGACACGGCAATGCCGGCCTCACCGAACATGCCCGCGATGATCATCGGGATGACGATGCCGGCGAAGAGCGCGCCGACCGCGCCGGCGGCGTGGCGGATGATCGCGCCCAGGCCGAGTCCGATCAGCGCGACCGCGGTCAGGTAGAGCGCCGTGGCGAGTACGGTGCGCACCACTCTCCCGTCGAGCAGGGACAGACGGCTCACGGGTGAGCTGGTGATCGCGAGCTGTGCGGCAGCGTGTGCCATGAGGCAGCCGAGCAGGGCGACCGGCAGCGTCACACACGTGCATACGGTCGCCTTGGCGGCGAGCACCGCCGCGCGCCTGGGCGCGGCAAGGACGGTGGAGCGCATCGTCCCAGCGGAATACTCCCCGCCGACCATCAGCACGCCCAACGCGCCGAAGAGCAGCTGACCCAGGACTGCACCGGCCAGCGCGTTGTTGGCGATCTGCGTTGCCGGCGCCACCGGGGTGTGGCTCCGGTAGCCCAACCCCACGCCGAGCCCGCCCGCGAGCATGGCCACCCAGGTCATGACGAGCAGCCACCACGTCGACCGCAGGCTTCGTACCTTGATCCACTCCATCCGCACAAGGCCGCCCAAGCCGTACGTCGTTCTCATCGCTGACCTCCGCGGTACGTCGTAGCGGTGGCGGTCAATGCCAGGAACGCGTCCTCCACGGATGGTGCCCGGCTGGCGAACTGCGCCACCGACTCGTCCGCCAGCAGCCGGCCCTGCCGGATGACGACGAGTCGCTGCGCGATCAGGAGCATCTCCCCGATGAGGTGGCTGGAGACGAAGACCGTGCGGCCCTGTGCGGCCAGCGAGCCGAGCAGCTCACGCAGCCAGCGGATGCCTTCCGGGTCCAGGCCGTTGACCGGCTCGTCGAGCAACAGCACCGGAGGGTCGCCAAGGAGGGCCACCGCGATGCCGAGCCGAGCCGCCATGCCGAGGGAGTAGGCGCCGGTGCGCCGGTTGCCGGCGTCGGCCAGTCCTACCAACTCGAGTACTTGCGTCACCCGGGAGTCCGGGATCCGGTTGCTGGCCGCGAGCGCGGACAGGTGCGCACGGGCGGAGCGGCCGGGGTGGAATGCCCGCGCCTCCAACAGCGCGCCGACCTCGCGCAGCGGCCAGCGCAGGCCCGCGTAGGGGAGGCCGCCGATGCGAGCCGTGCCAGCGTCGGGCCGATCCAGGCCGAGGACCATCCGCAGGGTGGTGGACTTGCCCGACCCGTTGGGGCCGAGGAATCCCGTCACCACGCCGGCCTGGACGGTGAAGCTGAGCCGGTCCACGGCTAGCGTCGTGCCGTATCGCTTGGCCAATCCATTCACCTCGATCACAGCGCCTCCTCGTCGAACCGTTGCGGTCGACGCTAGGCGGCTCAAAACCGAGGCGGAACGGGGCGAGCGCCCAGCCGGCGTTGGTGGTTATCCCCCATGCCGCGCACGCCGGGGGTCACGGCTGGGGGCTGACCAACCCGGTCTGGTAGGCGACCACGACCAGCTGGGCCCGATCGCGTGCGCCGAGTTTCGCCATGGCATGGCTGACGTGGGTGCGGGCGGTGGCCGGGCTGAGGAAGAGTTGGGCGCCGATCTCGTCGTTGCTCAGCCCAAGCCCCACCAGGGCCAGCACCTGGCGTTCGCGTTGGGTGAGCACCTTCAACCGGTCCTCCGCGACCCGGGTGGCGATGCGCTCAGCCGTGAACTGGGAGATGAGGCGCCGAGTGGGGCCGCAGTCGAGCCAGACCGTCACGCGCGCCGGCGATCGTGGTGTACGAGCGTCGGTCAGGACTCACCGATGCCGACGTGCGCAAGGCCCGGGCCGACGCCCGGGCCTTCGCCGCGCTGGGCACCATCGCCGGCACCGTTCCGGGTCCAATTCTGTCCACTCAGGACGGAGCGACGCCGCAGGCGATCGAGACCATCGTCCCCATCGCGTTCAGCGGCGGCGGATGGTCAGCGATCGGGAGAACGGTCGACCAGGTGCGCGGGCTCGCGCAGGCCGGCCTTCCGGATGGACTCAGCATGCACGTCACCGGCCCGGGCGGAGCCGACGCGGACCAGGCGAAGGCGTTCCAGGGGATCGGCGGCACGCCGCTCTACTCGACGGTGGCGGTCGTGGTCGTGATCCTGCTGCTCACCTACCGCAGTCCCGTGCTGTGGCTGCTGCCGGTCATCAGCGCCGGGGGAGCGCTCATCGCCTCCCAGGCGGTCATCTACCTGCTCGCCCGGCATGCGGGCCTGACCGTCAATGCGCAGAGCGCCGCGATGCTCACCGTCTTGGTCTTCGGCGCCGGCACCGACTACGCCCTGCTGCTCACTGCACGCTATCGGGAGGAACTGCGTCGCCACGAGGACCGGCACGAGGCGATGGCTTCGGCGCTGCACCGCGCCGGGCCTGCCATCATCGCCAGCGCTTCCACCGTAGCCGTCGGCATGCTCTGCATGATGGTGGCGGAGATGAACCCCACGAAGGGACTTGGACCGGTCAACGCGATCGGCGTCGCTGTCGGCCTGCTCGCCATGCTCACTCTGCTCCCGGCGCTGCTGGTGATTCTTGGCCGATGGCTCTTCTGGCCGGTTCGACCGGCATTCGGCACCACCGATCCCTCCAGCCGTGGGCTCTGGGCGAGGGTGGGCAACGGTGTGGCGAGACGGGCCCGGCCGGTCTGGATCATCACCGCCGTGGTCCTCGGCGCCATCGCGTTCGCGGCTACCGGCATGAAGGCCGATGGACTGACCAGCGCCGAGTCGTTCATCACCAAGCCGGACTCGGTCGTCGGGGCGCAGGTGCTCGCCGCACATTTTCCCGCCGGCGGCGGTTCGCCGGCCGTGGTGATCGGCGAGGCAGCAGCCGCCGACCGGATCTCCTCGGCCGTGGCCGCCACCGACGGCATCGCCGACGTCAGCCCGGCTCAGACGAGAGACGGGCTCGCGTACCTCACGGCAACCTTGCGCGACGCGCCGGACAGCCCCGCCGCGCAGGCGACCATCCAGCGCCTGCGTGTCGCCGTCCACGCCATCCCCGACGCCGGCGCGAAGGTCGGCGGCCAGGCCGCCATCACGTACGACATCCGGCATGCGACGAGCCAGGACAACAAGCGCATCATCCCGCTGGTGCTGGTCGTTGTGCTGATGATCCTGGCCCTGCTGCTCCGCGCGATCGTGGCGCCGCTGCTGCTCGTCGCGACCGTCGTGCTCTCCTTCGGTGCCGCGTTGGGGGTCAGCACGCTCGTCTTCCAGCACCTGCTCGGATGGGCCGGGGAGGACTCGGGCTTCCCCCTGTTCGTGTTCGTGTTCCTGGTCGCCCTCGGCATCGACTACAACATCTTCTTGATGAGCCGGGTCCGGGAGGAGTCGCTGCGTACCGGCACGCGACGCGGCGCGATTGCCGGCCGGTCGGCGACCGGCGGCGTCATCACCTCGGCCGAGTTGGTGTTGGCCGGTACGTTCGCCGCGCTCGGCACCCTCCCCGTGGTGACGTTCGCCGAGATCGGTCTGGCCATCGCGCTCGGGGTCATGCTCGACACGATCGTCGTGCGATCGATCCTCGTCACCGCGCTCAACGTGGATATCGGTCGACACATCTGGTGGCCCAACCCGCTGGCCCGCTCGCGAGCCGTGCATCGGCAGGCCGATACCGCGATCGCTACTGCTGGTCCATCAGGTTGAGGATTCGGGTCTGCGCCGTGCCGACCAGCGCGGGCGCGTTGGCCGAGGTCGACCACTCCCTGGGCGAGGATGCCGAGGACTGCGCCGGCGGCGCCGCAGGCGAGACCGGCGAGTGGGCCCGGCAGCAGAGAGTGGCGCAGGAGGCAGCCCCGGCAGCTCAGTGTTAGCCTCAGGGGCCATCCGTAGCGTGGTGGACTTGCCCGACCCGTTCGGGCCCGTCATTACCCCGGTTGGACCGTGAGGCTCAGCCGGTCGACGGCGACCGTCGTGCCATATCGCTTCGTCGAACCATTCACTTCTATCACAGCGCGTACTTGAGGCCGGTATTGCATGATCGTGGGCATTTAGTGTCGTCATAGCGACACCAATCACCCTCGATCATGGTCGATCTGCGACTCACGAGTGCGCGCCGCAACTACCTGGGGTTGGGTTATCCCCCCATTACTCCCCATTACCCCCCCCCGCTTTTCATGGGTCATATCCGTTGACTTCATCGCACACCTGTGGAGCGGGTCGCATTCAGCCCAATTGCTCGGCGCTCGCTGGGAGGCGACGAACGGAGAGGGCCAGAGCCGTTGCACCTTCCCCATAGCATGAGCCTCCTCTGTCGGGAGCCCGAAGGACCATGGCTGAGGATTGAAGCCGAGGGGGTGCAGACCATGGCCGCCGCTTGGATTCCTACCCCGCTTGCCATGACGTTGCCGTTGCATCGTTGGCGTCTGTGGTGCGTTGGCAGGGCAGGCACGACGCCGTGGGGGCGCGGCACGGTCGCCGGTGTCGTCCTCGTGATGGCACTGACCGGATGCTCGGGCACACCACCCGCCGGCTCCACGGCCACACCATCGGCCGCCTCGTGCCTGCCGTCGGGGACCGAGGCGGAGATCAATGCTGCGTTGCAGGGGACCGGAGCTGTCGTCGAGCTTTGCCCCGGAGCAGTCTTCACCTTGCACGGCCCGGTGACGTTCAGCGCCCCCCAACAGGTGCTGCGGACCCGGGGTATCCCAGCGGGCGATGACCGTGCCCTGCTTCGGGTCGATTCGGCGGGGTTGACCACGGCGATCAATGGAAAGGGCCGCTCGGGGATCGTGATCGAGCACATTCGCGTTGACGGCGGCCGCGCCAGGCTCGGTGCGCTCGCCGGCGATGCGCTGCTGGAGCTGGGCGGCGACGCGACGGGCCAGACCGTCCGTCAGGTCGCTGCCGGTGACACCCGAAGTTGGTCGACCCTGCACCTCGGCGAAGGCGCGATCGCGGCCGGTCGGGCAGGCTGTCAGGGCGCCACCGTGACCGACAGCACGTTCGGTCCCGCCGGAGATCCGGGCGGTGACTGGGCGGATGGCATCTCACTGGCGTGCCAGAACAGCACCGTCCGCCACAATGTGGTCCAGGACGCAACCGACGGCGCCATCGTCGTCTTCGGCGCCGCCGGCTCCACGATCGCGGACAACACCGTGGTCGCCGTCAGTCGAGCCCTGCTCGGAGGCATCAACATGGTCGACTACGCGCCCTTTGATGGTGACTATCAAGGCACGACGGTTACCGGCAACGTCATCGACGGCCAAGGGGCGCTGATTCGGGTCGGTATCGCGATGGGCCCCCAGGTGTGGACCTGCAAGCCGGGCACCAACTTTGGCGCTACCGTCACCGACAACGTGGTCAAGGGCGACCATGTCGCCTACAGTTTCCCCGTCAACGGGGTGCGCGACTGGACGGTGCGCGACAACGTGGACCGGGCCCATCACACCGCCCTGCCAGGTTCCGGGTGTGGTGGCCTGCCGTCGTCGCCGGGTGGGTTCCAGTACCAGACGGTATCGAGCAGCAGCCTGCAACCCGGATACGCCAAGGCGGACCTCACCTACGTGCTCGGCGCGTACGAGCCAGGCTCACCGCCCACCGGGTGCGGCGTCATGAACGCGGAGCAACCGCTGCGCTCCGGCCGGTCCATCAGCTCCTGCGATGGTCGGTTCACCCTCGCGGTCGAGCCGAGCGGCACGGTCGTGCTCGCGGCCGGCAAGACCGTGGTCTGGAGCGCACCGCTCAGCAGCCACCGCGCGGCAACCGTTGAGGTCAAGGCGAACGGCGACCTCGTCGCGCTCGACGCAAGCTCGCGCGTCGTCTGGTCGACTGGGACTTCGGGCCACCCGCTATCCCGGCTGGCACTGCAGGATGACGGCAACCTCGTGCTCTATGACCCGGCTGACCACGTGCTTTGGGCGACCAACACCTCCGTATAGCTCGGCCCCGGTGGCGGAAGCGGAACCGGGGTCGACCGGCACGGTGGCGTCCTACAGCAAGCACGTCCTGGAACTGGGTCCGAACCCGGCAGCGGGCGCAGGGCGGGCCGGGTCCCGGCGGCTTAGGGCGACCTGAAGGTCGCCGGGTCAGGCTTCCCTCCAAGGACTACTACTGAGGGAGGCCGCTGATGGCGCTGTGGATGGGGTTGGCTCCAGGACGAGGCCGACCTGGCAGGTATCGGGCATTGCGGACAGCCGGTGTGCTGGCTGGGGCGGTGATGCTGCTGGTGGCCCTTCCGGGTACCGCTGGCGCGGTCGTGTCCCTGTCCGCGAACACGGCCGTGGTCACCTCGACACCGGACACCTATACGTTCAGTACGCGGCTGCAGTACTGGAGTGTGGTCGCGGTGCAGCCGAGCGCTGGTGCCGACTTCGACCTGCAGGTGTCGGACGGGGCCGGCGCGCCCCTGGTGGGCAGCTACTGGGGGTCGGGTGTGACGGACTTCGTGGCGGTCAACTCGACGGGCGGCGCCCGACCGTTGGGCGGATATCGCGCGCAGGTCACGCACTTCAGCGGCACCGGCGTCTACGACGTCATGTTCTGGGAGAAGCGGGTCGTTTTCGGTGTGCCCACGGACCCGGTCGGTGGGGTGGCGACCGCGCTCGGTCTGCAGTACGGCTGGCCGGCCGCCGCGTACATGATCTATCTGCGGCAGGGTCAGGGATTCCGTGTGAACGAGTCGGACTACACGCAGGTGTTCCTCGCCGGCAGCACGCCCGGGGTCCCGAGCACGTACGTCCGCTCGCGCAGCCAGCTCGCCAACGCGTACGTCATCGCCGACAACGTGCCGGCGGCCAACGGCGCACACTGCCGCGTGTTCCAGGCGACCAGTGCCGGTTGGTACAGCCTGATCATCGTATTCACCGGCGGCTATGAGCCGCCGCCGTACAACGGTGGACTCGCCGTCTTCCCGCAGCGCTATGACCCAAGCCAGGGCGACACGCTGACAAACTGCCCGGTGCCCCAGGTCCCGTGACCCTCCCGGCGAGCGACCTGCCGCCTCCGCCTGGAGGGTACCGGTCACCCTCCGATAGTGGCGGCGGCGGGCCAGCTCTTCTCGTCGCCCTCGAACCGGATGACCAGTACGGCCTTCGCCGGAACGTCCGGCGCCAACATGAGCCGGAACGTGCCGTCGGCGCCAGTCTCAGCGTGGCCGGCCGGAACGGCGACGGACGTGATCGGGATCCGCATTCGATCGACCTCGTTGTCCCCGTCCAGGAACACGACATCGAAGTATCCAGAATGTGAGGTTTGGGGCTGTACTCGGGCAGTGAACGCGAGTGTGAACGGTGCGCCCGGCTCGACCGGGAAGACGCCGGAGTTGAGGCCGGCGTCCTGACTGGCCGTGGCGCCCACCTGTACCGCGGAGCCCGGCCCGAGGTCGCTGTGCACGACCTGCGTCAGCGCCGAGCCCCAGACACCCCACTGGTCCAGGCCATGGCCGAAGTTGGCGTTGGGCACCCGATTGCTGCCGCCGTCTTGCCGGAACTCGGCCCGGTACAGCGTCACCGTTGCTGGGCCGGAGCAGTCGCACTCGGTGTTGATGCGGTATCCCACGTCCGCCGCATGGGAGCCGGCGGGGACTGTTCCGGACAACGTGTACGTGTGGACGGCTCCGGGCCCGTCGATCGGGAGGGCCAGGACTTCCAGCGCCGCAGCGGCGAGCGGGGTCTGGTCAGTCGTGGTCAGCACCCCCCGGAGGGTCGCGCCGTCGCGATCGGCCGTGAGACGGGTTCGCTGGCGGAGATAAAGGTCGATGAGATGGGTGAACGCGTCGGCCGCCGTCTCTGGCAGCAACTTGGCGGGATGCTGGTGCCATGACTGGAACACTGCATGGTCGGGGTTGCCGCCGGTGTCCACTTCGTACTCGACGACTCGTTGCTGGGCGTGCTCGATCCAGGCGGCGTCGGTGGCGTCGCTCTGCGCGCCCGTGTAGATGATGCCGAACGGCACGCCACGGGACCGCACCACGTCCTCGATCCGCTTGGCGCGGGCCGCCCAGTCGGGGCGGTCATAGTCGGCGTCGAGGTGGAAGTAGGCCAGGTCCTCGCCGGTCGCCTGCCGGTAGGCGTCCAGCCAAGCCGCGACCTCGTCGGCGTCCATGCCCGCGGTCTCGATACTGCCGACCTTGACCTCAGGGAAGACCGACCGTACGGCCTGGATCGACGCCCTGACACTATTGGCGATCTGCGAGGGCGTCATCCGGCATGGCAGCGGGCCGCGAGTCGCCGCATCGTATGGGTGCTCCAGGTCCATCGAGGCGAGCGTCGCGCCGGCGGCTTGGACGCGTCGCGCGATGCGCAGTTCTGAGTCCGGTCCGGAGAAGCCTTCGGCAGTACCGGCGTTGCACTGCGCGGATTCCGGCAGGGGTCCGTTCTCGAAGGAGATCGCGATGCCGCGGTCGGCGAGGTCGGACAGGACAGTGCTCAACTGCGAGACCAGGGCATAGGACTCCAACCACGCCGGGTAGAGACGCATCACATCGACGGCAGCCGCTGCGCGCGACCACGCCGCGCCGGGCTGGAACAGATCGAAGAATTCGTGCGGACCGGAGCCGGGGGCGTACTGCTCCCACGACCACGGATCCAGCGGCCCGAACCAGATTTGCTTGCTCGCCCCGCTGGGGCCTTGCGTCTGCGACGGCGGGACCGGTGGCGCTGCGTGGCACGCTGTCGTCACGAGCATCGCCAGCACGGCGGCGAGTACCCAGGCCAGACGGCCCGACGAACTCTTGTTGTTCAACACACGACGCATGGTCGCGGCTGATCTTTTCCTGAGCTTAAGGTTCCGGCAGGACGTCGGGCGGATGGCGGCGGCCGGACCTGTCACTCGGTCCGCGATGGCGTCCAGAATGGAGTGCCTTGTCCACTTCGCGCACCAGCCCTGAGCTGTTCAGCAAGATCGTGCCGGCCGCGGCGGCGCCGTTCGTCATCGAGCGGCCGCGGGTGCGGGGCTACCTTTCCGCGGTTGCGCAGCGGCGGCTCACCGTCCTCTCCGCGGGGGCGGGCTACGGGAAGACGACCGCACTGGCTTCCTGGTCTGTCGGCGCACACTGCGCGTGGTACCGCCTCACCAAGGACGACCGCGACCCGTTGACGATGGCCCGCGGGTTGCTCGCGAGCCTCGGCCTGCGCGTGCCCGGACTGGCACCACTGCTTGGCACTTCGCCGGTTGGTGTGCGGGGTCCGGATGCGCGCGGCGCCGATCTGGTCGATGCCGTGGTGCCGACACTGGCAGGGGTGCTCCAGCACGAGTTGGTCTCCGAGACCGTCCTGATCCTTGACGACGTCGATGAGGTCAGCGACTCCCCTGATGGCGTGCGCTTCGTCGGCAGTTTCTGCCATATGGCGCCTCGGCGGCTGCACCTCGTGTTGGCGATGAGAGCGGATCTTCCGTTCCGGGCGCATCGATTACGGATGTCGGGCCAACTGCACACGCTGACGGCGCAGTCGTTGGGCTTCGACGAGGACGAGACGGCCGCACTGCTGGAGCGTGTCGGCGGGACAGGCCTTGCCGTCCACGCCCCCGTGGTCCGTCGACTTACGGCTGGGTGGCCGGCCGCGACCAGGCTGGTCGCTGAGACGCTGGCCACATCCATCGATCCCTCGGCGGCGCTCGCCGCGATCACGGGTAGCGGCGGGGCGGCCGACCTTGTCGGCGACCTGCTCGACAGCGAACTGGCCGACGCGTCGCGTGAGGTGGTCGCTCTGCTGCGAGTCGGCGCCGCCATCGACGAGTTCAATGCCGATCTCTTGGCCGTGCTCGGCGTGCCGGACGCCGAGCACGCTCTCGCGATAGTCCGTCGCCGCGGGATACATGTCGAGCACGCCCCGCGGGACGGGTGGTTCGAGTTGAGCCCGCTCGCCCGCGAGTACGGCCGGCTGCGGCTGCTGACGAGCGACGACGAGCTGGAGCTGCACGGGCGGGCCGCGGCCTGGTTTCGGGACCAGGGTGAGGCCGACCGCGCCCTGAGCCATCTGCTCGCTGCCGGCGACGTCGCAGCCGCGGCGGCGCTGCTCGCCGAGGAGGGCGAGGGCCTGTTGGCGGCGGGCGGAACACAGCTCGTGCGGCGGGCCCTGGCGGAGCTGCCGCCCGACCTGCGGACACCCGCCATCGACCTGCTCGAAGGAGAGGCGTGCTACACCAACGGCGACTGGGACCGGGCATCGGCGTGCCTGGAGCGGCTCGTCGATCCTTCGGGTGGCGTCCCCGCGGCGGCAGCCTGGCGTCTTGGGCTCATCGCCCACCTGCGCGGCGAACCCGAGCGCGCACTGTCGCTGTACCGGCTGGGCCTGTCCGACGACGACGGCACACCGCACGAGCGCGCGTTGTCCGCGGCGTGGGGCGCTGCCGCAGCGTGGCTGACCGGGGACGTGAGGTCCTGCCGCGAGCTTGCTGAGGCGGCGATCCGCCTGGTCGAACCGGCTCGGGACGCCCGCGCGCTGGCGGCGGCGCACACCGCACTGGCCATGCTCGCCGCGCTCGACGGCGACCGGCGCGGAAACGACATGCACTACCTGCGGGCGCTGGACTACGCACGGCAGGCCGGCGACACCATGCAAGAAATGCGAATCCGTACCAACCGCGGCTCTCGATTCCTCGAGGAGGGCTACTGCGCGGAAGCGGTGGCCGAGCTCGACACCGCCATCACGCTGGCCGACCTTGCCGGCTTTGCCGCGATCCGTGCCCTCGCACTGCAGAACCGCGGCGAGGCCAGCCGTCGACTGGGGCGCCTGGAGGACGCTGCCCGCGATCTCCACGCCGCCCTCAGCGAATACCAACGCATCGACTCACGGCTCGCCGCCTACGCCCTGGCCGGCCTCGGCGCGGTCCACGAGGACCAGGGCAGTCCGTCGCTGGCACGGGCGGCATTCGAAGAAGCCGCGGCCATAGCCCGACCCACAGGCGACCTGCAAGGCCTCGTCCCCGCACTGTGCGGGTTGGCGAGGGCTCTGGCCGCCGAGGACCTTCAGGCCGCTCGAGCCCTCGCCGCCGAAGTGGTCGGCAGCCCCCCGAACCTCGCGCAGGCGCAGGCCCACCTCACCGCCGGATGGCTGGCGCTCCGCGCGGCCGACGTGCAGGTCGCCGCCCAGCACGCCAGCGAGGCGACCCGCCTGGCCCGCTCACGCCGCGACCGGGCTGCGATCGCCGAGGCTATCGAACTGCAAGCCGCCATCACCACCGGCGCCGAGGAACGGATGGACCTCCTGCAGGAGGCCGAGGCCATGTGGGAGGCGCTGGGCTCTCCCGTGCCCCTGGCCCGCACCCAACTCGCCCTGATCGCCGACGG
This sequence comes from Micromonosporaceae bacterium, assembly GCA_036557785.1. GTDB lineage: Bacteria > Actinomycetota > Actinomycetes > Mycobacteriales > Micromonosporaceae > DATBGZ01. The sequence goes on from DATBGZ010000038.1 coordinate 58,431, forward strand.
CGGACCCGAGGCGGCACACCGCTCACTCCACGAGATCGAACGCGGCTGCGTCGAGTGCGGCGCACGCTCGCTGGCAACGCAGGCGGCGCGCGCCCAGGCGGACCAACCCGCGACGGTCACGGAGATCGCCATCCACACCCTCGGTGGCTTCCTCGTGCAGCGAGCGGGCATGCCAGTACCACTGGTGGCATGGCAGTCCCGTAAGGCACGCGACCTGCTCAAGCTCCTGGTCAGCCGCTTGGGCACACCGGCACCCCGTGAGCTGCTCTACGAGACGCTCTGGCCCGACGCCGACCCTGCCCGCGCCAGCGCCCGCCTCTCCGTCGCCATCTCCACACTGAGATCGGTCCTCGACCCCGAGCACCACGTCCCCGCCGACCGATACGTCGTCAGCGAGGACGGCGTCGTGTCGCTGCGCCCGGACCACATCGACATCGACGTAAACACATTCCTTCGGTTGGCCGACGTAGCCCTGACCACGGACGCGTCCCGACTCGAGGCGGCCGAGGCGGCCTACGCGGGCGACTTCTGCGTCGAGGACCAGTACGCCGACTGGGCCCAACCGCTGCGCGAGCGCGCACGCGCCGCCTATGTCGCCGTCGCCAGAGCACTAGCCCAACGGCACTGCGCAGCCCGGGAGCACGAGGCGGCGGTGCGCTACCTGCTGCGCGTGCTCGCCAGCGAACCGTACGACGAGCCGGCTAGCCTGAGCTTGGTCAGGAACCTCGACGCTGTCGGCCGGCATGGCGACGCCCGCCGCATGTACCGCACCTACATCGATCGCATGCGCGGACTTGACATCGAACCGGCGCCGTACCCAGGGCCGAGTGACCCCGACGGTTTCCAGGCGACCTCTGGCCCATCACGTTAAGCCCACCCGAAGGACGCCGACAACCATGGCGTGTCAAGCGCGGCGTCCATGCGGCCGGGCCGAACCCTGCCGCGATTCCAACTCCGAGAGGGTGAGTCGAGATGGCCTGCCGAGTCCTGTCGGTGGCATGCGCGACATTCGTTCTCGTCGTGGCCGGCTGTGGCGGCACCGAGCCGGGTGGGGCAGCCCAAGACCACACCGGCGGCCAGCCTTCGACGACGGCCAGCGGCGCGACCTTCGGCACCGAACCCTGTGCGAAGCTGGTGTCATTCGAGGAGATCGCCGCGGCCACCGGCGACGCCCCGGCCCTGGTGGACCTCACTGGTGCGGGCGAGTGCGACTACGAGGACAGCGCTGGCTTCGGGGTGCTCACGGTCCTGCTCGTCACCGATCCCGAGGGCCACCTGTCCTGTACCTCAGCGGACGGGACGTACCTCGGCAAGCCGGTGGAGCAGATCAGCGGAATCGGTGACAGCGCGGTGTGGAGCCCCACCGCGATGAGCCTGTGTCTGGTCAAGGGCAGCAGCCGGGTTCAACTTTCTCTGTCCACCCATGTCGACGATCCGAAGGGCGTGACGGTGAGCCTCGCCCAGGATGCCGCCGGGCGCCTGACCTGAGGCCCAACAGTGATGGCCGTGCGCACGCGGATCTGCCTGGTTGCGACAATCCTGGCGTTGAGTTTGGTCGGCTGCCGCGACGGGCACTCGCCCGCGCCGGCCGGCCCGGCTGATCTGATCTTCGTCAATGCCGATGTGATCACGATGGATGACCAAGTTCCGGCAGCGCAGGCTGTCGCCGTGTCGGGTCAGACCATCGTCGCGGTCGGCACGGACCAGGATTTGCAGCGCTGGCGTGGCCCCCATACGACGGTGGTCGACCTGGACGGCCGAACGATCGTGCCTGGGTTCATCGACGCCCACCAGTACCGGGTACAGAAGTACGCAGATGCTGGATACGCCGACCCGGCCGCGGCCGTCGACGCGGCGGTGCAGCAGGGCTGGACGACGCTGGAGGAGCTTTACGCCGACCCCGGTGTCCTGCCCGAGCTGCACGACCTCGACCAGGCAGGCCGGCTGGGACCGTGGGTCGACGCGTACCTGCCCGTCATGCTCTACGACGCTGCTGGGACTTCGCTCGGCTCCTGGTACCAGGCCTACCATCAGGGCCAAGTCCTCAGCCCTCACGTGCGGGTCGCCGGGTTGATCGGCTTCACCGACTACGACAACGCGACCGTGCTGCTATGGCAACAGGACGCGCTGAACGCCTTCCTTCTCGACAGTGCTCGCCAGGGGTGGTCGGTGGCATTGAAGACCGTCAGCACCCGCTCGCTGGAGATGATTCTGCGGGCCGAGGAGAACCTGGCGCGTGTGGACCCGGACGCGGCCCGAGACACGCGCGTCCGGCTGGAGCACGCGCTCTTCATCACTGCAGACCAGATCGCCCGAATCAAGAAACTCGGTCTCATCCCGGTCATCAACCTGAACAACCCCGGGCAGCTCGTGGGCGAATCCGATGTCGACCAGTTCATTACGCGAGAGCCGGCAGGCTCGTACACGCCGTGGCGGAGCCTCGAAGCCGCTGGGATCCCGGTCGCGAATGGCACCGGCTGGCCGAGCTACTTCGTCGACGAGCCCACCGGTGCGCCCTTCGGATCTCCCGTGCATCTGCTGTACCAGGCCGTCACCCGGGTCGGCAACCTGGGCCGACAGCCCTACCCGTGGCTCCTGGACCAGACCATCACGGTCAGCCAGGCACTACGCGCGATGACCATCGACAGCGCCTACGCGACGTCGGAAGAGGCGACGAAGGGGAGCATCACCCCCGGTAAGCTGGCCGACTTGGTCGTGCTGTCGGCCGACCCGGTTACGGCACCGGTCTCCCAGATCAACGACATCAACGTACTGCTCACGATGATCGGGGGGCGGGTCGCGTGGTGCAGCCCGTCTGCGCGGGCGTGCCCTGCCACGGCCACCGCCTCCGCGGCGGCCGCGCCAACCACCAGCCTGTCGGTCGACCCCTTCGTCGGTACCTGGTCCGCGACAGATCCGACCGACGGGTCAGAGATGTCGCTTCGCGTGAGCCGCGACGCCTCGGGCTACCAGGTGACGCTGACCGATACCAAGGCGAGAATCTGCGGAGTCGGCAGCGGTGGCGCCCACGGCGTGCCGGCCGAGGTCCAGGCGCACGGAAACCGAGAGGGCAACGTCCTGACCACCGACGTCACATCGCTCACCTGCCTCGCCGAGCCACCCACCACGGAGCGGCCGACATTGCAGATCGTCTACACCTACGACCCCGCCCAGGACACGTTGCGCGACAGTGCACAGGACGCAACCTGGCATCGGCAGCCGGTCGCGCCGTAGCGCCCAACTCCACGGCCCGCCCGGGCGCGCGGATCCCAGCCGGGCGTCGGGGATCTGGGAGCGGTCGATCCATCGCTCGAGCTGGAGCCGCCAGGCTAGGTGCACACATCCGGTGACCCAGTCAGGATTGTTGTTCCACAAGGTTGAGGATGCGGGTCTGCGGCGTGCCGACCAGCGCGGGCGCGTTGGCCGAGGTCGACCACACCCTGGTGGTCAGGAAGTCGAGGAACTTCGACGCCTCCTCGCCGGACCTGAAGTCCAGATCGACGAGCAGATAGTGGTCGTCGCCTGCCGGCTGGTGGATCCGATGGCCGAGCACACCACTGTCGCGACGCATGTCCGCGAAGCGGTCGAACGCGTGCTTCCACGTGGCGTAGTCGGTGACCGCGTGCTCGATGTGCAGGGTGACCATAGGGTTCTCCTTCTGTGCCGTCCTTTGTCGACGGTGCTCGGACGGTCCAAGGATCGGGCGGTACGCTCGGTCAGGGCTATCCCAGATATCTGGGGTCCGCATCTACGCTGTCCCCGTGTCCACCTCGACCAGCCAGGACCGGGTGCGCGAGCGCATCCTGCGGCTGTGCCGCGCCGACATGCCCGTGCGGGAACTTCGTGCGGCGGTGCTCGAACAGCTTCGACTCGTGGTCGGGTTCGACTACTACGTCTTCGCGCTGACCGACCCGCGGACGTGCGTGGGCTGCGACCCCTTGGCCGATGTGCCACTGCTGAACGAGCTGCCTCGGCTGATCCGGCTCAAGTACGCCACCACCGTGAATCGATGGACCAGCCTCGACGACCCGCCGGTGGCCCTGCTCTTCGAGAGCACCGGCGGTCGGCGGGAGCAGAGCCTGTTGTGGCGGGAGATGCTCGGGGCCGCGGGAATCGTCGATGTCGCCTCGATCGTGTTCCGCGACCGCTTCGGCTGCTGGGGATTCCTCGACCTGTGGCGCTCGGCGCCCGCGACGCCGTTCACCGCGGCCGAAGCCGACTTCCTCGCCACGATCGTCCCGGCGGTGACCTCCGCGCTGCGGTGCCGCCAGGCGGCCACGTTCACGCCACGCTCCAAGACCACGGCCGGTCGCGATGCGCTGGTGTTGCTGCTCTCCCCGGAGCTCACCATGCGGGCGCAGACGCGGCAGACGGGCGAGTACCTGCGCCGGCTTCTGCCGACTCCAGCGGAGCGATCGCCGATCCCGGCCGCCGTGTACAACGTCGCGGCGCAACTGGTCGCCGTCGAGGCCGGTGTTGACGATCATCCACCGGCGGCGAGTGTTCACCTCGGCGACGGAGTCTGGGTGACGTTGCGCGCCGCCTGGATGGGCGACGACCGGCCGAGCGATATCGCCGTCACCATCGAGCACGCGTCACCCGCGGAGCGGCTGGAGATCTTCGGCCGGGCCTTCGCGCTCAGTGAACGCGAAGGCGAACTCCTCGCGGTGCTCTCGGACGGAGTGGACACCCGCGAGGCCGCCAACCAGATGCATCTATCCGTCCACACGGTGCAGGACCACCTCAAGTCGATCTTCGATAAGACCGGCAGCCGAAGTAGACGCGACCTGTTCGCCCGGGCTCTCGCGTAAGGGTCTGCTCTGGCGTCGTGACTCGGCCGTACGGCACGATGACGTCATGTGGGTGAGCAGGGCAAGTAGATCGTCGGACGAACCGCCGACTCCCGAGCAGATGCACCGGTGGCGTTGCCGGATATCGCCGCCCGAGAACGAGCTCCCAGCCGTGGTCGGGCCCACGCTCCTGCTCGGCCGCAGTGACGACGCGGCAGTCGGGATCACCCAGATCGGAGCGTTCTCCACTGGCTTCCAGTTCACGCTGGCCGTGCGGGTCCGCTCGACTCGCCCGGAACTCGCCCACGGCGGGCTGCACCTGATGGTGGGCGGCCACACCCACCCGGGCATCGAGATCACCCTGGAGCAACGCCTGCTGCTCGGCCTTGAGTACCCGGACGGCCAGCGCGCGTCCACGCTGCGAGACATGCGGATGCATCGGCCAGGCCCGACTGAAGCTGGCCAGCCACTCATCCTCGTCCAGCATCGTGGGGGCGGCGGCGAACAGGGCGTGGATCACATCTATTGGGTCTCGCCACTGCCTCCCGACGGCCCGGTGACGTTCGTCCTCGCCTGGCCCGCCTTCGGCCTGCCGGAATCCCGAACGGTCCTCGACGGTGCGGCCATCCGCGCCGCGGCCGCCAGCAGCCAGGTGCTCTGGCCGCCCGAACCGCCCTTGGAGCCGGCACCGCCGCCGGCACCGCCTCGCCCATCGTCCGGCTGGTTTGCCGAGTCGGCTGAGTGAGCGGCCCAGGCGGCAGGGGCGCGGGGTGGCAGTGGCGCTGTGCCGCTATATCTTGACGTATGGCGACGGTCGAACCCGAGGTCGTACGGACGATGCCGCTGCACGCCATCACCCAGACGATCGGTGAGGCGGGGCTGCGGCTGCGATTCGAGTTGGAGATCCAACGGCTCCCCGGTACCGTCCAGGCCACGCTCATCGACGCGCTGGCGCTCGCCGACGAACTGCACCGCGACGACCGCCGTACCACCGAGCCTTATGTGAACCATCTGCTGCGCAGTGCGATCCGCGTCCTTCACTACTACCGGGTCGACGACGTCGACGTGCTCGCCGCCACACTGCTGCACGACAGCGTCGAGGACCACGCGCCCGAGATCGCCGGACGGCCGGCCGGTGAGCCGACGCAGGGCGACTACGACGACGCGTTGGCCGTGCTCGCGGCTCGGTTCAACCCGAGGGTCGCCGACCTGGTGTCGGCGGTGACCAACCCGTTGCCCGAGCCCGGGGTCGACCGCCGAGCCCAGTACCACGCCCACGTCGCGGAGAGCCTCGACTCGAACCCCTGGGCGCGGGTCATCAAGGCCTCGGACTTCACCGACAACGGAGTTGGGCTGATCTATACCTCGCCGCACCGGTTGGTCTCGTTGGCTGGGCGGTACCGGCCGCTGGTTCCGGTCCTGCGCGACATGATCGCCCGGGCCGACACGCCCTTGGCCGACGATGTCAAGGAGCACATCCTCGGCCAACTCGACCGGGCCGAGCAGCGTTTCGACGCGATCCTCAGCGCGAGCGAGCGCTGAGCCCGCGGGACTTTCGTCCCTGCCCGGCACGGCCGGGCGTCCGGATGCTTGAGGGGTGGCCGTTGTCCCGCAACCGCGGTGCCCCATCCGGGACGAGCCGTGCACGCTGTGCGTGCCTGGCGCGACCGGGCCGGCGGACTGCGGCCTGGTCTGGCTTGTCATGCAGGACCCGGACCTGCGCGACAAGATGGTCCAGCAGGCACGGGAACGCCGCCAGAGACATCCCGCACCAGTCGACCCAGCGGCCGGTTGATAGCGGTTCAGGCCACCGCGAACTCGACGACGCGGCGGGTCGGATCGGCCTTGACCAGTCTCACCATGACGCGCTCGCCGAGTTGAGTGACGCCGTGGCACCGGGCCCGGACCGAGGGCTCGTCCGTGGCGACCATGGCACTGGGCGAGCCGCTGCCGGTGTGCACGTCGAGCACCGCCGCGTCGAAGGTCTCGCCCTCGCGGCCGGTGAGCAGCACCGCCTCGGCAAGGTTCACCGCGCCCCGCTGCGCTGAGCCCGCACGGTGTCCCGAGGCCGTCATCACCTCGGGCAGTTCGTGCAGCGCCGACCGTACGGTCTCGGGGATCTCGACATTGTTGACCAGGCTCAGGCACACCTCGGTGGCGTAGCGGTCCGCCAGCCGGCGCAGCGGTGCGGTGACGTGCGCGTAGGCCGCCCCGACCCCGCTGTGGCCCGGCTGTTCGGGCACGGCTCCGTCCATTGTGGTGTATCCCGAGCCGCGAAGGAGCTCGGCGGCCTGGTCCACGAAGGCCGCACCCCTCGCCGTGCCTCGCGTCGAGGCTCGCCACCACCCGTCCCACCGTCGCCCCGGCGGGCCACGCGATACCCAGGGCTCGGGCCACCTTCCGCAGCGCCTCGAGCGCCGGGGCCGGCGGAGCGGGCATCGTTCGCAACAGACCGACTCGGCCCTGCAGCATGATCGTGGCCGCACACCGCCCGGTCAGCAGGGAGATCTGCGCGTTCCACGTCTCGGCGGGCAACGGTGCCCGAAGTTCCAGGCGCCAGCCATCGCCGTCTGCCTCCACCTCCTGCTCCGGGATGGGCAGGTCGATCGCCCCCCGGTCCAGTGCCTGGTTGCGGAGAAGGGTGCCGATATCTGCAAGAAGCGCTATCGGCTCGGGCACGCTCCCGGCTGCCACGGCACGTTGCACGCCGACATAGTCCAGCTTCGCCGTGCTGCGTACCGCGGCCCGACGCAGCACCACGCCGACCACGTCGCCGGACGAGTCGAGGTCGATCGTCCAGACCACGGCCGGCCGCACCTGGCCGGGGAGCAGGCTCGCCGCGGCCTCGGAGAGCGAGACCGGGTGGAGCGGCACATTGCCGTCCGGCAGGTACACCGTCTCGCCCCGCCGCCACGTCTCTTCCTGCAGCACACCCGTCGGCTGCACGAACGCCGCGACGTCCGCGATCGCGTAGTGCACCCGGTACCCGGCGTCCCGGGGCAGCAGCAGCACGGCCTGGTCGAGGTCGCGGGAGGTCGCCGGGTCAATGGTGACGAAGGGCAGGTCGGTGAGGTCCGCGCGACCATCGCCAAGGATCTCCTTCGCCCGCACCGCGGCCTGCGCGGCCTCCGCCGCCGCCGCGGCCGGGTACTGCGCCGGCAACTGGAGTTCCTGGCGGAGTCCGGAGAAGTCGATCCGAGGGGCACGGACGAGGCGTCTGATCACGCACTACTTCCTACCAGCACCGTCCACCGGGTCAGGGACGTACGCATGACCTGGGCCAGCAGGACCGGATGGCGTCGGACGCGGTGGGCAATCCCCGCCGGAATCCATTGTAACGGCGATACCCCTGCCGCCGAATCGGCTCAAATGCTGATTTCTTTGCCGTGCTGGGCACGTACGGTTGCCGAGGCCGAGCTCGGCCGCGGGAACGTCAGGCGGCCCAGGATCGGCTCGGCGTAGCACGACGTGAGACGAGTTCCCATCGGAGGCGCAGTGCCGGACGCGCGAACGCAGGAGATCGCCAGCGAGCAGCAGTTCGTCGATCGGGTCTATGAGCAGGTCGAGTCCATGCGCGCCACGTCGAAGGAGTTGGCGCGTGAGGGCCATGGGCGCGCGGCCTCCGGGCCGCCCGGCGGTCTGGTCGAGCGCGACGCGATGGTCCATCGAGCGACCAGGCAGCTCATGGCGCTCGATGCCGAGGCCGAGGGCCTGGTGTTCGGACGGCTGGACTTCGACGACGGCGAGACGTATCACATCGGGCGACTGGGTCTGCGCGATGAGAATCATGAAGCGTTGCTCATCGATTGGCGGGCGCCGGCCGCGGCGCCGTTCTACCGGGCCACGTCCAGCGAGCCCATGGGTGTGGTGCGGCGCCGGGTGATCATCTGTCGCGGGCCCGAGGTTGTCGACCTCGACGACGATGTGTTGGCCCCGGACGAGCTCGGCGACCTGCGAGTGCTGGGCGAAGGGGCGCTGCTGGCCGCGCTGCGCCGTTCCCGGGGTCCGCAGATGCGCGACATCGTGACCACCATCCAGCGGGAGCAGGACGAGGCGATCCGGGCACCGGCCAAGGGCGTCACGCTCATCACGGGTGGGCCCGGCACCGGCAAGACCCAGGTCGCGCTGCACCGCGCGGCGTACCTGCTCTACACCGACCGGGGGCGGTTCACCGACGGTCGGATCCTGGTCGTGGGTCCGTCCACTGTGTTCACCGCGTACATCGGCCGCGTGCTGCCCTCCCTCGGCGAGGAGAGCGTGCACCTGCGGTCACTCGGCGAGCTCGTCGCGGGTGTCACCGCCACGCGTCGTGATGCCGCCCCGGTTGCCGCGATCAAGGGCAGCGACCAGATGTCGCGGGTGCTGACCGAGCTGATGTGGCAGACGCCGCCGGGCGCGTCCGAACGGTTGCGGATCGTGTACGCCGGGCAGGTGCTGACGCTCGAGGAGTCCGACCTGACGCGGGCCCGAGGCCGCATCCGGGCCCGGGCCGAGGCCACCGCCACGCGGCCCAACGCGGCTCGCCCGATCGCCGCCACCGTCCTGCTGCAGTGCCTCTGGTCCACAGTGGATAGTACCGGCCTTGATCGGGAGCTCTTCGTCGACGAGGTCGGCGATCGCCCCGAGTTCCGGCGATTCCTGGCGGCGTGGTGGCCCCGGCTGACCCCGGCCGGCGTGCTGGCATGGCTCGCCGACCCGGCCCGGGTCGCTATCCTCGATCCCGAGCCGGCGCGAACCCTGGCCGGCGCATACCTCGGTCACGAGGACTGGTCGGTGGACGACGTGCCGCTCCTCGACGAGTTGGAAGCACTGCTCGGCGAGCCACCGGCAGCGGCCGCCCCGGCGCAGCAGACCGCCCGACTGCGTGAGCTCACCACCGGTACCCGGCCCATCGATACGTTTGCGCTCAGCTGTGGCCTCTACGACGGGTGGCACCTCTACGCGCCGGGACATCCGACGCCGATCGCCATCGCCCCGCAGACGATCGACAACGACGCGGTCGTCGCTGCTCAGCGCTGGGCAGCGGCCGTGATCCTCCGGGAGGGCCACCACGTGGTGAGCTGGACGGACGGGTACGACCCGTACGGCGAGGACGCGTACGTGCCCGTCCTCGCCGAGCCGCTGCCCCTACCCGAGCCCGACGATCCAGCCCCGAGCCTCGACGACTACGCGCATGTCATCCTCGACGAGGCCCAGGACCTCTCGCCGATGGAGTGCCGGATGATCGCCCGGCGATCGGAGTACGCCTCGATGACGATCGTCGGTGACCTCGGTCAGGCGACGCACCCGCTGGCGGCCGCCTCGTGGCCGCAGCTGTTGGCCCGCCTCGGCCGCCGAGACTCCCGTACCGTCGAACTGCGCACCGGATACCGGGTGCCACAGGTCATCGCCGACTATGCCGCTCGATACCTGTCGCCCGCGATCACGGCGACACACTCCTATCGGACCGGGGGCACGCTGTCCGTGCGGCGCGTCGACGACCTCGGGGCCGCGCTCCACGCCGCCGTACAGGAGGTGCCGCACGACGCCACCGCCGCGGTCATCGCGGCGGATCGTGCCGTCGAGCCCCTGGCGCCGCTGATCGATCGGGCCGGTGTGAGTCTGCTTCCGGCGAGCCTCGTGAAGGGGTTGGAATTCGACCAGGTGATCGTCGTCGAGCCCGGTCAGATCACCGCCGCTGAGCCACGCGGCTACAGCCGGCTCTACGTCGTGCTCACCCGTGCCGTGGCCAGCCTCACCGTGCTGCATCGCGAGCCACTGCCCGCCGCGCTGCGCTGACTCGACCGGCACGGCGTCGGCGGCCGGCGACCCCGTGACGGAGAGCCCGCAGGCCGAGCTCACCTGATGGGAGGCCGTCCGTTGGGCGGTGTTAGCGTCTGGTCCGTGCGGGCCGAGAGGCGCTGCGACGGGTTTCTCCCGCCACGCTCGGCCTGCGTGCTGTTGACCGAAGGGCGCCTGTGCCTGGAGGAAGGGCGGCATGCTGCACGACTTCATCGCCGGTTTGCCCAAGGTCGAGCTCCACGTCCACCATGTCGGATCGGCGTCGCCGCAGACGGTGGCGCGGCTCGCGGCGCGTCACGAAGGATCGACGTCCGTGCCCGCCAATCCGGAGTTGCTGGCGGACTACTTCCAGTTCACGGACTTCGCCCACTTCATCGAGGTCTACCTGTCGGTGGTGGACCTGGTGCGTGACCCCGACGACATAGTCACGTTGACCTATGACATCGCCGCTGAGTTGGCCGCGCAGCACGTACGCTACGCGGAACTGACCCTTACGCCGTACTCGTCGGTGCGGCGGGGGATCGCGGCCGAGGCGTTCTGTGAGGCGGTCGAGGAGGCGCGCCTGCGCGCGGCCCGCGACCATGGCATCCAACTGCGCTGGTGCTTCGATATTCCGGGCGAGGCGGGGCTCGAGGCGGCCGAGACGACCCTCGATATCGCGCTGAGTCAGGCCCCGGACGGACTGGTCAGTTTCGGTCTCGGCGGCCCCGAGCAGGGTGTGCCGCGCGAGCAGTTCGCGCCGCACTTCGCCACCGCGCGGGCGGCCGGGTTGCGCAGCGTGCCGCACGCCGGAGAGTCCACCGGCCCGCAGACCGTCTGGGACGCGGTACGGCACCTCAGCGCCGAGCGCATCGGTCACGGCATCGCGGCCGCGCAGGACGACACCCTGATGGCCCACCTGCGCGAGGCGGACATCGCGTTGGAAGTGTGCCCAACATCCAATGTCTGCACCCGGGCGGTGCCGTCCCTGGCGTCGCACCCGCTCCCCGCGCTCGTCGCCGCAGGGGTGCCCGTCACCATCAACTCCGACGATCCGCCGATGTTCGCCACGACGCTGAACCAGGAGTACGCCGTCGCGGCGCAGTTGCTGGGCCTGGACCGCGAGGGCGTCGCTGAGGTGGCCCGAGCGGGTGTGCGGTACTCGTTTCTCGACGCCACCGCCAAGGCTGCCCTGCTGGCCGAGATAGACGCCTATGTTGCGGCCACGTGAGGCGTCGAAATCGGAGAACCGAGCTGATGCGAGCCGCTGGTCATCGTCGATGTCCTTTCCCAACGCCGCGATGTCGCCCGGCTGAGCGACATCCGCCGTGGGTCCCGGAGGTTCGCGGCCGGTCAGCCGGGATGGCGGTTAGGTTGGAGGACGCCATGGACCTGCAGATCATCGGACCCCAGGACCGATTCCCGAAGGCCCGTCTCACGCAACCGCCACCGTTCGGGTACATCCACCTCGCGGCCGCGGTGGAGCCGCCCATCGGGCGGGCCCCGTTTCCTCGCTCGAGCTCCGGCAAGAGCGAGTTGCTGCAGCGGCTCAAGGACCTCGCCGGCATGTTGACCCGCCACGAGAGCGTGCAGCGGGCCACGGTGTACCGGGCCGTGGTCGTCCCGCCCGTCGGCGGCTACGCGAGCCTGCCGGGCGTGCACCCGGCCCGCTTCGACGTGTCCGTGCTCATCGAGACCCCCACGCTCGACGACATCGGGGCGGTACGCGACAGCGAGCCGTACCAGGAGTTACACGGTGCTCTCGCCCAGCGGTCGACCGACCTGCACGTGATGATGGCCCGGTGCGCCAAGTCGCTCCAGGACGTCGACAAGTCCCGGCCCGGGCTGTTCCTGTTCAACTTCTTCGTCGCCGAAGACCCGAAGATCGCCCTCGCCCTGTGGGACTACCTCGCGGGCTGGTACTGGGCGCAGACGGGCCTGCACAACTCCACCGTGCTGCAGCCGTTCGATGTCCCCGCGGTCCAGGGTGCGGAGGGTCAGCGCGATGACTACGCGTTCGTCAACCATGCGCGCTGGGACTATGGTCTGCCCGGCCTGATCCTGCAGCAGTTCACCAAGCCCAGCTTCCGTTCGTACGTGCTGGACAACCTGCTCATCAATCGTACTGGCTCGATGCCGGTGCTCTACCGTCTCGCCTGAGCGCCGTACGAAGGGGGCAGCCATGGGTGCTCCGGACGGCGTGGCTGCACCACGGTGACGACGTCCTCTGCCAGGAGTGAAGTCGGTGCCCACACTAACCTGTGGGCATGGCGCGATACACCTCGTTCGTCGACCTGCACCTGATCCTGCGCGACGACAGGGGTCGGGTCCTGCTCGGTGGACGGCAGAACACGGGCTGGGGTGACGGCCAACTGGCGCTGCCGGCCGGGCATCTGGAGCAGGACGAGTCGGCGGTCACCGGCATCGTGCGGGAAACCTGGGAGGAGGTCGGTGTCGTGCTCGTCCCCGAGGCCCTGCGGCTGGCGCATGTGATGCACCACTACACCACCGCCGGTCGGGTCGCGCTCTTCTTCGAGACCACGCGGTGGTCGGGTGAGATCACCAATCGTGAGCCGGACAAGTGCACGGGCTGGTCGTTCGTCGACCCCGACGACCCGCCTGCCGAGGTGGTGCCGTACGTGGCTCGCGCGCTCGCGCTGATCGCCACCGGCGAGAGGTACAGCGAGGGCGGCTGGTCAGCGCGCTGACGCCCCCCGGGGCTGCGTCGTGGCACGCGAGGTCTCGGGCTACGACTCGCCGGAGAGGTCCTTGTCCTCCATCTCCCAAGCGTGGTCCATGGTGTGGTACGCGGAGTGGCGGACGAGGAAGGCCAGCGACCATGACCGCAGCGAGCCGGTGATCTCGCCACGCTGGTAGGCGCGGATGGCCTGCAGGTACGCCGATCGGTACGGCGCCAGGGCGCCGGGTTCGAGGGCCGCGCCCTCACCGACCACGACGCCGAGCCGCTTCGCGAAGTCCTCGCTCTCGGTACGGATCGTGTGGCGGACGATCCGGTCCCGGTCGCGCCCCCCGCCGCGCGGGCCCTTGCGCATCTCCGGCGAGACCCGTGCGGCGACCTCGTCGAAGAACGCCCAACATGCCTGCAAGAGCAAGAGCTTGCGCTCGAGCTCGGCAGCGTCCATCGGGTCCTGTTCCACGGAGCTCGGCGCGAACGAGATGCCCCAGAAGTCGGTCGATCCCGGTCCGACCCGATCCTCGACCACGTCGAGTGGCCCGGCCCGGTCGAACTCGCGCCCGAGGCGTGCCCGGACGGCGATCGCTCGATAGCGATCGCGGAACGCCGCGAGCGTCTCGATCGCACCGTCGGCGGTCTTTGCGCCGCGGCTCCAACCCGGCCAATCGAGCGCGAACGCGGCGAACTTCTTTCCCTTCGGGCCTCGTTCGAGGACCACGCGGATCGTCATGGCGGACCTCCGTGGCCAGCCTAGGGCAGCCGGGCCGATCGTTCAGTCCTGGCGCGGCGGCCCGTCCGGCGTCTGCATCGGCAGCACTCGCTCCTCCGCGGCCTCGGCGGCCAGTCGGGCACGATGCGCGGCCGGGTGCCAGATCTCTTCGAAGGGGCCCAGGACAGCCGACCCCGTTGCGCGGCGGCGTCTGCGGGTGCGGAACCCGGCCACGACGAGACCGGCGATGACCGCCGCGAAGAACGCGAACACCGCAACTACAGCCAGGACGTCAGGCATGACAGCTCAGGAGAGACCGACGGCCGCGAGGCTCGCGTCCCACAGCCGGGCGGCCAGAGCTGCGTCAGCCGCGTTGGGTCGGGGTTGGCGCGCCCGTTCGTCGACGTAGTAAGCGCCGTTGACGATGTCCGGCGCCTCCGCCAGCCACACCAGCGTCCGCGCTCCCCGTTCCGGAGTACGCATGAACGGCGCGATCCGGTAGGAGAAGCTGATCAATGGATTGTCGCGGCCGAACCGCGTGCGGACGGTACCCGGGTGGTAGGAGGTCGAGAGAATCTCCGGCCAGCGCCGGGCCGCCTCCGCGGCGAAGAGGATGTTCGCCTGCTTGGCCGAACCGTAGGCGCCCATCACCGTCCAACGTCGACGGTCGCCGTTGAGATCGTCGGGGTCGACGGCGCCGCCCCGGTGGGCGATCGAGGCGGTATCGACGATGCGGCCTCCGGCGAGGCGGTCGCGCAACAGGTGGCTGAGCAGGAATGGTGCCAGATGGTTGGACTGGATCGTGAGCTCGAAACCGTCCACAGTGTGCTGTCTGCGGGCCGAGGTGCCGCCGGCGTTGTTCGCGAGCAGGTCGATGCGCGGGTACTGGTCGCGCAGGGCAGCGGCCATTGCTCGTACCTGGTCGAGTTCCGCGAAGTCCCATCGTTGGGCTGTGGCGGGCGCCGAGCCCGCAGCCCGCACCTGGGCCAGCGCCTCATCCAGGCGGTGCCGGTCCCGGCCCACCAGCACGAGCGACCACCCGCGCCGGGCGAGCTCGACACTGGCGGCGAGCCCGATGCCCGCACTGGCCCCGGTGACGATCGCGACCCTGGGTTGGCTGTCCACCCCCGTAGGCTACCGCCCGCGACGCATCGACAGCTCACGTCGCGACCGCCGCCGCGTCGCCCTCGGCCGGGCCGCCCGCGTGTCATCACCCAGGTTCGGACGGGATCCCACTGGACAAGCTATATCGCGATAGCTTAGGCTCGGCTCACGTAATACTCGGGACCGAGTAAAGGGGGTGCCGCGATGCGCGGGCGTACGAACCCACTCGCGCTGGCCGTGCTGACGCTCCTTTTCGAGCAGCCGATGCACCCCTACGAGATGTCGACGACGCTGCGCTTTCGCGCCAAAGAGGAGAGCGTCAAGATCAACTGGGGTTCGCTGTACACCGTCGTCGACTCCCTGCGGCGACGCGGCCTCATCGAGGCCGTGGACCGCTCCCGGGCCGGTCGGCGACCGGAACGTACGGTCTACCGCCTCACCGCGGCGGGCGAGCAGGAGATGTGCGACTGGCTCGGCGACCTGCTCGCCCGGCCGACCCGGCAGTTCACGGACTTCGAGGCGGCGCTGTCACTCATGCCGGCGCTGCCACCGCAGACGGTCCGGTCGCTGCTGCGGGAGCGGCTGGAGGCGCTGACCGAGGACGAGCAGACGTACGAGCGGATGCGGCTGAGCAGCGCGACGTTTCCGCGTCTGTTCGTCATCGAGGACGAGTACCGGGCGGCGCTGCGTCGCGCCGAGACCGCCTTCGTCGCCGCGCTGCTCGACGACCTCGAGGCGGGCAGCTTCGATGGCCTCGCCGCGTGGCGGCGCCTGCACGAGCTCAAGGCGGCGGGCGCCGGAGCGGAGGTCGTGCCCATGATCCTCAAGGAGTTCTTCCCGAGCACAGGTACCTGACCCGACAACGGCTCCCGGCCGACTGCCATCGACCGGGAGCCATGCAACCGGAGCCACCGCGTGCTGGAGACCCACGGCCAGCATCCCCAGGGTATCCACGCCGCGGTGCAGACATCACGAAAGGGTTCACCATGTCCGCGTCGCGCTGGGCCGCCATCGGCGTCCTCGTCTTCGCCTCGTTCATCGACCTCATCGACGGGTCAATCGTCAACGTTGCCCTGCCCGCCATGCGGGCCGACCTGCCCGCGTCGCCGGCACAGCTCGAGTGGATCGTCAGCGGGTACCTGCTGGCCTTCGCCGTGCTCCTGGTCACCGGCGGCCGTCTGGGCGACCTCTTCGGCCGGCGCCGGGTCTTCATCGTCGGCGTGGCCGGCTTCACCCTGGCCTCGCTCGCCGCGGCGGTGGCACCGGGCGCGCAACCGCTCATTGCTACCCGGCTGGCTCAGGGCGCCTTCGCCGCCATGATGTCACCGCAGTTGCTCTCCTCCATCCAGGTGCTGTTCCGGCCCAAGGAGCGGCCCGCCGTCTTCGGCCTCGTCGGTGCCGTCACCGGCCTGGCGGCCGTCGTCGGGCCGGTGCTCGGCGGTTGGCTCGTGACGGCGAACTACTTCGATCTGAGCTGGCGCGCCATCTTCGCGATCAACGTGCCCATCGGCGTCGCGATCATCGTGGCCGCGATACGGCTGGTCCCGGAGACGACCTCCGACCGGCCACCTCGTCTGGACCTGCCGGGTGTCGCCCTCGCGACGATCGGGATCTTCGCCGTGACCTTCGCTCTGGTCGAGGGACGCGATCGGCACTGGGCGGCGTGGATCTGGGAGCTGCTCGCCGGCGGTTTGCTGACGCTGACCCTCTTCGCGGTCTACGGCGTGCGCCGCGAGCGCCGCGACGGTGCCGCCCTGCTGCCGATGCACCTGTTCCGCAACCGTGGTTACACGGCCGGCCTCGCGACCCAGGCACTGTTCCAGGGGTCGCTCGCCGCCTTCGTGCTGACCTTCACCCTGTATGTCCAGAATGGACTCGGCTTCAGCGCGATCGGCGCCGGGCTCACCATGCTGCCATTCAGCCTCGGCGCGATCCTCGGCACCGCCGTCTCGGTCCCGCTGGGAACCCGGCTCGGCAAGGTCATCATGTTCGTCGGGGCACTGGCCCAGGCGGCATCGGTGGTATGGGCGGTCGCGGTGGTCCGCCACGTCGGTCCGGCGCTGAGCGGCTGGGACCTCGCACCGGCGCTGCTGCTCGGTGGGATCGGCCTCGGCCTGCTCGTCGTCCCGCTCATCGACGTGGCGCTCGCCACCGTCGCCGCCAGCGACGCGGGTGCCGCCTCCGGCGCCTACGGCACCCTCCAACAGGTCGGCGCGGCCCTGGGCGTCGCGGTCGTCGGCGTCGTCTTCTTCGGCACGGTCGGCGCCGACTTCTCCCAGCCGACGCTGCAGCACGGCTTTACCACAGCATCGTGGGTGGCGGTCACGGGCTACGGCCTGTGCGCTCTGGCCACGCTGCTGCTCCCGTCGCGGACCGCGGTCCGGGCCCACGCCGTGGAGCGTGAGCGCGCGCTGGCCCTCGACTGACGAAGCCGGGCGCCCGGCGGTGTCACCCTGGCATGGACCGGTCAGTTTCGAAGAAGCCACGGCCGGGGCCCCTGCCTAGCATGAAGGTCATCTCCGTCAGGACGAGCAGGGGAGAGCCCGAGATGAATGACACGAGGAAGCCGGCGCGTCGCACGAACGCGGCCGACACATCGGCGGAGGGCTTCACCGACGAGGAACGGTCCGCGATGAAGGAGCGCGCCAAGGAGCTCAGGACGACGGCGCGCCGGGGCGCCCGCCCTGCCGAGGCGGACGAGGAGAGTGCGGTCCTCGAGAAGATCGCCGACATGCCGGAGGCGGATCGCGTGCTGGCGCAGCGCGTGCACGCCATCGTCAAGGCCAAGGCGCCGTCGCTGTCGCCCAGGCTCTGGTACGGGATGCCCGAGTACGCCCTGGAGGGCAAGGTCGTCTGCTTCTTCCAGCCCGCGCAGAAGTTCAAGACGAGGTACGCGACGTTGGGCTTCAACGACAGGGCGAAGCTCGACGAGGGCACCATGTGGCCGACCGCGTTCGCGCTGACGCGGCTGACCGCCGCCGACGAGGCGAGGATCGGCGCGCTGGTGAAAACCGCTGCGGGGTGAGCACGCCGGCTCGGCGATGCCGCTATGCGGTGTCCGGTCGGGCCACTAGGCTCACCGGCAATCTGCCGCTTCAGGTGTCAAGGAGGATCCCTGTGACCATGCGACTGAACCCATACCTGGCCTTCGATGGCAACGCGCGCGTGGCCATGAAGTTCTACGCCACCGTCTTCGGCGGCGAGTTGAACCTCAACACGTTCGGCCAGTATGGCGCCAAGGAACCCGCCCTCCGGAACAAGATCATGCACGCGATATTGGAGACCGAGAATGGGCTCACCCTCATGGCCTCCGACCTCGCACCTGGCATGGAGTACTCGCCGGGCAACACGATGACGATCAGCCTCAGCGGCGACGACGGCGAGACGCTGCGCGGCTACTGGAAGAAGCTCTCGCGCGGCGGGCAGGTGAACGTGCCGCTGGAGAAGCAGATGTGGGGCGACGAGTTCGGCCAGTGCACCGACAGGTTCGGCATCTCCTGGATGGTGAACATCGCCGGGTCGCACTGAGGTAGCTAGGCGCTTGGAGCAGCGCGCTTCTCGACCTCGGCCAGGTCGGGGTCGCGCAGGCCGACGCAGTCGGTGGACCAGAACGCCTCGCAGTACACCAGCGGACCGGTCAGCCACGGCTCGTACGAGCTGAGCAGGGCGACCTGAAAGGCCGGCTCAGGGATGCGGGGCGAAGGGGGCCGGAAGCCGAGTGGGGTCGCGGCCTGGAACCCGCGCGTGCCGTAGTAGTCCCAGCTTCCCTCCAGGAAGACGGCCGGCGCCGCGATCTGTTCGGCGACGCCGAGGGCTTCGCGGACCAGGGCGGTCCCGATCCCCGTACGCTGCCGCTGCGGAGCGACCGAGAGCGGGCTGAGCACCAGCACGTCGACCAGCGCCCGGCGGGCGTCGACCCAGGACCGGCTGAGCTGGACATGGCCCACGATCTGTCCACTCTCGACAGCGACCAGGCTGGCTCGGACCGCGTCCGTGGCCTTGAGCGCACGCAGCAGTCGGGTGACGCGTCCGCCGGGCTCCTCCTGGAAGGCCGCGGCGACAACCGCCTCGACCCGTGAAGCCTCGTCAGGCGAGGCAGGACGTATCTGCACAGCGGGCGAATCTACGCCATCGCCGGCCCATTCACGCCTCGAGCGCCACTACTCCCGGGAACTCCCCGGAGCGCGCCGCCGCGTCGCCCGCTCCTGCACCCGTCGAGCCGGATCGACCACGAACGCGGACAGCGCGGTGAGCTGGGCAGCGTTAGTGCCTGCCAGCGCCACTCCCGCAACACAGTGATCTTGGCAGGTGCTCACTGTGTTGCGGTGGTGCGCAAAGAATGCAAACGCGCCACCCAGCTCGCACAGCGCGTAGGCCAGCACCGGCACAGCTCCGGTTACGTGGAGACCACAGAGGGCGCTGGGCTAGGGGACGAGCCAGACCCGCCAGAGGGCGGTTGGGTCCGACAGCGGGTCGCCGTGGACGAGCACGAGGTCCGCGGGGCCGCCTTCGCGGATGATGCCCGCCTCCGGTTCGCCGAGGAGCATGCCGCCGTTGCGGGTGGCGGCGGCGAGTGCCTGCCACGGCTGGAGACCGGCGGTGACGAGGCACTCGACCTCCCACGCCAACTGGTTGGCGCGCAAGGAGCCGCCACCGAAGTCCGTACCCGCGGCGATGAGCACGCCGGCGGCGGCCGCGAGCCGTACGCTCTCGTGCGCCCATTCGCGGCGCGCGGCGACCTGCGACTTGCCTGACGGCTCGGTGAACCGTGCCAGCGTGGTGGTTCGCGAGAACGTCCGCCACGACTCGAGCACGGCCAGCGTCGACACCAGGGCCACCCCGTTGGCCGCCATCAGCCGGGCCACGTCCGCGTCGAGCTGGAAGCCGTGCTCGAGGGAGTCGACGCCGGCCTCGGCGCCCACCCGCGCTCCGGGCAGCACACCGGCGTGGGCGGTCACCTTAGCGCCACGGGCGTGTGCGGCGTCGACCACGGCCCGAACCTCGTCCACCGTGAACGGCGCGATGTCCCGGTCGGGACCGTCCAGGTAGAGTTTGATGAAGTCCGCTCCGTCGTCGAGCTGACGCATCGCCGCAGCCACGAGGGCGTCGCCGTCGGCGACGTCGACGCCGAGCCCGGCGGGCAGCGCCCCGGCTCGGTTGACCCACGAGCCCGCCGCCCTCACGTACGGGTACTCGCGCCGCCCCGCCCACCGGTCACGCACGCCGAGGGACAGGGCCCGGGTCCGCCCGTCGACGGGATCCGCCTTCGCCGGTGAACCGACATCCCGGGCCCAGCGCACGCCCGCGGCCCGCTGCAGGCGTGCGTTGTGCTCGGCCACCCGCAGCAGCTTCTCGGCCGGGTCGAACCCGCGCTCGATCCAGTGCGCACCGCCGGGCAGCGTCAGATGGCTGTGGCTGTCGACCAGCCCCGGGACCACCGTGCAGCCCGACGCGTCGATGACCTCCACATCGGGCCCGGCCTCGGGCTCCTCGCCGACCGGCGCGATCCAGCCGATGCGGTCATCCTCGACGAGCAGGCTCATGCCGATCTGGAGGGACGGGCCGGTTCCGTTCGCGATCGCGGCATCACGGTAGAGGGTGCGGGGCATGCCGCCACTATGTCGACTTATCGCCGGCTCTGCCAGTGCTCGAGCTCCTCGGCGGGCATGGGATGGCCGAAGTGCCAGCCCTGACCGATGGTGCCCGGCAGGCGGGCCAGCACCGCGGCCGTGTCCTCGTCCTCCACCCCCTCGGCGACCAGGTCCAGCCCCAGCGCCCGGGCCAACTCATGCACGGTGGTCACGATCGCCATCTCGGCCGAGTGGTCCAGCAACCCGTGCACGTACGACCGGTCGATCTTCACCTCGGTCAGGGGAAACGCTCGCAGCTGATGCATGGAGGCGTAGCCGGTACCGAAGTCGTCCATCGACAGACCGACGCCGAGGTGAACCAGCGCGTGCGCGGCACGCTGGACCGCGACATCTCCGCCCACGAAGACGCGTTCAGTGATTTCGATGGTGAGCTGACCTGGCGGGATCGCGTGGCCGCGGATGAGCGCCGCAAGCTCGTCGATGAACCCCGGCTCGCGCAGGTCGTTGGCGCTCACGTTGATCGCCACACGGAGCGCGAAGCCACGCTCGTTCCACGCGCGGATCTGCTCGGTCACTCGCTCGAGCATGTGCAGGGTCAGCAGGTGCATCACATCGCTGGGTTCGATCGCCTCGATGAGTTCATCGGTCGGTACCGGTCCCCACTGCGGGTGCGTCCACCGCAGCAGCGCCTCAACCCCGCGCAGCCGACCGGTCTGGAGCTCGATCTGGGGTTGGTAGTGCACGGCGATCTCGTCCGCGCGGCCGGGATCGCGCAGGACGGCTGCCATCTCGACGAGCAGGGCCATGCGCCGGTCGGCGGCGGACGACTCCACCGGCGCGTGTACCCCGGCCGCCACGCCCCGCCGGCGCGCGTCGGTCAGCGCCAACTCCGCCTTCACCAGCAGTACGCCCAGATCGCGCCCATGCAGCGGCGAGAGTGCCACCCCCGCGGTCGGCTCGATGTCGAACGGGACGCCGTTCACCTCAATCGGGACCTTGCAGACCTCCACCGCTCGCTCCGCCTCCGCCAGGCCGGACTCAGCGGTGAGGTCGGGCACCACGACGACCAGGCCCTCGCCGGCGAGCCGCCCGACGTGGATCGCGCCGTACGCGGCGACCAGTCGCCGGACCAACTCCTTGACCACCGTCTCGTAGACGTGGCGGCCGAGGACGCGGCTGATGGCGGGCACCCTCTGCCCACTCACCACTATCAACCCAAAGGATCTCGGCGCATAGGGCTTCATGAAGTCGTAGCGAACGAGATCCTCCAGCGCGGCCATCAGTCCGCGCTGGCTCATGGCGCCGCTGACCGGGTCCCGGTTCAGCCGCTGCTCCCGACGTGCGTGGGCGCCGACGATCAGGTTCCACATGATCAGGGGCAACGCGACCAGGGAGACGCGCCAGTCGGAGACGATGGAGAGCAGTGGCTGTGCGAGCAACATCGACGCGACAGTCGCGAACAGACCGTCGAACACGCGGGCCACCACCGGTCGCGGCGGGATACCACTGACCAGAAGCTCCCACAGCACGATGAGCCCGAGCGTGGTAACCAACCAGACGCTCGCCATGATCAGGAAGGGGATCAGGGCGTCGCGGGCTCGTCCGATGCGTGGGTCGTAGTGCACCTGGGACAGCACGAACGTGAGGACGACCTGCGCCGCCAGCAGGGCCAGCACGAGGCGGCTCACGAAACCCAGGCCGGTGCGCCACGAGGAGCGCTGCCCGATCGCGGAGACCGCCGCGGCCACCGCCTGCACGATGATCCCCGGCCCGACGCCCCAGTCCAGGATCACCGCCATCGCGAAGCAGACCGTGAGCGTGGTCCGGAACGCCGCCTGCGGGCGGACGCGCGTGAAGAGGGGCAGATCAACGAGCAGCGCGAGTACGGCCAGATACCAGAACTGCATCGGCGCGTCCGGCAGAAACGCCCAGGCGCGCGGCAGGTTCCAGAGGGTCAGAACTGCGGCGACGGTCACGACCGTCACCTGGTAGGCCGGCCCCAGCCACAGTCTCGGGCGAGCCCTTCCCGACACGTTCGAATGTAGGCTCTGGGCCAGGGAGCCGGGCCCGGTCACCACAGCCGTCACCCGGTAAGGACTCCATGAGCCGGTGGCCTGAGGCGTCTGCGTGGCTGGGAGTGCGACGAGCACACTGATCAGCGTCGACGCCGTCCGGCGGCCGAGCGCCTCGACCGTATCCCGTGCTCACGCTCTTGGACGCGGAGGCGAGCACGGCAGCCGCCACGTCCACTGTAGAGACGGGCATACACCGCAAAAAGCACTCGGACCTGTGCGGCGACGGCGGCGACGGGCCGTACGTCCGCGTAGGTCAGGGGGTAACCGCGCCGGCCATCGAGCGGCAGAGGTTTGAGGCAACCACTTGACGCGGTTTGGATAACGTTACACACTCAGACGCAGAACAGCGCCGACGTCGATGTCCACCGCTCGACGTGGGTGCACTTGTACCCGGACCGCCTCGCGCCCCAACGCATCGTGCAGGCTGAGTATCGGAGCATGCGCATGCTCCGTCACATCCGGTAACAGCTTGCGCATCACACTCGACAAGAACGGCAACACGAACACGCCGACCGCAAGCTGTGCGGTCGGCTGACCAAGACTCGGGGGCGGGCTGACAGATGGTGGCTGGCGGCCCGCCCCCGGGGCACGTCCACCCGTCAGACCGTCCCCCGCACCGCGAGGTGGGGCGTCCGAGGGCTAGGCCCCCTGCCGCTGGACGCCCCACATCGCGTCTTTTCCGGTCGAGGCCCCCTGTTCGACAGTCGGCCGACACCCCCCGCGTCGGCCACGCCTCGCCCGGTAGTTTCGCGCTGGCTGACAAGGCGACACGGTAGTCGCACGGAGATGTGCTTGTGGACAGGCAAGCACGCGACCGCGGTGCGCTCAGCCCACCAGCTCGAGTGCGTGGTCGGTGACGCTCTGGCAGAGGGTTCGTGCAGAAGCTCGTTCGTCGTCGGGCATCGCTTCGACGAGAACGCGGATCGCGTCGACGCAGGTCGCGACCGCGCCGGTCTGGTCGCGATCGAGCGTGCGGACCCGGGCCGCGAGCATCTGCACGCGCTGCACCGCCGGCAGGTCGAAGTTCCCGATCGCGGCTTCGAGCATGGCCGCCGGGTAGCGGATGGCGACGCTGATCAGCGCGTCGAACACCGCGGGGTCGGCCGGCACAGCCAGGCTCACCGCCGTCGCGAGGTTGATCGTCTGAGGCCGCCCAAGAGTGCCGGCGGCGAGGCGAGCCAGCGCCGGCTGGGTGAAGGCGTCGCCGATCATGCGAGCGAGGTGTGCGGTCAGCGGGATATCGAGCTCACCGAGCAGTGCCGCGTGGATCAACGGCTGGAACGGGCCGAGGAGCTCCGGGCGCGGCGGCCTTGGCTCGACGCGGAGGGCGGCGACGACCTTGTGCGTGGCCGGCCCCATCGGCCATGAACGCGGGACGAGCGCGTCATCGTCGCTCGACGCGAACAGGTCTTCGATCGCGCGTTCGACCCAGGGCACGCTCACCGCGATCCTCGTCAGCGTGCCGCGGGTGGCCAAGCGCAGGTTCAGGTCGGCGTCGTGCAGGGCGGTCCCCACGAGCGTGGCGAAGCCCTGAGCATCCAGGGCCTTGCCGTACCACGCGGACAGGCCCCGGGCGGCTGCCTCGCGGACGGAGGGCTCGGCGTCGTGCAGCTGCTTCTGCAGCAGGTCGAGAGCGTCCGCAGTCCGCGTCAGTCCCAGCGCCACGGCCGCGGCATCGGAGTCCCGGGCACGCCGTGCCGCCGCGAGCAGCAGATCACGCGTGGCCGGTCCGACCTCGCGCAGGCACGGGCCGTCCGCATCGCCGACGGGATGGCCCGCGGCGACGCGTGCCTCGATGGCGGCGACGGCCGTGGCCGGGTCGACCCGGTGCAGTGCGGTGGAGGCGCCGCCGGTCGGTGCTGGCTCACGGGCGATGATGCGTGCCAGTGCCGCCCGCCCCGGGGCCCCGCACCAGGCGAGCGCTTCGTAGGTCGAGTCGTCGACGTACGAAGCGTGGCTGAGGAGCTCTTCGGCCAGTGCGATCCAGTCGCCATCACGGCCAGACATGGACAGGGCCTGAGCCACGGTGCGCGTCGACACCACTCCGGCCGCGTGGAGCATCTTCAGCCGGTCGAGGTCGGCATGGTCGCACCGACCCGAGGCGGTCAGGCGGGTGCAGTAGTAGCCGAGCGGGTCGCGACCCGTGACGCACAGCCGCGCCACCTCCGACCGGACCCGGCAATCGTGTGGATCCGCAGGCGGTGCGGGCTCGAGGCCGAGGGCGAAGTCGAGCACGCCGGCGAGCGCCGGGTCGTGCCAGGCTCGCTCCACCGTGCGCCGGACGACATCGACGGGCATCGTGAGCAGGCGGCGGGCCGCCAGGAACTCGTGCACCGATCGGTCGATCCAGCTCACCCGAGCGTCACCGAGGCGTTGCCCTGCCGCGGCGGCCGGCTGGGTCAGGATGCCAATGATCCGGACCGCCTCGTAGGTCAGGCTCTGCAACGGCATCGCTGCCGGACCGCGGCGACGCAGGACCGCATCACAGCGGCCAACATCGATGCTGTCCGCCCACCCGCCGGGCATGGTCATCTCCCATGCCAGATCGGCGAGCGCGTCGGCCATGCCGGCTCGGCGAGCCCCGTCGTCGGCCGCCAGGTCGGTGCCCGGGGAGTCCTGCTCCTTCCACATGCGCCCGAGGAACCGAGCCACGACCTGGTCGAACAACTGGGCCCGGCTGGTCGCCGGGGCATCGGTCTCGGCGACCCAGGCGCAGAACGAGGCGATCAGGGGGATCTGCGCGAACTGGCGCAGCGGCGAGCCGGGAGCCAGCACGGGCGCCAGCCGATGCTCCGGCACGGGCATCGATCGGCGGCCGAACCAGGCCCGCCACAGCCGCCGTACCTGAGCATCGTCGAGTGCGCCCAGACGCAGGTAGACGGGGGCGAGGTGCCCGACGCCGCCGGCGACCGGATCGGTCCACCCGGCCGCGCGGGAGGTGACCACCAGTTGGCGATCCGAGCCCTGCCGGGCCCACTCCGCCAGCCAGCGCAGGGCCTGCGCCGCGGCGGTCTGTGCGCGCTGGCCCAGGACCTCGTCGTACCCGTCCACCACCACGACGCAGGGTGCCTCGCGGTCCTCGACCACCGTGGCGAGCGCGTCCTGGCACGGGCGGGTATCCATGCCGGCGTAGCGCAGGCTGACCGTCGCCGCATCGACGAGAGCATGGTGCGGGGAACTGCCGGGCCACAGCGTGGCGAGCTCGACAGCCTGCATCCACAGGGGAGTGGGGGACTGGTCGGGGTCGGCCTCGATCAGGGCTTCGCGTACGAGCGCGGCCACGTGGTGACGGGCCTGCCAGGTCTTGCCGTAGCCGGCATCGCCTAGCACAACAGCGATCCGGACGGTACTCAGGGCACTGGCCCAGGGCACGTCGGCATCCTCGATCGGTCCGCGGGGATCGGTCGTCACCGACACCATGCGCTGCTGGAAACCGTCATCGATGTCGGTAAACGGCATCCAGGACGGCGCGACGGTGACAACCTCGCGCAGGTTCTCCAGATAGGAGTCGATCGCTGCGGCGGCGTGCCCCGCCTGCGGCGTCTGGGCGCCGCGGGCCTCGTCGAGCGCGTCCCGCAGTGCCTGGAGCCCGAAATGACGATCCAGCCGGGTCCGGCAGTAGGCGTCGATGGCTTCGCACGTCCGCCTCGTCGGGGGGCGCCACCCGTGCTTGTCGCCGTCGGCGGCCAAGCGCCGGATGATCGCGGACCCCAGGCCGGTGCCCTTGCTGATCTGGCCCGACGTCAGGCCCTCAGACTGCAGAGCGGCATAGGCGTCCTTCGACGCCCGCTTCAGTTGCGCCCGGATCCGTGCCGGCGTGGTCATCGTGACGTCCCGCGCTCGCGCGGCTGCGGACAGGGCGCGTGCGCGCCGCGATTCCCCTGTTCCAGCAAGGCCGAAACGCCCCGGAACACCCCCTTCACTCGACGGTAACCAGCGTCGCGAGGAGGTGCGTACGACATGGACTGGAACGGACTCTTCACGCTCGTCCAGGTGCTTCTGGGCCTGAGCTGACCACCGATGAGGGGGCTCGTGAGGCGGCAAGCCATGCGGGCCCCCCTTTCCGTCCCTCCATCACCATCCAGCCACCGAAACCGTGCCGTGCGCAATGGCAGGGTACGAAACCAAACGGTCGGCCGCAGTCGGCCAATGATCCTGATTCCCGGTCGCATCGCGATATCAATGTCGGCGTCGCGACCGGACATCCTTGCGCCACCGGTAAACTCGGTCTGCTGGCCAGCCCCCGGCCGGCGAAACGGTGATCGAAAAACTGGCGCGAAATGTACCGAACATCAGAACTGGCTCGACCGGGGAAATGCCGCGACGTTGCGCGAGCCCCCTGCCCGGCGGCCAGCCATTGTCATTCTCCACGACCCCGATGACCGGCCGGCAACCCCGGCGTCGCCCGCCGATCACGGAGGCGCACGCCCGACTTGGCGCTGCCCTGCGCACCGTGCGCAAGACCGCCGGCTTGACGACCCGGCAGATACCCAAGGCGCCGGACGGGTGCTACTCGTCCGGGCACATCTCCTTGGTGGAGGCGGGTGCGGTCGCCGCCTCCCCGGAGCTCGTCGAGGCATACCTGGTCTTCAGCACGACCCCGGGGGAACTGCGTTCGCTGTACCAGCAGGCGCTCGCGGCCACGAGGGAGGCCGGGCGCCGGCGCCGGCAGGGCCACCTCGCGGCGCGGGCCGGCCCGCCGCGCGACCCGGGGTCCATCACGGATCGGCAGCAGGTGCAGGAGCACTACATCGTGGTCGCGCAGGAGGCGGACTACCGGTTCCACCCCACCGGGAGCATCCGCGATGTCCTGCTCACCTCATGGATCCGCGCGACGAGCCCGGGGGTTCGACTGGTCTACGGTGGGTTCAGCTACCTCACCGATCCCCGGCGCGGGGTGTTGTCGGTCGAGCCGGTCGCCGGTGGCAGGCTCGCGGAGATGCAGGAGAGCGAGACCGGCGCGATCAAGGCCTACCTGGAGACCGACCGCGACATCAACCCCGACGACTCGCAGCCGTACCGGATCTCCTACCGCCTGAAGGTCGACAGCCCGCAGCGGTCGGTGCCGCGACTGCGCTACTTCGCCGACGAGGGCACCAAGCAGCTGCGGGTGCGCGCCGAGTTCCCCGCCTCAGTGGACCCCGGCGTGCTGTGGTGGTTCGCCGCGCCCGGCGCCATCGACGCCGAGTACCGCGACCCCCGACGCAAACTCCGGCCGGGTACCGGGGGCGTCTACCACCGCACGTTTGATGACCTCGTGCCGGGCTGGTGTTACGGGCTCACCTGGAGCTGGTGATCTGTGGCCGTCCACGGTGGAGGGATCCGTCCCCCGGACCGCGGCGCCGGCTGCGTTGCGGCCACCCGGTTGACGCCGGTGATATCTTCGCGATATCAGCGGCACCAGTGTGGCCGGCCCCGGCCGACCGGAGAGGCGGCCGGGTGGTCGGTCAGCATCACGACGAGGGCGCTCCCGCGCTGTCCGTGCAGGGCCTGGGCAAGCGGTTTGGGGATCGCGTCGCGTTCCATGACGTCTCGTTCGAGGTCGGACGTGGTGAGATCTTCGGTTTCCTGGGACCCAACGGCGCGGGGAAGACGACGACCGTACGGACCCTCGCCACGCTCATCGCGCCGACCTCCGGGTCGGCGGTCGTAGCCGGCATCCCGCTCGCCCCGGAGAACGGGGTCGCGATCCGGATGCTGATCGCGGTCATGCCCGAGTCGCCCGGACTCTACCTACGCCTGAGCGTCGCCGAGAACCTGGAGTGCTTCACCGACCTCTATGGGACGGCAAACCCGCGCGAGCGCATCGCCTGGGCGCTCGCGGAGGTCAAGCTCACGGATCGGGCCGCTGACATCTGTGGGTCATTGTCGAAGGGGCTGCGGCAGCGGGTCGCGCTGGCCAGGGCACTGCTCAGCGATCCGCGCGTGCTCTTCCTCGACGAGCCGACGGCGGGCCTGGACCCAGTCGCGGCCCGGGACGTGCATGACCTGATCGGCCAGCTCCGGGAGCGTGGGGTGACGGTCTTCCTGACCACGCACCGGTTGGAGGAGGCCGAGCAACTCTGCGACCGGGTCGCGATCCTCAACACGACGCTGCTGCGGATCGGCCGCCCCGACACGCTGCGCGACGAGCTGTTCGCCACGACGCTCGCGGTGAGCACGCGCGAGCCGCTACCGGACCCGGCGGCGGTCTTCGCCGGACTGCCCGGGCTCACGGGCTGGCGCCAGGAGGACACCGGGCGCTACGTCCTGTCGGTGACCGACCCGACCCTCACGGCCCCGGCCGCGACCCGGGCTCTCGTGGCGGCCGACGCCGACGTGCTCTCCATCAGCCAGTCACGGGCATCGCTGGAAGATGTCTACCTCGAGCTCGTGGCCGGAGAATCGGGAGGACCGCGATGAGGATCAGCGGGCGGCGGGTGCGGGCCATCTTCCGCAAGGAGCTGCGCGAGTACCGACGCAAGACCTCGGTGGTCGTGGCGATGGCCACGATCCCGCTGCTCTATATCGTCCAGCCGCTCGTGTCGGTCTTCGCCCTGCCCGCGTCGGCGTCGGGTCAGCTCAGGCACGAGCACGTTCTGCTCTACGTGCTCGGCATCCCCGCGCTGGTTCCGGTGCTGATCGCCGCCTTCGCGGTGGTCGGGGAGCGCGAGCAGGGCACCCTCGAACCAGTGCTCACCACGCCCGTACGGCGGGAAGAGCTCGTGCTGGGCAAGGCCCTCGCGGCGCTGCTGCCCTCGGTCGGGGTGGCGTACGCGGTCTTCGCGATCTTCATCGGCTGCGTCAGGGTCTTCGCGGAGCCAACCGTGGCGTCGTCCTTGCTGCAGTGGTCGCAGATCCTCGCTCAACTGGTCTTCACGCCGCTGATCGCCGCCTGGTCGATCTGGATCGGCATGTTCATCTCGACCAAGGCGAGCGATCTCAGGGTCGCCCAGCAGCTCGGTGTGCTGGCGAGCCTCCCCACGGTCATCGTGGCGGTGTTGATCGCGCTGAACGTCATCCACCCTTCGCTCGCCGTCGCCCTCCGCTTCGCTCTGCTCCTGCTGGTGCTCGACACCGTGGGTTGGCGGGTTGTCTCCGCCGCATTCGACCGCGAGCGCCTCATCACCGGCACGCGCTGAGACGGGCACCCGCGCAGACGACCATCGACGGCCGCCCCGAAACCGGGGCGACCGCCGATGGGTCAATCAGTGCTCAGTCAGGAGGCCTGCCCTGACCTGGGGTGCAGCCGTGGCCAGTTGAAGTGGTGGCCGTGGCCGCCACCGTGGCCGCCGTGGCCGTTGCTCAGCGCGATGAGCTGCGCTTCGCTGTCGGACCGGTTGTCGTGCGTGACGATCATGAGACCGAGTGCCGGCGTCTGAGCGAACTCAGTCGCGTTGTACGACACGGTCTCTTGCGCCGACCCGTTCGGGTCCACCACATCGAAGAAGCCGGTGCTGATCGACGGCGCGAAGGCGTTGAAGCTCGCCGTGCCATCGACCGTGTCCGAGATGGAGCTGTCGGTCAGATCGAACGACTCGACGTGGTAGGTGAACCGCGGGTTGGCCTCCGACAGGCCCAGCGACGAGATCTGGAACCCGAGCACCAGCGTGCTGCTGTCATACGGGGCGTCCCCGAAGAACTGCAGGCTGATATCCCCGGTGCTCAGGTCGAGCACGCCGCTGACCACCTGACCGGTCGGCAGGCCGGTCGTGACCAGCCCGAGGTCGGTCCCGAAGGCATCGAAGTCGTCAGTCCCATCGCCGTTGCTATCGATGAGAATGTCGAACTCCTTGCTCGCGGGCTGCGACCAGCGCTGCTCCCCGGCTATCGCGAAGGCCATGAAGTCGTCGCCCGGGAAGGTCTGCACGCCGACCGCCTTGACATCGGTCGAGCCCAGTCCCTTGTCCTTGCCGTCCTTCAGACCCCACGCGTACCAGTCAGCCGCGCCCGTGGTGGCGCCGTTGTGGTTCGTCACTGTCGCCGTGGCCGTGCCGGTATTCACCAGTGCGCCAGTGTTGAGGCTGGTGCTGAGGTTCGACACCGTCTGCGGCACCAGGTAGTACGGCACCCGGAGGCTGACGCCCGCGTTCGAGCCGGTCGTCGGCGTGAACTGGACCAGGCCAGCCACGTCGCCGAAGCCGCCCGTTCCGGTCGGCGCGCTCGACGCCGGCACGGAGAGCTTGACCGTCACCTTGGTGCTGTTGTGGGCCTTGACTGTCACCTTGTGGGTGCTGAGGGTGACCGTATGGGGGGCCCCGTCCGACAGGATGTCGCTCACGTTGAAGGTGGCCGACTTGCTGCCGAGGTTGACCAGCGTGATGGTCTTGCTCTGGACGTAGTTGCCGCCCAGTTCGGCGAAGCCGTAGTTCAACGTCGCCGTGCCCTTGTCACCGAGAGCCACGACCTGAGTCGCAGCGGCGCCCGGAACCTGGACCAGACCCGCGCCCTCGATCGACGTCACGTAGCCGTTGACCTTGGTCGGGTCGGCGGTGTTGACGATCGCGGCCTTGTAGTAGTCGACCTTCTTCCAGCTCGGGTGGGCCTGCTTGACGAGCGCCGCCGCCCCGGAGGTGTGCGGTGTCGCCATCGAAGTACCCGACTCGATGATGAAGCCGTTACCCGTACCGCTCGCGGCCGAGGCGATGCTCACGCCCGGTGCGGCCACGTCCGGCTTCAGGAAGCTGTCACCGATGCGCGGGCCACCCGAGGTGAAGCTCGCCGCACCCAGGAAGGACGGGTTGTCGAGGTCCGCCTGGGCGAGGGTGATCGTGCCGCTCGCGGCACCCACGGCCTTGAGGGCATCCGCGTCGGCCTGGGAGACGCCGAGGAACGGGATCGTCACATCGAAGTCCTGGCCAGGAGCACCTGGGTCAGGGTTGCCGCTGATCGGGCCCTCGAACGGTGGGAACGAGTTCGCGCTGTTGACCATGATGACGGCGGCAGCGCCGGCCATCTGGCCGTAGATCGCCCTCGCCACCCGGGCGCAGACGCCGCGAGCGGTCACGACAATCTTGCCGGTGAGATCACCCGTGATGCTGCTGCCGGTGTCGTTGCCGGCGGAGTCGAACGTGCAGCCTTGTCCGATGCCGGTCGGGCTCACCCCGTCGTCGGGCAGGACCACCACTGGAAGGGGGCCGCTCGGCAGCGGCGTCCAGCCGTTGGCGTTGATCGCGCTGAGCGTCGGACCGGTCGAGAGCGACAACGAGACGCCGGGGAAGCTCGGCGTCGGGTCGATCGCGGCGACGGCGATCGCGCTGGTGCTGTTCGCCGGGCTGCCGACCATGTAGGGCGACGCGAAGCCGTCGTTGCCGGCGGCCGCGACGACGATCACGCCGTCCTTGGCCGCGTTGTCCGAGGCCACCGCGTCGGGGGCGTTGCCGTCGCTCCACGTCGACCCGAGCGACATGCTGATGACGTCCATGTGGTGGGCGACGGCCCACTCGATGGCGTCGACGATCACGCTGGTGTCGGCGGAGCCCTCGCAGCCGAAGACCCGCACCGAGTAGAGGCTGGCCTTGGGCGCGACGCCCGGCCCGACGATCCAGCTGTTGCCGCTCACCGTGGTCGCGTTGTACGGGCCGGTGTAGGTGTGGCCGTCGGCGGTCACACCGAACCCGACCGAGGTGCCGGCGACGTGCGTGCCGTGGCCGTTGCAGTCCAGCGGGTTGGGGTCCGGGTGCGGGGTCGGCTGGAAGCTCGCGCTGCTGGGGTCGGCGTTGTAGCTGTCACCGACGAGGTCCGTGCCACCCTTGACCTTGGGAGCGCCCGGGCCGAAGAGGCTCGGGTTCGCCGGCGCCGTCTCATTCGCGTGGGCCGCGGTGTAGTCCGCCGGGGTCCCGGGGCCGCCGAAGTCGGCGTGCGTGTAGTCGATGCCTGTGTCGATGATGGCGACCTTGATGCCCTCACCGTGGAATCCGTTCAGGCCGTCCCACACCGCTGGGGCGCCGATCAGCGGCACACCGTGCGTATTGGCTGGCGTGACCGTGGTGGCTTGGTGCACCGCGACGACGTTGGGGATGCTGAGCAACTGCGACGCCTTGTTCGCCGGGATGGACACCTTCAAGCCGTTGTACGACAGCTGGTAGGAGCCAAGAACCTTGCCGCCGAGCGCCGTGACCTGGCTCTCCGCCGGCTTCTGCGCGGCACGGATCTGGTCGCGGCGAGCGTTGCGCTGGCTGTCGGTGAGCGGGGTCGCCGAGTTGGCGTCGATCACGGTGACGGGGTCGCCCGCGAGCTGCACGACGACCGTGGTGACGGCGTCGCTGGCACCGAGAGGTTTGTTGATCGCGGTCAGGTCGGCCGGGACCGGCTTGAAGCGGCTGTTCACCGTCGGCTGCGTCTGCGCCGACGCGGATCCAGTCGCCAGCACAGCGATGCCAACGCCAGCGGCGCTGACGACGAGTGCACCGACGCTGGCTAGTGACATGGCGAGCCGCTTTCGGGAGCCTAGCCCTAGCCTCGAACGTATGCTCATATTCGCTCCATTGGGGGCTGCACGGTGCCAGCCTCCGGGCCCAAGGCACCGAGAAACCCCGCGGTAGCGGGGAAACCCGGGGGGGTTCGGGCGGGATCGCCCAGTTTTGGTCCGGGGGCTGGCGATCGGTTGCCCAGAGGCTACCCCCAGCGTTGCTGTCGCGCACGGTTCGGGTTCCGTGCGAATTTTCGCCTGACGCGCGAACACGGACCCCGTCGAATCGGGCGAACGTTGAACCAACCAGGGCAGCCCGTGCGTTGCGCCCTTGCCGTCGCGTCGCAGCAGACCCTGCGTGGCGACACGGTTGCGATGTGTATTGGCGAGCGGGGTACTGCCTACCAGAGCCCGGGCACGAGCCGGCGCGTCACACGTTGGTACGCGCGGTACGGTTCGCCGAGGACCCGCGCCAGCTCCGCCTCCTCGACCCTGATCCGCGCCAGCAGCCCCGCCGCGGGGATGACGGTCGCGACCACAATGGACAGCCAGTTGCCCGCGCCGAGGCCGCAACCCAGGGCGATCACCAGCAGCCCCGCGTAGGACGGGTGGCGGATCCATCGATACGGCCCGCCGCTGACCACGGGTTGACCGGCTTCGACGTGCACGACGGTGCGAAACGAGGTGCCGAGGGTGAGCACCGCCCAGACCCGCACGGCCAGGCCGAGCCAGATCAGGGCCAGCCCGGCAAGGGCGAAGCCCCGCCGCGCCGGGGTCGCCGCCTGCGGCACGAGGCTCGGTAGCGCGAAGGCCGACACCATGGCGACCGCGAACGCGAGCACGAGGACCGCCCGCGTGCCCCGGTCGCGGCGTTGGCGCGACTCGCGCCGCACCCGGTCGCGCACCAGCAGGCTCATCTCGACGGCGAACCAGCAAGCGATCGACACCAGGTAGGCGACGAAGAACCTGATCACGCCCGCACCGTACTCTGCCGGCTCAGGACCACCTACCTCTTCCCGGACCCGCCCGCGGCGACCGGTGGGGTGCGAGGCGACCAGGGCCGGGCGGCTTCGAGTTGCCCGGCCAGTCGGAACAGCGTCGCCTCGTCGCCGTACCGGCCGAGGAAGTGCACCCCGATCGGCAGGCCCTGCCCGCTCCAGCACAGCGGGACCGACATGGCCGGGTTCCCGGTGATGTTCGCGATGACCCCGGCATAGGCGACCGTACGACCGCCTTCGCGGATGGCCCGCCACGGGTCGTCCACTGTGGACGTGATCTGCCCGATCCTGGCGGGCGGCGTGGACAGGGTGGGGGTCAGCCACACGTCGATCCGCGACAGGAACGCCGCGATACGGCGGGCGAACGCCTGGCAGTCCTCGATCGCCAGCAGGTAGCGGCCCGCCGCGATCCCCCGGCCTCGCTCCCAGTACGCGCGCGTCGAGGGCTCGAGCTCGCCCTCGGCGGGGGGCCGGCCGAGCCGACGCATCCAGTACTCGACGATCCACGCGGTCGCGGCGTCGAAGACCGTACCGATCGCGGCGCCGACCTGGTCGCTGAGCGCGGGCAGCTCCGCCTCGACCATCTCGTGGCCCAGCGACGCGCACAGTGCCACCGCATCCTCGAGCGCCGCCAGACACTCCGGGTGGGCGTCGACGCCCTCCGGGGTTCGCGCGGTGAACCCGATCCGCAGCCGGCCGGGGTCGGCGCCGACCTCGGCCGCGAAGGGCCGGGCGGGCGGCGGAGCCAGGTAGGGGTCACCCACCGCCGGGCCAGCGGTCGCGTCGAGCAGCGCCGCGCTGTCGCGGACCGTACGGGTCAGCGCGTGCTCGCAGGCCCACCCGTTGATGGCGTCGCCGTACTCGGGGCCGAGCGGGTTGCGGGCGCGGGTCGGTTTGAGCCCGAAGAGCCCGCAGGCCGAGGCCGGATACCGCAGCGAGCCGCCCAGGTCGTTGCCATGGGCGGCCGGGACCATCCGCGAGGCGACCGCGGCCGCGGATCCGCCGCTGGAGCCGCTCGTCGAGCGGTCGGTGTCCCACGGGTTACGGGTCGGTCCGTGCAGCAGCGGCTCGCAGGCGGGGAGCAGGCCGAACTCCGGCGTGTTGGTCTTGCCGAGGATCACCAGACCGGCACGGCGGTACCGGGCGACCAGGTCACTGTCCTCGGGCGAGACGAGCCCGTGCACGAAGCGCGAGCCCTCGCTGAAGCCGAGCCCGGCCACCTCGGCCACGAGGTCCTTGACGAGGAACGGCACCCCGGCCAGGGGCGCGTCGGGCGATACGGTCGCGGCGGCCCGCAGCGCGTGCTCGTACGCCCGCGTGATGACCGCGTTGAGCGTCGGGTTGAGCGCGTCGATGCGCTCGATCGCCCACCGCGTCAGCTCGACGGCGCTCACCTCGCCGCGCCGGACGAGCCGCGCCTGGCCAACCGCGTCCACCGCGGCAAGCTCGTCCGCGGGCGATGACGGGAACATGGCGCCTCCTCTGCGCACTCGATGACACTGCCGCCCGCATGGGCGCGAGGTGCGACCTCGCGAATCGCGAGCCGCCATCTCGCGCCAGCCGGTCAGCACCACCCGACGAGAGGAGAGGACGGATATGACGACGACCGAACAGGAGCAGTTGGCGGCGGTCGATGAGCAGATGGGCCGGTTGGTGACGGATCTCGGCAGCGGGCTGCAGATCCTGCTCATCTCGCTCGGCACCCGCAGCGGACTGTGGAGCGCCATGGCCGGGGCCGGACCGCTGAGCGTTGCCGATGTGGCGGCGAAGGTGGCCGTGGACCCGGCGCTGGTCCGGGACTGGCTGTGCGCGCAGGCGGCGAGCGGGTACCTGACCTACGACGGTGGCTCGCAGACGTTCACGCTGCCCGATGCCGGTGCGGCGGTCCTCGTGCACGGCCCGGGCGGCCCCCTGGTCGAGGGCTGCGTCTCGATGTTCACCTCGATGCTCGAGGGCTTCACCGAGTTCAGCGAGGCCTTCGCGTCGGGCAAGGGCTTCGGATGGCACCAGCGCACCGCCGCGCACTGGCACGGCAACGACTCATTCACCCGGGTGGCGCTGCCGACCGAGCTGATCGCCGCCGCCATCGACCAGGCCAGGGGCGTGCCGGAGGCGCTGCGCGCGGGCGGATCCGTCGCCGACGTCGGGTGCGGCTACGGCACGCCGACCCTCGGCATCGCCGGCCTCTACCCCACGGCGCGGGTGCTCGGCGTCGACTACCACGACGCCTCGATCATGGCGGCGCGCGACGTGGCGGCACGCGAGGGCATGCCGAACGTACGGTTCGAGGTGGCCGCCGCGGCCGATCTGCCTGGCGACGGCTATCACCTGATCACCTTCTTCGACTCGCTGCACGACCTCGGCGATCCCCGCGGGGCGCTGATCCGGGCGCGGGCGGCGCTGGCGCCCGAGGGCGCGGTGCTGCTGATCGAGCCGGCGAGCTTCGACCGGGTCGAGGAGAACCTCAACCCCGGTGGCCGGATGTTCTACGCGGTCTCCACCCTCGCCTGCACCCCGAACGCCGTCTCGCAGCGGACCGCGACCTCGTCCGAACCACTCGGCGCACAGGCGGGCGAGGCCGCGCTGCGGGCGGTGGCCGCGCAGGCCGGGTTCGGTTCGGTGCGCCGCCTGGAGGTGCCCGCGCCGATGAACCTGGTCTTGGAGTTGCGACCCTGAACGCCGATCATGGCGCCATGGCTGCCACGGAGCGGCTCGTCGGACGGCGCGACGTCCAACGGAGCCTGGCGCAGGCGTGGGACCAGGCCCGGGCCGGGGCCGGCCTCCTGGTGCTCGTCACCGGGGAGGCCGGCATCGGCAAATCCGCGGTGCTCGCGTGGCTCGCCGAGCAGGCGGTGGTGCAGGGCCGGGTGCTGCGCGGCTTCTGCTGGGAGGGCGGCGGCGTGCCGCCGTACTGGCCGTGGACCCAGGTGCTGCGCGCGACCGGCCTGTCGACCGCCGAGCTCGGCGAGGCGGCCTGGCTGCTCGGCGCACAACCGTCCGATGTGGACACTACCGCTGACACTCGGCTCGCAAGCTTCGCCGCTGTAACGGATGCTCGGCTCGCAAGCTTCGCCGAGGTAGCCGATGCGCGGTTCCGGCTCTTCGACGCGGTTGCCCGGGCCCTGGCGGATCTCGCCGGGCCGGTGCTCGTCGTCATCGACGATCTGCACTGGGCCGACGAGCCCTCGCTCGCTCTGCTCTCGTTCGCGGCGCGGGTCCTGGCGAGCAGCCCGGTGCTGTTGCTCGGCGCCTACCGGGACGCCGAGGCGGGGCCCGCGCTGCACCGGCTCGCGGGAGCGGCCCAGCACCTTCCGCTGGCCGGGCTGAGCCTGGCCGAGGTGGCGGCGATGGTGGCGCAGATGCCGGGGCAGGCGCCGCCACCGGAGGTGACCGGGCGGGTGTGGCGGCGCAGCGGCGGCAACCCATTCTTCGTCCGGGAGCTGACCCGCTTGGTGCAGGCGCACGGCCCGGACCAGGCGCCGGCCCGCCTTCCGGCCGGCGTCGTGGACGTCGTGCGGCAACGCCTGGCGCGGCTACCCACCGACTGCGTGCGCCTGCTCGACTGGGCGGCGGTCGCCGGCCGGGATATCGACCTCAACCTTCTCATCCACAGCGGAGCAATCGAGAACGAGGCCGCCGCGCTCGATCTGATCGCCCTGGCCCGCCAGGCCGGCGTGGTCACCGACGACCTCAGCTTCACGCACGACATCTACCGCGAGGCGATCGTCGACGTGCAGTCGGCCGCGACGAACGCGACCATCAACCTCGCGCTCGGCCGAGCCCTGCAGGCCCGGGAGCGGCCCGGGGACGCCGCCCGCATCGCGGCCCACCTGCTGCGAGCGGGCCCGCCGGCGCGGCGGGCAGCGGTCGACTACTGCATCCGGGCCGCGCGGGAGGCCACGGCCCGGCTCGGCCACGATGATGCTTGCGGGCACTATCTTCGGGCTCTGTCCCTTGTGGACGACGAAGCGCTGCGGGCGTCCGTGCTGCTCGAGCTCGCCGCGGCCCACGACCGTACGGGCATGTCCCACCTCGCCCGCGAACGGTACCGCGAGGCCGCGCGGCTGACCCGCGCGCGCGGCGACGCGGTCGCGCTCGCCCACGCCGCCCTCGGCCTGCACTCGCTCGGCCAGCGCAGCGGCGCGACCGACGCGGAGGTCCGCGACCTGCTCCGGCAGGCCGCGCTGGATCTGGCCGGCGCCGGCACGCAACTCGCCCTCCAGTCGCGGGTGCAGGCGGCGCTGGCGCGCGTTGCCCGGCATGGCGCCGGTGCCCGGGCCGGCAACGAGATGGTGCAGACCGCGCGGCGCGCGGTGCGCCTGGCCGACGATGCTGGCGACCCCCGTACCCTCGCCGAGGCAAAGCTCGCCCTGCACGATGTCCTCTGGTCGCCCGGAACCGCGGCGCAGCGCCTGCCCGTCGTGGGCGAGATGCTCGGCGCCGCGCACGCGGCCGGCGATGCCGACCTGGTCGCTCAGGCCCACCTGCTGCGGGCGACCGCGCTGATCGAGCTCGGCGATCCGGCAGGCCGCGACGAGCTGCTCAGCTACATCACGCTCGCCGGCGAGCTCGGGCATGCGCGCGGGCGCTGGGGTGCGCTGACCCGACAGGCCACCTACGCCCAGATCGCGGGGCGGGCGCAGGACGCGGCGCGCTTCGGTGAGGAGGCGCTCGAGATCGGCATGGCGATCGGCGAGCCGGACGCGTTCGGTTGCTACTGCACCTCGCGGTGGTCCCTGGTCGCCCTCGGCGTGCCGGCACCGGACGTCACGCTGGGCGATGCCGACCCGCTCTGGCCGATGCTTCCCGTCATGCGCGCCTGGCCGCTGGCGGTGCGTGGCGAGATCGAGGCGGCGCGCGAGGCGCTGGGCGACTTCAGCGTCCTGGAGATAGCGACCTCCAGCGGCTATGACCTGGAGGCGCGGGCCGTCGCGGCCGTCGTCTTCGCGGCCGTGGGTTCGCCGGAGCAGCGCCGGTGGGTCTACGACGAGTTGCGTCCCTACGCCGGCACGCACGTCGTCATCGGCGGCTGCGCCTCCTACCACGCCGCGGTCGACCATCACCTCGGTGCTCTGGCGGCCGCGCTCGGCGAGCGGGAGGTGGCCCGGGGACACCTCCGGGACGCGATGGCCATGCACGAGCGACTGGGCGCCGCGGGCTGGGCCCGGCTCACGGCCCAGGCACTCGCCGAGCTCGACCCGCGCGTCACGGCTCGCGACCGCAACGAGCCCAACGAGTTCCGCCGCGTCGACGGCCGGTGGCTGATCACCTATGCCGGCCAGCACGTGCAGTTGCCCGATGCCAAGGGGTTGCACGACCTGTGGCTGATCCTGGGCGCCAAGGGCACGCCGGTGCACGTGCGGCGGCTGCTCGATCCCGAGGCCGCGCCGGTTCTCGCCGCCGGCGCCGACCCGGTGCTCGACGACCGCGCCCGGACCGAGTACCGGGCGCGGCTGGCGCGGCTGGCCCATCGGATCGAAGAGGCTGACGACCTCGGCCACAGCGAGCGCGCCGAGGCGCTGCGCGCCGAACGGGAGGCGCTGGTCCACGAGCTCGCCGCGGCCGCCGGGTTCGGTCGGCGCGCCCGCCGGCTCGGCGATCCGGCAGAACGAGCCCGCAAGACGGTCAGCGCCCGGCTGCGG
This sequence comes from Micromonosporaceae bacterium, assembly GCA_036557785.1. Classification (GTDB taxonomy): domain Bacteria; phylum Actinomycetota; class Actinomycetes; order Mycobacteriales; family Micromonosporaceae; genus DATBGZ01. The sequence goes on from DATBGZ010000038.1 coordinate 98,185, forward strand.
GACAGCCTCGCCAAGATCGAGCGGGTGCACCCGCTGCTCGGCGCGCACCTGCGCTCGGCCGTCCGCATGGGTACCGCCTGCTCCTACGCTCCCGCCGAGCCGATCCCGTGGCGGCTCGCGTGACGGCAGGCCAAGTGGCGACGCGGTGGCCAGCCGACCAGATCCAATGAGGTCGTGGGTCGTCGGTACGCCCGGGTGCTCGCGACAATCGTGCTCGCCTACGCCGTGATCATCGGGCTGAACGAGACGGTGGCCGGCGGGCCGGGGCGCCTGCTCGTGCTGGGCTACCTGCTGTTCGACGCGTGGCAGATCTCGGATCCGACCGCCCCACGGCGCAGGCGCAAGGCCGCGGCCGTGGCAGTGACGGCGGCGGCGGTGGTGGCGTTCGCCGCGGCGGCCGGGACCGCGGCGGCCGCGACCAGAGCGGTGACCTCGGGCGTGGTCGGCGCGTTGTCGTTCGCGCTCACCGCCGCCGTGATCGCGATCGTCGGTCGCACCGTGCTGCGCCGGCGACACCTGGACTCGGCGACCGTCGCCGGCGTGTTGGCCGTGTACCTGCTGCTGGCCCTGCTCTTCGCGTCGCTGAACCAGTTGCTCGCGGCGTTCAACCCGACCGGGTACCTCGCCGGTGTCGTGGGGCTGCCGACCGCATCCGATCAGCTCTACTTCTCGGTGGTGACGATGGCGACCATCGGCTACGGCGACATCACGCCGGCCAGCCAGCTCGCCCGGGCGGTCGTGGTGGTCGAGGCGTTGACCGGGCAGCTGTACCTGGTCTCCGTCGTCTCCGCCGTGGTGGGTGGCTGGCGTGGCCGCGGCGAGTAACGCCTGTACGGCCGCTGCCCGACCCGTCAGCGGCGGCTCAGCCGGCTCCAGGCGTCGAGGCCGACCGCGAGCAGGAGCAGCACGCCGAGGGTGATCTGCTTGTAGAGCGGGTCGGCGCCGAGCAGGTCGAACCCGTTGCCGACCAGCGCGATGAACAGCGCGCCGATGACCGTACGCCAGAGCGCGCCGTCGCCGCCGAGGATCGAGGTTCCACCGACCACGATGGCGGCGAGGACGGTGAAGGTCAGCGTCGTGTCGGCCACCCCGGTCGAGGTCTGGGTGCGGGACAGGGTGATGACGCCGCCCAGCGCGGCGGCGACCCCGCTCGCGGCGAACGCGGCGATCCGTACGGCGGTGATGCGTACGCCGGCCAACCGCGCCGCCTCGGCGTTGCCGCCGACGGCGTAGATGTAGCGCCCGAAGGTCGTCCGCGACAGGATCAGGCCAAGGATCACCAGAACCCCGAGCATGATCCAGACCGACGTCATCGCGCCGAGCCAGCGCGTCCAGGCAATCTTGTTGTACCCTGGTCGCTCGAAGACCCGGATCAGGCCGCCATAGCCGGCCACCACCTGATTGCCGATCCCCGCCACGATGAACGACATTGCCAGCGTGGCGATCAGCGAGTTGATCCGCAGCACCGTGCTGACGACGCCGTTGACGAGCCCGATGGCCAGGCCCACCAGCAGGGCCACCACGACCGAGACCCAGATGGGCTGGGTCTGCACGACCCGCGCCGCCACCGCGGCGCAGAGCGCGTAGACGGCCCCGACCGACAGGTCGATGCCACCGGCGATCAGCACGAACGTGCCCGCCGCCGCGATGATGACGGTCGCTGATTGCTGGTCGAGAATATTGAGCAGATTCGCGGTCTTGACGAACCGCGGGTTGCTCACCGCGAGCACGACGAACAGGATCACGAACGGGATGAGGATGCCCGACTGTCTGACCCGGGGCAGCAGCCGGGGCAGGTAGGTGGCCAGCAGCGGCGGCCGGGCGCTCGCGGCGTCAGGGCCTGCCGGGGAGTCCGCCACCGGGGCTGCGCCGGAGGCGCTGGCGGTGCTGGCCGTACCGGTGGTCATCGCAGGGTCCTTTCGGCGGCACGCGTCTCGGACGGGTTCTCGGTGAAGGCGGCGGTCAGGATCTCGTGCTCGGTCATCCGGTCGCCGGAGAGCTCGGCCACGATGCGGCCACCGCGCATGACCAGCACGCGGTGGGCGAGGCCGACCAGCTCCTCGAAGTCCGAGGAGATGACCAGAACCCCGAGTCCGGCGCGCGCCTGGTCCGCGATGAGGTCATAGATCGCGCGGCGTGATCCGACATCGACACCCCGGGTCGGCTCGTCCGCGATGAGCAGGCGGGGAGCGCGCAGCAGACCGCGGGCGAAGAGCACCTTCTGCTGGTTGCCACCCGACAGTGACCACAGTGGACTGGCCAGCCCGGCTCGGATCGACAGGCGCTGCGTGAGCATGGCCGTGTCCGAACGCTGCCGGCGTCCGGCGACCAGGCCGAGGCGGCTGTACCGGGGCAGGCTCGCCAGGGTCACGTTCTCGGTGACCGATCGGCCGAGCACGAGCCCACTGTCCTTTCGCGACTCGGGGATGAGGAACATCCCGGAGCGCAGGGCGCGCCGTGGGCTGCCCGGCTCATGGCGGAGCCCGGCGAGGGTGACCGTGCCACGGGTGCGGCGCGCGTTGCCGAACAGCGCGTACGCCAGCTCCGTGCGGCCGGCACCGACCAGGCCGGCGAGGCCGACGATCTCGCCCGGGCGCACGGTCAGGCTGATGTCGGTGACCCCGGGCGCGGACAGGGAGGTCACCGACAGCACGGGTGGTGCCGAGGCTTGCGGCCGCGGCTGGCGTGGTGGGAACACCGAGCCGAGGGACCGGCCGAGCATCGCCTCGATCAGCGATGCCTCCGTCTCGGCCGCCGCCGGCCCGGTCCGCACGAGGACGCCGTCGCGCAGGATCGACACCGTGTCGGCGAGGTCGAGCACCTCGGAGAGGAAGTGGGAGATGAGCACGACCGTGCGGCCGCCGGCCACCAGGTCGCGGATGATCTGGTGCAGTCGCGCCGTGTCGTCGTGGGACAACGCGGCCGTGGGCTCATCCATGATGATCAGTGAGGCGTCCCGGGAGATCGCCCGCATGATCTCGACCTTCTGCGCGTCGGCGGTGCGCAGCGTCGCGGTCACGGCATCGGCTGGCAGGTCGAAGCCCGTCTGCTGGGCGAGCGCGGTGTAGCGCTGCGTGAGCTCCCGACGCTGCACGAATCCCCACCGGCGAGGCTCAGCGCCCAGGTAGACGTTCTGCGCCACGGTCAGGCCGGGGACGAGCGCCAGTTCCTGAGCGATGGTGGCGATGCCCCGGGCCAGCGCATCGCGCGGCGAGGCGAACGCGACCCGCTCGCCGTTGACGAACAGCTCGCCCTCGTCCGGGGCGAGCAGGCCAGCAATGATCTTGGCTAACGTCGACTTGCCCGCGCCGTTCTCGCCGACGAGGGCGTGCACGGACCCCCGTTCAATCGACAAGCTCACATCCCTGATCGCCTGCGCGCCGCCGAAGCTCTTGGCCAGACCGGCGATCCGGATGATCGGTTCGCCGGTCGCCCGGCCGTCCGACCCCGGCCTGCCGCGGCTGGTGGACGCGGCGGCCGGGGGCGGCCAGGGGATGACGGGCAGGACCGTCCCGGGGGGCACCGCCCGTGCGCGGGCTGGCGCCCCGGGTGGGCGCGGGATTGCCGCGGACCCGCGCCCGCCCGGGGGTGGCCAGGGGATGACCGGCAGGACGGCCGGTTGGTGCGGTGGTGCGTCGGTCATGCTCAGCCGGGCCATTCCGCCGTGAACTGGTCGACGTTGTCCTTGTTCGCCACGCCGTCGTTGGGCAGTGCCCCGACCGGGTTGACGGCGCCAGCGTTCGCGCCGGTACGGATGGCGTTGATCAGGGCCTCCATGCCGAGCTGTCCCTCGGAGGCCGGCGCCTGCACCACGTCACCGAACGAGGTGCCGTCCTTGAGGTAGCCGAAGCCCGCCGCGCTACCCCCGTAGCCGACCATGAGGATCGATCCGGGCTTGTTCGCCGCGGCCAGTGCCTGGGTCACGCCCTGCAGACCCTGGTCCGAGCTCACGAAGAGGTTGATGCCCGGCTGCGCCTGGAGCATGTTCTGCGCCGCCTGCAGCGCCACGCCCGGGTTGAAGAAGCTTTCGCCCTCGGCCACGATCTTCACCGACGGCGTTCCCGCGATCGCCTTGTCGAACGCGGACTTGATCGCGATGCCGAGGGTGGAGGCCTTGATGTCGTGGATGAAGCCGATGTTGCAGGGATTGAGGCTCTTCGAGGCGCAGGCCGCCACGGCGAGCTCGCCGAGCTGCCGACCGATCTTGTCGGGAATGAAGACCACATTCCCGGAGAGCCCGTCGACCTGAGGCTGGTCCGTCGTGTAGTCCGGCCCGAGGATCTGGTCGATGTTCACGACCTTGATGCCCTGGGTGATGGCCTGCTGCGCCAGGGGTACCAGGGCCGTGCCGACGATCGGCTGCACGATGATGCCGTCGAACCGGCCGGACGTGATCGCGTTCTGGAACTGGGAGAACTGGGTCGCGTCGCTGTTCGCGGCGTCGAAGACCTCGACGTCGGCGTTGCGTGCCGAGGCCGCCGCCTTGGCCGCCGCGAGCATCGGCGCGTCGTAGCTGTTGGCGACCGCGAACGACAGGTAGGCGATGCGCAGCCGCTTGTTGTTGTCCGTGGAGGGGGAGTTCCCCTTCGAGCAGGCGGCTAGGCCACCCGCGGCGAGGACCGCCGCCGCGAGCAGGGCGCCGCAGCGCCGTGCGATGGTGCTCTTCATCGATGTCCCTTCTCGACCGTGGGAAGGTTCGTCGCGACCGTCGCCGGGGACGGTCGGAATAAGCCTGGTTTATCGATCTGATGGCGATGTGAAGCGCAGGTGATCCACCGGACACCGACCGTTACCGGTTTGACGATCGCGTGTCCGGGCATTCGGGTGCTGCTCCGGCCTGGGATTCGTTTGCTGTCGCGAACGGTTGGCCGGGGCGTCACTAGGGCGCAGTGTATGGAGACAGTGGACGCTTGTGCAATACCACTTTCCACCTGTCCGCGTGCGTGAACACAATGTCCGTTTGGCACCGCGGCTTCCGTGTCGGGGCCCGGCACCCGAGATGATCTAGCTGTCAGGTGAGGCTTGACGGGGTCCGATCGCGGTTCACCCCAGCCGATAACAATTACTGAACGATGTCGCTCACCAATGGTGCAGCGTCCCGTCCTCGAGGCGATTGACCGGCAGTGAGGCCGGTCGGTAGGGGTACGCGGCCGCCAGATCCTCGTCGATGTCCACGCCCAGGCCGGGCTCCTCGGAGCAGAACAGGTACCCGTCCTCGAACCGGTACCCGTGCGGGAAGACGGCGTCGGTCTCGTCGGGGTGGCGCATGTACTCCTGCAGGCCGAAGTTATTGATCGAGATATCGACGTGCAGCGCAGCGGCCATGCAGACGGGCGATAGGTCGGTGGCGCCGTGCGAGCCGCTGCGCACATGGTGCAGCGCGGCCAGGTCGAAGATGCGCCGCAGGTGCGTGATGCCGCCGGCGTGCACCACCGTGGTGCGAATGTAGTCGATGAGCTGCTCGGTGATGAGTTGCTGGCAGTCCCAGATGCTGTTGAATACCTCACCGACCGCGATCGGCGTCGTGGTGTGGGCCCGGATGTGGCGGAAGCCCTCCTGGAGCTCGGCCGGCACCGGGTCCTCGAGCCAGGTCAGGGCATAGGGCTCCAGGGCGCGGCCGAGCCGGGCTGCTTCGATCGGCGTGAGCCGGTGGTGCACGTCGTGCAGCAGGTTGACGTAGGGCCCGAACTCGTCGCGGGCGCGGGCGAAGACCTTGGGCACGTGCTCGAGGTACCGCTGCGTGGACCACACCGCCTCGGACGGGATCGCCGCGTCCGCCGGCTCATAGCTGTACCTGACTGCTCGCTCCATAGACTCCGCGACGACGACCTCCTTGGAGACGCCGTACGTGGTGGCCATCCCGGGAATCCCGGTCTGCACGCGGACGGCCCGGTAGCCCTGCTCGAGGTAGCGCGCCACCTGCGCCATCGCGTCGTCGATGCTCTCGCCGTTGGCGTGGCCGTAGACGGTCACCGCCTCCCGCGACCGCCCGCCGAGCAACTGGTAGACCGGCAGGCCCGCCACCTTGCCCTTGATGTCCCACAGCGCCGTGTCCACCGCAGCGATCGCGCTCATCGTGACCGGACCGCGGCGCCAGTACGCGCCCCGGTAGAGGTACTGCCAGGTGTCCTCGATGCGCGCCGGGTCGCGGCCGATGAGCACCGGGATCACGTGCTCGGTGAGGTACGCGGCGACCGCGAGTTCCCGGCCGTTGAGGGTCGCGTCACCGACCCCGGTCACGCCCTCGTCAGTGATGATCTTCAGGGTGACGAAGTTGCGACCAGGGCACGTGACGATGACCCTGGCGTCGGAGATCCGCATGACGGACGTATATCACCCCACTCGCTGCTCAGCCCGCCGTCCGGGGCTCAGCGCGCCGTCCGGGGCTCAGCGCGCCGTCCGGGGCTCAGCCGCCGTCCGGGGCTCAGCCGCCGTCCGGGGCTCAGCCCGCCGTCCGCTGCTCAGCCCGCCGTCCGCTGCTCAGCCCGCCGTCCGGGGCTCGTGTGCGTTCTCCGGGCCCGGGTGCGCTGATCTTGCTCTGGGTTGCGCGGATGGTGATGACACGCGGGTTTGCCACACGGTGACCTTCATCCAAGATCACCGTGGGTCAGCCTGGGTCGTTGGCGTCCATGTGTTGCCACCCAGCGATCATGACCGTCCGTAGATCGATTAACGGCGCTGTCCACAGGTACCGGGCAGGTTATCCACAGATTGAACATCAGGGTTGTCCCGACAGGGGAGGCGGCGTCATGCTTCGCCGCCATGAACGCCCACGAAAAGCCGCAGCACAGGGCCGATGCCGTGCTCGGGCGCCTTGCTCGGGCACAGGCGGGAGTCTTTACCAGGGCCGACGCGATCGCCGCGGGCGTCACAGCGTCCGAGGTTCGCCGACGGGTGCGCGACGGCTTGTGGGTGCCACAGTTCGGTAGCGCGTTGCGGGCCGCGACGACCCCCGACACCATCGACGCTCGCGAACGCGCCGCCATAGCCCGGGCCGGGGCGGGCGCGGCACTGAGCCACTTCTCGGCCGGCAGGCGATGGGGGTTGAGCTTGCCCGATAGCGCCGAGGTCTGGCTGACCGTGCCGCATCACCGTACGCTTCGGCCCACCCGCGGTCTGCGGGTCGTGCGCAGCCGGCACCTGACGCCGACGGCGGTACGGCGTGTGGACGGCGTGCCGGTGCTCGAGCCCGCTCGCACCCTGGCCGATCTGGCCGGCTGCCTCGACGAGCGACAGCTCACCGCAGTGTTGCTGGAGGCGCTGCAGCGCCGCCTCTGTACGCACGACCAACTCGTCGCGTGGCATCGGGATCTGGCCGGCCGACCGGGTATGGCGCTGTTCGCCAATGTCATCGAGGTCGCGGATCCGGCGTTCGAGTCGATCCTCGCCGCGGAGTTCGGTCAACTCATGCGGCGCGCCAACGTCGCGCTGGTCGCCAGCTTTCCGCTGCGACTTCCGACGGGGGAACAGGTCGTCTGCGACTTTGCTGACCTGCACGCCCGCATCGACTTCGAGGTCGACGGGTCCGCCTATCACAGCACCCCGGCCCAGGTGGCGCGTGACAAGGCCCGGGACCGGCGGTTGTCCCGTTCGGGCTGGATCGCCGTTCGGTACGGAACCGACGACATCAGGCGACGGCCGACGCAGACTCTGGCGGACGTGCTCAATCAGATCGCGCAGCGCCTGCGGTCCGACTGATCGTTCGCAGCCGGGTGGCGTCCCCCGTAGGTGGCTGAGGTCGAGGCGCCACACGGTGATCTTCGATGCCGCCGGGTGGGTTGCACACACGGGCGTGGGAGCCAATGTCGCCACACGGTGATCATGGAGTGGGCGCAACCGCCGGACGGCGGACGTGGTCCCGCCGGGTGCACTACGTTCGAGTCGTGACCGACGTTCACATTCCTGAACAGGGTACCGCGGCCGCGACGATCGCGAAGAGCCGTCTGCTTCCGGTGATCGCGCTGCACGACGCCGCGGACGCGCGCCCGCTCGGCGAGGCACTGCTCGATGGCGGATTGCCCTGCGCCGAGGTGACCTTCCGGACCGACGCCGCCGCCGACGCGATCGGCGCGATGGCCGAACTCGACGGCCTCGCGGTCGGCGCCGGTACCGTGCTCACGCCCGAACAGGTCGATCGGGCGGTACGCGCCGGGGCACGGTTCGTGGTGAGCCCGGGCTTCTCCCAGGTCGTCGTCCGGCGCTGCGTCCAACTCGGCGTACCGGTCTTCCCCGGGGTGATGACCCCGAGCGAGATCCAGATGGCGCTGCACGAGGGTTTGGAGACGGTCAAGTTCTTCCCCGCGGAGCAGGCCGGCGGCGTCGCGATGATCCGGGCGTTGACCGCCCCGTTTCAGTCCGTACGGTTCATCCCGACCGGCGGAGTGAACGCCGCCAACGTTCGGTCCTATCTGGACATTCCTGCCGTGATGGCGGTCGGTGGCACGTGGATGGTTCCCCCCGACGCCCTGGCGGCCAAGGACTGGAAGCGGGTCGTGGGGCTGGTTCGCGAAGCGGTGCAGTTGGTGGGGCAGCGATGAACATCCGACCCGCGGATCAGTGCCGCTACGACCTGGTCTCGCTCGGCGAGGTGATGCTGCGGCTCGACCCCGGCGAGGGCCGGGTGCGGACTACCCGGACCTTCCAGGCCTGGGAAGGCGGCGGGGAGTACAACGTCGCCCGAGGTCTGCGGCGCTGCTTCGGCCTGCGCACCGCTGTGGTGACCGCGCTCGCCGACAACGAGGTGGGGCGCCTCATCGAGGACCTCATGCTCACCGGCGGCGTGGATCTGTCCTACCTGAGGTGGGTCCCTTACGACGGCATCGGTCGCACTGTCCGCAATGGACTGAACTTCACCGAGCGCGGGCACGGGCTGCGGGGCGCGGTCGGTACCTCGGACCGGGCCAACTCGGCGGCGAGCCAGCTCCAACCCTCCGATGTGGACTGGGAGGAGCTCTTCGGCCGTCACGGCGTGCGCTGGTTGCATACCGGTGGCATCTACGCCGCTCTGTCGCAGACGACGCCAGACGTGATCGAGGCGGCCATGACGGCCGCGCGTCGGCACGGCACCATCATCTCGTACGACCTGAACTACCGTCCCAGCCTCTGGCAGGCGATCGGCGGCAAGGCGCGGGCGCAGGAGGTGAACCGCCGCCTCGCCGCGCTGGTCGACGTGATGATCGGCAACGAGGAGGACTTCACCGCGAGCCTCGGCTTCGACGTGCCCGGCACCGGTGCGGCGCTCGACGACCTGGACCCGGCGAACTTCCGCCGGATGATCGACGCGGCGACGAAGGAGTTCCCGAACTTCCAGGTCGTCGCCACGACCCTGCGGACCGTCCGTACCGCCACGGTCAACGACTGGGGTGCCGTGGCGTGGTCAGGCCCCACCGGCTTCGTCGAGGCGACGCTGCGCCGGGGCGTCGAGATCCTCGACCGGGTCGGCGGCGGCGACAGCTTCGCCTCGGGGCTGATCTACGGGCTGCTGCAGGGCTACGACCTGTCGCTGGCGATCGAGTACGGCGCCGCGCACGGAGCCCTCGCGATGACGACGGCCGGCGACACGTCGATGGCCTCCCTCAAGGAGGTAGAGAGCCTCGTGCGGGGCGGCGGCTCCCGCGTCCAGCGCTGACCCCGGTGTCTTCTTCCCGTCGATCGAGGGCGAAACCGTGTGATTGAAGATCGACTCACCCGGTTTCGCCCTCGATCACCGTGGTCGGCCGGCTGGTCGGCCGGGCGGCGGGGCGGCGGGCGCAGGCGCCGGGGCTCAGAGGTGGCGGGTGGAGGCGCGCTGGACGAGTTCGGTCGGCAGGCGTACGTGCGGGTCGCGGTCGACGCCCTCGATGAGGTCGACCAGCAGCCGCAGCGCCTCGGCGCCCATCCGCTGCAGCGGCTGCATGATCGTGGTCAGCGGGACCGCCGCGAGTGCCGACTCGGGCACGTTGTCGAAGCCGACGATCGACAGGTCGCCCGGCACCGACAGTCCCAGGCCGAGGGCGACCTGCATCGTGGTGATCGCGGAGAGGTCGTTGGAGGCGAAAACCGCAGTCGGCGGCCGACTGCGCCCGAGCAGTTCCCGGGCCGGGCCCTCGGCGGTCTCGGGTCGGTAGCCGCCGACGCGGACGAGTCGTTCGTCGACCTTGACCCCGGCGGCGCTCATGGCCTGGCGGAACCCGGCCTCGCGCAGCCGCGCCGACTCCAGGTCCGGCCGGCCGCTGAGGAAGCCGATGCGTCGGTGACCCAGCGACAGCAGGTGCTCGGTCGCGAGCACGGCTCCGGCAAAGTTGTCGGAGTCCACGGTCGGCATACCCGTCGGGCCGGTGTGGGGATCGACGGCGACGACGTGAAAGCCTTGCTGCGCCTGGACAACCGTCGGCGTGACGAGGACAGCGCCATCGATGAGCGTCCCCAGCAGGCGCGACAGCGATCGCCGCTCCCAGCCGACGTGCACGCCCCGGGCGCCGCCGGAGTAGGCGAGCAACTGGTAGTCGGTGTCGGCGATGGCGTCGGAGGCACCCTTGAGCAGCTCGGTGGAGAACGGTTCGAACTCGGCGACCAGGATGCCGAGCACGTTGGTGCGGTGGCTGCGCAGGCTCTGCGCGACCAGGCTCGCTTCATAACCAAGTTGGTCGATGACCTGGCGCACCCGACCGACCGTCGCCTCGGCAACTCCGTACCGACCGTTGAGCACCTTGGACACGGTGGCCACCGAGACGCCCGCACGGCGGGCGACGTCGGCCATGGTTACCCGCCGCACTGCGTCCACGTCGAGATCATAGACGGTGGTCCTCGTTTCGCAAACGTTATCGACACCGATTGACAAGACGTTTCGGGCCTGTAAAACTCCCCAGTCAGTCCAGGTATCTCACCTATGACAGAGGAGACTACCCATGGCAAGATCACGCCGAGCGCGCGTCGTCTTGGCGCTGCTGGCGACACCGACCCTACTGTTTACCACTACCGCGTGTCTGAGCAGCAAGCCGGAGGCCACGGGCCCGACGTGCGACACGAGCACGCCGACCGACCTCTACAAGAACCCGGTCACCCTTACCTGGTGGCACAACTACAACGTGCCGGCCGCCGACCCAGTCAACAAGCCCGGTGGCCTGGAGTACTGGCAGAAGGTCGCCGACGACTTCCACGCCCTACACCCGACCGTGACCATCCAGATCACGGCGGTCGAGAGCAACGAGCTGCAGCGCACGAAGATCCCTGCCGCGCTGAAGAGCAACGATCCGCCGGACCTGTTCCAGGCGTGGGGCGGTGGCGAGATCGCCGACCAGGCGTCCGCCGGCTACGTCAAGGACATCACCGCGCAGACCAAGGACGAGGTCGCCAACATCGGTGCCTCCTCCAGCATCTGGGCCGTGAACGGCTGCCAGTACGGCCTGCCCTTCCGGATGGGCATTGAGGGCATCTTCTACAACAAGGCGCTCTTCGCCCAGGCGGGCATCTCCGCTCCGCCGAAGACCATGGACGAGCTCAACGCCGACGTCACCAAGCTCAAGGGCATCAACGTGGTCCCGATCACGGTGGCGGCGGGCGATGGCTGGCCGGCGGCGCACTGGTGGTACCAGTTCGCGATCCACGACTGCCCGGCGACGGTGCTCGCCGCGGCAGCCAAGGACAAGAACTTCGACGACGCGTGCTTCGTCAAGGCCGGCGACGACCTGAAGGCGTTCGTGGGCACGCAGCCGTTCCAGCCCGACTTCCTCGGGTCGAAGTTCGGCTCCGGCGCGAACCCCTCCGGCGCGCTGATCGTCCAGAAGAAGGCCGCCATGGAGCTCATGGGCGACTGGGACGAGGGCACGATCAACGGCCTGTCCGCGGACGGCAAGGGCATCGGCGCCGACCTGGGCTGGTTCCCCGTGCCGGCACTGGGCAGCGGCGGCGACCCGACGGTCCAGCTCGGCGGCGGCGACGGGTTCGCCTGCTCCAAGAACGCCCCGCCGGAGTGCGTGGAGTTCCTGAAGTACATCGTGAGCCCCGACGTGCAGACCGGCTACGCCAAGCTCGGCGTGGGCATCCCGGTCTCCAAGGGTGCCGGCCCGGCCATCACCGACCCGGTGATCCAGTCGATCGCGCAGGCCACCAACAACGCCACCTCCGTGCAGCTCTGGCTCGACACGCAGTACGGCAGCGCCATCGGTGACGCCATGAACGCCGCGATCGTGAAGATCTTCGACGGTTCTGGCTCATCGCAGGACGTCGTGACCGCGATTAAGACCGCCGCGGCGCGGTGACCACGACCGACAGCACGCCGGACCTCGCCGGCCGCGTTCTCACGCGGCCGGCGAGGCTTCGGCCTCTGCCCAACTCGTCCAGGGCCGCCCGGAGCAGACGCAAGTGGTACGAGATCATCGGCCTGACCTCCCCGGCGCTCATCATCTACACGGTGTTCGTGCTGCTGCCGATGGGCTTCGCGCTCTTCTACAGCCTCTTCAAATGGAAGGGCGCCGGGTGGCCCGCGCCGAGCGACTTCAACGGCGTGGCCAACTACTTCAAACGCGGCATCCCGCCGGGCGTGATATTCGACTCGGGCTTCCAGCACGCCCTGCTCAACAACGCGATCATCCTGTTCGGGTCCCTGATCATCCAAGGACCGATCGCGCTGGCGGTGTCGCTGCTGCTCAACCGCCGATTCCGTGGTCGCGCCGTCTTCCGGCTGCTCGCGTTCGTCCCGTACATCCTCGCCGAGGTCACCGTCGGCATCATGTGGGGGATCATCCTGGGCAACGGTGGGGTGGCGGACTCGGTGATGAAGTCGGCCGGCCTCGCCGGGCTGATCCAACCGTGGCTCGCCAACTCGAAGGTGGCCATCTGGACCGTGCTGGGCATCCTGACATGGAAGTATGTGGGTTTCGCGATCATCCTGTTCCTCGCCGGTCTGGCGAATGTGCCCGACGAGCTGAGCGAGGCGGCGGCGATCGACGGCGCGAGCTGGTGGCAGATCCAGCGCCATGTGACGATCCCACTGCTCGGCCCGACGATCCGGATCTGGATGTTCCTGTCGATCATCGGCTCGCTGCAGGTCTTCGACGTGGTCTACGTGACGGTCCCCCGGGGGTTGCGACAGGCCGGCGGCGGCACGACCATGGCCACGTACATGGTCGACAACGGCTTCTTCCCCCAGCTCTGGGGCTATGGCAGCGCGATCGCGGTCACCCTCTTCGTCATCGCCTTCGCGGCGGCGCTGATCTTCCAGCGCTTCTTCCTGCGCCGTGACCTCGAAGGCGCCCTCACCACCGGAAGGACGTGACCATGGCCGCTGTGCTCGAGGCTCCGCATCGACGTCGCGCGTTCCGCTGGAGCAGCCCGCTCACGTACGCGCTCGCCCTGGTGGTCGCGGGTCTGTCGATCGGACCGGTCGTCTACGTGATCATTGGTGGCTTCCGCAGCACGCCGCAGATCGTCGCGAACCCCGCCGCGCTGCCACACCCGTGGATCTTCAGCACGTACACCGGCATCCTGAGCAGGGGGGACTTCTGGCAACTGGTGTGGAACAGCACGATCATCGCGGTCCTGACCACCGCGGGCGTCGTGGTGCTGGGCGTCTGCGCGGCCTTCGTGCTGGCGCGCTACCGGTTCCGTGGCCGCGAAGCGCTGTATACCTACTTCGTTCTCGGCCTGCTCTTCCCTGCCGGGGCGGGGATCCTGCCGCTCTACCTCATGCTGCGGAACCTGCACCTGATCAACAATTATCTCGGCGTGATCCTGCCGCAGATCGCGTACGCCCTGCCCATGACGATCATCATCCTGCGCCCGTTCCTGCTCGCCATCCCGGGCGACCTGGAGGACGCCGCGTTCATCGACGGGACCAGCCGGCTCGGCTTCTTCTGGCGCATCCTGCTGCCGCTGTCGCGGCCGGCGCTCGTGACCGTCGCCGTGATCGCGTTCGTCGGGAGCTGGAACGCGTTCCTGCTACCGCTGTTCGTGCTCAACACCGACTCCCTGCAAACCCTGCCGTTGGGTGTGCCGAAGTTCCAGGGCGAGCACATCAGCGACACGGCCGGCATCCTCGCCTTCACCTCGCTGGCGATGCTGCCGGCGCTGATGTTCTTCACCCTGGCCGAGCGGCAGATCGTCGGCAGCTTGCAGGGCGCGGTCAAGGGCTAGCCGCGGGCCACGCGCATGGTGCGCCACGCGGCAAACACAGTTGCCGGGCGGGCGACGACGAGAGGGGGGATGCCCGGAGCGCATACAGGCGGCGACGGGGTGGCCCGGGTGGGTGGCCGCCGTCGATGCGCGACCGTACGGCGCACACGGCCGTACGCAGGAGCACGAAAAGCTTGAGGGGAAAGCACCAGATGACCGAGGTCCGCGAGTCGCAGACGCCGGCCGCGCGTCCGTCCGCCGACGCGCCGATCACCGGGCCGGACCGCTCTCGCGAGCCCGCCCACGCGGTCGCGGCGGATGGCTCCACTGTGGACTCGGCTACGCTGGCGGCGTTGGCGGGGCTCGCCCCGACCGACGAGCAGCGGCTGGTCGAGCTGCTCCTGCGGATGACGCCGGAGGAGAAGCTGGCGCAGATCGTGGGGTTCTGGGAGAAAGGCGACGGCGAAGCCGTGGCGCCGCTGCAGGGCGAGTTCGGCGCGACCACGGGGCTCGCCGAGTTCTCCGGTCATGGCCTTGGGCAGCTGACCCGGGTCTATGGCACGCGGCCGGTCGACGTCGAGTCCCGGGCGCAGTGGCTGTGGAACTTCCAGCGCGGCCTGGTGACCAAGACCCGCCTGGGCATCCCGGCGATCGTGCACGAGGAGATCCTCACCGGGCTCGCCGCGTGGAAGGCGGCGACCTACCCGACGCCGCTGGCCTGGGGTGCTGCCTTCGACCCTGAGCTGATCGAGCGGATGGGGTCCGCGATCGGTGCGACCATGCGGGCCCTGGGCATCCACCAGGGGCTCGCGCCCGTGCTCGACGTGGTCCGCGACCCGCGCTGGGGGCGGGTCGACGAGTGCATCTCCGAGGACCCCTACGTCGTGGGTACCCTGGGCACCGCGTTCGTGCAGGGCGTCCAGTCGCACGGGGTGCACGCCACGCTCAAGCACTTCGTCGGCTACTCCAACTCGCGCGCCGGCCGCAACTTCGGGCCGGTCCACATGGGACCCCGCGAGCTCGCCGACGTGCTGCTCATCCCATTCGAGATGGCGGTACTCGACGGCGGCGTACGGTCAGTGATGCACTCCTATGCTGAGATCGATGGGGTTCCGGTCGCGGCCGACCCGACGCTGCTCACCGGCGTGCTGCGACAAGCCTGGGGCTTCGACGGTGTGGTGGTCTCCGACTACTTCGGCGTGGCGTTCCTGCACCACCTGCACCGGGTCGCGGCCGACCTCGGGGACGCCGCGGTGCAGGCACTGCTCGCCGGCATCGACGTCGAACTGCCGACCGGCGACGCCTATGCCGCTCCGCTGCGCCAGCGACTCGACGACGGCGCGATCGACGTCGGTGTCCTCGATCGTGCGGTGCTGCGCGTGCTGCGCCAGAAGCTGGAACTCGGCCTGCTCGACGCCGCCTTCGACGGGCCGCCCCCGACCGGGGTCGAGCTGGACAGCGCCGAGCACCGGGCGATCGCCCGCGAGCTCGCGGGCAAGTCCGTGGTGCTCGTGGCGAACAACGGCGTGCTGCCCCTGCCGCCCGGGCGACGGGTGGCCGTCATCGGCCCCAACGCCGATCGCCGAGGGGCGCTCTTCGGCTGCTACTCGTTCGTCAACCACGTGCTGGTCCAGCATCCTGAGGTCGAGCCGGGCTTCGAGGTGCCGACCGTGCTCGAGGCTCTGCGCGCCGAACTGGGCCCCGAGCTCATCACGACTGCCGGCGGCTGCGCGGTCGACAGCGAGGACCGGTCCGGCTTCGACGAGGCGGTGACCATGGCCCGGGCCGCGGACGTGGCGGTGCTCGTCATGGGCGACCACGCCGGGCTCTTCGGCCGGGGCACGGTTGGCGAGGGCTGCGACCGCGACTCCCTGGAGCTGCCCGGCGTCCAGCGCGAGCTCGTCGAGGCGGTGCTCGTCACCGGCACTCCGGTCGTCCTCGTGCTCGTGACGGGCCGGCCGTACGCCGTCGGGTGGGCGCTGCAGTCCTGCGCCGCCGTGGTGCAGACGTTCTTCCCCGGCGAGGAGGGCGGTCCCGCGATCGCCGGCGTGCTCTCGGGTCGGGTGAACCCGTCCGGGCGCCTGCCGGTGACCCTGCCCCGGTCGGCCGGGACGCAGCCGTACTCCTACCTGCATCCGGCCCTCGGCGAGGGGCATGAGGTCACCAACATCGATACCGCCCCGGCCGCGCCGTTCGGGCATGGCCTGTCCTATACGACCTTCGCGTACACCGACTTCGGGGTGCCGGAGCAGGTCGGCACCGGCGCGGCGATCACCGCGTCCGTACGGGTCACGAACACCGGGACCGTCGCGGGCGACGACGTGGTGCACCTCTACGGCCGCGACGTGCTCGCCTCGGTGACCCGGCCCGTGGCGCAGTTGCTCGGCTACCAGCGGGTCAGCCTCGCGCCCGGCGAGTCGGCCACCGTACGGTTCGTCGTGCCCACCACCCGCCTCGCCTTCTCGGACCGGTCGATGCGACGTGTCGTCGAGCCGGGCGAGGTCGAGCTCTGGGTCGGCACGAGCGTCGTCCGCGACGCCCAGGCCTGCACGCACCTCGTCGGGGCAGTGCACGAGGTCACCCGCGACTCGCCGCGGTGGACCACCACCACGGTGAGCGGTTGACGATGTCCACACAGGACGGTGCGGTCGGCCCCACTGGGGTGGCGGCCGTACCGGCGGTCAGCGACCCCAGCCTGGGGCACCGGATCTGCTCGGCCAGGCTGTCTGTGACAGACCACAGTGGACAGCCGCTGGCCGGTGCCGAGGTAACCGTCGAGCAGACCCGGCACGCGTTCGGCTTCGGCAACACGGCCTCCACCTTCGTGACGCTCGCGAACGCGGCTGCGCCGGAACCCGCGCTGCGGCGCCTGGCGCAGCAGTGGCTGGAGCTGTTCAACACCGCCACGCTCGGTTTCTACTGGGCCCGGTTCGAGCCCCGCCGTGGCGAGCCCGAGACCGACCGTCTGCTGCGCACGGCGCGCTGGTTGGTCGAACGCGGCGTCGCCGTCAAGGGACACCCGCTGCTGTGGCACACGCTGGCTCCGCCGTGGTTGCGCGACTCCCCGCTGCCGGAGGTCGAGGCCGCGATCCGGCACCGGATCACGCGTGAGGTGACGGCGTTCGCCGGGTTGGTCGACCTCTGGGACGCCATCAATGAGGTCGTCATCATGCCGGTCTTCGAGAAGGAGGAGAACGCGGTCACCCGCCTGGCGGCGGACCGGGGCCGGGTCGCCATGGTACGGCTGGCGTTCGAGGCGGCCCGGGAGGCGAATCCGGCGGCACGCTTGGTGCTCAACGACTTCGACCTGTCGGCCGACTACGAGCGCCTGATCGAGGAGTGCCTGGCCGCCGGCATCACGATCGACGCCCTAGGGCTGCAGACGCACATGCACCAGGGCTACCGCGGCGTTGACGAGATCATCTCCACTGTGGACAGATTCGCCCGGTTCGGGCTGCCGATCCAGCTCACGGAGACGACCCTGGTCTCGGGCGAGCTGATGCCCCCGCACATCGTCGACCTCAACGACTGGCGGGTCCCGTCGTGGCCGTCCACACCCGACGGTGAGGCGCGCCAGGCCGACGAGCTGGTGCGCCACTACCGGAGCCTGGTTGGCCACCCCGCGGTGGAGTCCATCACCTACTGGGGCCTTTGGGACGGCGATGCATGGCTCGGCGCCCCGGCCGGACTGGTGCGCGCGGACGGGAGCCCGAAGCCGTCCTACGACGCGCTGCACGAGCTGATCCGGGGTCAGTGGTGGCTGCCGCCCACGACGACGCGCACGGACGAGGACGGGCGGGTGCACCTGCGCTGCTTCGCCGGCGACTACCGCCTGCGCCACGGCGACGCCGCATCCCGCGTCACGATTCCCGCCGGCGACTCCACCCACGAGGTGCCGCTCGTACGGGCATGACCACGTATGTGCTTCCGCCGACCACGGCGCGGATCACGCGTGCACTGAGCTCAGGGCGTGCGGGTGGTGGCGCGGCGACGCGGGCGCGGGATCGCCGGGGGCGAGCTGGACTGGCGGATCACGAGCTCGGTGGGCAGGGTGACCCGGGCCGGCTCGGTCTGCTCGCCCTTGATGAGACGGATGAGCATGCGTACGGCCTCCAGGCCCATCCGCTGGATCGACTGGTCCACTGTGGTCAGTGGCGGCGAGCACAACGCGGACTCGGGGATGTTGTCGAAGCCGATCACGGCCAGGTCCTCGGGGACGGACAGGCCGCGGGACTGGGCGACCTTCACGGTCTCGATCGCGGACAGGTCGTTCGCGGCGAAGATCGCGGTCGGGCGCGGGTCCTGGTCGAGCAGGCGCTTGGCCGCGCGGGCCGACGCCACTGGCTGGAACTCGCCGACCTGGACCAGCGCCGGGTCGAAGGCGATGCCTGCGTCGGCGAGCGCGTCGCGGTAGCCCTGCTCGCGGAGCCGGGCCGACTCCAGGTCGGAGCGGCCGGCGAGAAAGCCGATGCGCTGGTGGCCCATGCCGATGAGGTACTCCGTGGCCAGGCGCGCGCCCTTGAGGTTGTCCGCGTCCACCGTGGGCAGGTTGGAGGCGCCCAGGTGCGGGTCGACCGCCACGAGCGGGCCGGAGTGCGGCGCGTCCACCACCGACGGGGCGACGAGGATGACGCCGTCGGTGAGCGTGCCGCTGATCCGCGACAGGTAGCGCCGCTCCCAGCCACGCACGTCCTGGCCGAGCCCGCTCGCCGAGTAGACGACGAGCTCGTACCCCGTGTCGTGCATGCCGGTGGCGGCGCCCTTGAGCAGCTCGGAGGTGAACGGCTCGAGGTCGGTGACGAGGATGCCGATCACGTTGGTCTGATGGCTGCGCAGGCTCTGTGCCACGAGGCTGGTCTCGTATCCCAGCTCGTCGATCACGGCCTGGACCCGGGAGTAGGTCTCCTGGGCCACGCCGTAGCGGTTGTTGATCACCTTGGACACCGTCGCGACCGAGACCCCGGCGCGGTGCGCCACGTCCCTGATGGTCACCCTGCTGTGCCGCTTCATCCCGGGGTACCGGCCGTCCTCGCGAAGGTGCGCTACTGGTGGAGAAATCGTTTTCGACAACGGTTGACAGGGCTCGCGGGACGTGCAACGCTCCCGTAACCAGAACGCCACAGCCGTCCCGCGGATCTCCTCACGACCCGTCCCCATGCCACCCGGGCGCCGTTGCCCGGGCGAGAGTCGTGGGTGGATCACACCCGTAAGGCAACAGGATAGCCGTACGGGCCTTAATGCCCTACTCCGCGGTAGGCGCGGAAAGGTCGTGACGTGAGCCGCCCCAGCATCACGCGCGTCGAGACGGCCGCGGTCCGCGTCGTCGGGCCCTGCCTGATCGTGCGGCTGTGGGCCGGGGACACGCACGGGCTGGGCGAGTGCTACCCCTCCGCGCCGGTGGCCGCGGTCGACTCGATCGTCAGAGCGCTCACCGAGCAACTGGTGGGCGAGGACCCGCGCGACGTGCACCGGCTCGCCGAGAAGCTGCGCCGCTGGAACATCTTCACCGGTGGCCAGGCCGGCACGGTCACCACCGCCATCTCGGGGCTGGAGCTCGCCCTGTGGGACCTCGCCGGCAAGCTGCATGGCGTGCCCGTCTACCAGCTCCTCGGCGGCGCCTTCCGGACGCGGGTGCGCCTGTACGCCGACTGCAACGCCGGCACGGTCGACGCGGCGGCGCACCACCTGACCGAGCTGCCGGACCCGACCACGGACGAGGGCCGAGCGCACCTGAAGACGGTCGCCGACAAGGCGCTCGGTCGTGGCTTCACCGCGCTGAAGTTCGACGTGGACGATGTCTTCGGCAGCCTGCGCGTGGACGACTGGAACCGCGCCCTGTCCCACCGCCAGATCGACCGGATGGTCGGTCAGGTCGGCGCGATCCGCGACGCGGTCGGTCCCGACATTGATCTGGCTATCGACATGCATGCCCGTTTCGACGTGCCCTCGGCGATCCGGGCCGCCCGGGCGCTGGAGCCCTTCGACCTGATGTGGCTGGAGGAGCCGGTGCCGCCGGAGAATCTCGAGGCGCTCGCCGAGGTCCGGCGCGCCACCACGGTCCCGATCTGTGCGGGGGAGAACCTCTACACCCGCTTCCCGTTCCTCGACCTGTTCCGCGCGCAGGCGGTCGACGTGGTGATGCCGGATGTGGCGAAGTTCGGTGGGCTCGCGGAGGGGCGCCGGGTCGCGGAGCTGGCCGAGCTGCACTACCTGCCGTTCGCGCCGCACAACGTCTCCGGACCCGTGGGTACGGTCGCGGCGGCCCACCTCTGCGCGGCGGTGTCGAACTTCACCGTGCTCGAGTACCACGCGTTGGACCTGGACTTCTTCGACGACCTGGCCCGCTACGCCGGCGGCCCGGTCGTGGCGGACGGGCACGTCCAGCTCACCGAGGCGCCGGGCTTCGGCATCGAGGTCGATGAGGATGCGCTGCGAAGCCATGAGCACGGCCGGAGCGGGGTCGGGGTGTTCGCCCGGTGAGCGTGGTCCGCTATCTGAGCGCCGACGGTACCGTCCATATCGGAGTCACGGACACCGAGGGCGTACGGCCGCTGCCGGTGAGTTCGGTGGCGCAGTTGCTCGCGGGGGATCTGACCCGGTGGAAGGAGCTGCTGGGCCGGGCCGGTCCGGCCGTGGCCGAGGACGTACGGCTGTTGGCTCCCGTGGACGGTGACACCGAGGTCTGGGCCGCCGGAGTCACCTACCGGCGATCCCGGGACGCTCGGGTCGAGGAGGCGGCCGTCGCCGACCCCTACGAGCGGGTGTACCTGGCGACTCGCCCGGAGCTGTTCTTCAAGGCTCAGGCGTGGCGCGTCTGCGGGCCGGGCGAGCCGGTGGCCGTACGGGCTGACTCCACAGTGGACGTTCCCGAGCCGGAGCTGGCCGTGGTGGTGACCGCCAGCGGCCAGATCGCCGGGTACACACTCTGCGACGACGTGAGTTCGCGCAGCATCGAGGGGGAGAACCCGCTCTATCTTCCGCAGGCGAAGGTCTACGCCGGCTCCTGCGCGCTCGGCCCGGTCATCGTGCCGGCCGACGAGATCCCGGACCCGGGCGGGCTGGTGATCTCGCTGACCGTGCGCCGGGCCGCCGAGGTGGTCTTCGCCGGCCGTACGGACACCGGGCAGTTGGCCCGGCCGCTGCCGGATCTGGTCTCGTGGCTCTTCGAGGAGCAGGACTTCCCCGACGGCGCCGTGCTCTCCACCGGAACCGGCGTCGTCCCCGACCTGGACTTCACGCTGCAGGCCGGCGACGAGGTGACGGTCGCGGTCGACGAGATCGGCGAGCTGACCAATCCCGTGGTCCGCGGCAAGCAGGCGATGACGTGGCTGGTGGCGCGGCGTACCCTTCGCCCCTGACCGTTTCTGCTGAGGAGTGGCGGTACCCATGGTCCTGTTCGACATGCCCCGGGAGGAACTCGAGCGCTATGTCCCCGAGGTCGCCGAACCGGCGGATTTCGTCGAGTTCTGGCGCGGGCAGCTCGCCGACGCCGGGTCGCACCCGCTCGCCGCGACATTCACCCCGGTCGCCACGCCACTGCGCCACGCCGATGTCTTCGACGTCTCGTTCGCCGGATACGGCGGCGACCCCATCAAGGGCTGGCTGCACGTGCCGCATCGCCTGGCCCCGAACCCGGCGCTGGTCGTGGAGTTCATCGGGTACGGCGGCGGGCGTGGGCTGCCGATCGAGTGGCTGAGCTTCAGCGCCGCCGGGCACCTGTTCTTCGTCATGGACAGCCGCGGGCAGGGCGGCAACTGGCGTACCGCCGACACGCCCGACGCCCACGAGGGCGGGCTGCCGGGGGCCGGCGGCTTCCTGACCCGGGGGGTGCTCGACCCCGCCCGCATGTACTACACCCGCCTCTACATCGACGCGGCGCGCGCGATCGCGGCGGCCCGGGCGTACCCCGGCTCCGCCGGCGTGCCCGTGGTGGCCACCGGCGCGAGCCAGGGTGGCGCGTTGTCGCTGGCCGCGGCGCACCTCTGCGAGCTGGCCGGCGACGGGGTGGTCGCCACGATGCCGGATGTGCCGTTCCTATCCCACTTCGCGCGGGCGATCCGGATCACCGGCTCGGCGCCGTACAGCGAGATCATCCAGTTCTGCAAGGCGTATCCACACGAGACCGAGCGGGTCTTCGCGAACCTGTCCTACCTGGACGTCGTGAACCACGCCCGCCGCAGCGCGGTGCCGGCGCTGTTCTCGGTCGGCCTCGTCGACGACATCACGCCCGCGTCGACGGTCTACGCCGCGTACAACCACTACGCGGGGCCAAAACAGATCCGCGTCTATCCGTTCAATGGCCACGAGGGCGGCGGGGCGTGGCAGGTCGCGGCGAAGCTGGAGTTCCTCTCCTCGCTGCTCTCCGCGCCGGCACCGGCGCCGCGGAGCGCCACGGGCTGACCCCTCGTTCGCAGCGCCGCATGCCCGATACAGTGCGGGGATGGCGCTGCGCACCGACCCCCTCGCGTCGGTGCTCGACGTGTTGCGGCAGGCCCGGGCGGCGTGCACGGTGGCCGACATCAAGAAGGCGCTGGAACACGCCGGCGCCCGCCGAGCGGAGGTCGACGCCACCTGGCCCAGAGTGCAGAAGCGCTTGCGGCACAACCCCTTCGTGGTCGTTGCCGGCACCCGTTCCCCGTTGACCTACCGCTACGCCGAGCGGCCGACGCCCGGCCCCGCCGACGCGCTCGACGCGATCGTGAAGGGCGGGCTGCCCGCCCGCGTCCGGGCCTCCTACGCCGATCTGGTGCGCGAGGCGCTGCGGGGGCCCGTGCTCGATCCGGCCGAGGCGGGCCGGCGCCGGCAGGTGAAGATCGATGGCCTGCGGGCGCTCGCCGAGCTCGCGACCGAGGTCGAGGAGCTGGTGGCGAACGGGGCATCGGCGAGCGCCTTGGTGCAGCGGGTGCGCGGACGCGTCAAACGCTGCGGCCTTGAGCCGGTCGACCGGGCCGGACAGGAGACCACGTACGACCGGGACCGGCACAAGCCCATCGGCGGCGCGATCGCCGACGGCTCGCCGGTCGTGGTCGTCCGCCCGGGATACGTATGGAAATCATCCGACGGGGATGTGCTGATCAGCCGCCCAGTCGTTGAGGAATGATGTGGGGCGGTTCCGACCGCCGGTGGGGAGAGTCAGGACATGAGCAGCGCGCGCGGCACGGGGCTCGACTTCGGCACCACGACCACCCTGGTCGCGTCGACCGACGGGGTCATCGTGCTCGGCGACCGCACCCCGTGGATGTCGTCGCTGGTCGGCTACGACGCGTCGGGCGGACTCGTGGCGGGCGTGGAGGAGGAGGCTGCCGCCGAGGACCGGACCGTACGGTCGATCAAGCGGGCGATCACCAGTGGCGAGCAGAACGCCCGGCTGACGCTCGACGACGGGCCGCGCGACGTTCCTGCCGACACGGTGATGACGGCGATCCTGGCGGAGGCGGCCCGGCGCGGCGCGAGCAACGGCGTCGACCTCACCCGGCCGGGCGCGGTACGCCTCGGGTGCCCGGCGATGTGGGACGGCCGCCAGCGCCGGCGTCTGCTCGCCATCGCCGAGAGCGCCGGCATCCCGGTCGGCCTCGCGGACCTCATCGACGAGCCCGTCGCGGCGGGCATCGCGTGGCTGACCCGGCAACGCCCCGACAGCTCAGCCCCGCTGCGCGTGGTGGTCTTCGACATGGGCGGCGGCACCCTCGATGTGGCGGTGCTGGACGTGCGCGGGTCCAGCGCGCGCGATGTCTCCGTCCTCGCGGCGATCGGGTCGACGCTGGCCGGCGACGCGCTCGACGCGGCGATCGCCGAAGACATCGAGAGCCTGCTTGACGTCGATACGGAAAAGCTGGCGAACCCGAGACGGGCGCGGGGACGGGTCGCCGACGCCGCCCGCGAGGCGAAGGTCGCGCTGACCGCCGACACCGAGTTCGTGGTTTCGCTGCCCGCGCGCCTCTTCGGTGAGCGGGCGTCGGCCGAGGTGACGTACAGCCGGGACCGGCTGGAGGCGGCGTTCAAGCCGCTCATGGACCGGGCCGAGGAGACCGTGATCGCTGCCCTGCGCACGGCCCGCCTCACCGAGCTCGAGCCGGGTTCCCCGCACGACATCCGCCGGGTACCACTGGGCAGCCTGCTCGCGGGGGTCGATGTCGTGGTGCTCTCGGGCGGCATGGCCCGCGTGCCGTACCTGGCCCAGCGCCTGCGCGGCCTCTTCGGCGAATCGACCGTGGTCGAGCCCGCCATCGAGTACGGCGCCGACGACCTGGCGCTCGGCCCAGAGTGCGCGGTGGTGCTGGGTCTGGCGCGTGCCGGCGAGTACGGGCGCATCAACATGTTCCGGCCGGCATTGGACATCTGGATCGAATGGGCGGATCAGTCGCGTCTGCTTTACCAGGCGTACACGCCCGTCGTGGCGCCGTGGCAGACGTTCGTCGGCGGCAGCCACCTGCGGTACGTCCGCAATGGACTCGACCTGGACCTGCCCCGCGGCGGCACGGGACAGTTGCGGGTCGTCTCGTACACCGGCGGCGCGTCGCGGGCCACGCTCGGCGGCAAGAGCCTGGACGGCTTCCCGGTCGCGCTGTGCGAGCAGCAGTTCGAGTTCTCCCTCTACCCGAACGGTCGCCTGCGGATGGTCGACGGCGCCGGTGAGTTCGAGGGACAGCTCGACGACTGGCACGTTATGGTCGGCGCCGATCACGACCAGCGCCTGGCCCGCCTCGTCGAGCCCCGCCTTCCCGAGCCGACGGTCGAGTACCCCTTCAACATGGAGCGCGCCGACCCGTTCTCCCGCTGAACCTGCGTCAGCCGAGTCATGATCGCCGGCTCGCGACCGGCGGATAGGGTGTGGGCCATGCGCGCGGACCTCGCGGATCGGGTGGCCGTCGTGACCGGCGGTGCCCGCGGCATCGGCCTGGCCGTCGGCACCGCGCTGGCTCGCCTCGGCGCCCGGGTGGTGCTCGGCGACATCGACCCGTCGGTGGTACAGGCGGCGGCCGGCTTGCCGGCGCCTGCCGCTGGGGGACCGCCGGGACCCCACCGGGGACTGGTGCTGGACGTGCGGGACGAGCAGTCCTGCCGCGAGCTCGTCGAGTCCACGGTCGCCAAGTGGGGCCGCGTCGACGTGCTGGTCAACTGCGCCGGCGTCGCGATCGTCGGCAACTTCACCGACCTCAGCGCGGACGAGCAGGACCTGCAGATCGACGTCAATCTCCACGGCGTGGTGCGGATGACGCGCCTCGTGCTGCCGGGCATGCTCGCGCGCCGGTCCGGTCACATCGTGAACATCGCGTCCGCGGCCGGACGCATCCCGGCCCCCGGCGCTGCTGTCTACACCGCGACCAAGCACGCGGTCGTGGGGCTCACCGAGTCCCTGCGCTGGGAGACGCGGCGCCAGGGGGTTCGCGTGAGCGCTGTCCTGCCCACCGTGGTCACCACGGAGATGGCCGCGGGGCTGCGTACGCCCGGCCTACCCGTGGTCAGCGCGGAGGCCGTCGCCGCCACGGTGGTCTGGCTACTGCGCCGGTCCCGCGCGCCCGGCGTCGTGCTTGTGCCCCGGTGGTTCTCGGTCGCGGTCCTCGCCGACCGGGTCGCGCCGGGCTGGGCGCGTGACCTCGCGCGCCGGCTCATCCGTGTCCGTGCCCGTGCCGGCGACCCGAAACGCCGGGCATACCTGGACAGAGTCGGCAAACAGATCGACACATAACCCTGTACTCGGAGGATGTCCCAGAGGTGCGGCGGGCCTTAGGGTGTGCGCCATGACGCAGCACCTGCCCCAGCAGCAGCCGGCCGAACCACCGACCCGGGTGCCCGACGCGTCGACCCAACCACTCGCCCCGCAGCCGTCCACCGTCACGTATGCGCCCGCGGAATCTCCGGCCGCCATCCCCACCGAGCTGCGGGTGCACGGGGTCTCCGGGTCGCCTGCCGAGGAGACGCTCGACCGGGCGATCGTTGGTCGGGTGGCCGGGGACCGCGACGCTGGCTTCTACCGACCGCGGCCGGAGTACGGCCTCGCCGCCACGATCGGTCCCGGCGGGGCGCGGCTGGAGGCGTACCGCTGGGGCAACCTCACCGCGGGCGCGGCTGCGCGGGCCTTCTGGCTGTTGCTGCTCCCATTTACGCTGGCGAATCTGCCGATCTGGATGCTCCCGCCCGCGACGGGGCTGGGCCGGCGGGTCGCGCAGGGGCTGTGCCGGGTCTTCGCGCTGACCATCTCGGGCACCTTCGTGCTCGCCGCGGTCGGCGTCTTCCTCGACCTCGTCGCCTGGCAGTGCGGGGACCAGGGCAGCCGGTGCGGCGCCGACCAACCCTGGCTCGCCGGCTTCTTCACGGGCTACTTCGCGCCGACGGGCCGCCGCCTCGCCATCGCGAGCCTCGGACCGGTCATCGTCGTCGGGGTGCTGTGGTCGTTGGCCCGCCGGACGTGGGCCCGGTACGAGTCCTATGCCAAGAACGAGCCGACCCAGCGCGGCGACGGCCTCGCCACGCCCACCTTCTGGCAGGGGCGCCACCAGGTCCGCCGGCTGCGCAGCCTGCACACCGCGGCCATGTTCGCGATCATCGCGGCGGTGCTCGCCTACCAGTTGCTCGCCCACGACCGTGCGGGCGGGGCGTATGCCGGTGTCGAGCTCTCGCGCGTCAGCGAGTCCACTGTGGTGGGTTTCGGCAACGTGCTCTTCTTGGCATCGCTAGCGGTGCTGGCGCTGTCCGTACTCTTCGTCCTGGTTCCGTCCTTCGCGGACCGGCCGTCGCGCAGCCGCCTGGCGAACGTGACCAGTGATGCCCTGCTGTGGGTCTCGTTGCTGCTCACCGCCGCGGCGATCGGCTACGGCCTGATCCCGCGGGCGCAGTGGGTGACCACGGGAGCATTGCCCGGGTACGCACCCACCGTGACCGAACTCTTCGCGGCCCAGGTGGTGCTGCTCAGCCTGCTGATGCTGGTCGTGCTCGTGCAGCGCCGCCGAGCGCGCCACGCGCTCTTCGCCGGCTTCGGGGCGCCGATCCTGGCCTCCCTCGGCCTCGGCATGGGCGCCGCCTTCTCCGCGGCGGTCTCGTTCCGGGTGGCCGACCTGCTCGACGGCTCGGCCGTGCCGAGCCCGGCCGAGTTCAGTGCCGAGCTGTCGTCGGATCGGTTGCAGCCTCCCGTCTCCTACCAGTGGGCGGCGCTCGGGTTCGTCCTCATGCTCGTGCTCACCATCGTGGTGGGCCTGGTCGTCTGGTTCGTCGTGCGACCCGTGCTGCGCCGGCGCGCGCGTCCCGGTACCGACAGCGACTTCCCCGGCCGCCGGACGGCCGACCGGACCCGGGCGGCGAGCATCGACCGTGCGGTCGCCACCGCCACGCTCACCGACCACGTCTCGGGAATCTTCGGGATCTTCTGGTTCATCCTGGCGCTGCTCGGGTTGGGCGTGACCGCGCTGGCTCTCGGTGAGGTCACCCCGGTGGAGTTCGTCGGCGCCGGGACCCCGCTGGCGCGGGTGGTCTCCGTGATGACCAACATCGGCACCTATCTCATCAGCCTCACCGCCGTCCTGCTCGTCCTGCTCGGGGTACAGACATATCGCAATCAACGAGTGCGCAGCACCGTCGGCATCGTCTGGGACGTCGCCACCTTCTGGCCCCGCTCGGCGCATCCGCTCGCCCCGCCGTGCTACGCGGAGCGGGCCGTGCCCGAGCTGGTGAACCGGGCCACCTGGCTCGCGATGGACCAGGGCGGCGTGATCCTCTCCGGCCACAGCCAGGGGTCGGTGCTGGTGGCCGCGAGCGTGCTGCAGTTGCCGCCCGCGGCCCGGCTGCGGACCGCCCTGCTCACCTACGGCTCGCCGTTGGCCCGGCTCTACCAGCGTGCCTTCCCGAAGTACTTCAACGACAACGTCCTGCGCGACATCGCCCAGACGGTCGCCGGCGCGGACGGCGGTTCGCGCTGGGTCAACCTCTGGCGGCGTACGGACCCGATCGGTGGGCCGGTCGGCATCGGCGACCGCAGGTTGGCCGACCCCAGCTCGTTCGATCCGCTGCCCGGCGACCGGTTGGCCCCGGCACCGTCGGGCCACTCGGGCTACCAGCTCACCCCACAGTTCGGCCGCGCCGTCGACGACCTGCTCGGCCTGCTGGGCCAAGTGAGCCGCGGCGGGCTCAGGCGGTGACCGTGGTGGGGGAGCTCGTGGCGCCCTCGGTCCAGGACCGGTCCAGACCGCTGACGCAGTAGCCGTACGGTCCTGGGCTTGCGGGTGTGTCGGTCCACTGCAGTTCGCCGGGGTCGGTGGCCCGGACCTCGCCGACGAGCTGCGCGGTCTTCTCCGAGGGACCGTACCGGAACACGGCGTACGCCATGGCGCCATCGGCGGGACGCCAGTGCAGCGTCACGGCTCCGGACGAGTCCACAGTGGACCAAAGATCCGCCGGAGCGGCGGGCGGTGGGGAGTCGAGCGGGGCCATGACGGGCGGCAGGGCCAGGCTGGCGTAGTGGTCCTTGCGGTAGCGGGTCACCGCGCCCAGACGGTCCGCGCGTACATCGCTCGCGGTGAAGTGCACGCTGCCGCTCACCGGGTACTTCTCATCGAGGGTGAGCTGCTTGTCGATCTCGGCCGGGTTGGACCAGGCGCCCGACTCGCCGATGCGGTCGTCGGCGTGCGCGATGTAGAGCTTGACGTCGGTGCCCTCGACCTGCTTGGACCACCACGCCACGAGCTTGGCGTAGTCGGCCGGCGGGTTGCCGATCTGCCAGTACAACTGCGGCATGATGAAGTCGACCCACTGCTCGCGCACCCACTTGCGCGAGTCCACATAGATCTCGTCGTACGACGACAGCCCGTGCGTGTCGGAGCCGTTCTCGAGGTCGTTGCTCAGGTTGCGCCAGATCCCGAACGGGCTGATGCCGAACGTGACCCACGGCTTGACCTGCTTGACGCGCTCCCCGAGTTCCCGCACCAGGGCGTCCACATTGGAGCGCCGCCAGTCGGCGAGGCTCTGGCCGTCGCCGTACTTCGCGTAGGTCGCGGCGTCGTTGAACTTCTCGCCGCCGGTGGGGTAGGGGTAGAAGTAGTCGTCGAAGAAGACCCCGTCGATGTCGTAGCGGGACACCACGTCGAGGATCGAGTCCTCGATGAACGTCCTCGCCTCGGGGATGCCCGGGTTGTACCAGAGCCGGGAGCCGCTGTGGTTGGCCGGATAGACGACCGCCCAGTCCGGGTGCTGGCGCAGCGGGTGGTTCGGCGCCAGCTTGCTGATGTCGCCGCCCGCGCCCTCCGTCGAGCTGCCGAAGTACGGCATGAACCAGGCATGGAACTGGATGTTTCGCTTGTGGGCTTCGCTGACCATGAACGCCAGCGGGTCCCACCCCGGGTCGACGTTGTCGCGGTTGCCGGTCAGCCACTCCGACCAGGGCGCGTAGTCGGTGGGGAAGAACGCGTCTCCACTGGGCTTGACCTGCACGAAGATCGCGTTGTGGTGCTGTGCCACCGCGAGGTCGAGCCAGCCGATGAACTCCGCTTTCGCCTGGTCCTCGGTCAGGCCGGGCTTGCTCGGCCAGTCCGTGTTGCGCACCGTCGTGATCGTCATGCCGCGAAGGTCGCGGACCTCGTGCGTCGGCACGGTGCCGCACATTCCCGACGGACCGGGCGCGGCCGCGGGCTCGGACGCCGGCGCGCGTTGCACCAGGATCACCGCGACGAGGCTGATGAGCACCGCAACGGCGCTGACCGAGATCACGGCCGCGAGAGCGAGCGGGTCGAACGGTCGGCGGTGCCGGATCACTGCCTCACTCTGCCACGGGCGGTCCAAGACCCGTCACTTCATCACTGGCCGAGGTCGTGTCGCCACGTAACGTGTTGCCCAAGCCCCTGTGGCGCCCGGCCGGTGGTGACTGTGAGTGAGGGACATCGGCCCGGGCGGGTGTGTCGCTGTCACGTCGCTTTGCTCAGGTGCGTCTGACGCAACGGCCCGTGACCAGGCGCTGCGTCCCGTCACCGTGGATCGTCTGCCTGGCCGCGATGACGCTGCGTGATTGGAATCCGTGCCTCATCGGCCGGGCGGGTGCACGAGCCGTACGATAATCGCCAACGGCATGGTCCGTACGCCGTCCGCCGCCGCCATCCGCGCCCGCGCCGCACGATGGCATCGCCGGTCAAGGTCTCTCGGGGCCCGTGATGACTCGCTGTCCGGTAGGCATGCCCTGTCGTCGGCGGGCGCGCGGGTCTCGCCGGATGTGGATGCAGCGATGCCGAAGAAGCAGACCACCGCCGCGAAGTTGGCGCGGGTGGCGGCCCGCGCCGGGGAAAAGTACACGGCAGCCCTTCGCCAGCAGCGGACCCCGGCCATCGGGACCGGACTTGAGCACCGTGGCTTCCTGGATTACCCGGCGGGCTTTCGGCCCTTCCGCGACACGAACCTGTTCGAGCGCATCGGTGGTCGGCCGACGGTGGACGCGTTGATTGACCTGCTGTACGAGGGCATCGACGGCGACGATCAGCTGCGCGGGCTGTTCGGGCACGACATGGATAGCGTCAAGTCGAGGCAGAAGCTGTTCTTCGCCGAGTGGCTCGGTGGCCCGCGTCATTACAGCGAGGTGGCCTGGACGAGCCTGACCGCCAGCCACGACGACAAGCCGATCACGCCGGCGGCGGCGGGTCGGTGGCTCGGGCACTTCCAGCGGGCGCTGCAGGGCGCGGTCGCGGCTGACAGCGACCGCAGGACGATCGTGGGAGAGCTCCGCCCGCTCGCCATGGCTCTGGTCAACCAACCCGCGGCGCAGGACGTGGCGTGGTGCGGGATCGGGGCCCGTGCCGTGACCCGGGCAAGAGATCTCGCGCGCCGTGGTGATGGTGCCGGGCTCCGCCAGGCGCTGGCGCAGGCACCAGATCTGCTGCGCCCGACGTACGCTGCCGCGATCATGCAAGCGGCTGCGCTCGCGGGCCGCGCCGAGATCGTGCGCATGCTGCTCGACGACGGGGTCGGGCCGGACCGTCCGTTCTCTCTTCCGGTGGCCATCACGGGGCAGGCGTTCGAGCGGGTTATCGCCGTGACCCCGCTGTGCGCGGCCCGGTTCAAGGGCCGGGCGGCCGTCGAGTCGTTGCTGTTGGCGGCCGGCGCCCGCGAGGACATCTTCACCGCGGCGTTCCTCGGCGAGCTCACCTCGCTCACCCGGATGCTCGGGACCGATCCCGGCCTTGCCCAGGCGAGCGATCCGGCGCTCGACGTCCTGGACATCACACCCGTGGAGCACGCCGTAGCGGGCGGCCAGACGGACGCACTCCGGCTCATCCTGGACCACGTCGCGCCTGCCCGCTGCGGCTTCGTACGGGCGCTGCGCGGCGCCGCCGCCCAGGGCAGCGTGGCGATGGTCGAGTTGCTGCTGGCGGCCGGCGCGGACGCGACACGGATCGGCGTTGGACGATGGGTGCTGCACCCCCAACTGTCGGCACTGCTCGCCAGCCGGGGCGCGGCGATCGATTCCTCGGGTTCGTGGATCGGTGCCGCCTGCACCGGGAACCAGGGCCGAAAGGACGATCCGGAGTACGTCCGCGCGCTGCTGCGCCACGGCGCCCGCGCGACCGATCGGCGCAGCGGCGACCGTGCGGAGGGTGCCACCGGCGTCCGGGCGCTCAACGCGACCGCCCTGCACTATGCCGCCAAGGCGGGCTTTCTGCGGACCATCGAGGTACTCCTCGCCTGCGGGGCCGACCCGGCCGCCCGCGACAGCCGTGGCCGAACCCCGCTCGACTGGCTGGAGCAAGCGGCGCCGTCGGTGGCGCGAGCAGCGGTCCGGCAACTGCTCGCACCCGGACCGGGCAATTCACGATCGTGAGATGATGGCGCCGTGGTCGAGGAGCAGCAGCAACCGTGGAGTCTGGCGCAGACGCAGGCCTTCTTCAGCGAGCGCGCGGCGACGTGGGAGACCAAGTACGGCCACGACATGCCGGCCTACGCGAAGGCGGTGGGGCAGCTTCCCGTCCCCCAGGGCGCCGTCGCGATCGACGTGGGCTGCGGCACGGGCCGCGCCATGCCGGCGCTGCGCGATGCGGTCGGCCCGAAGGGGGCGGTGATAGGCTTCGATGTCACCTCCGAGATGCTGGAGATGGCGGTCACGCTGGGGCGGCGGGCGTACGGCGCGTTGGTGCTCGGCGACGCGAACCGGCTGCCGCTGAGTTCGGCGAGCGTCGATGTGGTCTTCGCTGCTGGCCTGCTCGGGCACGTGGCGCAGGCCGATGTCGTGCTCGCCGAGCTCGCCCGGGTCGCCCGACCCGGCGCGCACCTGGCGCTGTTCCACCCGGTCAGCCGGGCCGCGCTCGCCACCCGGCGCGGTCGCACGCTCAGCCCCGACGATCTGCTGGCGCAGCCGGTGTTGCGGGGGGTCCTCGACCGTACGGGCTGGCGGCTCGAGACGTACGACGACGCCGAGGACCGCTTCTTCGCCGCGGCGCAGCGCCGCGAGGAGTACGCCGGCGGGCGTTAGCGTGATGCCGTGAGCGGTCCGGTGCTGGGCGTGGGCGACTACACCGCCACGCTGCCACGCAAGCGGATGGGGGCTGCGGTCCTCTTCCACGACGACGCGGGTCGGGTGTTGCTGGTCGCACCGACGTACAA
Source organism: Micromonosporaceae bacterium (assembly GCA_036557785.1). GTDB lineage: Bacteria > Actinomycetota > Actinomycetes > Mycobacteriales > Micromonosporaceae > DATBGZ01. The sequence continues at coordinate 130,846 of DATBGZ010000038.1, forward strand.
GGAGGACTGGCTCCTGCCCGGCGGCGCGGTCGAGGCCGGGGAGTCGCCGTACGAGGCGGCCGTGCGGGAGGTGGAGGAGGAGCTCGGGCTCGTGGTCCGCCCCGGCCGGCTGCTGCTCGTGGACTGGTTCCCGCCCCGCCCGGACCGTACGGAGGGCGTCGGGTTTGTCTTCGACGGCGGCACGCTCGACGACGCCGGCACCGCCGCGATCGCGCTGCCCGCCGAGGAGCTTCGGGACTGGGCGTGGTGCACGCACGAGGAGGCGACCCGGCTCGGCTCGGGGCTGCTCGTGCGAGAGCTCATCGCGGCGTCCCGGGCGCTCGCCGAGGCATCGACGCTCTACCTCGAGTTCGGTCGCCCGGTGGTGTGAGCCGAGCCGTCCGTACCGGTGACCGTACGGTCGTCGCGCTCCGGCACCGGGTACCGCGCCGTAGCATCCGGTTGTCGGCTGCTCGGCCCGCCATCGGGAGCGTCACGGGGGAACGGGTGCGCAGGTTGATCATCGCCGGACTCGCGGCGCTCGCGCTGCTGTTGATCGGCTGGGGCCGGTTCAGCGGTGCGACCCAACGCGTCCTGCCGAAGCAGAACCCGGACGCGCCAACGGTGAACCTCGGCCAGACCGTCACGCTCGACAACAACGGCAACCGGGCACAGGTCACCGTCTCCGATCCGCAGCGGCGAGGGGTTGTGCCGGGGCCGAACCTGACCGCCACCAACGGGGTGTACTTCGTCATTTCGGTGAATGTCGTGTGTACTGGGGGCACATACCATATGAAGCCGGTGAATTTCTCGCTCATCGCCGGCAATGGCACGACCTACCAGGCCAGTGGCATCGACTTCGATCCGCCGCTGAAGACCCTCGACCTGACCAGTGGGCAGAGCAAGTCCGGCAAGGTGGGCTTCGATGTGCCCGGTTCCGCGATCGACGGCGGTAAGATCCAGGTGAACGGCGTCGGCCTGGACTCGGCCAGAGCGGGGGGCTTCTGGCGGCTGTAGCATCCGGGATAATCGGCGCGACACGACCCCTGAGCCGGGAGACTTCGCCGATGACGAGGGCGCAACTGCTCGCGTACTGCCTGGGCAAGCCCGGGGCCTGGCAGGACGAGCCCTGGGAGGGCGACATCGTCGTGAAGGTCGGGCCGAAGATCTTCGCCTTCCTCGGCAGCGGGCCGGCGCCGGGCGAGCCGCCCCAGATCGGACTCAAGTGCGGTGCCAGCCGCGAGATCGCCGACGAGTGGCTGATCCGGTTCCCGGACGACGTACGGGTGATGCCCTACATTGGACGGTCCGGCTGGAACACCCTGCGGACCGGCGGCGCGATACCCGAGGACGAACTGCTCGAGGCGATCGACGCCTCCTACCAGGCCGTGGTCGCGAAACTCCCCAAGAAGGACCGCCCGGCGTAGCCGCGTCCGAGGGGGAGTCGGGTCACGGCGCGCGCGCAGGTCGTAACCGACCGTCGAGGCCAGCGTCGTCGCGTTGCAGTATCGCCTAACGGACGGTCACGGCTTGGCCAATGTGCGCCGTGACCATGAACAACGCTTGGTACGATCGCCCCGCGAAGGATCTTCACAGTCGGGCCTTCCTTCCGGCGGCAATAGGCCGGTTGGTCACTACCGAGGGGAGTTGGCGAACGCTATCCTTCGCCGGGTGGCTATGGATCTTTCGCGGTGACTCTCGGAGAGGGTATGACCGTCGACCGTATTGACAGGGAATGGCTGCGAGGGATCGGCAAGCAACTGGCCGACGCCGTGGTGGACGCGGCTCCCCGGACCAGCTCTGACCTGACGGTGATGCGGTACGGGACCAACCCGCACACCAGCTTGGATCGAGAGGTCGACAACCGGCTCCGCGAGGCGCTGGTGCGAATCGTGCCGGCGCCGGTCCTTTCCGAGGAACACCGACCGGCGCGCGTCAGGGACGATGATCTGTGTTGGGTGGTCGACCCGATCGATGGGACGCTCAACGCCTGGGCCGGTTCGGCGGATTTCGCGGTGTCCGTGGCGTTGGTCGACCAACGTGAGTCGGCCGATCGTGCCGGCCCATCCACCCTCGCGGCGGCCGTGTACGTGCCCCGCGAGGACGTCCTCTTCGAGGCGATCAGGGGTGGCGGCGCGACTCGCAACGGCATCGAGCTGGACGTGAAGAGCTTGCGGCCGGGAAACAGCGGGCCGCAGATCGTCGCGTTCGGCATTCCGCACGACATGAGCCAGGTTGCCGACCGGATGGCCGGGACCATGCACCGGCTCATGCACGCCGGTTGGACCACCCGCCAGACCGGAGCAGCCACGATCGACATCTGCCGCGTGGCCTCGGGACTCTGGCGGGGCTTCTTCGAATACCAATTGCAGTACTGGGACTTCGCGGCGGCGGCATTGGTCGCCGAGGAGGCCGGCTGCAAGGTCTATGCGACCCCCGTCAACGCCGCTCGCACGGGGGGACTCCCGCTTGTGTACGACCTGGTCGTAGCCCGGACCGCGCACACAGGCGAGACGTTGCTGAAGACGATGGATGCGGCGGCGATGGAGGAAGACGCCGCAGCGATTCCCCGATGACCACCGGCGACTACGCCCGCCTGGCCATGGGGGCGGCGGGCATCCTTGTGCCCCTGCTGGCCACCGCGTTGATACGCCTGGGCCGCCTCGAACGGGGCCGACGCATTCTCAACTTCGATCGCGTTTCCAAGCTCGACGTCGTGGTCACGACGTCCGACGTCAGGCCGCCCGCGATCGGCATCGAGACCGACCGGCCGCTGACGGGCTACGGCCAGTTGCGGGGAGTGGGCAGTTGCACGCGGGCGATGTCCCGGCTCTACCGGCACAAGAGGATTTCCCTCCATTTCAGTCGATTCCTCCGTGCTGACGGCAAATTGGATAGCGATCTCGTGCTGCTCGGCGGCCCGCTGAAGAACCAGTGGTCGAAGACCTTTCTCGACGACCTCGTCCGTCACTACGAGATGCGCACGTTCGAGTTTGATGAGCAGCGGCGAAACATTCGCATCGATGTGACAGGATTCGACCCTTTTGAGGTCGAGGCATTCGCGCCGGAGATGGAGGACGCGCGGGCCGGCGGGTTGAGGTACCCGAAGAAGGACTACGGGCTCATCATCTTGTCCCACCACAAGGGCCGCCGCGCCGGGGCCTTCCGCTGGGTCATGTGTGCCGGCATCACGACTTATGGCACCGCGGCCGCCGCCGACTACCTGTTCGGCGAGCTCGTCCAGATGCCGCGGCGCCGAGCGCGCGTGGAGGCGGGCGTGCGGTCGTTTCCCGGCAAGAAGACCTTGATGCTGGTTGTCGAGGCCGACCTCTCCGAGGGCGAGGTAAAGAAAGTGAGTACGGTGGCCAGTTTCCGCCTTCGGCGTGCGAAGGCAGTCAAACCGAAGAAGGCGTTGCAGCCCGCTTGAATCGCCGGTAATCGAGACTGTATCGTTATCTGGTGTTGATCTACAGCTCGACGGCCGCGCTTCGTTACCGGTTAATGGGTTAGGTGCCGGTGAAGCCGGGCGACTTTGATCGAGCCAGATCGCATCTCGATGCTGGGCAGACGGTCATCCTGTCCTGTGCGCAGAAGGTCTGCCTGTCGGGTGACTACGGCGATATGCATCACGGCGGTGTCACGCTGACGGCGTCGTTGACGATCCGTCCACAGTTGCGTATCCGCCGGCTTGCGTCGAACGCGTCCACCGTCCTGCGCGATGGTGCTCCATTCTCCAGCTTCGACGGGTGGAAGCTCGCGTCCTGCTTCAGGGACCAGGTGGCGGCCGTGGCCGGCACGTACGAGTTCAACGTCGTGCCATCGACGTTGCGCAGGCTGGGTCTGGGCTCGTCTGGGGCGGCATCGGTCCTGTTCGCCGCGGCGCTGGCCATCGTCAACGGCTCGTCCCTGACCCGCGAGGAGCTGATCGCGGCGGCGCACACCTTCGAGGTGAAGATCGGCGGACAGACGTGCGGACCCCAGGACCACGCGGCATCGGTCTTCGGTGGACTGAACCTCATCGAGTTCCCGTCGCTGGTAGCCCAGCGCATCCCCTGGGGCGGTGTATGGCCCGCTCTCTCGTTCTGGAGCTCCGACGAGGATCGTGCCGCGCCCGCGGTCATCCAGGAGGTCATCCGGCTGCACCGACCCGACATCTGGGAGACCAAGGGCCCACTGACGAGGAAGATCGCCGCGGCATGCGCCGAAGGCGACACGGTCGCCCTCGTCGATGGCCTTCGTCGCGAGGCCGTGGTGCAGAACGAGTTGGGCATGCTCACGGAACGCCAGCGCAAGGTCGTCGCCGCCGTCGAGGCAGCCGGCGGCGCCGCGAAGGTCTCCGGCGCGGGCGGTGGGGGCATCCTGGTTGTCGCCACGAGCCACGCGTCTGCCCAACCCCCTTTCGGGGGCCAGTTGCGCGAGCACGGTCTGGTTCGCGTCACGCTCTCGGTCGGCGATCAGGGCATGGGCGTCGAGTTCGCCTAACGGCTCGCGGCGCTCTTTCTCGACTTGCGCGGCACGGCGCGTCCCAAACCCAGCGTGAGGCGGGTGGTCGCCTAGCCGGAAGTTACGTGATCTTGTGAGTGGCGTGCCGCGCGTTGACGTGCGGCGATGCTGGGCCAGGCACCGTTGAGGATACAACGAGCAACAACAACCCAGACCACAGTCGTCTCCATAAATATCGGTGCAAGCCGCGAGACATGCTCGCAAGATCATCAGCACCAATACAGTAGGGCGTCCGCCAAACATACGGCCAGACCCTCGAGAGCCGGGAAATAGACAAGCCCGCGCACGCGCGGGGTCAACCGGGCGGTGCGTCATGACCGCCATCGCCAAGACGACAAGCCCGCGCACGCGCGGGGTCAACCCGCTGCGCCGTGTACGGAGTTGGCCGAGCCGCTGAGGTCGGCGGCGCCCACCGATGCTGGAGCACGCCTCGACTCTGTGATGAGATGGAACCCACGCAACCGGGGAGGAAACAGTGGGTCTGCGCTTGCGATGGCAGCGGCGTCTGGGCCGCCCTGTCCCGAAGTCGCCCGATGGCGACGGCGGCCACGTCTTCTTGAGCTATGCGCGCGAGGACCTGCGTTACGTTCGGCAGCTGCACGAGTTCCTGGTGGCGGAGGGCATCGACGTCTGGTTCGATAAGGACCTCGAACCCGGCGAGCGGTGGACGTCGACCATCGAGGCTAACATCGACAAGTGTGCCGTTATGGTGGTAGTCTGGTCCGCCGCCGCAGCGAAGTCGCAGTGGGTTACTGGAGAGTACCTCCGGGCGCAGCAGGCCGGGCGGCCGATACTGCCGCTGCAGCTCGACGACACCCTGCTTCCAGTCGCTCTGAACGCAGTCCAGTCCACGATCGCGTTGGACGGCCGCATGCCCGGGCCTGACTTCCTGCGATGCCTGGTCGAGTTGTCCACCGCCAATCCGACTGCGCCCCGGCGTCCCGACGCTGCCCCGGACGGAGACGGCCGTTTCGTCGAACGCGATTACGGCGGGCTTGTGCTGCCAGTGCTGCGCTCGCTGGACCGTGTGCTGCGCTCGCTCGGCGAACAGGCGCCGCTGGTCGTCGACGACTGTGTCCGGCTCTATCGGACCAGGTCGGGCGCCAGCTGGGCCGACGGGATAGCTGTCACGGCTCTCGCTGAGCCGGCCGACCCGCTCGCACGTTCGGTGGGGAAGGCGGCGGCGGAGGCGTTGATCCACGAGGCCGACGTCGACCCGGAGATCGCCGACTACCTGCGTGCTCGTTCCGCGCCCGACCCGTCACAGGAGTTCTGGGCGAAGGTCAGCCTCCGGCGGATCGTCTTCGACAACGACCAGATACCCGGAAGTGAACTGCGCCTGCATGTGCGGCCGATGTCGTACTGGATCGAGCAGGAGGTCAACCGGCGCTTCGTCGGGACCACCGACGCCGTGTTCGAGTCGCTGCGCGAACGCGAGCTAGCGAAGGTTTTCGCCGGCCGGCCGCCGGACGGGTATACCCTGGCCATCCCCAACACGCTCTACACGGAGGTCGCCCTGCTGACCGCCGATGGCAGCTTGATGCTCATGCGCAAACCGGTCGATGCAGGCGGCGTCTATGCACAGCACGGCAGGCCATGGACCTGCGGCGTAGAGCGCAGCTTGAACTGGAACCAGGCACAACCAGGCACCGGACGCCTGCGCCCGCGCGAGCCCGTCATAGCCGCGATCGGTAGCGAGTTGGGTCTTGCCGCCGAGGATGTCGCCAGTATCGAGTGGTGCGCTGTTGCGCTGGAGGGCCATCTGAACACGGCGCTGCTCGGCATCGCCCGCCTCCGCCGGACTAGCGCCGACTTCGCCGGCCACCATTTTCCACGGATCGAATTCGTCGAATTCGTCGCGGTCGCGGACGTGCCCCGACGTGTCTTCTCGCCGGCGGTTGACTGGGGTTGGCACACGACCGCCCGCATGCGCGCTCTGCTCGCCCTGCAACGTGCGCTGGGATCCGAACGCGAAGCGAACCAGCTTGTCAGCCTCGCCCGCCAGTCAAACCGTCCGGTCGCCTGACACAACGCCGGCGTCCAGCGGCGTTCGACAGCGACTGCCGAGGCAGGCGAGCGCGGGCGTCAGCGGTGAGATCGTGGTCTTAGCGCGCGCTGAAAGCACCATTGTTGGCGGCGTGGTCGAGCGGATGCGAGGGCGGACTTGGTGCCTAACGATGGACGATTTAGCCTTTGGCACTGCGCCGATTTCAGGCGATGATAGGGCTTCGCGGTCCCTGCTCATGGTCAGCGTCGCGTCGCGCGGTGCTGCGGCGATTGGATGGCGCGATGGCGTTTCCGCCAGGGCACCCGTTTGGCCCACCCGGTGAGTGGGTTGTTCAACAGGCGCGCCTTGCGCAAGAGGCGGCAGCGCGAGCCGCCGAACAGGCCCGGGAGCTACGAGCTGAACGAGCACTTCAAGCAGAACGGCGCTGGAAGGATCTTGAGGCTGCCGCCAGAGCGTTCGAGGCGTCGGGGGCGACCTGCGACGTCGTGCTCCAACGATCCGCCTCGGGCTCACGCTGCGGCAAGCCGGGAGCAGGTCGATGCCGTGATTGTCAGCGCGTCTTCTGTAGGGAGCATCGGGGGGCCACGCCGTTAGACGCGAACATGTGTAGCGAATGCCAGCTACGGTCGCGTATGGAGGCGGAAGCGAGGCGGCGTGCGGACATCGAGGAAGCCAAGCGGCTAGGCGAGGAAAAGCGGCGACAGACCGAAGCGGCCGATGCCGAACGACTCCGGCAGGCGAGATCGAGAAGCCTACGTAGGTCGGCGGTCATCGCCGCAGTCGCCCTTGCGCTGGCTGGGGTGGGCGCGTACGCCGTGGCCCGCCATCTCGCGCCGCCACCCGACGAGAGCATCCTCACGCTTCCCATCCACGACGAGGTCCGTTTCATGGCATGGTCGCCGGACGGCTCGTTGCTCGCCACCCTCGCCGGAGATAGCGCGCGCGTCTGGAATTCGACCGCGGGCGACGCGTTGTCTGAACTGAGAGGCGTCACCCAGGCCGATTGGATGTGGTGGGCATCCGAAGGCCCTTGGATCGTCGTATGTTGCGACGACAACTTCGCCGCAACGATCTGGAACATCCAGACCGGAGAAACGATCGTCCGCGCCGGCGAAGAGGACCCCATCCTAAGTGGGGACGGCAAATACCTTGCCACCTATAGGTCTTATTCCGTAAAGATCTGGGATGCCGCCGGGGGCGCCTTGGTCCGCACACTCGCGGTGAGGGATCACAGGGCCAAATACTTCATCTGGTCTCTCGATGACAAGAGCTTTGCAGCACTGTTGCAAGAAGGGTCAGGCTTCGATATCGGAGTATTCGATATAGCCACCGGAAGCGAGGTGCTGCTCGGAGCGGCCAGGCTCCCTTTGACTTGGTCGCCCGATAGCGTGAGCATCGCCACCCGGACATGCACGGCGGGCGACGCATGCCAAAACGACTCGACAACGGTCTGGAACGCGTCCACGGGCTACATGCGGCTCACTCTTGACGGGGGCAGCAACTTCTTCTATCGGTGGTCTCCGGACAGCACGAAACTCCTCATCGGGAACGCCGGAGTGTGGGATGTCGAAGCGGGACACCGCCTCTGTGCCCTGCCTCCCCAGGTTGGCCCTTACCCGTCTGCCTGGTCGCCCGATGGCATACACATCGCGGGCTCGACGTCCAGCTCTACGCTCACGGTCTGGGACGCGGACACCTGCACTGAGGTCGACACATTTACCGGGCACAAAGGCGTCCTAGACATGGTGACGTGGTCGCCAGACGGCACCAAGCTCGCTACCGCAGCAGAAGATGGGACGGTCCGCGTCTGGACCGCGCCGCCGTCCGGGGCGCGCTGAATGCGTTCCTCGCCGAGGGACTGCGTGACCGCAGCCTCGGGGGAATTACTTGATCGTCGACAGGTGCCGATACGCGATGTGTTCGGCGGCGGTCAGCCCGTTGGGCCGCCTCGCGGATGAGCAGGCGGATGCCCCCCGCCCCTCGCGCAGAGCCTCGGACGTCGACGGAGGTTCATTTCGCGCATGACATCCTGCAGCGCACGCACCTCGTCGGACCGTAGCCGAACTTGGGCGACATGCGACACGGTTGCTCCGCTCTGACGAGCAGCCGCGACACGGTTGCTCCGCCGACGGGTAGCCGTGGCCCGGTCAGCAGTGGGCTTCTGGGCGGGGCCTGGCTCTTGGCGCCCTTCCTGGCCTTCCGCCCCGGCTCCTCCGGCTGTCGTACCGACGTCATACACAAAAGGCTGTCAGAACGAGCAGCGGATGGCGATACAACTCCTGAACCACGCCGCATGGCGTGCCATGGCTCCGCCCCGTTCTGGGCCCGAACGGAGGACGGAGTGACCGGTGCTGGCCTACTCGAAAAGCTGCTTGACGGTGGTCGCCGTTGCGGCGCGTCGGGCCCAGGTCTCCAGCTCTTCGACGTCGGCGCTGTTCGTGATGCGCTCGCGGTCCTCGTCGGGCACGTCGATCCCGCGGGCGGAGAGAACAGCCAGCAGTGCGCGGGCCTCGCCTCTCGCCTCTCCGTCTGCCCGGGCGCCCTCGACGAGACGACGCAGGTTGACGGCACGGGGGTCGTTGGGGATGACAGCGGTCATGGTCGTCGACTCCTTCAGCAGATCCTGCGCCCACGGCTCCAAGCCGTCCAGCACCAGGTCATAGTACAACTGGGCGTTGTCCTGATCGACTTGCTTGAGCGCCTCGCCCAGCGCGTCGAAGACGGCACCGGCTTGCGGCGTGTTGCCGTGCACGCACGCGCGGAGAGCACCGCGAGCTCGGGGTTCTGGCGGGCCGTGTCGGGGTCGGTGATTGCCGGGACGGTGCCGGGGCCGATCACGACCGGTCGCAGCAGCCCATCGGGTTCGCCGAACTTGATCGGCTTGGCGGCCCATCGCGCCACCTTCTCCGTGGTGGCGATGACGAGCAGGGTCACCGGACAGCCGCCCACGAACGCCGAGAAGGTCGCGACGTAGACCGGCCAACTGCGGCGCTTGCGGCGGTCCTGCCGGCGCTGTACTTCGACGACGATCCCGCGCACCGCAGGGTCGGGCCGCGAGCTGTGCCGGCGAGACGGTTCTCGTTGGCGCGGAAGGTCGCTCATGCGGATGACGAGCGACACAGCCGCGTCGGCGGTGTATGGGGTGGGCATGACGTCGGTGAAGTCGACCGATTCGACGCGCGCCTCGTCGAAGGCTGGCAACGCGAAGCCGAGCACGCGGGAGAGCAGCTCGGCTGCGAAGGCCGGGTGCTCCCGGAAGAAACGGCCGACGATGTCGTGTTCGCTGGTGGGCATGGCGCAGACCGTACGGAGGTCAACGCGGTGATGCAGCTAAGCGCGCCGATCATTTGGGCCGATCAATTTGCGCCCTGCTCTCTGTCGGTGATCAGGGCGCGGGATCGAGTTCGGCTGGCGGCCAACCGCGCCATCGCGCCACAGTGGAGTGTCCGACCTGCCATCAACCGGCTATCCGCCCAAGCCGCCCGAGCCGATGGGCACGTCGAGGCGGTACCGCCCGACCAACCCCGACTCGTCGCTCATGACAGTGCATGGGGCTGGCGGGAGCGAGCACGAGGGCCTCTCTGGTCAGGCGCGGAGCAGAGTCACCGTGCGTCCGCTGGGGGTTTGGGCAACGTCGAAGTGAACTCGCTCGTCGATCGGCTTTGCCTTCGGTCGGCGGTCGAAGATGACGAGCGTGCCTTGGTCGAGGTCGAAGCGATCCAGGTATGTGTCGAGTTGCCGGAGCGCGGCGCGAAGCGGATCGGATTCGCCGGGGCGCCACGCCTTGAGCTCCACGGCCTCCCGCTGCAGCGCGGGCCGACCGTCCTTGTCCTGGTACGGCCACCGAATGAGCAGGTCGATCCGGCCCATCCCGACGCCGTATTCCCGGTCGATGAAGCCTCCGCCGTTGATCAGCCGATGGAAGTACGCCATGATGACCAGGTGAGGCGCGGCCTCGTGGTAGGCGTCCCTTGCCGCGAGGATCTCCCCGTTCTCCCGCCAGAATGCGGCGAACTCGTGGAGGAGCCGATCGAAGTCCAGTCGGCCGTCGAGCATCACGAACGACCTCGGCTGAGCGGTGATCACCTCCTCTGTCCGTGCGCCGAGGACGCGGACGATCACCTCCCGATAGATGGGGTTGGCGACGCCCAGCGGTCTGCCTTGAGCGATAAGGCCGAGATCCCGAACATAGGCAACGTCGTCGTCGAACGTCTCGTCGGCCAAGGGCAGGGTGCCGGCGATCAGCGGCTCGATGATGCGTTGCACTCGCGGCTCGCCGAGCTTGTCGACCAACGAGTCCAGGTGTGTGGCGCGCGCGATGATGAGCCGCTCCTTGGCGGTGTCGATGTGCTCGGCCGTGATCGGCTCGGTGAGCGAAACCTTCATCTGGTCGACAACCTCGGCAGCCAGGGCGTTGACGAGCCACGGCTGGCCGGCCGTGTAATCCCATGCGCGCGCCACCGCCTCGTCCGTGAATGCCTGCCCAGTCTCCTCGGTGTGCTGGGCATAAAGAGCTCGTGTGTCTTCGTCGGTGAAGTCGCCCAGCCGCAGGGATGCCGCTTTGATGTTGTACGGGCTCGCAGTGGAGAGCTGGGATGGGTCTCCGCCAGATGCGATCTTGTAGTCGCGCACGTCCCGCAGACCGCACAGCACGACGGAGGACGGGAAGGCCTTGGGCCGCCGCACGTAGCCCGAACGCAACTGGCGCAGCACGCTGAGAAGGCTTTGGCCCGCGAGGGAGTCGATCTCGTCGAAGAAGAGCACCAACGGCCGCGGACAGGCCTGGGCCCACGCCGAGAGCGCCTGTCCAAGCTGCCCCCCCGGCACCGATGCCGGCCACGGTTGCGGCGGACGCAGCTCGACCGGAAGGCTGATCTCCGCTTCCAAACGGATTGCCTGCAAGAGCAGGTCCTGTGCCGCGGAGAAGTCCTCCCCGGCTGGCGCGCCACCCTCGCAGGAGAAGTACAGCGCGGCGTGGCGGCTGTCGGCGGTCAGGTCGGTGGCGAGTGTGTGCAGCGTCGTGCTCTTTCCGGTCTGTCGCGGCGCGTGTACCACGAAGTACAGGCCTTCCTCCACGAGCCTGCGCGCCTCGGGTAGCCGCGGCTCGGGGGGCAGCATGTAGTGCAGCTCCGGCACACACGGCCCAGCGGTGTTGAAGTACTTCATGGTCGAGCCACGAACGTCACAGGCGGACCCTACCTGCGGGCACTCGGACCATCGGGGCGACCCGATAAGCCCATCAATGTGGTCAACTGTTCGCTCACGGTGCAGCGCCCGAGGCTATGCCGGAGCGGGTCCCCAGTCGCCGCACGGCTCGTATCCGCGGCCCTGTGGTCTGGGCTCAGATACCCTTAACGACCTCGCCCCGCAGCACCGTCTCCCGAACCAGCCCTGTCAACTCGTCCACTGGGACGTTGTGCTGGGACCGCCTGCGTACCTCAAGGCGGACCTCCTCCATCACCTTGTCCGAGAGGATGACGGACGCAAGGGCGCCCGGACTGATGGCGGCTCGCTGACGCGCCAGCTCACTGATGATCCCCCTCTTGAACGCTTCCTTGCTCAGGTAGAAGAGCGCATCAACCTTGTCGTTCAAGGAACTCTGGCTATCGAGGAGATCGACGGTCAGAAAGAGATCGACGATCACAGGCTGCGCGGCCGTGATGTGGTATGCCTGCCAAGTTTGTCCATTGGTCAGCAGCGCCCATTCGGCACCGTGGTTCAGGGCGTAGGCCTGGACCTGTCGAAGGTCCCGCTCGGCGAGCTTGTGCCCGACTCTCTTGACCTCGACGAACGCGACGATCTTGCCTTCGATCTGCAACGCATAGTCTGCATACTCGCCCCTGACCTGGTACTCCTGAGTGATCTCCTCGTATGGGCTAAAGCCCAGCGCCTGCAAGAGATCCATCACCAACACCCGAGTGTCAGCCTCCCCAGCATTTTTCGTGATGAAAGTTGCCAGATAGGTCGCAACGCGCGGCACTGCTGCCTTGATTTGTTCACGGCAGTCGCTCTCCCACTTGGGCATAGCACGTGTTGCAGAACTATCGACCATAACGGGCACCTCGCAATCTCGGGGTCATCTACGGTAGTTGATTGCACGCGTTTGCGATACCCGGTCTCGGTTCATATTTGTGTGGCACTTTCGCCACGTCGAAGATGTTGACGCCGTGGCGGCGTTGCTACGAACCCGACTTCGAGGAGGATTGGCCGGTTGTCCACTCGTCGGCGAAGGTCTCCATCTGGCGGATGACGAGCTCGACGGCGGTCGGCTCGGCGTCGGGCGGGTAGCCGTACTTGGCGAGCAGCCGCTTGATGGTCGTCCGCATGCGGGCCCGTACGTCGTCGCGGGACACCCAGTCGACGGTGACGTTGCTGCGCATCGTGCGGACCAGGTCCCGGGCGATGTCGGCGAGCACGCCGATGCCCATCACGTCGACCGCCGAGTCGTTGGTGGCGACCGCGTCATAGAAGGCCAGCTCGTCGTCGTTCAGCGGCGGGCTGAACTGCGTGCCACGGCGGGAGTCGGCGGAGACCTCCTTGGCGAGTTCGGCGAGCTCGGCGATGATCTCGGCCGACGTGAGGTGCTGGTTGGTGTACCGGCGCATCAGCTCTTCGAGCCGGGCAGCGTAGCTCTGCTGGCGCACGATGTTGTGACGGGTGGTGCGGCGCATCGTCTGTTCGATGAGACGCCGCAGGCTCTCCACGGTCAACCGGGGCGTCTTCGAGGCGCGCAGCCGGGCGAGGTACGCCTCGTCGATGTGGGACAGGTCGGGGTGGGACAACCCGATCTCCGCGAAGATGTCCTTGACCCCGTCGGCCTCGATGATGCTGGCTGTGTACTCACGTAGGTAGATCTCGATGTCGGCCGGCTGTGGCAAGCCTCGGGCGCGACGGTCCTCGGCATCGAACTTGGCCAAGTAGACCTTTACGGCGGTGAAGAACGCGATGTCGTCGCGGATCGGGTTGAGCTCGCCGCTCGTCGAGCAGACTGAGTAGAGCCGCTCCAGCTTTGAGGCGGCGTCACGGAACCGGGGCACCAGCCTCTTCGTCGGATCCGCCACTTCGTTGCCAGGGGAGGCCGGGTCCTTCAGGTAGTTGACGGCCTTCACCGCCGTCTCGAGGAAGGCCTTGCGACTGCGGGACGCAAGCCCCGCCTTCCAGTCGTAGCCGCGGAACATGGCGCGCACGACGTCGTGCATGTCGCGCGCCGCCGCCGCGGCCTCGCTGATGTCGCGGTCGACGGGCCGGTTGGCCTGGTCGTCGGTGGTGTACTCCGCGAGGGCCTGATGGAGACTGTCGATGATCGGGGCGTAGCCGACGAGCAGGCCGGAGGGCTTGTCCCGGTAGGTGCGGTTGACCCGCGCCAGCGCCTGCATGAGCGCCGCCCCGCGCATCGGCTTATCCATGTACATCGTGTGTAGGGCGGGGGAGTCGAAGCCGGTGAGCAGCATCGACTGCACGATGATGATCTCCAGCGGGTCGTCGGGGTCCTTCGCGCGGCGCATGATCACCTTGTTCACCGACGGCCGGCGGACGTGCGTGCTTACCTCCGCATCGGTCTCGCTCGGCTCGCCGGTGTAGATCACCTTGATCCGGCCGTTGTCGTTGGTGTCGTCGTGCCACTCCGGACGGAGCGCGACGATCTCCTTGTAAAGCCGGGCGCAGATGTTCCGCGTCGCGCAGACGACCATCGCCTTGCCGGGCCCACCGATGAGCGGCCGCATCTGGGCCGAGCGCTGCTCCCAGTGCTCCACCAGGTCCTTCGCGATCGTGCGCAACCGGTCCGGTGCGCCGTAGAGCTGGTTCATCGCCAGGTTGAGCTGGCGGACGCGCTCCTGCTCGGCCTCGTCCAGCCCGGCGACGAGCTGGTCGGCCCGCTCGTCGATCTCGTCGGGGTCGACGTCCAGCGCGATGTGCAGCGGAGCGAGGCGGGACTCGTGGAAGACCCGCACCGTGGCGCCGTCGTCGACGGCCCGCGTTAGGTCGTAGACGTCGATGTACCCGCCGAAAATGTCGCGCGTGTTGCGGTCCACGAAGGACAGAGGCGTGCCGGTGAACGCGATGAGCGTGGCGTTGGGCAGCGCGTCGCGCAGGTGGCGGGCGTAACCGTCGAGGGTGTCGTAGTGGCTGCGGTGTGCCTCATCGACGATCAGGACGATGTTGCGCCGTTCGGAGAGCGGGGGGTGGTTGCGGCCCATCTCACGCTCTTCTTTGGTACGGCCGAACTTCTGCAGGGTCGAGAAGATGATCCCGCCGACCGTACGGTTGGTCAGCTCGGCACGCATCTCCTCCCGGGTCGTGACCTGTCGCGGCTGCTCGGGCAGAAGCTGACTTTCCTGGAACGACTGGAAGAGCTGGTCGTCGAGGTCCGTACGGTCGGTGAGCACGACGATGGTGGGGTTGCCGAGCGCCGGGTGCGTCGCGACCTGGTTCGCGAAGAGCTCCATTTCCAGTGACTTGCCGGACCCTTGGGTGTGCCAGACCACGCCGGCGCGCCCGTCGCTGCGCACCGCCTCGACGGTCTTGCCCACCGCGCGGCTCACCGCGAAGTACTGGTGCGCCTTGGCCACGCGCTTCACCAGTCCCCGCTGGGTCTGTGCGAAGGTGACGTGCCCACGCAGGATCTCCAGGAAGCGCCGCTGGTCGAAGAGGCCGTTCAGCAGCACGGTCAGCGCGAGGCCGTCCGCATCCTTCGGCCGCGTGGGTACGCGTTTGCCCTCATGGTCGACGTTCCATACCGCGTAGTGCTCGTACGGCGTGAACGCCGTTCCGTAGCGGGCGGTGATGCCGTCGCTGATGACCGTGATGACGTTGCCCCGGAAGGCGAGCGGCAGTTCCTTGACGTAGGTGGATAGTTGCGCCTGGGCGCCGTCAAGCGTGGCCGACTCGTCGCCGCCCTTCTTGAGCTCCATGATCGCGACCGGTAGCCCGTTGAGGTAGGCGACGACGTCGAACCGGCGGTGCGCCTCCCCGTCGAGCACCCGCACCTGATTGGCGACGACGAAGTCGTTGTTGGCCAGGTCCCGAAAGTCGATGACCCACACGGTTGGATTGTGCCGGGCACCGTGCTCGTCGGTGTACGAGACAGCGCGGACGCCTTGGGTCATCAGGTCGTGGACGCGCTTGTTCTCGGTGATCGCGTCGCGTGACTTCGCCGACGTCACCTCCGAGACGGCATCGTCCACTGCGGAGGGTGGAAGCTGCGGGTTGATCCGGGCGATCGCGGCACGCAGCCGGGCGACGAGGATCGGCTCGCTCCACGATGGACGCTCACCAGAGCCCGGCCCAAGAGCACGGCCCTCCTTCGGCATCCAGGCGAGCTCGGCGAGAGTCTCCGTCGCCAGCTCCTCCCACTCCGACTCCGTCAGGTCGTTCAGCGGCGGGAGAGGGTCGTTGTCGTCGATGGTCACAGCGCCTCCTCCACGGCCTTCTCCGCCTCCCGCACCCGAATCTCCCCCGACATCAACCGCGGCAACAGCGTGTCGCGAATGGCGGCAAGGGACCGCGACTCGCCATGAGCTTGGATGAACAGCGCGAGCAGCGAGTCAAGCGCGCCGAGGAGCCCGACGTCGTCGGGCCCGGGGATGTCGATCGTCAGTGAGCCAATGTCGGAAAGGTTGATGTAATCGGCCATGTCCGTCTGGCTCTTGAGCAGCGCGGCTTGGGAGATGAACCGATCACTTTGGAACCAAAACCACAGGTACGCCGGCGTGACAGGGCTTCCTCGCGATACGCGGAAGTAGCAGACCTGGGGACTGTAGACCGATTCCGGCATCTCTTCGGGAATGATGGCCACCCTGCCAACGGTGCCCTTGGTTGAGACGATGACGTCGTTTGGCCGTGACGTCTTCTGACCGATAGCTGCTCGGTATTGACTACTAACGAAGTCGATGGCAGCCGCGTCAACAGTTCCATCTCCTATATCCGCGACACGGAGGATACCTAAGCCTGGCTGACCCAGCTCTGATCGCTTAGTGCGATAGCCATCGCCGAATGCCAGCATGCTTTGCCGCTGCAAGTCGTCCACGCGTTGGGCGCTCGTCGCACCACCTATCACATCGATCAAGAGCGCTCTGCCAAGTTGGCGGCCACGTTGGGCGAGCTTGTTGTTGGCGGCGATCTTGTCGTCGACGGCGGTCAGTACTGAAGTGATCGCATTCTGGATATCGATGGGTGGAACGGCTATGGCAATTTCGCCCAAGATTCCGAGGTTGATATGGGGCACGCCGGTGGCGATCGCGCGACTGTTGATCAAATCCACTATCCTCGGTAGGCAGAAGCTATAGTACACGAATTCGGGAGTCGTCTTTGCGGTGTCGACCCGCAGGCGCATCTGGCTCTGTGACACCACGTACATCTCGTGGTCGGTACTTGGAACGATAGCGACCTGGCCGAGTGTTCCACGCTGGGTAAAGATCACGTCACCAGGCCTGGCGAGGTTCCGAGAGAGGGCTCGCTCAACCTTTTCTGGCGGGACGAACACGAACTCGTTGCCAATGTATCGGCTTCTCGTCGAAAGGTTTACGCCACGGATAACTGGCACGCCAGTCGGGCTGTAGTCGGTGCCAACTAGCGATGAGCCAAATGGCCCGCCCACTAGGCCCCCGGGCGCGGCAAGCTCGCTAACACGTGCGGTACGCCACTCAGACATCGAGGCGCTCCAACTGATCGCGGACGAGCTTCTCAAGGCGCGCCGATTCGTCGAAGTGGGCCAGGAGCTCCCCCTTGAGCCGTTCGATCTTCTCGGCGAGCGGCTCTTCGTCATCGTCGTCCACTTCGGAGGCTCCGACGTAGCGGCTCGGCGTGAGCACATGTCCGTGCGAGCGGATCTCCTCCAGCGACGCGGAGTAGCAGAGTCCGGGGACGTCCTCGTACTTCTCACCCGCGTCGGACACCGTGCCGCGCCAGGCATGGTAGGCGCCGGCGATTCTCGCGATGTCCTCGTCGGTGAAGATCCGCTCGGTCCGGTCCACGAGCGTGCCCATGCTGCGGGCGTCGATGAACAGGGTCTGGCCCCTGCGGTCCTTGAGATCCTTCCGCCCCTGCGGGCCCTTGTCCCGGGCGAAGAACCACAGGCACGCCGGGATGGCGGTCGTCCGGAACAACTGTGGCGGCAGGGAGATCATGCACGCCACGAGATCCGCCTCGACCATCTTCGCGCGGATCTCGCCCTCGCCGGACTGCTTGGAGGACATCGACCCGTTGGCGAGCACGACGCCGGCCGTGCCGCGCTCGGCGAGCTTGGAGACGATGTGCTGCAGCCAGGCGAAGTTGGCGTTGCCCGCCGGTGGAACTCCGTACTTCCAGCGGGGGTCGATGGTCTTCCGCGCCCAGTCGGACATGTTGAAGGGCGGGTTCGCGAGGATGAAGTCGGCCCGCAGGTCCGGGTGCTGGTCGGCGAAGAACGTGTCCTCCCACTTCGACGAGAGGTCACCCATGATGCGGTGGATGGCGAGGTTCATCTTCGCCATGCGCCAGGTCCGCTCGTTCGACTCCTGGCCATAGACCGCGATGTCCTGGATCTTTCCGCCGTGCGCCTCGACGAAGCGCTCGGCCTGCACGAACATGCCGCCCGAGCCGCAGCACGGGTCGTAGACGCGCCCCTGGAACGGCTCCAGGATCTCGACCAGCAGCCGCACCACGCTGCGGGGCGTGTAGAACTCGCCACCTCGCTTGCCCTCGGCCCGGGCGAACTTCTCCAGGAAGTACTCGTAGACCTCCCCGAGAACATCGCGGGCCGGGCGGTCGGCGTAGCCGGTGAACCGGGCGTCGCTGACCAGGTCCACGAGCTCGGCGAGCCGGCGTTGGTCCACGTTGGACTGGTTGAAGATCTTCGGCAGGACGCCCTTGAGTGCCGTGTTACCGTCCATGAGCGCCTGCATGGCGTTGTCGAGCAGCGAGCCGATGCCCTCCGCCTTCGCGCCAGCGGAGATGTGCCCCCACCGGGAGGCCGGCGGTACCCAGAAGACGCCACGGGCGACGTACTCGTCGGGGTCGTCCACGAACTGCGCGACCCTCGACTGCGGCATCTCCTGCTCGTGCAGCTCGGCCTCGATCTCTGTGCGCCGTTCCTCGAACGCGTCCGAGACGTACTTGAGGAACACCAGGCCGAGCACGAACTCCTTGTACTGCGCCGCATCCATCGAGCCGCGTAGCTTGTCGGCGGCCTTCCAGAGCGTGTCGCGCAGGTCGGCGAGCGTCGGCATTCCGGGCAGTGCGGGCTGTGCCTTCGTCGTTCTCGGTGGCATGGTGTTCCGTCTCTCTTCGTTGGCTGCGTCAGGTGGTCACGGTCGAGAATGTCAGTGTGCCGTCCGCGAGGCCGGCGAGCGTGGTGTCGCACAGCGCGTCGAGCGTGTCCAGCTCCTGACGGGCTCTGCGTCGGCGGACTTCTGCGCGTTCGAGCAGGTCGTCGAGTGCCGCCATCTCGTCATCGCCAAGCCTGGGCAGGTGGAGCTGGTCGAGCCGAATGCCGCGCGGGGGCCGGCCGGCATGGTGTGAGCGCGACGCCGACTCCACGAGAGCGGCTAGCACGCGTGGGGTCATCGCGCCGCTATCCGAGCTGAGCCGGAGAACGGTCGCGGGGAACTCCACGACCGAGAAGCCGCGCTCGTCGACGAGGGCCGTGGGCTGCGGTGACAGGGCCACCACCACGTCGCCCGGCTCGGTGAGCGTGGCCCTGGGGTATCGCTCCGCGAGTTTAGCTCGATCAATGCACCGCTCGGATGGTGGCGCACCGGCGGTCGCTCGTTGGCCGATATGAGCCGCGAGGACTTCGGGCGCGCCGATGACCCGGTGGTGTCCGGCCGGTGTGATGTGGTCGGGCTTCAGCCGGGCACCGCCGACGCGGACCAGCGACCCGTTGAGCACCATGGTCCCGATCGTGACGGTGCGGCGGATGTCCAGGTCCCGTGCGATGACGCCCGATCGCAGCGGTGAAGCCGGGGCGTGTTCGACGGCGCCGGCGAGCTCCGCCTCAAGATGCAGCACCATCGCGACCCGCTCCGGCCCGAGCCGTACGGCCTCGGTCGCCTCGGGGCGGCGAGGCTGCCTCAGGCCGGCGTGCCCGTCGAGAATGTCGCCGATAGTGACTGGGTGTGCTATCGACCGTCGGTGTGCGAGCGGGTGGTAACCCTCCCGCCGCCAGGTGGTGATGTCCTCGACGAGCTGATCGACCACGGTCGGGGTGAGGGCGCCGGCGGAGGCGTCCGCCAGCATCACACGGCCCTTCGCGTGACCGGACTCGTCGTGCCGCATCACCCACAGCGCCGTTCGGTATCCCGGACGGAATGGAACGACTCCAGCCGGCAGCGTGATAACCGCCTCGACCGCGGATGAGCGCAGAAGCCGAGCGCGTATCCCGGCCGGGGTTGGGCCGAGCTGGTCGGCGAGAAGGTCGGCAGAGGTCAGCATCACCGCGCACTGTCCACTCTGGAGGCGTTGAGCGAGGTCACCGAGCACCATGAGGTCGGCTGCGGGGAGGCGGCGATGGCCGACCTGGTACCGGGCGCGCGCCAGCAGGATGTCCCACTCGCCGCCACGGACCCGGGTGGCGCCATCGGTGACGACGTCCTGCTCGTCCTGGGGGACTCCCCAGACCGCCAGCCTCCTTCGGAGCAACCGTGTCGAGTAGTCGTCGGCGGTGCTTGCGGTGATGAGTGGAGCTCCCTCTTCCCCAACCTCCTCGAGGACGGCCGCGAGGAGATCCCCGGCGTCGGCCCACGGGTCGACCACACGCACCATTCCCCGCCACTGTGCGACGCCCCGGGCCCCGGTGAGCTTGGCGATCAACCTGCGCACCTGCGGCGCGAGGGAGTCCCGGGCCAGCACCGCGGCGCCGATGCGGTTGCGCTCGTCGAGAAGGCGCTCGAATGCCGCCTTGCAGCCCCACGCCGCCTCGATGAGGTTGTCCATCGCCTCCGGCAGCCCGTCAGCCTCGTCCGGGAGATCCCTGATCTCCCGGAGCAGCATGTCATCGTTCGGGTCCACCAGCTCTGCACGACCAGCAAGCTTCGCGGGTCCAATGAGCGGCTCGTCGTCCATCATCCGTAGGCAGATGAGCGCGGTCGCGTAGTTGACCAGGTCCTTCGGCGCCATCGTCGTGGCCAGGTGAGCGAGCGTGAACTGATGCAGATCCGCCTGGACATCAGTGTTCCGCTTCCGCTTTGCGTGCTCCGCTCGGCCCGTGGCGACGAGCCACTCCGCGATCTCGCGGCCGTCGAAGAGCGGCCGGTTCGCGTCCCCGCCGGCTGCCTTGGGGAACGTGTCGCTATGCCGCCGGCGCCACACTGACACGACTGCGCGCTGCACGCCGGCCAGGTCGGCGATCTCCGACATCGAGATCAGTCCGTTCTGTCCCATGTGTACGCACTCCCGGCCTAGAAGCTAACTCTGGTCACCCAGGTTAGGGCCCAGCTGAGTCACGGTCAAATTCCGAACGCTGATAACCCGGGTTATCAGCAGAAGAGTTGCTCGCGATCGCGTGATCTTGCTGAAGTAGTCGGCGTCCGCCCATTCATCGACGCGCCTCGGGAGGCATTCATGCGCAGGAGAGTCGTGATCAGCGGCCTGGCCGTTCTCACCGCGTTCGCTATCGCGTGCGGTGTTGGCACGTCGAAGAAGCCGGTGGACATT
The DNA here is from genome assembly GCA_036557785.1 of Micromonosporaceae bacterium. Lineage (GTDB taxonomy): Bacteria > Actinomycetota > Actinomycetes > Mycobacteriales > Micromonosporaceae > DATBGZ01. Next base: position 151,967 of record DATBGZ010000038.1, read on the forward strand.
CCCGCGACGAAGCCCACCATCGAGATGACAGATATTCCCGCTGGGACGCAGACGACGATCGGCGCCGCGACTACCGCGCCCGCGAAGACCACGTCCGACCTTCTGACGGTTCCCAAAGATCTCGTGGGTATGAACGCGCAGCTCGCCTACGAGGAGCTCGAGCGCATCGGATTCACCAGCATCGACTTCGCGTCGGCCGACAAGGACGACACGATCGTGCTCTATCCGCCGAACTGGCATGTGGTCAAGGTCGAGCCTCGCGCGGGCACCAAGCTCTCGCCGGACGACACGATCATCCTCACCTGCTCCAAGCAGTAGCGAGCCGCGTCAATCTAATCCAACTTCCCCGGAGGAACACATGCGCAAGAAGTACGCAGTCATCGGGCTCGCTGTGCTTGCCGCGTTCGGGATCGCGTGCGGCGCCGGATCGACGAAGTCGCCCTCCCCAGGATCGAGTGCGCAGCCCAGCGAAGGGGCCGGCCAAAGCATCGACATCCCGGCCGCGACGGCTGCCGCGACGAGCCAGACCACGCAGCCGCCGTCCCTGCCCGCAGACCAGGTGTTCCAGGGCAGGGGTGACAAGGTCGTGAAACTCAAGCTCGACACCGACTATGTCCACATCGCGAAGATCACGCATTCGGGCTCGAGCAACTTCGCGGTCTGGTCGTTGGACGCCGACGGGTCGAACCTCGACCTGCTGGTCAACGAGATCGGTAGCTACACCGGTGTGCGCCCTATCGACATTCGCGACACCCCGGCGGCATTGAAGATCGAGGCCGACGGCTCCTGGAAGATCACCATTCAGGTCGCGCAGAAGGCTCCGCGCTGGACCGGCAACAAGTCCGGCACCGGATCGGCGGTACTGCTGGTGGATCCGGCGGCGGCGAGCGGGATGACGACCATCAAGATCACCCACACCGGCAGCAGCAACTTCGCCGTGTGGGTGTACGGCGCGAACGACGCAGACCTGCTGGTCAACGAGATCGGTCACTACTCGGGCGAGACGATCCTGCCCTCATGGGCGGTGCTCCTTGAGATCGAGGCCGACGGCAAGTGGACCGTCACCAAGACGTGAACCGCGGGTTGGGATGACGCTCATCCCCTCAGACGGCGTGGGGCGGGCCTGTGCGGCGGCCCGCCTCACGCCCCAAGGCTCAGTTGCCACGCTGACGGAGAATTGTTGGTCAGGCCATGCGGGAGGGGAAAGCCATGCACGTCACCGCGCATCTGGATGTCGATGTGATCGCCGTGGAGACCGAGGATGAGGTCTCCGTACTGGTCGAGCTCACCGCACAGACGGCGGCGCCAGTGGGCGACCCGCCGCAGCGTCCTACCCGGACACTGCAGGTCGTGCTCGACCGCAGTGGCTCGATGTCCGGTCGCATCGAGGAGGCCGTGAGGGCGCTGGTTGCCCTGGTCGACCGGCTCGAGCCGGCGGACAACTTCGGCGTGGTCTCCTTCGACAACGTCAGTGAGCTCACGGTGCCAGCAGGGCCGCTGACGAACAAGCCGGCCGTGAAGGAGGCGCTCGCGACCCTGCACGGGCGCAACAGCACGAACCTCTCGGACGGATACCTGCGCGGCCTGCAGGAGGCGACCCGGGTCGCCGGACCGGCCGGCGCCACGCTGCTGCTGGTCAGCGACGGACACGCCAACGAGGGAGTCACCGACCCCGATGCGTTGGGCACCGTCTCCGCCGACGCGTACCGCAAGGGGATCGTCTCCTCGACCCTGGGCTGGGGCGAGGGCTACGACGAACGCCTGCTCTCGGCGATCGCCCGCGCTGGCAACGGAAACGAAGGCTTCGCGGCCGACGCGGACGCCGCGGTGGCGCTGCTCGCGGGCGAGGTCGAGGGGCTGCTCACCCAGACCGCCCAGGCGGCATCCCTGACCGTACGGCCAGCACCGCCGGTGACCGCCGTACGGGTCGTGAACGACCTGCCCACCACGGCCACGGCCGACGGCGCCATCATCGCCGAGCTCGGCAGCTTCTACAGTGGAGAGACACGCAAGGTCGTGGTGACGTTCGCGGTCCCCTCGGTCGCCTCGCTCGGGCTGGCGCGCATCGCCACCCTGGAACTGACCTATGTGGAGCTTCCCGCGCTCACCCAGCACACGGTCAACGTGCCGTTGCACGTCAACGTCGTACCGGGCGACCAGGCCGCGGGCCGGGTGCCCGACCCCGTGGTCCGCACCGAGATGGTGTACCAGCGGGTGCAGCAGGCCAAGCGCACCGCGTCGCGGCATCTCAGCGCCGGCGAACCCGACGAGGCGCTCGCCGCGCTCGACGAGGCGCAGCGGCTCGTACGCTCGCAGCTCGAGGCCCCGGGCGTGCCCCCGCAGCTCGTGGCCGATCTGCGGCAGGAGGCGGCGGAACTGCGCAGTCTCAACGAGAGCACCGTGCAGGGCCAGTGGTCGGCCTCCGCCAAATCCATGTCCTCGAGTTCGACGTACAAGTCCCGCCAACGGGGTCGCGCCGCCTACGGCTCCGCCAACGTCACCCCACCCGAGCCCGACGACGACGACAACGACGACACCGCCTGAGCCCGGTGATCGAGGGCGAACCCGGGTGAGCGGATCTTCAGCCGCACGGTTTCGCCCTCGATCAACGCCGGGAAGGGGGCGATGGGCGGTCGGCGAGCGCGATGCGGAGATCGCGTACGATCTTTTCTGGGCGCTGGTAGAGGTCGATGTCGGTGAAGTAGCGCATCCGCCACCCGCGCTCGTCGAGCCAGTTATGGCGTTCTCTGTCCTGGCGGACCCGCAGCGCGTGTGAGGCACCGTCGTACTCGGCGGCGACACGGCGATGCACATCCGCGAGGTCGAGCACGTACTTCTTGACCCCACGGTGCCGGATCTCCACCTGGGGCACGAAGCTGACCAGCCCCGCGTCGTGAATGATGAGGCGCAACTGACTCTCCTGCGTGCACTGCGAGAGGCCGTCTGCCCTCGCGACAAGGCTCTTCGCCCGCACGTAGCCGGGCAGCCCGCGATGGCGGGCGACCTCGGCGGCAAGCGTCGTGGCGGTGCAGGTGCGGGAGAAGAGCGCCGCATCGAGCGTGGCGAGCGCGAGGTCGCGGGGGACGGTACGGGCGAGGTCGATCGCGGTGCGCGCCGCCGAGGTGCATGCGACGCCGCGGCGTACGACCGGCGTCACCGGCAGCGCGGCGCGGTGCACCCGGATGGTGGGCTGTTGCGGGAACGGCTCGTCAGGCGCCACCACGACGTGCACGCGATCGTCCTCGACGACACCGAAGCCCAGCAGCGCTGCAGCGCTGTGGAATCCGACCACGGTTCGGGGCGAGCAGACTGCCTGCGCGGCGTGGATCCGGTCCAGCAGATCCGGTTCGGCGACGCCCGAGAGGTAGACCCCGCGGTGCATCCGAGTCAGCCCGCCGTGGTCGGCCCGCCACTCGGCCGCCTCTGGCGTGACGCCGGCGCGCGCCATCGCGGCCGAGGTGAGCACCGTTGCCCGACCTGCCAACGTCCCCGGAAAGTCCCGGGCCTCGCGGAAGAGATCCACGGCCGGCAGCGTGCCGTGCCTCTGCGTCGCCCGCCACCGCCATATCGCGACCTGTGGACAAACCCTGTGGACAACGCGCCCACCCCTGGTGATTGAGGGCGGAACCGTACGGTTGAAGATCGACTCGCACGGTTTCGCCCTCGATCACCGAAGGAGCGGCGCGGGCCGGGGAAGGCGCCGTGTCGGGGGCGTATCAGCGTGGTGTCAGGGTGGCCAGGCAGGATCGGGCGCATGGCAGATCTGGCGATCGAGGCGGAGGGCCTCGTCAAGAGCTTCGGCACGACGCGGGCGTTGCGGGGCGTCGACCTCGCCGTGCCGCGCGGAACCGTGCTCGGCGTGCTCGGGCCCAACGGCGCGGGCAAGACCACGGCCGTACGGATCCTCTCCACCCTGCTCACGCCCGACGCCGGGCGTGCGGTCGTGGGCGGGCAGGACGTGCTCAAGCACCCGGACCGGGTGCGGCGGATCATCGGGCTGACCGGACAGTACGCCTCGGTCGACGAGGATCTCACCGGCCGGCAGAACCTCGTGCTCTTCGGCCGGCTGCTCGACCTGGGCCGGGATGCGGCGCGGGCCCGGGCCGCGGAGCTGCTGGAGTGGTTCGACCTCGCCGAGGCGGCCGACCGGGTCGCGAAGACGTACTCGGGCGGCATGCGGCGACGCCTGGACCTCGCGGCGAGCCTGATCGGGCACCCGGAGGTGGTCTTCCTGGACGAGCCGACCACCGGGCTGGACCCGAGCAAGCGCACGGCGATGTGGGACGTGGTCCGATCGCTGGTGGTCGGCGGCGCCACGGTTCTGCTCACGACCCAGTACCTGGAAGAGGCCGACGCGCTCGCCGACGAGATCACGGTCATCGATCACGGCAAGGTCATCGCGCATGACACCCCGGACGGGCTCAAGCGGATCGTCGGCGGCCAGACCCTCGAGGTGCGTCCCGCCAAGCCCGAGGACCTGTCGCGGGCGGCATCGATCCTGGCCGAGGTATCCACCGGCGCCAAGGCCGATGAGATCCGCAACGGCGTGCTCGCCGTACCCGTGGCCAGTGACGAGGCGCTGACCATCGCCGTGGCGCGCCTGGCCGCCGACGGGATCGGCGTCACCGAGCTCTCCCTGCACCTGCCCAGCCTCGACGAGGTCTTCTTCTCCCTCACCGGCCACACGGCCGAGTCCGAATCGTCCGACAAGGAGCTGTCATGACCACGATCTCGGCGCCCGCACCCGCGTCCGCACCGCGGTCGTTCGCCCTGGCGCGGCACTCGGCATCGCTGGCCGTACGCAGCCTCATCAAGACGTGGCGCACTCCCGAGGCGCTCATCGACGTCACGATCCAGCCGGCGATCTTCCTGATCCTGTTCGTCTACATCTTCGGTGGCGCCGTCGCTGCATCCACCCACACCTATCTGCAGTTCCTGCTGCCCGGCATCCTCGGCCAGTCGATCACCACGGGAGCGGTCGCGATCGGGGTGAACCTCAACACCGACATCAGCAAGGGCGTCTTCGACCGCTTCCGGGCGTTCCCGATTCCGCGCCTGGCACCTCTGCTCGGCGCCGTGCTCGGGGACATCGTGCGGTACGCGGTCCTCACGGTGTCCACCTTGGCCGTGGGCTACGCCATGGGGTTCCGCATCGAGACCGACCCGCTGCGCGCCACCGCCGGCTGCCTGCTCGCGATCCTCTTCGCGCTGTGCCTGAGCTGGCTGTCGGTGGTCATCGGTCTGCTGGTGCGGACCCCGGGCGCGGTACAGGGGATCCTGTTCCCGATCATGTTGCCGCTCGCCTTCGCCTCCAACGTCTTCGTCAACCCGGCCACGCTCCCCGGCTGGATGCAGGCATTCGTGAAGGTGAACCCGTTGACGCATCTGGTCGGCGCGGTGCGTGGCCTGTTCCTCGGCGCTCCCCTGGAGAACCACGTGTGGTGGACGCTGGCGTGGTGCGCGGCGTTCGTCGTGATCTTCATGCCGCTCGCCCTGCGCGCCTACCGCCGCAAGGTCTGACGCGACCCGCGAGACCCCACCCGCGAGACCCCGCCCGCTCAGGGGCGACACGATACCGCCCGCTCAGGGGCGACACGATACCGCCCGTTCAGGGGCGACACGATACCGCCCGCGATCTTGGGCGTATCGTCGTGATTGGAGATCGACTCACGACGAAAAGCCCAAGATCGCGGAAAGGAGGGGCGACGAAAGGCCCAAGATCGCGGAAGGGGGCGGCTCAGAGGGCGGCGAGGGCGCGGTCGGTGAGGTTGAGGCGCTCAACACCGTCCACAGTGCACACCACGATGTCCTCGATCCGGGCACCGTGGCGGCCCGGCAGGTAGATGCCGGGCTCGATGGAGAAGGCCATGCCGGGCTCGAGGACCCGCGTCGAGTCCGCGACGATGTACGGCTCCTCGTGCACGTCCAGACCGATGCCGTGACCGGTGCGGTGGACGAAGAACTCGCCGTACCCGGCGTCGCTGATGATGTCCCGACCGACGGCGTCGAGCTCCGCGGCGGTGATCCCGGGCCGTACGGCCTCGACCTGCGCCTGTTGCGCGGAGAGCAGCACAGCGTAGTAACCGGAGAACTCCGATGGCGGCTCGCCGATGACGTAGGTGCGGGTGCTGTCCGAGCAGTACCCGTCCGGCATGATGCCGCCGATGTCGACGACCACGGGGTCGCCGTCGCGGATCACCCGATCAGACGCCTCGTGGTGTGGGCTCGCGCCGTTCGGGCCGGAGGCGACGATGGCGAAGTCAGCCGAGGCGTGTCCGGCGGCGACGATCGCCTCCTTGATGTCGGCGGCGACCTGCCGTTCGGTCCGGCCGGCGCGCAGCCACTCCGGCACGCCGGCATGCACCTTGTCGATCGCCGCCCCGGCCCGGCGCAGCGACTCGAGCTCCTCGGGCGTCTTGCGCATCCGCAGCTCGCGCAGGACCGGCCCGCCCGGCGTCTGCTCCACATCGGAGAGTGCGTCACGGAACGCGAGCACCTTCGCCGCCCACATGTGGTCGTCGAGCCCGGCCACGTGGACCGAGCTCGGCAGCCGGCGCCTCACCAGCGCGTACGGGTCGTCGGTCTCGGCGTAGGCGACCACCTCGACGTCCAGGCCCGGTACCGCGAGTGCCGCGGGCTCCTCCAGCTTCGGGACGATCAGGAACGCCTCGCCCTCGGTCGGTACCACGAGGCAGGTCAGCCGCTCCAGCGCCACGGCGTCGTACCCGGTGAGGTAGCGCAGATCGGATCCCGGCGTGACCAACAGGACATCGACGCCAGCCGCTGCCATGGCCGGCCGTACATGCTCGACGCGGGATCCCATGTGCGCAGTCAACCATATCCGGGGCGTGGGCGGCGGTGGACAAGGTAGTTACGGTGGACGTCATGTGGGTGCAGTGCCGGTGCGGGAGTCGGCACTTCGGGCCGTACGGCGCCGCCGGGCTCGTGGTGCGCGACGCGGCCGGGTTGGTCCTGATGGCGCACCGGTCGACGCTCGTGCACTTTCCCGGCACGTGGTCGTTCCCCGGCGGTGCCCTGGAGCGGGGCGAGTCGCCGGTCGCCGCGGCGCTGCGGGAGATCGACGAGGAGCTCGGGGTGCCCCGGTCGGCGGTGACGGTCGTGCAGTCGATCACCGGCACCGACCACGAGGACTGGCGCTACACCTACGTGATCGCCGACCTGGTTCCACAGTGGACGGATGTGCCGGTGCGGTTGAACTGGGAGACCGAGGCGGTGGCCTGGGTCGAGCTCGCCGAGATGGCGGGGCTGAGCCTGCACCCGGGGGTGCGCGCCGACCTGCCGGCCCTGCACGCCGCCCTGGCCCGCGTCACCCGGTGAGGGCCCGATGCGCACGATCGTGGGCAGAAGCGGTGAGCGCGCCGCCATCGAGGCCTTCCTCGCCGACACGCAGCCACAGCCGCGCGCGTTGCTGGTCGAGGGCGAGCCCGGCATCGGCAAGACGACGCTGTTGCGGGACCTCGTCGCGGCGGCGCGGGACCGCGGCTACCCGGTGCTCGCCTGCCGGCCAACCCGGTCAGAGATGGATCTCTCGTACGTCAACCTCGTCGAGATCCTCGACGACCTGGATGAGCAGACCGTACGGGATCTGCCCGCACCCCAGGCGCGACTGCTGCGGATGGTGCTGCGTCGGGAGGAGCCGGAAGGCCCGTTCGACAGCCTCTCGCTGAACGTCGCGGTCGTGGCGGCCCTGCGGGCGGTGGCCGCGCGCGGTCCGATGGTGCTAGTCATCGACGACTTTCAGTGGATCGACAACTCGACCGCCCGGACCTTCGGTTACGTCGCCCGACGCCTGACCGACACGGCCGCCCGGATCGTCCTGGCGACCCGCAGCGAGCCGTCGGAGCGGATCCGCGACCTACCCCGCGCGATGCCCCAGGGCCGGTTCGAGACCATCCGGCTGGGACCGGTGCAGCCCAGCGAGCTGTCGCGGATCCTGCGGCTGATGCTCGGGTGGGCGCCGGCGTGGCCGAGCCTGCTGCGCATCGCGGAGCTCTCCGGCGGCAATCCGCTCTACGCCGTGGAGTTGGCCCGGGCGTCGGGAGGCGAGCGTTCGGGCGAGGGGTTGGGCGACGCCCCGCCGGGCGGCCTCGTCGAGCTGGCCCGGTCCCGGGTCGCGGGGCTGCCGGAGCGGGTCCGCGAGGTCCTGGAGCTGGCGGCCGTGCCCCGAGCCCCGACGCTGGAGTTGTTGCGACGCCTGGATTCCGGGGCCCTGGACGTGAGCGGGGCACTCGCCGGGGCCGAGCGGGCCGGGCTCGTGGCGGTGGAGCGGGGCCGGGTCCGCTTCACGCATCCGATCCTCGCCGCGGCGGTCTACGGGTCGATCCCGGCGCTGCGCAGGCAGGCGCTGCACCGGGCGGTCGCCATGCTCTGCGACGACCTGGAGGAGCGGGCACGGCACCTGGCCGCGGCCGCGGAGGATCCCGACCCGGCCGTGGCGCTCGTGCTGGCGAGCGCCGCCGAACGGGCGTCGGTCCGGGGTGCGCCGGTCGCGGCGGCCGATCTCATGCGGCTTTCGTGCGAGCTGACCCCGGCCGCCGACGCCGAGGTGCTCACCCTGCGCCGGATCGCGTACGGGCGCCTGCTGCACAGCGCGGGCGACAACCCGGGCGCGGTCGCCGCGGTCGAGGCGGTGCTGGCCGAGCTGCCACCGGGCCCGCTGCGGGCCCGTGCCCTGTTCCACCTCATGTACATCCGGCGCCTGACCGGGTCGCTGGAGGCCGCGCTCGCCTACGGCATGCGGGCGGTCGACGAGGCCGCGGACGACCCGTCGTTTCAGGCGGAGGTGTACGAGATGGTCTCGCGCCTGTCGGACAACGACATCGCCCGCAAGCTCGCGACCGCGAGGGCCGGGCTCGCGGCGGTCGACCGGATCGAGGACCCCGATCCGTACCTCGTCTTCCACACCCGGGCGGCGCTGGTCGAGGCGGAGTTCTACGCGGGTCTGGGCATCCATCTGGAGCGCCTGGCGGGCCTGGACCCGGGCGAGCGGCCCCGGTTCCCGCCGGTGCGCACCGCACAGCGGGGAGAGGACCTGATCGGGCGGCTGCTCACCTTCTCCGGGCGCATCGACGAGGGCCTGGATGTGCTGCGAGCCATGTGCGAGCGGGCCGCGGTCTCCTACCGCGGGTCGCTGCCGTCGTTTCTGGCCTGGGCGGCCGAGGCACAGATCATGGCCGGGCGCTTCGAGGCGGCGCTCGGGTCGCTGAACGAGGCGATCGAGCGCTCCGAGGAGGCGGGCAGCCGTGGCGGCTACCCCTGGGAGGTCGGCTTCCGGGCCGTCGCGCTCGCGATGCTCGGTCGCCTCGACGAGGCGGAGGCGAGCGCCCGTACGGTCGTGGGTTCCTCCGTCGCGGCACCCTCGGCCGTCTCGGCGGGGGCGGGTGAGGGCGCATCGCCCGTGGACATGGACCACGGGCCCGCGCTGATCGCGCTCGGCCTGGTCGCGATCGCGCGCGGCCACTACGACCAGGCGGTGGCCGCGTTGCGCCTGGTCGACCACAGCAAGCGCGAGGCGGGGCTGCGGGATCCACGGCTGTGGATGCACGTGAGCGACCTCGTCGAGGCGCTGCTCGCTGCGGGAGCGCTGGAGCAGGCGAGTGAGGTCGTCGACCGCCTGGACCAGGAGGCCACGACCTCGCAGGGGCAGTGGTCGCTGGCGATGGCGGCCCGGTGCCGGGCGCTGCTCCTGGCGGCGCGCGGCGAGCTGGACGAGGCGGTCGCGTGCGCCAGTCATGCGGTGGAGTCCTTCGATGGCCTGCTGATGCCGTTCGAGCGAGCCCGGACGCTGTTCGTGCTCGGCCAGCTGCACCGCCGGCGCAAGGAGAAGAAGCTGGCGCGGGCGGCGCTGAGCTCCGCCCTGGCCACGTTCGACGAGGTGGGCGCGGCGGTCTGGGCGCAGCGGGCGCGGGCGGAGCTGACGCGGATCCCGCTGCGCCAGGCGGCGCCGGGCCTGACCGCGACCGAGGAGGCGGTGGCCCGGCTGGCGGCGCAGGGACTGAGCAACCGGGAGATCGCCGAGCGGGCATTCATGAGCCCGAAGACCGTCGAGGTGAACCTGACCCGGATCTACCGCAAGCTCGGCGTACGGTCGCGCACCGCCCTCGCGGGCCACCTCGGCGCCGGCGGTGGCGGCCAAACGTAGGGGATCTCCTCATTCCTCCGCGAGGCCGGATTCGCTACGGTCCGGTTGCATGGCCACGGCGACGCCCAACGGATACATCGCCGAATGCTATTGGGCGGGGGTTCGGGCGCAGGACGTCGGCGAGCTCGACGGGCGGGTGCACGCGTCGATCGCCGAGCTCGGCGCCGAAGCGGTGCGCTACCTCGGGTCGGTGCTCGTGGTCGACGATGACGTGGTGCTGTTCCTCTTCGCCGGCCCGCTCGCCTCGGTCCGCGAGGTGGCGCAGCGGGCCGGCGTTCCGTTCGGCCGGTTGCTGCGCAGCACGCTGACCTGGCATCCGTGAGCGCGGTGCTCAGGTGCCGAGGAGCTGCCCCGCGAGTTCGCGAACCCGGGCCGTGATGGCGGCGACCGATCGGCCGCGCCATGGCAGGAGAAGGGCCTGCTGGTGTTCCGGCCCGCCGAGGGCATCGGTCAGGCGTGGACCGTACCCGTCCTGGAACGGGAGGATCACCCGAGCGCCGAGGCGTACGGCGATCGCCCACAACTCCCGTGCCTGGTCGTACTGACCGCGGTGCGCGGCGAGCTCTGCTCCCGCCAGTGCCCAGGCACCCAGCGCCGGAATGTCCCCTGTGGACAGAGCGTCCGGCTCGGCGGCGACCAACTGTGCCACCGTGAACCGGTCCGCCTCGGCATCGTCGCGCGAGTCCGGCGCGACGGCCGCCGCCCACAGGCGCATCGCGGCCGCGCTCGCGCGCACCATCACGGCGGCCTGCGCCAGGGACGACGAGGGCAGGCACGCCATCGCCTGGACATGCTGGACCGCCTCGTCGTGGCGGCCGTGCCGGATCGCGATCTCGGCCAGGCCACTGCTCGCGATGGCCGCGTCGAGCGACTCGGACGTGGTCGCCGCCTCGGCCACCCGCTGGACCGCCGGCTCGTCCCCGGCGAGCGCGAGCTGCACGTCGAGCTGGACCTGCAGCGAGCGCGCGTCCTCCTCGGCGCCGACGATGGACAGGTGCGCGGCGGCGCGCCGCATCCACTCTTCGGCTCCGGCGAGACCCGACGTGGAGAGACGGTTCGCGACGCCCTGCGCCGCGAGCCCCATCATCCACTGGTCGCCGGCCACCTCGAAGCCCCGGTACGCCGCCAGGTAGTCGGCCTGCGCCGGCTCGTGCTCGCCCTCGTTCTCCCGGACGGCGGCCCGCAGGAAGAACCCGAACGCCCGCACCAACAGGTCGGCATGGTCCACCAGCGCCTGCGCGGTCGACATGGCCGACTGCAGGTCTGCGACATCCACGCTCGTCGGCACCCGCGCCAGCGCCGCGGCTCGCGGGGAGATGAGGTTCCCGCGCTCGGCGAAGAGCACCCGAAGTGCCCGACGGCACACGGCCGCGAGGCGAGTGCGGCTGCCCATGACGGTGGCGTTGACGCCGACCATGGTGAGCGTCCAGGCGAGCCGGTCTGCGTCCGGCAGCGGCACTCCGGCGTGCGAGCCCTTCGCGATCGCGGATCGGCTGCGGGCCAACGGATCGTCGACACGCAGCAGTCGCCGCGACCAGTCGACCACCTCGGTGTGCCGGCCCTGCACGCTCCACAGGTGGAACAGCGCCACCGCGATGTCCACAGCGGACACCTCATCGCCGCTGTCCATCGCCCAGCGCAGCGCCGCGGCGAGGGTGTCGGCGTCGGCGGCGCAGCCCGCGAAGGCAGGCACCTGGCTCGGTCCGATGAAGTCGGCGGCCAGCGTGGAGGCCCGGCTCCTGGCCCACGCCACGAGACCGCGCATCGCGTCGTCCCGCCCGCCCGTCGCGTCCAGCCTCACCTCGCCGTACTCCCGGACGGTCTCCAGCATCCGGTAGCGCGGTGCGCCGTCCTCCCCCTGACCGAGGCCGAGCAACGACTGCTCCACAAGCGTCGCGAGCCCGTCCCGCACGCCCTCGGCCCTGGCGCCGTGCCCCGCGACTCCGCCCGCGACTCCGGCGGCGGTCTCGACCGTGAACGCCACCGGGATCACGGACAGCCGCCACCACAACCGCCGTACCTCGTCGGGCAGCAGGTCGTGGCTCCAGTCCACCATGGACCACAGGCTCGCGTGCCGTTCCGGCAGCCCGCGCAGGGCCTCGTCGAGCAGCTCGAACCGGTCGGCGAGCCCGGCGAGCACGTCATCGATGGGCATGTGTCGCAGCCGGGCGGCGGCGAGCTCGATCGCGAGCGGCAGGTTGTCCAGGCGATGGCACAGCTCGAGTGCGCGTGAGCGCGGCCGGCCGAGCGTGGCGCCGCCGGCCCGGGCCCGCTGATCGAGCAGGGCCAGCGCGTCCTCGTCGGCGAGCGCCCGCAGGCGGTGGACCACCTCGCCCGCCAGCCCCAGCGGCGCCCGGCTCGTCGCGAGCACGGTCGCCTTCGGCGCCACGGCGAGGATCTGTGTCGCCGCCTGCGCGGCGGCGTCGAGGACGTGCTCGCAGTTGTCGAGCACCACCAGACCCGACAGGTCGCGCGCTGCCCGGCGCACCGGGTCGCCGGCCGTCGCGGTGTCGCTTGTGGAGGGTGCGTGGGCCGGGAACTCGCCCTCGACGAGGTCCCTGGCGCTCACCGCCTCACCCCGCCCGACCGCCGTGGCGACCGCTCCTGCCACCTGCGCCGGGGTCCGTACGCCGGCCAGTTCCGCCACCCGTACGGTCTGCCCACCCGCCGCGGTGCGCCGCGCGATCTCCGCGGCGAAGCGGGTCTTGCCCGCGCCGCCGGGTCCGACGATCGTCACCAGCGGGGCGCTGTCCAGCTCGCCGGTGACCGCCACGAGCTCGGTGTCACGTCCGAGCATCGCCGTCGCGGCCCGCCGCCACCCCGCGGGCAGGAGGCTGGCCCGGGGCCGAACGGCCGGCTGCGGGTCGGTGGCCCGGTACGGGGCGAGTTCGCCGCGGAGCAGGGCGACGTGGGCCGCGGCCAGGGCCGGGGCCGGATCGGCGCCGTACCGCTCGGCCAGCTCGCGACGCAAGGCGTCGACGAATTCCAGTGCCTCGGCCTGCCGTCCGGCCACCGCGAGCAGTCGCAGCAGCAGCGCCGCGGCCTCCTCGTCTGGCGGGACGGCCGTGGCGAGCAGGCGCAGGTCACGCTCGTCGCCCGCGTCCGTGCCGCCGGCGCCGGCCAGGGCCGCCTGCGCCCGCACGGTCGCCACGTCGTGCACCAGCGCCCGTACGGTCGCCTCATCCGGGTCGGGCGCGGCCGGCAGCAGGGCTCGGGCCTCGTCGCCGTGGCGTCGGGCGGCGGTCGGGTCCCCGGCCCGCAGCGCCCGCCGGGCCCGCTCGACGAGAGCGCTCGCCTCGACGGCGTCGATGGCCAGGTCCTGCGTCGGCAGCAGGTAACCGCCGCCCGGCGCAGCCGCGACCGGCAGCCCGAGCCGGCGTACCCGGGACACGAGCGCCTGCATCGCCCCCGTCGCGTCCCGGGGCACCTCCCCGTCCCAGACCGCATCGATGAGCGTCGACACCGGTACGGGTCGGCCGCGGGCGTCGAGCAGCGCGCGGACGAGGGCGACCAGGCGGTCGCCCCGCACCGGCACCCCATCGACCGCGAGCATCCCCAGCGTCGTCACCCGCACCCGACCAGCATCCCATCCCGGCGCCGCCCGGCCGGGACCGGCGGTGATGGGCATCCCCGATGAATGTATCGATTTGCCTGCTAACGCGTGAGGTGCCTGGGAAGACTGGGGCCGACCGGGACTCGGGGGTGCCAGATTCGGGGTGTCACGGCGGTTGTGGCGACACGCACAGAGGTGACCACCGGGCTGCGTCCGCGCGCCATCACCTGGCCCCGGAGCCTGATCGCCGCGTTGCCGGCCTGGTTCTTGGCGCGGGCGCTGCTGCTCGCGACCTTCGCCCTGGCCCGGCAGCGGCACCAGGCCCCCACCCTGCAGATCTGGGACGCCGGCTGGTACCGCGACCTCGGCGTGCACGGGTATGGCCCCTACGGTGCGACCGGCTCGCGCTTCTTCCCGCTCCTGCCTGCAATCGTCAGGATCGGCCACGCCATGGGACTCTTCGCCCCGGCGTGGCTGCTCGCGGTCTGCTGGGTCGCGGCGCTGCTGTTCGCCGCCGCGCTGCATCGACTGACCCTGCTGGAGACCGGCGACGAGGCGGCGGCCGTCCGGGCAGCGTGGCTGATCCAGCTCGTGCCCGGCGCGAACGTGCTCGGGGTCGGCTACGCCGAGGCGGTCGCGGGCCTGCTGGCCGTGCTCTACTTCCTGGCCCTGCGCCACCGCGGGGATACCGCCGCGGGGTTCGCCGTCGGCGTCCTGGGCGGGCTGGTCCGCCCGACCGGCCCGCTGCTCGCCGTCGCGGGCGCCGCGCAGGCCGTACGGTCACGGCTGTCGGGCACCACGGATGATGCGCCCGTACGGGCTCGTCATCGCCGTGACCGGGCGGGCGACCGGGCGCGACGCTGGCTCGGCAGTGGCTGGCGGCACGCGACGATACTCGCGCTCGCGCCGCTGGTCGGGACGGCCGGCTATCTGCTCTGGGCGCGGGCCCGCTTCGGCGACGCGCTCACGCCGTACCGCGTGCAGGCCGCCGACGATCTGCGCGGGGGTCTGGTCCGGGCGCCATGGCGGTACCTCACGCACGACTCGCTCGGTGGCTATCCCTGGCCGCTGGTGCTCGTCCTGCTCGCCGTCACCGCGGTCGCCCTGGTGCTGTGTGCCACCCGGCTCCCGGTGGCGTACATCGCCTGGTCGCTGCCGATGGTCGGGCTCGCCGTCACCGCCTGGGGACTGCACTCGCTGCCGCGCTACGTTGCCGCCGTCTTTCCCCTGTGGATGGTCGTGGCGGTGGTGTGCCGCAACCGTTTCGTGTGGCCCGCGGTCGTCGCCGTCAGCGCCGCCGGGTTCGCCTGGGTGGCGTACCTCAACTTCGTCCCCGGCGGCCCCGTCCCGTGAGGCTCAGCCACCCAGGCTCGCGCCGATCTCGCGGACCACGGCGACGAGTACGTCGAGGTCGGCGGCGGTGGTGCGCCAGTTGCTGATCGCGGGTCGCAGCGCCACGTGTCCACGGTAGACGGTTGGGCCCGCGAAGACCCGCCCGTCATCGAGCAGCGCCGCGGCCAGCCGCCGGTTCAACCCGTCGAGCTCCGCTTCGGAGGCTCCCGCGGGGCGGTACCGGAAGCAGACGATGTTCAGCGATACCTCGGCGAGGCGCTCGAGGTCGGGTGCGGCGTCGACCGCGTCGGCAAGGTACCGCGCCAGCGCGCAGTGCCGCTCGACCAGCTCGCGGAAGCCGGAGCGGCCGTACGCCGCCAGGCTCGCCCAGATCGGCAGTGCCCGGGCACGCCGCGACGATTCTGGCCCGAGCAGCCCGTAGCCGCCGCGCGGATCGTCCGGGCCGGGCAGGTACGCCGCACCGGGCATGCCGAACGCCGGGCCGAGCCGCGCCGGGTCGGCGACCAGGGCGAACCCGCTCTCGTACGGCACATTGAGCCACTTGTGCGCGTCGGCGGCGATCGAGTTCGCGCGGTCGATCCCCGCGGTGAGGTGGCTGGTGCCGGGCGACAGCGACGCGAAGAGCCCGAAGGCGCCGTCCACGTGCAGCCACGCGCCGAACTCTTCCGCGAGATCCGCGAAGTCCGCGATCGGGTCGAACTCGCCGGCGTTGACCTCGCCGGCGGTCGCGATGAGCACCGCGGGAGCACCGTCCAATGAGGAGAGTCGCTGCCGCAGCGCGGCGAGGTCGACGCGACCGACGTCGTCGCGGACGAACGCCTCGACCGTGTCCCGGCCATGCCCGAGCAGCTGCAGGGCCTTGCGGGCGCTGGGGTGCACGTAACCTCCGCCGAGCACCGGCATCCGCGGCAGCCCGACGATGCCCTCGGCCGCGACGTCGACACCGTGCCGCTCGCCCCACCAGTGCGTGGCGGTCGCGAGCGCCGTGACATTGCCGAATGTCGCGCTCGCCGTCAGCGCGCCGCCCCACGACGGGGGCAGGCCGACGAGGTCGACCAGCCACGCCAGCACGGTGGTCTCCACGGTGGTGGCGAAGAAGGACGAGGCCCGGACGAACGCGTTCTGGTCGAGCAGCGAGACCACCCAGTCGGCGGCGAGCGCGGCCGGCGTCGAGCCACCGATCACGAAGTGGTAGAAGCGCGGTCCCGCGGAGGCCGTCGCGGTCGCGGTACCCACGCGCAGCAACGTCTCCACCGCCGCCATCGTGCCGGAGCCACGTTCGGGCAGCGGGCCCTGCACCTGTGACAGCAACGGTTCGGCGGTCGGATCGTAGACGGGACGTGTGGCCAGCGAGTCGAGGTACGGCTCCGCGGCGGCCAGGACGCGCTGTAGCGCCGGGACGGTCTCAGCCGCCTCGGCCAGAGGATCACCCATGCCCGTACGGTACCGGCCTCCGGTCGGACTACACTTTGTTGCGCCGCGTGGTTACCCTGTTACTTCCTGTCTCCACCCCGACTCAGGTGGCCCCGTGGCTCAGCACATCGATCCTCCCGCGATGCGCAGGGGCGCATGGTCGCACCCGGTCATGCGCGCGATCCTCAGCGCGGAAGCCATCTCCGCTCTCGGCTCGCAGATGTCGCTGGTGGCGCTGCCGTGGTTCGTCCTGATGCGCGAGCACGACACGGCGACACAACTGGGATTCGTCCTCGCCGCCCAGGTGCTGCCCGCGGCGCTGTTGGGCATCCCCTCAGCGGTCGTGGTGCAGCGCCTCGGGGTTCGACGGACCCTGCTCACCGCGGATCTGTGCCGCTGCCCGCTCATCGCTGCCATTCCGATGCTGTATCTGGCCGAGCGGCTCAGCTTTTCCATGCTGCTCGGCCTCGTCTTCGCGGTCGGCGTCTTCACCGCGCCGTACATGAGCGCCCAACGCCTGTTGATCCCGCAGACGTTCGCCGACACCGACGCCCAGGTGGTGCAGGGCAACGCGCTCGTCGAAGGCGTGATCCGATTCGCCATGCTGCTCGGGCCGGCCGTCGCGGGCGTGGCCATCATGGCGTTCGGCTCCGTGAGGGTGCTCTACTTCGACGCCTTCACGTTCCTGGTCGCGTTCCTGATCCTTCGCCGCGGGCTGCCGGTGACCACGCCGGTGACGACGCCGGTGATCACGCCGGCCGCCGCGCCGTTGGCCTCCACAGTGGACCATAGCGGTGTCTTGGCGGGCGTGCGGTTCGCGCTACGCGACCCGATCCTGAGCCGCATCACGGTCGCGTCCCTGGTCTTCGGGCTCTTCTTCCCGCCGCTGATCGCGAGCCTGCCCGTGCTGACGAAGTTCCGGTACGACAGCGACCCACGTGTCGCCGGTCTGCTCTACTCCGCGATGGGCGCGGGCGCGTTGGTCGGCACTCTGGTCGTGCTGCCGTTCGCGAAAGCCCCGGCGCTGCGCCTGGGCGCGATCGGAGCGGTCGGGCTCTCGGTTCCGCTGTGGCTGCTCGTCGGGAACCTGAAGGCCTGGCAGTTCGCACTGGTCATGCTCGTCTCTGGACTCTTCACCCCCATCCTCAATGCGCCGGTGATCAGCCAGATCGCGCTGCGTGCCCCGGAACCGGTGCGAGCCAAGGTGGTGACCTTCGTACTCACCACCAACATGCTCACCGGTCCGATCGCGTTCGCGCTGACCGGGCCCGCGCTGGACCACTGGGGCCTCACCCCCGTGTACGTGGTCGTCGCGGTGGGCGTGACCGCGGCCTCCGCGCTGATGGTGACCCTCGCGTCCGTCGCCCCCCGACAGTCGTCGATGTCGATCCCCTAGCCCCGCGCGTCGCGTCCGGGCGACCCGGTACACCACTGCCTGCAGGCGCAGGTACTCGGCGGGCGTCAGGTCCAGTGCTCGTGCCCGGGTTCGCCGGCGAGCAGGGTGCAGATAAAGCACGCTCCCGACCGCACCCGCCTGGCGTACGCCTCGCGAGATGCCGGATCCACCGGCACGCGCTCGGTGCCCATGGGCCGACGCTACGCGGTGCGCAGGATGAGCAGGGTGATCTCGCTCGGGGCGAAGATGCGAAATGGCGGGCCCCAGAATCCCGTTCCGCGGCTGGTGTAGAGCTGAGTGCGCTCGCCGTGGCGGGTCAGGCCGTGCAGCGTCGGCTGGTCCACCCGTACGAGCAGGTGGAAGGGCCACATCTGCCCGCCATGGGTGTGTCCGGAAATCTGCAGGTCGACCCCGTGCGAGATCGCGGCATCGACCTGCTTCGGTTGGTGGGCGAGCAGCAGCACCGGTACGCCGTCCGGGGCCCCGGCGAGGGCCGCGCCATGGTCCGCGCCGTGCCCCGGCCGCCCCGATCCCTTGGCCGTACGGTCGTCCACGCCCGCGACGACCAGCCTCGCCCCGCCCCGCTCGACGACGATGTGGCGGTTGTGCAGCGCCTCCCAGCCGAGCTCGGTCATGTGCGCGAGCCAGCCGTCCGCCTCACCGAAGTACTCGTGGTTGCCGGTGACATAGGTACGCGCCAGCCGGGCCCGCACGTCGGCCAGGTGTCGCGACTGCTCCTGCCGGGCGGCCACCGAACCGTCGGCGATATCGCCGGTGTGGCAGGCCACATCGGCATCGAGGGAGTTGACCACCTCGACGACTCGGGCAGACCACCGGACGCGGTCGATCGGCCCGTAGTGCGTGTCCGTGATGAGCACCACCCGGGCCCCGTCAAGCCCAGAGCCCAGCCCACCGATACCGACCTCGACCGTGCGGACGCGGGGCACCCGCATCGCCTCGAAGTATCCCCAGACCAGCAGCACCGCCGCGATCGCGAGCACCGCCACGGCCACCACGCGGTCCACCGCGGGCGTCGCCACGCCGACCCCGCGCAGCACGCCGCCGGCGACCGCTCCCAGCACCGACCAGGCGAAGAGCACCCAGATCACCCCGAGCAGGGCGTCGCCGGTGCAGGCCGCGGGGTCGCTGCCCTTGCCGTGACCGCGGTACATGAGCAGCGGCAGGGTCAGCGCGCCGAGGCCGAGGGCGACGGCTGCGACCACCGTCACCGGAACCGGCCAGGACGGTGCCAGCACCAATGTCCACAAGGGAGCGCCAAACAGCAGTGCCATCGCCGTGACCAGCACGGCGACGAAGGCGGCCACCCGCCGGCGGTGCCTGCGTGCGGCCTGGCGGGCAGGCGAGTCGGTCGTCGTCACAGTGGCGTTCCTATCATGCCCGCTGCGATGCGACGGATCGCCCCGCTGAGGGTAGCCTGTGGCCGGTGGATGCAGGGGTGGCAGAGCGCTCGGGCGCAGGGGTGGGCGAGGTCGCCGAGCTGGAGGCGTATCGGCGCGAGCTGACCGGGTACTGCTACCGGATGCTCGGCTCCGGGTTCGAGGCCGAGGACGCGGCACAGGAGGCCCTGGTGCGGGCCTGGCGGGCCCATGAACGCTTCGAGGGGCGCTCAGCGCTGCGATCGTGGCTGTACCGGATCGCGACCAACGTCTGCCTGGACATGCTCGACGCCGGCCAGCGCCGGGCCCGACCCATGGATCTGGGCCCATCCGGGCGAGCCACGGACGCGGTGCCGGCGCCGCTGCCGGAACGCACCTGGATCATGCCGGTCCCCGACGCGTCGGTACTGCCGGGCTCGGGCGATCCGGCGGAGGTCGCCGTGACGCGCGAATCCGTACGGCTGGCGTTCGTCGCGGCGTTGCAGCACCTGCCGCCCCGACAGCGTGCCGTGCTCATCCTGCGCGAGGTGCTGCAGTGGCCGGCGGCCGAGGTGGCCCAGTTGCTGGAGACCAGCGTCGCCTCGGTGAACAGTGCCCTGCAGCGGGCCCGAGCCACGCTGGCGTCGATCGATGTGATGGACACCGATACGCTCGCTCCCGACGACCCGGCCCAACGGTCGCTGCTGGACCGGTACGTGTCGGCGTTCGAGGCATACGACCTCGACGCGCTCACCGCCCTGCTGCACGAGGACGCGATGCTGTCCATGCCACCGTTGGCGCTGTGGCTGCGGGGCCCGGACCAGATCCGGGCCTGGATGCTCGGCACCGGCCGGCACTGCCGGGGCTCGCGCCTGATCCCGACCGCGGCGAACGGCTCGCCCGCGTTCGGCCAGTACCGGGCGACCGGCCCCGGCGGCTCGCACGAGCCCTGGGCGCTGATCATCCTGGAGATCGAGGCGGGACGCATCGCCACCATGAACTCGTTCCTCGACACCGGCCGCCTGTTCGACCTCTTCGGCCTCCCGCCCGTACCCCCGTTGCCAGCGCGGGGGGCCTAGCCTGGCAGGTCGCCGGCGTGGTCCACGATCGCCCGGGCCATGACCGCCGTCGAGGCGATGACGGTACCCGCTGTTTCGGAGAACGAACCGCCGGGCGGCTCGGGGGCGCCGAGTGGCTTGCCGGTGAGCACGTCCCGCTCGCCGAGGTACTGCAGGGTGTTCCGATCGAAGATCCACTCTTGGCGGATCGCACCGTTGGCGTAGGGGTGGGCGATCCCGATCCCGTGCCGGCCGAGGGCGTCGACCACGTCATCGATGACGGTGACGTCGGGGATCCGGGCCGCGGCCTGGTACAGGGCGACAGCCAGGTGCGGTGGCACGACCTGCTCCCTGATGAGGTCGCCGATCGTCGCGAACGCCTCCTGCTGGCGGCTCTGTCCCATGCCGCGTGTCTCCCGGTAGATCTTCAACAGCAGCAGGTCGGGGTCGGCCGTCAGTCCCCTGAGGTACGGCAGCGTCGGCGCGTTGATGTTCGGCTGGTGCGGCGGCAGGACGGTGTCCGTGCCCGCGGCGTCGCGAACGAGCCCTGGCGCGGATCCGTCGACCGACAGCCAGATCTCCCGCGGGCTCGGTGTCCCCTCGCTCCATCCGGGCGCCGTGCCGGTGAAGATCGCCCCGGCGCCGTACGTCTTGATGTAGACGAACTGGTCATCACGGATCTGGTCGATGGGTTGGATCTCGTCGCTGTTCGCCGCGGCCAGGGCGATGCGGTTGAGCAGCTCGCCCGCCGGGGTGTGACCGGCCCAGACCTTGCCGATGCCGAGAACGAACGCGCTCGTGAGCCACACCGCCAGGACCAGCGCCAACGCCCCGCC
This sequence comes from Micromonosporaceae bacterium, assembly GCA_036557785.1. GTDB lineage: Bacteria > Actinomycetota > Actinomycetes > Mycobacteriales > Micromonosporaceae > DATBGZ01. The sequence goes on from DATBGZ010000038.1 coordinate 173,114, forward strand.
AACCAGGGAGGGCACCAGGACCCGCCGTCGGCGACGGGCGGGCGCTGGGTTCGCGACGGCCGTGTCCCCAGCCGTACGGTCTTCATCGATCCGTGCCATGACGGCCTCCCTGAGCGCACGCTGGCGGCCCTCGGGAAGCTCGTGGCGGGCGGGGTCCGGCAGCAGCCGGGCCAGCTCGCGGATCTCGTTCATGTCTTCGCCTCCGGTGCGGGCCGGGCCGTCGCGACGCGGCGGCTACTGTCTACCTGTCGCGGCGGCGCATCGAGTTCCACAGTGGAGCGCACGCGCCGGAGTTTGCGCCGGGCCCGGGACAGCCGCGACCGTACGGTCCCGACCGGGATGCCCAGCGCCTGTGCCGCGGCCGCGTAGTCGAGCTCGGCCCAGACGCACAGCGCGACCACCTCGCGCTCCTGCGGACGCAGGTGGCCCAGCGCGGCCCGTACCTGCGCGAGCAGCCGCGACTCGTCGAGTCGGCCGACCACGTCGTCGGCGAAGTCCGGCTGCTCGTCGCGTGGCGCGACCCGGACCAGCAGGTCGCGCTCGCGCCGGTGTTTGCGGTTGAGGTTGCGGATGACGTTGGTAGCGATGCCGAGCAGCCACGGTCGCGGTGACCCGCCATCGGCGTCGATGCGCTCGCGCAACCGCCACGCCTGCAGGAACGTCGCCGAGAGCACGTCCTCCGCCACGCCACGGTCGCCGGTCAGGCGATACGCGTGCAGGTAGACGGCCCGGGCGTACGCGTCGAAGAGCTCGCCGAACGCGGGCGGCTCTCCGGCGCGCAGGCGTTCCCGCAGACTGCGCTCCACATCCTCAACCTGTCCGCCCACGCCGGTCAGGTTCCCGGTTGCGCCCGGCGTCCGTCAACGCCGCAGAGCCCGCTCCCACTCTGGCGGGAACTGGCGGCCAGGGTCGGGCGTCGAAGGGCCATGAATGCCTGGCGTGCGCCGCTGGTCGTGCTGATTGTGGGCGTTTTGGGTGGATGCGCCGCCGGTGCGTCCGACCCCGCTGGCCCGGGTGTCACGGTGCCGTCCGGCACAACGGACTGCGGCACGTACGTCTTGACCCAGCGGGGCGACCCGCAGCACCCCGGCGACGACAGGGTGCCCGACTCCGCCTTGAGCTGCTTCCTCGACGCGGTGCGGGCCAAGAGTCCGGCCGTGCTGACGGTGTCTCTGCCGACCGTCGAGGGCGACCCGATTCACTACACGTACCTCTCCGACGTCCAGGGTTCCGTCCAGGTCACGGAGGACACGCGCGAGGACAGGTACGGCCCGCGCGCCATCTACCACATGACGTGCACCGGTCCGAGTGCCGACAACGGGCGTCTCTCCTTCGTGCAGTGCTCGACGCCCGTCGCGGCCTGACCCGTCGTTGCCCTGGTGGCACGCTCGCCTGACTGACTACGCACGGTCACTCGAACAGGCCTGGCGGGGCAGTTTCTCGTCGGACGGTTTGCTTTGGTGCTTCTGACGCAACGGCCCCTCACCTGGCAATAGTGATATAGCGAAAGGATTCGCTCTAGGCCGCCCGCTTACGGACGGTGATGTGGGCGGGTGCGCCCTGCGCCGGCGACGACGGCACTGTCCGTCAGGGATCCGGCTGTCGCGTCCTCGAAGCGCTCACTCTCCGTGAGCGGGGACCTCTGATCGACATCGGCGAGTCAATAAATATCAGCAGTCCACGGGGCGTTGCGCGAGAAGCACCTAAGCAAAGCGATCGCAGTGCGCAGGTCCGGGATCGGGTGTTCGAGTAGCTGTACGTAATGTTCGTGCGGGACTGAGGGGCCAGGGCGGTCAGGCGCAAGGCCGCGGGCGGGTCAGGAGGCGGCAGGGCGGGCAAGGAGGCGGCAGGGCGGGCAAGGAGGCAACAGAGCAAGTCAGGGCGGACGGGCGGGTCAGGGGTAGCAGAGCAGCTCGCCATGGGGGATGGCGAACCAGCCGTCCTCGGCCGCGGCCCACCGGCGCCAGGCTACGGAGATCCGCACGAGTTCGTCGCGAGTGGACAGTCCACTCTCGACAGCCTGGTCGGCGAACGAGGAGTTGACGATCCGCTCGGCCCACATTCCGCCCCAGTAGTCGCGGTCGACGAGCGTCGCGAAGCACCAGACCGATGCGCTGGGCGTGATCCGGGAGAAGCCCGCCTGTCCCGCCCACGACAGCAGCCGCCGTCCGGCATCGGCGTCGCCACCGTTGTGGCGGATCAGCGTGCGGTACAGGTCGAGCCAGCGGTCCAGGTCGGGGTCGAGCGGGTACCAGATGAAGCCGCCGTAGTCGCTGTCCCGTACGGCCACGTGCCCGTCCGGCCGGCACACCCGCCGCATCTCGCGCAGTGCGGCGACCGGGTCGCCCAGGTGCTGCAGCACCTGGTGGGCATGGACGATGTCGAAGCTGTCGTCGGGGAACTCCAATGCGTACACGTCGCCGACCACGAAGTCCACATTCGCCAAGGCCCGGCTCGCCGCCAGAGCCTTGGCCTCGGCGAGCACACCCGGCGCCGGGTCGAGGCCGACGACGCGGCCCGGCGCGACCCGCGAAGCGAGGTCCGCGGTGATGGTGCCCGGGCCACAGCCCACATCGAGCAGACGGTGGCCGGCGCGCAGGTGCGGCAGCAGGAACGCGGCCGAGTTCTCCGCGGTACGCCACCGGTGCGAGCGCAGTACGGCCGCACCGTGCCCGTGCGTATACGTCGCCATGAGCTGCCTCCCGGATCCGGTCGCCACGATCGTATGTCGCGTCCTGGATAACGGGATGTCGTTCTCACTATGTGGGTCGAGGCCCGGACGGCTGCGAGGGCACCGACACCGCCGGCCACTCGCCGGTCGGCGGCTCCCGGCCCGCGACCGGCGGCGCACTGGTCTGTGCACCGGTCTGTGCACCGGTCTGTGCAGCGGTCTGCGCCACCGGCTCGGCCGCGCGCTCCACGGGCTCGGTGTCGGGCGGGCCGGCCTGCGAGGGAACGGGCGCTGTGATCGTCAGGTCGTCGGGGACACGCGGCAGGATGCGGGCGAAGTAGTCGTTGCGGGCCGCGGTGCCGCCGACGTCGCGCCCCGCGCGTTCGGAGAGAAACCACCGGTGCTCCAGGATCTCGTGGAACACCTCGACCGGATCGAGCCGGTCGCGCAGGTTCTCCGGGATGGCGCCGACGGCGGGGTCGTAGACCTCGGTGAGCCAGCGGTTGGCCGCCACCGCCTCCGGGATCGACCGGCCCGCCTGCCGCTCCAGGTGCGAGCGGTAGCTGGCGATGTCGTTGAGGAGCCGGCGGGCCTGGTTCTCCTGAGCCTGAAGGCCCGTACGGGCAAAGAGCAGGCGGCGATGGTGACCGGGTTCGGCGACCCGGGTACGCAGGCGTACCTTGTTGCTGCCGTCGCCGGCATCGATGAGCTCAACCTCGTCGACGTCGAAGCCGAGCTCGTTGAGGCGCCGCACGCGTTCGAGGATGCGCAGGCGTTGCTCCGACGGGTGCACCCGCTCCTCGCGGGTCAGTTCGTTCCACAACTGCTCGTACCGGCGGGGGATGTCCTCGGCCACGGCGATCGGATCGACCCCCGGCGGCAGCAGCCCGCCCGCCTGCAGGTCGTAGAGCTCACCGCCGACGCGCTCGAAGGCGAGATCGACGTCGTACGCGCGCTTGCCGTCGGAGACCTTGTCGTGCAGCTCCGAGGTCTCGGCGTCGACGAGGTACGCGGCGAGCGCGCCCGCGTCGAGTCGGAACAGCGTGTTCGACAGGGAGCAGTCGCCCCAGACGAAGCCCGCGAGGTGCAGGCGTGCGAGCAACTCCACCATCGCGTCGAGCAGCCGGTCGGTCGGCGGTCCACCGCGCGGGTTCGCGAACAGGGCCCGGTACGAGATCGAGTGCTCGAGAAACCTGGTCACCAGCACGGCGTCCAGCTCGTCCGGGCGGTCGACGACGACCCCGAGTACCTCCACGGCCGGGATCTCCTGCTCGTGCAGGTGTCGCAGCAACCGGTACTCCCGGCGGGCCAGTCTCTCGTCGATCTCCTTGAGTGCGTAGATGTTGCCGTCATCGGCCACGAACCGTACGACGTGCCGCGAGATGCCGCGCTGCCGGATCTCGACCAGCCGATCGTCCTGCCACTGCTCGATAGGCTCCCGCCACGGCAGCGAGAGCAGGCCCGCGGTCGCGTCTGCCGGCGGGGCGAAGACGAAGCGCATGGCCGTACTGTCTCACGCCTCCGCTCGCCGGTCAGCCCGCGTGCTCAGGTGAACAGGCTGCCCTGCGCCACCTACCGGGACGAGAGCGGGACGTAGGAGCGTTCGGTGGGCCCGATGTAGACCTGGCGGGGGCGGCCGAGCTTCGTCGCCGGGTCGGCCATCATCTCGCGCCACTGCGCGATCCAGCCGGGCAGCCGGCCGATGGCGAAGAGCACCGGGTACATCCGGGTCGGGAAACCCATCGCCTTGTAGATGATGCCGGTGTAGAAGTCCACGTTCGGGTAGAGCTTGCGGGAGACGAAGAAGTCGTCCGCCAGCGCGATCTCCTCCAGTTCCATGGCCAGATCCAGCAGGCGGTCGGGCTTGGCCAGCCGCTTCATCACCTCCTGCGCCGCCTGCTTCACGATCGCGGCCCGTGGGTCGTAGTGCTTGTACACGCGATGGCCGAAGCCCATCAGGCGTACGCCGTGGTCCCGGTTCTTGACCCGACGGACGAAGGCCGCGACATCTCCACCGTCGGCCGCGATGGACTCGAGCATCTGCGGCACCGCCTGGGCGGCACCACCGTGCAAGGGGCCGAACAGGGCGTTCACACCGGCCGACACCGACGCGAACAGATCCGCATGCGCCGATCCCACGAGCCGTACGGTCGAGGTCGAGCAGTTCTGCTCGTGGTCGGCGTGCAGCACGAACAGGATGTCCAGCACCCGGGCGAGCACGGGGTCCACGTCATACGTCTGCGCTGGGACGCCGAACGTCATGCGCAGGAAGTTCTCCACGTAGCTCAGGGTGTTGTCGGGGTAGAGGAATGGCTGCCCGATCGACTTCTTGTAGGCATACGAGGCGATCGTCGGTAGCTTCGCGAGCAGCCGGACCGTGGAGATCTCCACCTGCTCGAGGTCGAACGGGTCGAGGCTGTCCTGGTAGAAGGTCGACAGGGCGCTGACCGCCGAGGAGAGCACCGGCATCGGGTGCGCGTCGGGCGGGAAGCCGTCGAAGAACCGCTTGAAGTCCTCGTGCAGCAGGGTGTGCAGCTTGATCTGCTCCGTGAACTCCTCGAGCTGGGCCGCGGTGGGCAGCTCACCGTGGATCAGCAGATGGGCGACTTCGAGGAACGTGGATGACTGGGCGAGTTGGTCGATCGGGTAGCCGCGGTAGCGCAGGATGCCGGCCTCACCGTCGATGAAGGTGATCGCCGACGCGCAGTTGGCGGTGTTCACGTACCCCGGGTCGTAGGTGACGTACCCGGTCTCCGCGAGCAGCTTCTCGATGCCGAGGCCGGAGGACCCCTGCGTCGCCTGGCGCTCCTGCAGGGGGAGCTGCCCGTGTGGGTGCTCCAGCATGATGTCGCCCATCGTGTCCTCCCGAGCCTCGTCCGGTGCTCCGCGACCCGTGCGGAGCCCACCCCTGAACCGACGTTAACCCTCCTGCTGCGCGGGTGCCGCCACACGCGCTTGACAACGATGGCTAATGACATTAGCCTCCCAGCTATGACTACTAGCTTCTTGGATCGGGGCGAGGGCCGCATCGCATACGAGGTACAGGGGGACGGACCGCTCGTCGTGCTGCTGCCCGGCATGGGTGTGGACCGCTCGGTCTACCGGTTCACGGTGCCGGCACTGGTCGCGGCGGGGTTCCGGGTCGCCCCGATGGACCTGCGCGGGCACGGCGAGTCCGACACGACCTTCGCAACGTACGACGATCCGGCCGCGGCCAGCGACGCCCTGGCCCTGGTTGACCACATCGGGGGACCAGCGCTGCTCGTCGGCAACTCCATGGGCGCCGGCGCGGCCGTGATCGCCGCGGCGCGGCGGCCGTCGGCCGTGGCCGGGACCGTCCTCATCGGACCCTGGGTGCGCGACAGCGGCGGCGCGCTGGCCGACCTGCTGATGCGTGCCCTCCTGCTGCGTCCCTGGGGTCCCGCGGCCTGGCGGTCGTACTACCGGTCGCTCTACCCGACCCGCCGACCGGCGGACTTCGCCGACCACGAGCGACGCATGGGCGCGAGCCTGCGCCGCAAGTGGCGCGCCTTCGCGCGTACGGCCCGCACCTCCCACACGCCGGCCCGCGACCGACTCGCGGACGTGGCCGCCCCTACCCTGGTCGTGATGGGGACCAAGGATCGGGACTGGCCGGACCCGGCGGGCGAGGCCCGGTTCGTGGCGGGAGCGCTGCACGCCGAACTGGTGCTCGTGGACGGCGCCGGGCACTACCCGATGGCGGAGTTCCCCGAGATCGTCAACCCGCCGCTGGTCGCCTTCGCGCGGCGGGTACTGACCCGTGGCTGATGCGGCCGCGACGCGGGCCCGGGCACGGGGAGCGCGGGCGGGACTGACCCCGTCGCTGGTGGTCGCCGAGGCCGCCCGGCTCGCCGACGAGGTCGGACTCGACCGGCTCACGCTCGCCGCCGTGGCGCAGCGCCTCGGCGTCGCCCTGCCCAGTCTGTACAAGCACGTACGGGGTCTGGACGCCCTGCTGCAGAAGGTCTCCGCGCTCGCCACGGCCGAGCTCGCGACCGTGCTCGCCGAGGCGGCCGCGGGTCGCTCCCGGGCCGACGCCGTGCACGCCGTCGCCGACGCCTACCGGGCCTACGCACACCAGCACCCGGGTCGCTACCCGCTCACCCAGCGGGTGGCCGACCCCGCCGACCTCGAGCACGTGGCCGCGAGCGGGCGGGCCGTGGGCGCGATCCTGGCCCTGCTGCGCGGGTACGGCCTGTCCGGTGACGATGCCGTGGACGCGACCCGGGCGCTGCGGGCGGCGCTGCACGGCTTCGTGATGCTGGAGCACGCCGGTGGGTTCGGGATGCCGACCGACGTGAATCGTTCCTTTGGCCAGCTCGTCGCCGCCCTGGAGCTCGCGCTGCGCACCTGGCCCTCGCCCGAGGGGTAGGGCCTGTGCCGCGCGTGGCCGTGGTCGTGCCGGGCACACGTTGGCGAGGTGTTCGCCGAGGCGTCGTCGCGTTGTCGCCCCTGGTACACCGCGCTCCCACGATCATTCGCACGTGACATCGAGCCACGGGGCACGCAGCTACGGGATACCGAGCCACGGGACAACGAGCAGAGCGCTCGTGCTCGCCCGCGCCACGCCCCGGCTCGTGGTCAGCGTGCACGACGTCGCGCCGGCCACCGCCGAGCAGACCGTACAGTGGTGCTCCGATGTGGACAGTCTCGGCATCCCCGTGTCGCTGCTCGTGATCCCTGGAGTGTGGCGGGCCATGCGCCTGGCCGACGCGCCCGACCTCGCCCGCCTGCTGGCGCAGCGGGTCCGCCACGGGGACGAGATCGTGCTGCATGGCCTGACCCATGCGGCCGGGCCCGCGGGCCCGCGGTACCGCCGGGCGGTGGGGCACCTCGTCGCCCGGGGCGCGGCCGAGTTCGCGGCGCTGGACGAGGGCGAGGCCCGGCGGCGGCTGCGCGAGGGCAGGGCAGCGTTGGAGCGTGCCGGGCTCCGGGCGTTCGGGTTCACCCCGCCGGGCTGGCTCGCCTCGCCGGGCGCCGTGGCCGCCCTGGCTGCCGAGGGATTCACCTACCTCACCACGCACCGGGGGCTGCACGACCTGCGCACCCGCCGCACGCACCCGGGTTTCGCGCTCTCGCACCGTCCGGGCGGCTTCGGTGAGGGCCTCGGTGTCGCTCTCATGCGCAGGGTCGCGCAGCGCAGCACGGCGCGCGGCGGCCTGATCCGCATCGCGCTGCACCCCGACGACCTGAGCCGGCCCGGGCTGCGGGAGGCGACCCTGCGGACCATCGAGGCGGTGCTCGCCGCCGGCGGCCGGGCCATGACCTACGGCGACCTCGCCGCCGGGGAGCAGCCCGGACGGTCGCGATGGCGGCGCGGCGAGCCCGCGCAGCACGGGGTGCCCGGCGGATGAGGATCGTCCAGTTCGCGAACTTCTATGCCCCGACCTCGGGTGGGTTGCGCACCTTCGTGGAGGAGACCGGACGCGGGTACACCGGACGGGGGCACACCCGGCTGCTCGTGGTGCCCGGCCCCGCCGACCTCGACGAGCAGACACCGTCGGGGCGCCGGCTGACCATCGCGAGCCCATCGATGTTCGGCAGCGACGAGTACCGCATGGTGACCGCCCACCGGCGGGTCCTGCAACTCTTCGACGAGTTCCGCCCCGACGTCCTGGAGATCAGCGACAAGCTCGCGGTGACCTGGCTGTCGGCGTGGGCCCGGCGGCGTGGCGTGCCGACCGTGCTCTTCTCCCACGAGCGCATCGACGCGGTCCTGCGGACCCGGTTGCCGGGCCGGTTCGCGGCTCGGGGCCCGGTACCGGTCGCGGCCGACGCCGTGAACCGGGCGCTGCGCAAGCGGGTGGATCGGGTGGTCGTCGCCTCGGCGTTCGCGGCCGAGGAGTTCGCGCGTGCCGGCGTCACGGACGTGCACCGCGTCCCGCTCGGCGTGGACCACGACACCTTCTGCCCGGTGCAGGACTCCACAGTGGAGCGTGACGGCATCGAGCTCGTGCTGGTGAGCCGGCTCTCCGCCGAGAAGAGCCCGCAGCTCGCGGTGGAGGCGCTGCGGCGGCTGTGGGCCGCGGGCACGCCGGTGCGGCTCACCGTGATCGGCGACGGTCCGCTGGTCGACCGGATCACCGCGCTCGCGGCCGGCCTGCCCGTACGGTTCCTGGGCCATGTCGCGCAGCGCTCCCGGCTGGCCCGGCTGATCGGCCAGGCCGACGTCGCGATCTGCCCATCGACGGCGGAGACGTTCGGACTGGCCACATTGGAGGCTCTCGCCTGCGGGACACCGGTCGTGGTGCCCGACCAGGGCGCGCTGCCCGAACTGGTGCGGGGCGCGCCGGAGGGTGCGGGCGTCATCTGCATGCCCACGCCGGACGAGTTCGCTGACGGCGTACGCACGCTGCTCGCCGTGGCCCCGGCCGGTCGCCGGGCCGCGGCCCGGTCGGTCGCGCTGCGCTATCCGTGGGAGCGGACGGTCGGCGAGCTGGTGTCCCTCCACGCCGGGCTGGTCGCGGCCCCCGCCTGCGCCTGAGCGCCGAGGTGACGCTCGTCGTGCAACGTGGCCGAGGTGGCGAGCAGCACCACCCCCGTCACGACCAGCGCCCCCGCCCCGGGCAGCCCCAGGAAGAGCTCGAGCCCGGCCGGGGGCATGGCGTCGAAGAGCACCGCGCCGGCCACGGCGCTGCACACCGGGTCGGTGATCGTCGTGGCGGTCAGCGCGGTGGGCATCGACCCGCTCGCGAACGCGTCCTGTACCAGCAGGGTTCCCGCGGTCGCCGAGGCGACGAGGCCGAGCAGCGGAAGACCGAAGGCGCCGACGAGCCCGCGCTGCGCGATGTCCGAGGTGATCACGACCAGCAGTACGGCCGTGGTGGAGAAGCACATGCCCGACGCGACGGCGACCAGCGCGGTCCGGGTCTGGGCATGGCGACGCAGCAGGCGGCCCGCGGTGAGCCACGAGGCCATCGCGGTGACGATCACCGCGACGTAGAGGCCCACCGCCCCCCGCGACGGTTGCTGCTGGCTCACGCCTCCGCGCAGCAGCACCAGCGTCACGACGCCGGCGCAGACCGCGCTCGCCCCGACCCAGTCGCGGGGGGTCGGGCGCAGGCTGCGCCGCCTCGCCGAGATCAGCAGCGCGAAGAGCAACTGCATGACCAGGACCGACTGCACCGCCGCGATCGCGCCCAGGTGCAGCGCCAGCACGTGGCAGCCGAACCCCACGGCGTTCAGCGTCCAGCCGAGCAGCCACGACCGGTTGCGCACGAGCCGTCCCAGCACGCGGAGCACGGGCAGCCACCGGGCGCGCCCGGTGCCGTGGCGCAGCGCCGTGGTCCTGGCCGAGCTCTGCTGGAGCACCGCGCCGAACCCGAACAGCACCGCGGCCACGACGGCCAGGCCGACGCTGATCATCCGCACCCCGGAACTGTGATCGGTTGACCCGCCGACGTGGTAGCCGCGGGGCGACGCCCGGGCGAACGCCGGGTGTCCGATCGCCGTGCGGGCCCCATGACCCGATCATGCCAATCGGTACGATCCGGGGATGGACCCGGGGCTCGCGGACCTCAACGCACTCACCGACGCCGAGGCGCGCGAGCGACTGCGTGCCTGCTGCGCGGCCACGGCCTGGCTCGACGCCGTGCTGGCTGGGCGGCCCTATGGCGACCGGCCGGCGCTGGAGCAGGCGTCGTCGGCCGCGCTCGCGGCGCTGGATTGGGACGGCGTCCTCCGGGCCCTCGCGGCCCACCCGCGCATCGGGGAGCGGGTCGCGGCGCGGAGCCGGGAGGCGGCCTGGTCGGCGAGCGAACAGTCCGGCGTGGACGGTGCCACCGAGGCGACCCGATCAGCGCTCGCCGACGCGAACCGGGCCTACGAGGACCGGTTCGGGCACGTGTTGCTCATCTTCGCCACCGGTCGCACGGACGAGCAGATGCTGGCCGCCGCCCGGCAACGCCTGCACCACGACGTCGTCGTGGAGCGGCAGACCGTACGGTCGGAGCTCGCGAAGATCGTGGCACTGCGGCTGACCAAGCTCCTGGACGGCTCATGAGCGAGCGGCAGCGAGCGAATCATCAGGCTCAGTGCCGCCGTGCCTCATGCCCGCCCGCAGCGGAGCGAGGACGGGCATGAGCTTGTCGACGCATGTCCTGGACACCGGGACGGGAGAGCCGGCCTCCGGCGTTCCGGTACGGCTGGAGCGCGCGCACGACCATGGCTGGCTGCGCATCGCCGAAGGGGTCACCGACGACGACGGGCGGCTGCGCGACTTCGTGCCCGCCGAACAGTGGCACGCGGCGACCTATCGGCTGACCTTCGACACCGCGGCGCGCTCGGCGTTCTTCCCCGAGGTATCGATCGTCTTCTTCGTCGCGGAGCCGTCCCGGCACCACCACATCCCGTTGCTGCTCAGCCCGTACGGCTACTCGACCTACCGCGGGAGCTGACCATGACCGTGTTGGGGCACAACAGCTACGGCAAGGCCGAGGTACGCCTGCTGCGGGTGGACCGCGGCAGTGATCGCGATGAGATCACCGACCTCAACGTGAGCGTGGCGCTCGCCGGGGATCTGGACGCCACGCACCTGACCGGCGACAACGCCAACGTGCTGCCCACCGACACCCAGAAGAACACCGTCTATGCCTTCGCCCGTGACGGCGTCGGGTCCCCGGAGGCGTTCGGGCTGCGCCTGGCCCGGCACTTCGTCGACAGCCAGCCCAGCATCGGCGCCGCCCGGGTGTCCATCCAGCAATACCACTGGACGCGGCTGCGGCCACATTCGTTTGCCCGCCACGGCGGTACGGTCAGGAGCGCCGCCGTGACCTACGACGGTACGGGTGCCTGGGTCGTCTCCGGCGTGACGGACCTCGTGCTGCTGAACACCACCGACTCGGAGTTCCACGGCTTCGTCGTCGACCGGTACACCACGCTGCGCCCCGCTACCGACCGGATCCTCGCCACCTCGGTCGACGCGACCTGGCGCTACGCGCTCGCCGACGCGGACTGGGATCGGCTGCACGAGGGGGCGTCGCGGGCACTGGTCGACGCCTTCGCCGACACGTACAGCTATTCGTTGCAGCAGACGCTCTACGCGATGGGGCAGGCGGTGCTGGACCGCGTGCCGGAGGTGACCGAGGTCCGGCTGTCGCTGCCGAACCGGCACCACTTCCTCGTCGACCTGACACCGTACGGGCTGGAGAACCCAGGCGAGGTCTTCAACCCCGACGACCGGCCGTACGGCCTGATCGAGGGTACGGTGCTGCGCCCCGACTCCCCTCCGGCGGGCCTGGCCTGGTCGCTGAGGCCCGGAGGCTGATCGATGCTCGACGATGAGGCGTACGACGACCTGGACGCTCGACTGGCGCCGGTCGACGCCCGGCTGACGCAGCGCTACCCGGGTCTGCCGCATGCCCGCCAGCCGGTGCACACGCTCTACGTGCCGGCGGATCTGTTCGGGCGCGGGGTGTTGCGCGAGTACAGCCGGGTCGTGCTCTCCCTGGTCCGCGACCACGGACCGCTGCCGTTCTCGGACGAGGTCAACGCCCGGGTGCTGGCCAAGCTCGCGGCCGAGCCCGTGGAGGATCTGCGCATCGACTTCGAAGACGGGTACGGTGTGCGCTCCGACGACGAGGAGGACGGCCACGCCCGGGCGACCGCGACCGCGGTGGCGAATGGGGAGCGGCCGGCCTTCGTGGGGCTGCGGTGCAAGTCCTTGGAGGCGCCGACCCGACGACGCGCCACGCGTACCCTCGACGTCTTTCTCGACGCGCTCGGGCCGCCACCGCCGGGGTTCGTGATCACCCTGCCGAAGGTGAGCGATCCGGCCCAGGTCGAGGCGATGGTGGTCCTCTGTGGACGGTTGGAGAAGGGGTACGGCCTGGCGCATGCCTCGCTGCGGTTCGAGGTGCAGATCGAGACCCCGCCGGCGATCCTGGGCGCCGACGGGACCGCGACCGTGGCCCGGCTCATCACGGCGGCCCAGGGGCGCTGCATCGGCCTGCACTATGGCACGTACGACTACAGCGCCTCGGTGGGGATCGCCGCTCAGTACCAGAGCCTCGAGCATCCCGCGGCCGACCACGCGAAGGCCGTGATGCAGGTCGCCGCCGCCGGCACCGGGGTCCGCGTCTGCGATGGCTCGACCAATGTCATCCCGGTCGGATCCACATCGGACGTCCAGGCCGCGTGGGACCTGCACGCCCGGCTCGTCCGGCGGTCGCTGGAGCGCGGCTTCTATCAGGGCTGGGACCTGAACCCGGCCCAGTTGCCCAGCCGGTACGGCGCGACCTACACGTTCTTCCGCGAGGGGGCACGGGGCGCCAGTGAACGACTGGGGCTCTACCTGTCGCGGCGCAGCGCGGGGATCCTCGACGAGCCAGCGACCGCCCGGGCCATGGCCGGTTTCCTGCTGCGCGGCCTGGACTGCGGGGCACTCGACGCCGACGAGGTCCACTTCGACCGGTCCACGTTGGAGGGATTGTGATCCTCCGGTCGCTGCGCGTGATGCTGCCCGATGGTGAGCGACCGGCTTCGGTCCACGTCGAGGACGGGCGGATCGTGGCGATCGGTCCCTACGATGCCGGGTTAGCGCCCGAAGGACAGCACGCCGATGGCGAGGATCTCGGGGACCTGGTCCTCATGCCGGGGCTTGTCGACACCCACGTGCACGTCAACGAGCCGGGTCGCACCGAGTGGGAAGGCTTCCAGACCGCCACCCGGGCAGCGGCCGCCGGTGGCATAACGACGGTTGTCGACATGCCGCTGAACTCGATCCCGCCCACCGTCTCCGTCGCGGCGCTGGCGGTGAAGCGGGCGGCCGCGGCGGGACAGTGCCATGTGGACGTCGGCTTCTGGGGTGGCGCAGTGCCGGGCAACGCGGACGACCTGCGCCCGCTGCACGAGGCCGGCGTCTTCGGTTTCAAGTGCTTCCTCGTCGACTCGGGGGTTCCCGAGTTCCCACCGCTGAGCGCGGCCGAGCTCGACGCCGCGTTCTCCACAGTGGACGCGTTGTTCCTGGTGCACGCCGAGGACCCGACGATCGTGCGCCCGGCGCCGCCGTCACGTCGCTATCGCGACTTCCTGAACTCCCGGCCGCCGCAGGCCGAGGTCGCCGCGGTACGGACGGTGCTGGCGGCCGCGAGCCGGACGGGAGCCCGGGTGCACCTCCTGCATCTGTCGGCGGCGCAGGTGCTGCCGCTGCTCGCCGAGGCGAAGGACGAGGGCGTCCGGGTCACGGCCGAGACGTGTCCGCACTACCTGACGCTCTCGGCGGAGGGCGTGCCCGATGCCGGCGTGGCCTACAAGTGCTGCCCGCCGATCCGGGACGCGGCGAACCGCAACGAGCTGTGGGATGCGCTCGCCGCGGGCGTCCTCGACTGCGTTGTCTCCGACCACTCTCCCTGTACCGCCGACCTCAAGCAGACCGACATCGGGGATTTCGCCGCGGCCTGGGGCGGGATCGCGTCGGTCCAGCTCGGCCTTTCGCTCCTCTGGACGGAGGCTGAGGCCCGAGGAGTCGACCTCGAGGACGTGGTGCGCTGGATGTCGCGGCACCCCGCCGACCTCGCCGGGCTGGTCCACAAGGGACGGATCGAGGTCGGGGCCGACGCCGACCTGGTCGCCTTCGACCCCACCGCCACGTGGGTGGTCGACGGGCGCATGCTGCATCACCGCAACCCGATCACGCCCTACGTGGGACGCACCCTTCGGGGCATGGTGCGGGCCACCTGGCTGCGCGGGGTTCTGGTCGACGGCAGCACGCCGCGGGGCCGGTTGCTGATCCGATGACGTCCTTTGTGGAGTTCCCGGACCTCGCCTCCCGACTGCTGGGCGGCGGTGTGGTCGCCTGCAACGACGAGTTCTTCGCCCCCGCGGACAGCCTGGTCGAGCCGGCCGCGCCGGTGTTCACGCCCCGGACCTTCGGGTCGAAGGGCCAGGTCTACGACGGATGGGAGACCCGACGGCGGCGCGAACCGGGCCATGACTGGGCGATCGTCCGGTTGGGCGTGCCCGGGATCGTCGCGGGCGTGGTGGTGGACACGTCCTTCTTCGTCGGCAACTATCCACCGTACGCCTCGATCGACGCCACCTCCGTCGAGGGCTACCCCTCACCGGCGGAGCTGGTCGAGGCCACCTGGCACGAGCTGCTCCCGCGCTCGCCACTGCGCGGCGATGCCGCCAACCCGTTCCCCGTGGCCGGCCCGGCGCGTTCGGGCTCGGCCCCGGTCACCCACGTCCGGCTCAACATCTACCCCGACGGCGGCGTGGCCCGCCTGCGCGTGCACGGCCAGCCCGTACCGGACCCGCGGTTCCTGGGCCTCGGCACGCTGGTCGACCTCGCCGCGACCGAGCACGGTGGACGGGTCATCGACGCCAGCAACCGCTTCTACGGCAACCCCGACAACCTGCTGCTGCCCGGGTTCGCGCGCAGCATGGGGGAGGGCTGGGAGACCGCCCGGCGCCGCGACGACGGCAACGACTGGGTGCTCGTACGGTTGGGGCTGCGGGGCACGGTACGCGTTGCCGAGCTCGACACGACCCACTTCAAGGGCAATGCTCCCGGCTGGGCCCGGCTCACCGCAGCCTCCACTGTGGAGGAGACCGCAGCCGGGGCGGAGTGGGTCGAGATCGTGGCGCGGACCCGGTTGCAGCCCGACACGCGGCACCGGTTCCTCATCGGCACCCGTACCGCCGCCAGCCACGTGCGCCTGGACGTCTACCCCGACGGCGGGATGGCCCGACTCCGCCTTCTGGGCGAGCCGTCCTGATCCGATACGTACCGCCCATTTCTGAAGACGGCAGGACGATTGCGCACCGGCTGCAGTGGCCCCACGCTGGGTGGGCACAGCGGGGGCGACGGTGGTGAGGGGAGGCGTCTGTGGCGGCACGGGTGGTGCTCGATGTCCCGTCAGGCGGTCGGTCGGGTTTCCTGCGGGGGCTCGGCGTCCTGCTGGGCTCGGTGCTGGTCGCCATCGGCGTGATCGCCACGCCGTTCACGCTGCTGTTCGCAGTCGGCTTCGCCGCCGACTACGCCGGCATCATCAGTGGGGACGCGAAGGCCAGCGATGTGCTCTGGTCCCTGCTCGCGCTGGTGGTCACGGTCGTGCTCGCCTGGCTCGGGCTGCGCCTGATCCGCGGGCGGCGCCGGCTCGGCCTCTACCTGCGCAAGTTCGGGTACGGAGACTCGACCCGGGCGGTCACCGGCGCGCTCACCTCCGCCGTCGGTCGGCGGGTGCGGGTGGTGACCCTCGACGACGCCATGGTCACCCCGGTACCCCCGCCCCGGTGGCGGCGCCGACTCGCCGGACTGGCTCTGATCGTATTCACCGGCGTGGTCGTGTACTTCGTCCTCTGGGTCCGCGGCGGGGGCATCGAGCGGAGCGTGGCCAACGGTCAGCACACGGACCCCGGACAGGCGGACAACATCAAGGACTCCTTCGGCGCTGCCATGGGCAACGCGTTCGCCGATGCCATCGGGATGGCAGTCCTGTTGGTTCTCATCGGTTTTGTCATGCTGCTGGCCGGCGGCATCGCGGTCTTCGCCGCGGGCGCCTGGGTCGCCGCGATCCGGGCCGGGCGCTTCACCCGGCGTACGATCGACACGGAGTCGGCCATCGCGCCGATCGCGACGAGGATCGGCGCGCTGAGCCGGAAGATCTTCAGCCCCCGGCTGTTCGTGACCCGCGTGACCGGCCCGATCTGGCAGGCGGCGGTGCGCGGCCTCGGTGCCGCAGCGGACGTGGTCATCATCGACGTGTCTCACCCGACCGACCCGCTGCTGTGGGAGGTCGAGACGATGAAGCTGATGTTCGGCGACCGCTGGGTGCTGGTGGGCGCGTACGAGCACGTGGGTGCCCTCGGCGACCAGCGCACCGCGGCCGGAACCGACAACCGCGCGCGGCTGGCCCGCCTGCTCGACGGCGAGGAGATCATCGCCTACGGCCACGCCCCCGCCGATCGCAAGCGCTTCATCCGAGCGCTGCGCAATCGCCTGTACCGCAAGACGCCGCGCCACCCCCTCGCGCCGACGATGTCCACCGCCGCTGCCCGTTAGCCCACCGCTCGGCTCAGTCGACTCGGCTCAGTCGACTCGGCTCACTCGACGTCGGGGCGGCGGGAGCGCTTGAGCTGACCGCGGCGCTTCTTGGCTTCGATGCGTCGATCTACCGAGGCCGCGGTGGGGCGGGTCGGCCGGCGCCGGCGCGGCGGCGGGGCGATCGCGGCGGCGACGAGGGCGACGAGCCGGGCCGCGGCGGCCTCCCGGTTGCGCAGTTGGGACCGGAACTCGGAGGCGACCACGGTCAGCGCCGTCCCGGTCAGCCGGGTGGCGAGCCGGGCCAGCGCGCGCTGTCGCAGGGCGTCGGAGAGAGCCGCCGTCGTGCCGAGGTCCCACGTCAGCTCGACCCGGCTGTCGCTGGTGTTCACGCCCTGTCCGCCGGGGCCGCCGCTGTGCGAGAACCGCCACTGCAGCTCGCCCGCCGGGACCGTGACGTTCGGCGGCACCTGGAGGTCCCCGAGCACCTGCTCATTCTGTCAGGTCCGCGACCGCGCCACGCCGCACCCGTACGGCTCAGGGGATCAGCAGCAGCTTGCCCGTGGTCCGGCGGGACCCGAGGTCCGTGTGGGCCCGGCCCGCCTGCGCGAGCGGGTACCGGTCGTGGATGTGGACCAGGAGCCCGTCGGCGATGAACGCGAACAGATCATCGGTACGCTGGCGCAACTCGGCCGGCGTCGCGACGTAGTGCGCCACGGCGGGTCGGGTCAGGTAGACCGAACCGGCGGAGTTGAGCCGCTGCGGATCGACGGGCTCGACCGGTCCGCTCGCCGCACCGAAGAGCGCGAGCACTCCCCGCCGGCGCAGGCTCGCCAGGCTGGCATCGAAGGTGGCGGCGCCGACCCCGTCATAGGCGGCGGCGACGCCGGCGCCGCTCGTGAGCCGGCGTACCTCGGCGGCCACGTCCACGCCGGTGTCGTACCGGATGACCTCGTCGGCGCCGGCCTCGCGGGCGAGGCGCTCCTTGGCGTCGGTGGAGACCGTACCGATGACCCGTGCGCCGCGGCGCTTCGCGATCTGGGTGAGCAGCAGCCCGACGCCTCCCGCCGCCGCATGCACGAGCACGGTGTCGCCGGGACGTACCGGGTACACGTCGAAGACCAGCGCGTGCGCGGTCAGTCCCTGCAGCATCATCGCGGCCGCGGTCTCGTCGCTGACGCCGTCGGGCACCGGCACCACGAGATCAGCCGGCACCACGGCCCGCTGTGCGTACGCGCCGTCCAGTGACGCCGACACCACGCGGTCCCCGACCCGTACGGACGTGACCGCGGGGCCCACCGCGACCACCGTGCCTGCCCCTTCCGAGCCGAGCACCCGGGGCAACCTGCTCGGGTACCGGCCGATACGGTTATAGATATCAACGAAGTTCACGCCGGTGGCGGAGAGTTCCACCAGCACCTGGCCCTCGCCAGGAACCGGCTCGGGCGTATCCTCGAGCACCAGCTGCTCCGGCCCTCCGTGAGCCCGCAGCACGATCGCCTGCATGAAACCAGCCAACCACATCACACCCGGCGGACCTTCCCGGCAGTGCGTGACGCGCATGCCCGTACGGTTGCCCCGGCGGTGGTCACGGACAGGAGCAGGCGTGGCGGGGTTCGATGAGGCGACGCGGGTCGAGGCGGCGGGCGACGGTACGTACCGCGCGCAGCTCGACCCGGAGTGGACGGTCGGCGGCAGGCCCCACGGCGGCTACCTGCTGGCGCTCGTGGGCCGTGCCGTGCTCGCGGTGACGGCCGACCACCCGCAACCGCTCTCGGCCAGCGCCGTCTACGCCAGCTCGCCCGAGGTCGGACCCGCCACGGTCAGCGTCGAGGTGATCCGGGCCGGCCGCCTGGCAAGCCAGGTCCGAGCCCGGCTCAGCCAGCAGGGCCGGGTCCGCGTCGAGGCGCTGTTCGTCACGGGCGCACTCGAGGAGGCGCCGGAGGCCCGCTTCGCCGACGCGCCACCACCGGCCGTCGCGCCCATCGAGGAATGCACCCGCCTGCCGATGGAGCCGATGGGTCCGGGGTTCCGTATCGCGATGCTCGACATGGTCGCCCAGCACATCGACCCCGCGTCGTTCGCCGACGCCCGAGCCGACATGCGTGGCTGGCTCGCCTTCGACGACCGCACCGGTGCCGGCGAGCCGGACATCTGGCGGCGGGACACGGTGAGCCTGCTCTACGCCGCCGACGCGTTCCCGCCGCCGACGCTGACGCTGGGCAGCATCGGCTGGGTACCGACGCTGGAGCTGACCGCCTACCTGCGGTCGATTCCGGCGCCCGGGCCGCTGCGGATCCGGCAGCGGTCCCGCCTCGTCGCGGGCGGCCTGGTCGACATCGTCTGCGAGGCGTGGGACAGCCTCGACCGGGTCGTCGTGCAGGCCACCCAGCTCGCCGCAGTCCGCATGCCCACGGCCTGAGCTCGCGCGGCCCCTGCCCCGGCGCTCACGTACGGTAGCCGATTTCGGCGGGGTCGCGTGCATGCGCGCTTTTCGCTTTGCTCAGGTGCGTCTGACGCAACGGCCGCTCAGCTGGTAGCGTTCAGGCATCTGCATGGGTCGAGTAAGCGAGCGTGGCTACTGTGGGTAGTCGATTTCGGCGGGGTCGCGTGCATGCGCGCTTTTCGCTTTGCTCAGGTGCGTCTGACGCAACGCCCTGTGCGCTGGGAGTATTCAGGCATTCACATAGTCCGAATTCGTGAATTCAGCGACTATCAGTAGTGGATCCGCGCGTGGTCGTGCAGCGGTTGCGCGAGCATCCACCGGCGCGCAGGCTGACGCCATGAACGGGGATGAGACATCGAATATCAAAGATGACAGCGCGCCCGCCGCGGACGGCCCGGTCGACCGGGAGTGGGTCCAGGTCGCCGACGAGCGGGAGGCGGAGTTTCCGACACTGGGCGGTCGATACCCGCTCTCCGGTCTGCTGCGGCGAGCGCGACGCATCGCCCACCTGAGTCAGCGGGAGCTTGCCAGGCGCGCCGGCGTGGCTGCGTCCACGGTGAGCAGAGTGGAGTCGGGCGCGATCACACCGACAATACCGGCGTTCGAACGTCTGCTGGCGGTAGCTGGGCTCCGGCTCGTGGTGGTTGACGATGAGGGGCATGTCATTACGCCGATGCGCGACATCCCCGACACGCGCAACGGGGGCGGCTGGCGCTATCCGTCGCATCTGGACATCATCCTCGATCCGCGCCCAGGGGAGTGGTGGGCCGACAGCTACGGCCTGGCCCGGCCGCCGGAGACGTTCCACCGCGACCACGCTCGCCGCCTGGCCAAGCAGGCGCGCTCGAAGTGGGAGGTCCGGGTGGCCCAGTTCCGCAACGCGCCCGAGCCGCCTGACGTGGACAGGCGGGAGATGTGGCGTGCCCGTCAGGAGCAGGCTTCGGCCAAGCCGCGGCCACGGAAGGTCGTTGACTCTTCTCAATTCGACTCGGATGAGTGGTCCGACCAGGACATGAAGGACTGGCTCGATGCCGCGGACGATACGGTGAGCGACCAGGCGGCGCAGGCACGCCCGCCGGACGGCTCACCGCCGTGCTGATCAGACGGCACGGTGAGCGTCCAGGCGGCGCAGGCACGCCCGCCGGGCGGCGCCGAGGCCGGCTGATCCGCACTACGCAGCGTGACGCGTGCGGCGCGCCTATAGATCTCACGACAATGAATCTCACCAGCTCAGGTGGGTGTTGCGTGAGAAGCACCTGAGCAAACCGCCTCGCGCGCGAATGTGCCACCGAACGCGAAACGAGTCACTCTGCGTAGCCGTTGCGGCGGGGGCCCAACGCAGGGGTCAGCTGAGCCGGGCCCGCAGAACCTTCCGGTCGACCTTGAGGACCGAGGTGAGCGGGATGGCGTCGAGGATGCGCACCTCGCGCGGGTACTTGTTCGCGGCGAGGTGCTGCTTCGCGTAGGCGACCAGCTCCGACGGAGTGAGGGTGGCACCGGGCACCAGCGACACGAATGCCACGACCTCCTCGCCGAGCCGGTCGTCCGGGCGCCCCACGACCGCCGCCATGGCGACCTGCGGGTGGGCGGTGAGCACGTCCTCGACGTCGCGCGGGTAGATGTTGTAGCCGCCCCGGATGATGAGATCCTTGATCCTGTCCACAATGGTCAGATACCCGTCGGCGTCGAGCCGCCCAACATCGCCGGTGTGGAACCACTCGCCCTGCGGCTGCTCCGTGTCCCAGTAGCGGGCCATAACGTTCGGCCCGCTGATGAGGACCTCGCCATCCTCGCCGGTGGGCACGTCGGCGCCGGACGGGTCGACGACCCGGATCCGCACGCCCGGCACCGGCCGCCCGACCGTTCCGTGTCGCGGGGCAGCCGGCGGGTTCGTGGTCGCGATGCCGGCCGTCTCGGTGCAGCCGTACCCCTCGAGGATCATGGATCCCGGTACCCGCCGGACCCATTCCGACCGCACCGCCGGCGGTAGCGGCGACGCGCCGGAGTAGACGTAGCGCAGCTCGGTCAGGTCGTACTCCTCGAGCGGGCAGGCGAGCAGCATGGCGATCGTCGATGGCACCATGGTCGCGGTCTGCGACCGGTGCTCAGCCGCCAGGCGCAGCCACGTGGTCGCGTCGAACCAGCGCAGCAGCACTCCCGTGGTCGGCTCGGGCAGGTGCATCCCGCCCACGCTCACCATGAGCCCGAACGAGTGCGACAGGGGCAGGCCGCTGATGCCGCGCGTCACTCCGGGCACATGCGTCGCGGCCCGGGACGCCGCGCCGGCGTGGCTGAGGTTGGCGTGCGTCAGGCAGACGCCGCGGCTGCGGCCGGTCGTACCGCCGGTGTAGAGCAGCGCGGCCAGGTCACCGCCGCGTCGTTCCACAATGGACGACGGCTCGTGCCGCTCCAGCTCGGTGAAATCCACGACACCCGAACGCCCGTCGCCCACAACCACGATGGGTACCGGCCGGCCGTCGGTCGCGTCGATCGCGACGTCGAGCAGCTCAGGTGAGGTGATGACCGCGGCCGCGCCGGAGTCGGCCAGGATGTGGCGCAGCTCGGGCCGGGAGATGAGGAAGATGACCGGTGTCACGACCGCACCGACCCGCCAGGTCGCCGAGTAGACGATGCCGACCTCCGGGCAGTTCGCCATGAAGACCACGACCCGGTCGCCGGGCTCGACGCCGATCGCTCGCAGTCCCGTCGCGACCCGACACGCGCGCTCGTGCAGCTCCCCGGAGCGATACCAGCGGCCCTCGTAGCAGAGCACCGGATGGTCGCCGAGCCGTTGCAGCGAATCCTCGCCGAGGCGAGCGAGGTTGACCTCCATGCCGCGGATGCTATGACCGGCCGCGGGAGCCCCGCCACTGCGCGGCCTCGGGGCTGTCCCGCCAAGCCGCGAACGGATCAAAGTCGACCTCGAGCTCCTCCTGCGGCGGGCGCTGGCCGGCCGGAACGTGGCGCAGGTTGACCCGGACCCGGTACCAGAGGCTGCTGCGGCCACGCATCGAGTCGACGAGCACGTCGTCCTCGGCGAGGTGGGGCAGTACCGCCGCGTGCCGGGACTTCCATCGCTCCAGTCCGGCGAGCGCCTCCGCCTTGGAGGCGGCACGGGCAATCTCGATGAGTGGCATCGAGCTGCGCCTGCGCCCGCTCGCCCCGCTGGACTTGCCCGGCGGAGCTTCGGCGACCGAGCCCCGGTCGACCTGGGCGGGCGATGGGGCGTCAGCGAGGCCGGCCGCGCGGTGTTCCTCGGCGATGGCCAGGAGCGTGTCGAGCGAGCCGGCCGCCTCGTCGATGCCCTCGCCCGGATCGCCGAGCGAGGCGACCCGCGACGGCACCGTGGCGAAGGTGTAGTCGGCCGGGTCGCAGGTCGCAACCTCGTCCCAGCGCAGGGGAGTGGAGACTCGCGCGTCCGGGGTCGGCCGTACGGAGTAGGCGGAGCACTGGGTACGGTCCTTCGCGTTCTGGTTGAAGTCAACGAAGACCCCGTGGCGCTCCTCCTTCCACCATCGGCTGGTGGCGAGCTCCGGCACCCGCTGCTCCACCAGTCGGGCGATCGTCAACCCCGCCCGGCGCAGCTCCGTGAACGTCCACTGTGGCCGGACGCGGACCAGGATGTGCAGGCCACGCGAGCCGGACGTCTTCGGCCACCCGGTCAGTCCACAGTCGACGAGCACGTCGCGCACGACCATCGCCACCTCGCGTACCTGCGGCCAACCCACGCCGGGGTTCGGGTCGAGGTCCACGCGCAGCTCGTCGGGATGCTCCAGGTCCTGCGCCCGTACGGGGTGTGGATGGAGGTCGACGCAGCCGAGGTTGACCAGCCAGGCAAGGTCGGCCGCGTGCCGTACCACGACCTCGTCGGCCGTACGGCCGGAGGGGTAGCGCAGCTGCACGGTCTCGATCCATGCGGGCCGGTTCGTCGGTGCCCGCTTCTGGTAGAAGGCCTCACCCGAGATGCCGTTGACGTACCGCTTGAGCCCCATGGGCCGGCCGGCCACACCGGTGAGCACGGGGGTCGCCAGCGTCCGGTAGTACTCCACCAGGTCGAGCTTGGTGATGCCCAGATCAGGGAAGAAGACTTTCTCCGGATTGGAGATGCCCACCTCGAAGCCGTCGATCTCCACCGTGCTCTTCTTCGCCGCCACTGGCCCATTCTGCATGCCTCAGCCGCCCTCCCAGGGCTTTCGCGGCTGGCCCCACAGGAGCACACCCATGCTCACCAGCCCCCGGGCGGAGATCAGGCAGGGTTGGTTGTAGTCGAGCATCACCCGGCCATCGGCGACGACGATGTACGCGTCGGCCCGCCGGTCCGCGTCCGGGCGACCGGCCTGCGAGGCATGGGTGAGCGAGCCCTCCTGCAGGCGCCATGCCGGCAGTGGGGGCGCCACCTGGGAATGGCGGCCGTGCCACTTGTTGCCGGTGGTGATCCACCCCTTCAGCCGTGCGTTCGGCGGCTTGCCGGTCTCGGCGATCTTGCGCAGGAACCACGCCGCCGCGAGCAGCGGGCTCCATGGCGGCGCGAGCAGGTTCACGGTGCCCGGGCCGCCCGGCCAGAAGTCGGGGCACGCCCGGGACAGGTCGGGGTAGAAGTCGGTCAGGACCGGTTCGAAGCGCAGTGGCCCCGTCTTCGGGGTACGGCCGATGCTGACCCCGGCGAGGTAGTGCATGGTGCGCACCAACCGCTCCACGCCCGGCGGCAGGGCGGCGAGCCCCGCGATGTACTTCTCGTGCGTCTGCATGGCTCGCTCCGACTGCAGGGCCCGGTCGACCGAGCCGACCCGCTGACACTCCACGCAGCGGTCGAGCACCGGCTCCCCACCGAGCAGGGCGCGGTGCGAGGTGCACATCGCCCGTCCGCACGGCCCACACCGGCCGACCGCGAGGACACCACAACTGCCGATCTCACATACGGCCGCCACGCCTGACAGGGTGTCCCACGCTCGCAACCCGGTGCAACCGGCTTGGTCGCGAGCGAGCTGCGGACGGGTCAGACCCCGCCGGGCAGGGCTCGGGGCAGACGTACGTCCAGGTCAGGGGTCTCGTAGCCCATGAGCGACAGGCGCTGCGCCACCTCCCGTACGGGCTGGTGGGTCTTGCTCGCCCCGGCGAGGATGTGCCCGAGCGGGACCTGCCGGTCACGGTCGAGCCAGGGGCGCGTGCCGTCGAGGTCGTTGCTCGCGTACGTCAGGTCATTCGACCGGATCTTGTCGATGGCGACCGTGGCCGGGTCGACCTCCATCGTGTAGCCGAGCTCACGCAGGCGTGCCGCGAGCTCGCCCGCGGGCCGCCGCAGCCGGCGTGCGGCCTGGACCAGGTGCGGCAGGCTCACCGGCTCGTCCTGCTTGAGCCACGGATCGGCTCCGTCGAGATCCTGGCTCGTCATCAGCAGGTCCTCGCGGGTGAGCTGGTCGACGCCGAGCTCGCCGAGCGTCGTGCGCACGGTGTAGCCGAAGACCGTCAGCCGCGCGGTGATGTCGTGCACGTCGCGGCCGGTGACGCGCGCGGCGCGGATGAGGTGTACCGCCGGCACGGGCTCCGCCGGGTCGAGCCAGGGGTGCGTCCCGTCCAGGTCGACGCTGGTGATGACGAGGTCGTCGGGGTCGAGGTGATCCACGATGATCTCTTCGGGCGGCGTGGCGGGGCGGTAGCCGAGCTGGCCCAGGCGGGTCACCACCGCGGAGAGTGGCGCGTTGGCCTGTTCGGCGGCGCGCAGCAGGTGCAGTGTCGAGACCGGCCGGGA
Source organism: Micromonosporaceae bacterium (assembly GCA_036557785.1). Lineage (GTDB taxonomy): Bacteria > Actinomycetota > Actinomycetes > Mycobacteriales > Micromonosporaceae > DATBGZ01. Next base: position 197,982 of record DATBGZ010000038.1, read on the forward strand.
CGCGTCGAGCCACGGCGGGGTGCCGCCCAGGTCCCGGCTGGCGAGGGTGAGGTCCTCCGGGGTGAGCTCGACGCCGGCCAGCGTCGCCGCGTCCACGCCAACGGTGTAACCCAGCGCCGCGAGCCGGGTCGCCACCTCGGTGACCGGCAGCGTGATCTGCTGGGCACAGCGAAGCAGATGGATGGGCGTCACCGGCTCGGCCGGGTCGAGCCACGGCGCGGTCCGGTCGAGGTCGCGGCTGATGAGGACCAGGTCGTACGCACCGGTGACCAGTCCTTCGCAGCCCGGCGGCAGCGTGTACCCCAGCACCGCGAGCCGGGCCGCCACATCGCTGACCTCACGCCCGGTGCGATGAGCGACCCGGATGACATGCACCAGTGTCACTGGCTCGGTCGGGTCGAGCCAGGGGTACGTGCCGTCGAGCTCGCGGCTGGCGAGCACCAGGTCGGCAGGGTCGAACCCATCGACCGGTACCGAATCGGGCTCAACCTGGAAGCTGAAGCCGAGTTGACGCAGCCGGGTGCTGACCTCCCGGATCGGCCGTCCGCTGCGGTGCGCGGCCCGCAGGATGTGGGGGAGCAGCACCGGTCGCTGCGGATCCAGCCACGGCCGGGAGCTGTCCAGGTCACGGCTGAGGAACAGCAGGTCGTCCGGATCCGAGCCGATCGTCTCGTGTCCTACCGCCACGGTGAAGCCGAGTTGTTCCAGCCGCGCGGCGATCTCGCTCGGGTGCCGCCCGATGCGCCGTGCGGCGCGGACCAGCACCGACATCGGCACGATATCGACCGGGTCGAGCCACGGTGCCTGGCCGTCGATGTCGATGCTCATGATCAGGGCATCGGAGGGCCGGGCACGCATCACCGTGCCCCAGTCGGATCCTGGTGAGACGAGCTTCGGGTAGCGCCCGGCGGCGGCGAGAGCCGTGAGCCGCCACTCGACGACCTGCTCCGGGCCCGCAGGCCCGCTCCCGTCGGGCAGGAAGCAGCCGGCGATCGCAGCGTCGACGGTGTCCTCGCCGAGGCGCCACTGCCGGAAGCCGGAGGCGATGGCACGCTCGAACGCGACGTCGGCGATGAGCGGGCGGGCGTAGGCGAACGCGTAGAGCCACTCGTAGCCGAGCACGGCCGGACCGGCCGCCACGAGCGTGTCGACCGCCTGCCACAGCAGCCGCTCGAGGTCCTCCTCGCGGTAGGCCAGGATCTTCGTCCGGTCGACGGACAGGCGCGGTGCCAGGTCGCGGGCGAGGTTCACCACGGCTCCGCCGAGTTCCTGGCCCGCCCACAGCCCGTCGGCGAGGATCGCGCCGGTCCCCGTGCACCACCACACGCCCGCGCCGGGGTCGGCCACGACGGCGGCCCCACTGCCCGGTTGACCCGCCGTGGCCTTCGCGGCCTGCATCGGCGGCGTCGCGGCGGACAGTTCGCCCGGCATCCACTCGTGCCGGTCCGTGCCGTCGGAGGCCTGGGTCTCGAAGTCGGCCACCCACAGCACTGTACGCAGAGTGTCCACACAGGACACACCGGCGCCCGGGCGTAGGTGCAGGCGCACCGTGGTGCCGCACTCGTTGCCCGGGCCGAGGGTACGGATGCGAAACAGACTGCCGGGACCGGCGATCGCCACCCGCAGGCGCTGCCCGGGCGAACCGTCGCGTCCCATCCGGCAGGTGTCGACCGTGATCTCGTCGGCGAGCATGAAGTAGCTCAGCACGCCGATGCCGAAGCGGCTGTTGGGGAACAGCTGCACGGGCGGGTCGAGCCGGGACCACTCGGCCTGTTCCTCGATGAACTCCGGCAGGTCGCCCAGGCGTACCCCGGCCTGCGCGAAGACCTCCGAGAGCTCCCGTACGCCCATCCCGATGCCGTTGTCGACGCAGTCCAGGTACGCCCGCCCGTCGGAGTCGACGCCCTGCTCGAACCGGATGCGCCCGGTCCACGCCTCGCCGCCGGGAAGGCCCTGGCCGTTCGCGGGGCCCGATCCGGTGCGGCGCAGGTATTCGGTGCGCGCCTGGCGGTAGCGGCACGCGTCGAGCGCGTTCTGGTACAGCTCCCGGATCGCCAGTGCCGGGTCGCCATAGAGCTGCTCGCCCATGAGCAGCTCCTGTACCCGGTCCTCGGCGAGCCGGAACCGGACCCCGGCGGACTGGTAGGCGCGCACACCGTCCACAACGGAGGGTTGCAGGCCATCGGTGGTGACGTGCGTGGGCAGGTGGCGCAGGGGCTCTACCGAGCGCTCCGAGGCAGCGGCGCGCTGCACCTCGGTCAGGACCTGGTTCAGCGTCTCGATGTGGGAGCGCAGTGCGATCTCGACGGCCGGGTGGTCGCAGATCGCCTGCAGCACCAGGGTCGTGCCGCGCGGTTGCCACACCGCCCGGGCCACCGTGGCGCGCAGGCCAGCCGGGGTGACCGGGTCGACGATGCCCAGGTGCTCGCCGATGACCTCGGGCAGGGCGAGCGTATCGATGGCGAGGCCGCGCGCGGTCACCAGCAGGTAGCCCAGCAGTCGCTCCCGCACGCCATCCGGCGCGACCGAGCGGGGCGTGCCCGGCCGGTCCGTACGGCCGAGGAAACCGGGGTCGGCCCGCAGCGCCCACAGCAGGGCCGCGACGCGTTCGGGGGCGAAGGTGCCGCTCGCCGACCCGGTGCCGCCCGCCGCGGGAGCGAGCAACTCGGCCAGCGAATCCGGCCGGTACGCGGCTGGTTGGCGCACGAGCCAGCGGTGCAGCAGCCACCAGCCGATCTCCTCGGCGGGATCGCGATGGCCCCGGGCCGCCGCGGCGACCGCGCGCCGGTATGGCTGGGGGTAGCTCTGCGCGAAACGCTCAAACGCCGCGCGGTCGCTGGTAGCGTCCTGCGACGGGGTGAGGTCATGCGGTCCCACGGCACGCTCGCGCCCGGCCAGCGACGACCACAGGGTGTCGTAGAGGAACGGTACGGCGAGCAGCAGGCTCACCTCGTCGGCGCGCAGCCGCATCTCGCCCGGAAGGAAGGCGTCGAGGAACGCGAGCCGGTCGACCATCCGGTGGGCGAGGTCGAGGTCCTGCCACGGGTCGTCGGCGAGGAGGAACAGCCCGTCCCGGCGCAGCAGGGTGAGGTGGACCAGCCGCTCCGCGAGGTCGCGCCGGGCCGCGTCGCGCGCACCCGTGTCGTCGACCCGCTCCCAGAGCCGATGTCGCGCCGCGGTGGCGACCCAGCCGTCCAACTCGTCCGCGGTCGTCGACCAGGCCATCCCACCCAGCACGCGCAGAAACCTACCCCAGATCCGCAATCCGTTCGCCGATGGGCACGGCGCGGGCGCCCGGCGCTCGTACCTCCGCGACGCGACGCGGGTCACACCGCCACAACAGTTGACAGCGCAACTACCCCGCGCGATATGGTTACCACGGTCAACAGTTGAACTTTCAATCAAAGGGGCTTGCGATGACTCGCACGATCAACGGGCTTGAGATTCCCGACCCGGGCACCTACGTCTTCGACCCCGCCCACACCGTGGTGGGCGCGGTCGCGCGCCACCTGATGGTGACCAAGGTCCGAGGTCACTTCAAGGAGGTCACCGGCACGGTGACGATCGCCGAGGATCCTCTGGCGAGCAGCGTCGAGGTGCACATCAAGGCGGCGAGCATCGACACGGGCGTGCCCGATCGGGACAACCACATGCGCAGCGCCGACTTCCTGGACGTCGAGAACTACCCGGAGCTGACCTTCAAGAGCACCCGGATCGTCAAGCAGGACGGTGCCGACCTGGTCGTGGCCGGAGACCTGACGATCCACGGCGTTACCCGCGAGGTCGAGCTTCCGGTGGAGTTCCTGGGCGTGTCCAAGAGCCCGTGGGGCACCGAGGTCATCGGCTTCTCCGCGGCGACCGAGCTCAACCGGGAAGACTTCGGCATGACCTGGAATGCCGCCCTCGAGACCGGTGGTGTCCTGGTCGGCCCCAAGCTCAAGGTCGAGCTCGAGGTCGAGGCGATCCGCCAGTAGTCGCATGTCAGGAAGGGCACCTTGCCAACCCTGACGGTCTGGCAGGGTGCCCTTCCTGACATGGGGGTTCACACGCGGGCCGCTAAGGTCAGGCCGTGGAGATCCCGGAGCGGGCACGGGTCGTCGTCATCGGCGGTGGCGTCATCGGTACGTCGGTGGCCTACCACCTCGCGCACCTCGGCGTCACGGACGTACTCCTGCTGGAGCGCGACCGGCTCACCTCCGGCACCACCTGGCACGCCGCCGGCCTGATGGTCACGTTCGGATCGATGTCCGAGACCTCCACCCGCATGCGCCAGTACAGCCGTGAGCTCTACACCCGGCTCGAGGCAGAAACCGGGCTCGCCACCGGGTTCGCTCCGGTCGGGTTCATCGAGGTCGCCGCCGACCCCGGGCGCCTGGAGGAGTACCGCCGGGTGGCCGCGTTCAACCGCCATCTCGGGGTCGACGTCCACGAGATCTCCCCCGACGAGGTGGGCAAGCTCTTCCCGCTGGCCCGCACCGAGGATATCCTCGCCGGCTTCTATGTCCCTGACGACGGGCGGGTCAACCCGGTCGATGTCACGATGTCGCTCGCCCGCGGCGCCCGACAGAAGGGCGTGCGCGTCGTCGAAGGCGTCGCGGTGACCGGCGTGACGACCCGGGGCGGCGCGGTGACCGGGGTCCGCACACCGTACGGGCTCGTCGAGGCCGAGGTCGTCGTCAACTGCGCGGGGATGTGGGCCAGGCAGCTTGCGGAGAGCTCCGGCGTGAGCGTGGCGCTGCAGGCGGCCGAGCACTACTACCTCATCACCGAACCACTCTCCAGTGTGGACGCTTCGCTGCCCGTGCTCGAGGACCCCGCCTCGTACGGGTACTACCGCGAAGAGGGCGGCGGGCTGATGATCGGCCTCTTCGAGCCGGTCAGCGCACCCTGGCACGCCGACGCGATCCCGGCCGACGCCTCGTTCCTGACCCTGCCGCCGGACTGGGACCGGATGGCGCCGTTCCTGCACACGGCGATGCAGCGCGTCCCGGTGACCGTGGACGCTGGCGTGAAGCTGTTCTTCTGCGGGCCGGAGAGCTTCACCCCGGACCTGGCGCCGGTGATCGGTGAGGCGCCGGAGTTGCGGAACTACTTCGTGGCCGCGGGGCTGAACTCGATCGGGATCCTCACCGGTGGCGGCGTCGGCCGGGCGGTGGCGCAGTGGATCGTCGACGGTCATCCCGACATCGACGTGACCGGGATAAACGTCGATCGGCTTGAGCCATACCAGGCCAATCGCGAGTACCGCGCCACCCGCACGGTGGAGGCGCTCGGCCTGGTCTACGCGACGCACTATCCGAACCGGCCCATGCGCACGGCCCGGGGCGCGAAGCTCTCGGCGCTGCACGAGCGGCTGGCCGGGCAGGGGGCGTACTTCCGCGACGTGAGCGGATGGGAGTCGCCTGACTGGTACGCCGGCGCGGGCGTGGTCGCCGAGCCGGGGCCGCTGTCGTGGGGCCGGCCGGCGTGGTTCGACCACTGGGCCGCGGAGCACCGGGCGGCCCGGGAGGGCGTGATCGTCATGGACATGTCGTTCATGGCGAAGTTCCTCGTGCAGGGGCGCGACGCGGGGCCGTTCCTCGAGTTGCTGTCGGCGAACCGCGTCGACCGCGATCCGGGCGTGATCACGTACACGCAATGGCTGAACGAGCGGGGGACGATCGAAGCCGACCTCACGGTCACGAAACTCGACGACGAGCACTACTGGGTGGTCGCGTCCGATACCGCGCACCGGCACGCCGAGACGTGGATGCGCCGTCATCTCGGCGGGTTCCGGGCGTCGGTCACCGACATGACGTCGGCGTACACGCAGGTGAACGTGCAGGGCCCGCAGTCGCGGGCAGTGCTGCAGGCGCTCACCTCGCATGACATGTCGAACGACGCGTTCCCTTATCGCACTGCACGCGAGATCGACATCGGCTTCGCGCGGGTGTTGTGCATCCGGATCACGTACCTCGGTGAGCTCGGCTACGAGTTGTACGTGCCGACGGAACAGGGCCGGCACGTGTACGAGCGCATCGTCGCCGCGGGCGAGCCGTTCGGCTTGCGCCATGCCGGCTTGAAGGCACTCGCGAGCCTGCGCATGGAGAAGGGCTATCGCGACTACGGCCACGACATCGACAACACCGACTCGGCGCTCGAAGCCGGGTTGGGGTTCGCGGTCGCGCTCGACAAGCCGGGCGGTTTCATCGGGCGTGACGCGGTCGCGGCGCAGCGGGCGGCGGGACCACTGCAGCGCCGGCTGGTGCAGGTGCTGCTCGACGACCCCGAACCGCTGCTGTTCCACGCCGAGGTCGTGCGCCGCAACGACAAGCCGGTCGGCTACGTGCGCGCCGCCTCGTACGGGTTCACGGTGGGCGGCGCCGTCGGCCTCGTCATGGTCGACGCGGGCGAACGTATCGACGCGTCGTACCTCGACAACGCGACCTGGGAGGTCGACGTCGCCGGTCGCTCGTACCCGGCTCGCGCGTCGCTCCGTCCCCTCTACGACCCCGCGATGGAACGCATCAAGAGCTGACCGGCTCCTGCGCGACCGGCTCGACGTCGCC